>JAYPPH010000006.1:0-245731 GCA_038131365.1 Candidatus Marisalimonas marina | reverse complement strand
TTTGTTTTTATTTAATTTTAAAAATCTTTTCAGTTTGTTCAAATGAGTAAACTGCAGTTATGTTGAGTTTAATTCCTTTTCACTTAATTCTTTGATGACCGGTCCTGTAAATACTCCTTTAGAATTTACAACTGGAATTTTACGTAAACATTTTTACCCCAAGAATTAATTTCATAAGCTTGTTTCAACATATCTTTAAAATTATCTGCAAATACTTCAAAAGAGATTGGTTTTTTTTTACAAACCTTTAAAATTTTAAGAGAATAATTTCTGTAATTTTTGGCTCCAGCTAATCGCATTAAACTTGGATTAGTTGTAAAGCCATCAACTAAAGACTTATTATTAAAAAATTTAATTGTCTTATAGTCAGCAATATCACAAAAGATTTTTGTTTTCATTAATCTAAATTTTTAACTATGTCTTCTGTCATCTTTTTTGCATCTGCAAACAACATTAAAGTATTATCTTTATAAAAAAGTTCATTATCTATACCAGCATACCCTGGTGATAAACTTCTTTTAACAAATAAAACAGATTTACATTTTTCAACATCAAGCACTGGCATTCCAAATATTGGGCTTTTTGGATCTGTTTTAGCTACAGGATTTGTTACATCATTTGCTCCAATTACAAATGCAACATCGGAATTAGCAAAATCATTATTTATATCTTCTAATTCAAAAACTTCATCATAAGGAACATTTGCTTCAGCTAATAAAACATTCATATGTCCAGGCATTCTTCCAGCTACAGGGTGAATAGCATAAGTAACTTTTATATCCGTTTTTTTTTAATTTATCTACCATCTCTCGAAGAGCATGTTGAGCTTGAGCTACAGCCATACCGTACCCTGGAACTATAATTACAGATGAGGCATTTTTCATTAAAAAAGCTGCATCCTCTGCGTTACCACTTTTAACTGGCTTTTGATCTTTCTTCTCTTTTTATCATCAGTAGAATTGTCTGCTCCAAAACCACCTAGAATTACACTTACAAAAGATCTGTTCATGGCTTTACACATTATATATGAAAGTATTGCTCCAGAAGATCCGACAAGAGCACCTGTTATAATCAAAGCAGTATTCTCTAATGTAAAACCTATACCTGCTGCAGCCCAGCCAGAATAAGAATTAAGCATTGAAATTACTACAGGCATATCTGCTCCTCCTATAGGGATAATTAATAAAACTCCGACAAGAAATGAGATTATAATTACAGTCCAAAAAATATTTGTAGATTGAGTTTTACATAGATAAAAAATTAAAACAAATATACCTATTCCAAGTATCAAATTTAAAATATGCTGACCACTAAATGTAATTGGAGCACCAGACATTATTCCTCTTAACTTTAAAAAAGCTATTATAGAACCTGAAAAAGTTATCGCTCCTACTGCCGCTCCAATAGACATTTCAATAAGACTCGCTAATTTTATATCACCGACATTTCCTAGATTAAAAGCTGCGGGATTTAAAAAAGCTGCTATCGCGACAAAAACTGCTGCTAAACCTACTAAACTGTGAAAACCAGCTACTAATTCTGGCATTGCAGTCATCGGAATTTTAAAAGCTATAAAAGCGCCGATTGCTCCACCGATTACTAAGAATATAACTACATAAACTAGAGACGTTGAAAAATTTCCAATTGATAGGAATGTCACCACGATTGCAATTATCATTCCAGCAATTCCGAAGTAGTTTCCTTGTCTAGATGTATCTGGTGATGATAATCCTCTAAGCGCAAGAATAAATAATGTTCCAGATACTAAATAAAAAATTGCTGCTAGATTAGCTGAGATCATTTCTTTTTATCTTTCTTTTTTTTGTACATTTGAAGCATTCTTTGAGTCACCAAGAAGCCCCCAAAAATATTTATTGCTGCTAAAATGATAGCTATAAATCCAAAGATACTCGATGTATTAAAAATACTTTCGGAAGTTCCTGCTAAAGCTGCAATGATAGCACCTACAATAATAACTGATGAAATGGCGTTAGTGACTGACATTAATGGAGTATGAAGTGATGGGGTGACACTCCACACAACATAATAACCAACAAAGATCGATAAAATAAAAATGCTTAATCTAAATATAAACGGATCTATTTCCATAATTAATCTTTTTTTATTAATGATTTTTCTATTATTTCGTCCTCTAAATTAATGTTAAAATCTTTCTTCTCTTTACTATACAAGTTACGAATAAAACTAAATAAGTTTTTAGCATATAAGCTTGAAGCAGTAAGTGGTAAGCTATTCATTAAACTTTTAACTCCTATTATCTTTATCCCATCTACTGAATTAATTTTGCCTGCTTCTGAAAATGCAGAGTTTCCTCCTTGTTCTGCTGCTAAATCATAAACAATTGACCCAGGCTTCATAAGTTTAACTAAATCCTCCGTTAGTATTCTTGGAGCAGGTTTTCCAGGAATTAATGCTGTACATATAACTATATCATTTTTTTTAAGAGCTTCTTTCATCATTTCTGCTTGTTTTTTTTTATACTCATCTGATGCTTCTTTTGCGTATCCACCAGCAGTTTCCATATCTTCGTTTTGTTCAACTGTTAAAAATTTACCGCCTAAGCTTTCTACTTGCTCTTTAGATGCTGCTCTTACGTCTGTTGCTGAAACAATCGCGCCTAATCTTTTAGCGGTAGCAATAGCTTGTAAACCTGCTACACCTGCTCCAATAACCAAAACTTTAGCTGCTGGAACGGTTCCTGCCGCTGTCATCATCATAGGCACAGCTTTTTCAAATTCTGCAACACAATCAACAACTGCTCTATATCCAGCCAAATTAGATTGGGAAGATAAAACATCCATTGATTGAGCTCTTGTAATTCTAGGTAATAATTCTAAAGAAAAAGGCTTTATCTTTTTATTAATAATTTTATCAATTTGGTTTTTATTTTTTGATGGATTAAGCATTCCAATTAAAATTGTATTATCTTTTAAAATTCCAATTTCATCTTCCGAGGGACAATTTACTTTCGTAATTAAGTCACATGAATTTAATACTTCTTTCGATGACGCTTTTATCTCAACTCCTATATCGTTATATTCTTTGTCCTCAATTCCAAGATGAAGTGCATAACCTTTTTCAATATATACTTTCAACCCAAGCCCAATAATATTTTTTGCAGACTCTGGGGTTATTGAAACTCTTTTTTCTAATGTTATATTTTCTTTAATTGAACCAACTATCATATAATTAATTTTTAGATTTTAGAGTAAAGTAATTGCTAATATTACTAATATCGCAATAACTGCGATTGTTCCCCACAATACAAATTTCGTAAAACCGTTGTAAGTTTTTTTAAAATTGTTTTCACTCATCTTTAACCTTGACGAGCTTTAAACTTTGGATTTTTTTTGTTTATCACGTAAAGTTTTCCTCTACGCTTCACTAGTTTAGAGTTAAGGTCTCTTTTTTTTAAGGATTTAAGTGAGCTAGCTATTTTCATAATTTTAAAGCCTGGCAACGTCCTACTCTCCCATATCTTAAGACAAAGTACCATCGGCGCTGAAGGACTTAACTTCCGAGTTCGGAATGGGATCGGGTGTGGCCCCTTCGCAATAATTACCAGGCAGACGCTTTATATTATTTTTAAAAAGATATGTAAATAGACTAAATTAATACTTTTTTGAGGAAAAAAATGGTGGGCATGATAAGAATTGAACTTATGACCTCTACGATGTCAACGTAGCGTTCTACCACTGAACTACATGCCCTAAAAAAATTATCTGTCTCTAATTTTTTTAATATTCTTAATTTAAAAAACAAGCTAGGATTTTTTAGGAAAATTAAAATTAAATTTTTTAAACTATTGTAAGTGTCATCTTTTAGAGTTTTAAAATAAAGCCTTACAACATTAACATTAATTATTGTTTTAATTAAAGTTTTTTCCTCATTAGAGAACTGTTTCTTTTTTAAATTATCTCTAAGAATAACTATCTGTTCTTTCACTGAAAGAATGTTTAAATGTTTTGTATTTGTCATACTTTGTGAATGAAACATAATGAAAGTAAGATATTCTCTAATTAAAAATAAATCATTTTTTTCTAATAATTTTAATGTTAAGTCATAATCTTGAGAATATTCAAATTTTTTTGAGTACCATCCAAATTGCTCTGCGATATTTCTTCTGTACATTAAGGATGAATTAGGTAATACGTTTAAAAAATTAATTTTATTTTTAATTTCAGTGTTACTTAGATTATAATTAATGTTTTTCAACAAGTTATTTTTTTCATCAAGTATTCTACACCAAGAACTGCATAAAGAAACATTAGGATGCTTTTCAAAAATTTCTACTTGCTTAGATAATTTTTCTTTATGAAAATAATCATCAGAATCTAAGATTGCTACCAAATCCCCATTTAATTTTTTTATCGCATTTATTCTGCTCTTTCCTAATCCAATATTATATTTATTTGAAAATATTTTTATTTTTTCACTATCAAATTTTTTTATCTTTTTTAATGTATCGTCAGTTGAACCATCATCCCAAACTATTAATTCCCAATTTAAATATGTTTGATCTAAAACACTTTGAATAGCTTTTGAAATATAATTTGATGCGTTATAGCAATTTAATAATATTGAAACTAATGGTTTACTCATTTAGAAAAGTTCATATTTTAAATGTTATATCTTATAAGAATATTAAGATTATTATTTATAAGTCGTCTTTGTGTATTTCTGACTTTAATTTATCTCCAGGTATATCGATACAGTAAGGATTTTCAACTGCCTCAAAGTTAGTGGTGCCGTGCGGATCCGCATCTGGTTTAGGCATGTATTTTTCGAGGTACTCTGCTTTTAATTCATTAAATATTTTATTTCCCTCATTATCATTTTTTTCAGCTCTTTCTATTTCTTTCCAACGATTTTTTGGAAACTTTACATATAAAGAAAAACATTTTTTTATTTCTTCAATTTCATGAGGTGGGTATTGTGGTTGATTGAGCTGACTTTCTGCTGTTAAGCATTTAGTAATTGTTTCTGGTTTAATTAAACCCATATCTTCACACATTTTTCTTAAAGGAGTTCCGTGAAAGGGCACAAAAGCATAAATATTCGCGTTATCTGCATCGATGTGTCTGTTTAATTCAATTGTGTCGAATGCCAATTTTTTTGTCTCAGTGGGAAATCCAGTAATGTTATTTACACTAAATGAAATACCATATTTTTTTGGGATCTTTAACTTTTCTATAATATCTTTATTTTTCCATCTTCTATCTAAAATTCTTTTTCTAAATTCTTCATTGCCATGTTCAACACCAAAAGAAACTCTATGTAATCCAACCTTTTTAATTTACTCATATTGTCATCATTAATAGTCTCAGGTCTTGTTTGCATCCAAAAGGGTAAATTTATTTCTGAATACATTTCACAAAATTCATCCATTTCATTATTGCTCATACCTAAAAAGTGTCTGCCCAAAAATAGTTATATTCTACCTTATGAACATCTTTAAAATATTTTAATTCTTTATAGACAAGTTCCATTTTTTTCTTTCTATAAAAATTTGAACCTAGACCTTTGTAGAGTTTCATTTGATCTGGGGAATTGCAAAATCGGCACGTGAAAGGACACCCTCTTATAGTTTCTACTGGTAACATTTTATAAACTTTTCCAGTCATGGGCCTGTAAAGCCTTGCTTCTTCAAAAAGAGAAATATCAATTAAAGGGTTCTGGTTTATATCTACAGGTTTTGAGATAGAATTTTTTTAATTTTACCATCTTGAAGTTTTACCCATAAATTAGTTACATCGGAGTAATCAATTTTTTTCAAGTCTATCACACAAGTCGATTAAGGCATTTTCCCCCTCACCCACACAAACCATGTCAACTAAATCTTCTTTAATGCAAATTTCAGGTGCAAATGTTGCAAAAACACCTCCTACTATAACTGGAACTTTGTTTTTCTCTTTATATGTTTTCAGCTCATTTAAAGCCTTAATCCAAGTTCCCACATATCCTCTGTAGAGGAAATGGCTATTAAGTTTGGCTTAAATTTTTTAACTTGTTCATTTAAATCTTTTTTCCAATCAGAAGTTTTTAGTTTTATGCCTTTTTCCTCCATTTTATAAGGAACAACATTAAGTCTTTCCATTTTACTTCCATCTGAGTCAATCCCATGGTCTAAATTATAATAAGTTGTGTCAAAGATTTCACTTTTATGGCCATTTTTTTAAAAGCGCCGCAAATAAAGCTATCGCAGGTGGCAACATATTCATACCATATGTATTTGGATATAAAAATAATACTCTAATGCCCATTTTTACTTAAGCTAAAAATATTTAACTTCTCCTCATTCACTTTATTAAATCCATTCATAATTAAATTTCTTAATTTTAAATATTTTATTTTAAAATTTTCAAGTTCATTAATATCACAACTTAATTTAATTAATAAATTTTTAAAGATAATAAATCATAAGAGTCAATAAAATCACAATTTTTTTAAAAATATCTAAATAATTATCCGATAAATTTAACTCACTTTTCAATGTAAGAGTGATACTTCCTTGCAATATCGCGTCATAAGCTGCGCCAGTAGCCATGAATATTGAAAACCCACATTCATCTAGTAACTCATTAATATTTTTTCAGAAATAAAAATATTTGAATGTTGTAAAATTTTTTTCCACGTCAGTTTCTTTTATTATAAAATCTGGATGTGGTTTTTATAATTAGCTGATAATCTGTTTCTGATAGCATTTTTCCTAACATTAAGGCTTTGTCAATTAGTTCAATAGATGAGTCTTTAATCTTCGATAAAGGAAGTAAAATTTTTTTGTAATTTTTATTGGAATTTTTTTTATTTTCAGTCACAGAAATTAAGCTATTATACCTTAATGCCGGTCCTTCAATTACTTTGTTTGAAGGAGTGCCTTGTGATATCAAAATATCGCTTGAAAGTTTTCCACAAGATATCACAAAGTCTGGTTTAAATTTACTTTCCCACTCACTAGGTAAACTTTGCCAAGCAGTAAACTCTTTACTTGCTATAGTATGGTGATATCCATAAATTGTTTTTTTATTTATTGAAAGATTTCTCACAGAGCCAATTAGCGCATGTTCAAAAACCATGTTCTCATAATGATCAATGCATATTAAAGAATTAATTCCTTGTGACCATTTTTGAAGTGCGGGTTTATAAAGCCAAAACCTTAGATTTGAAAAGCTATCATTTAAATAATTATTACTTTCCCTTATTAATAAATTTTTTAGTTTAATGTCATAATAATCATCACACCCAAGAATTGTTTTTTTGTTTTTAATAAATTTTTAATTCCCATAATCAAGTCTTTAAAGCCTATGAAACTTTCTGCGATGAAACCAGATTTTTTATTTATACTTTTAAAAATTTTAATCTATCCGTCCAGAAATTATAAAACCAAACTATATGATGAATATTTTTTTTTTTGTTTTTAAGGTAATCTTTGAGATAAGGAAAATATCTATTTTCAAGCTTAGAGTCTTTTAAATTTATTAATGTCCATTGAGTGGTGTATCAAAATAATATTATCAGTATTTAAATTTTGAGTTTTATTTACAAACTTAGATATAACCATCCAATGGATGCTACTTATTACTGAAACGAAAATTTTAAAAATATCTGACATTTTTTAGTAAACTTTCAAAGACAATAAAAATTGGTCTTGCTCTTACATCATATTTTTTTCTTTTAAAAAATTTTAACTGTATCTATTAAATAAATATCATCACAAATTATAAGTATCTCTTTTTTTCCTTTTTCTTTCTGCTGAGTTATTAGTTCAAGAAGTGAATAGATTTGACAAATAAATAAGTAAAAATCAGAATTTAAATTGTTTTTTCCTGCAAGATCTGTCATCCACCAATGCTCTGAGTCTTTGTGAAAATTTCTTTGTTTTTCAGTCCAGATTAGATACTTCTGAATTTCTAAATCAAAAACTTTGTGAATAAATTCATTTATATTTAATCTTTTCCATCTATTTTTTTCTACATTTTTTAAATTTGAATAATTTTACCAATAAAAACCCAATTAGACTTCCATTTAATATTATCTTTATGATAATTAATTTTTATTCTCATTCTATTATTTTAAATTAAAAAAATTACTCGCCACCAGCAATAGTTAGTGTTTCTCCGGTAATGTAGGTATTTTTTTCTGATGAAAGACTATAAATAAAATTTACTATTTCTTGAATTTTAGCAATTCGGCCAATGGGTATTAATTTAATTCTAGATTTTAGTTTTTTACCTTTTATCTTTTTGTGAATTTTAGTATCGGTTACACCAATTCTTAAATTATTTATCAAAATATTTTTTTTACTTAAGTTTTTATAAACCGATGGAATAAATTCTAATGCATGTTTTGAAAAGGAATAACAATAGGTATTTTCACCTCCACCAAATTTTACACCTATGCTGCTACAATTTAATATCCTACCCCATTTATTTTTAATCATTCCATGTAATAAGTTTCTTTCGATTAAAATGGGAAGAAATGTGTTTACCTTAAATGTATTGATCAGGTCATTAATATTCATTTTTTGAAATGACTTATTATTAATATAACCAACTAAATTAATAACTGTATCAAACTTGTCTTTTAAAAAAGGACTTAAGTTATTTGATTTTATAAAATCACTTTTGATAAATTTAACTTTTAAATTTTTAAATTTTTTTAAAAATTTAATTTTTTCCAGAATAATGAATTGTTACTGACCAATTTTTTTTTATAAAAATATTTAGCAACTTCTTGGCCAATATCAGAGCTTCCTCCTAAAATAAGCGCTCTTTTTTTTTATTTTTCCTCATTTATCTTAAAAATAGCTTGAGTTTTTTTTACCCATCATAGTCCCATCAACATCACAAACATTACATGGAGAAAAATTTCTATTAGATTGATTTATCATTTTTCTGATCCTCATAGATTTTTTACTAAACCAAATATCAATTAATTTTTCCTTATTAAGGTTTCCTAGTATCAATTTTTTTCCCCAATCATGAGGACACATTAAAACATCCCCTTGGTAATCAAGAAAAAAGTGTACGATGGAATAAAACAAGGGTTTTGTAAAGGAGCACTTAAAGTTTTGATTTGATATTCCGCATTTTCCATCAATCCCGACCTGTTACTTAAAGTAATACCAAAATCCTCACTTTCAGTTAAATATCTATGACGCACGATAAATTGATTTTCATCTAAATTAGCTTTTTTTTACATAAACTCTCTAATTCAATCGCTTCTTTTTCCCCGTCATATGCGCTAATTAAAATTTTATTTAACCCGTGAAGAAATAATTTTTTTAATCTAGCCAAATTTAAAGGGTCTCCGTTAGTTACAAGTTCAATATTACAATTAGGTAAATTGTTTTTGCCATTTCAATTAAATTATAAATATTTTTATCTAGTAAAGGCTCAACGAAACCACTGTATCGTATATAGTGCCTTTGTAATCATATGTTTTCAATTCAGCACATAATTTATGATGAAGATTATTTGAAATGAATTCTTTTTGTCTACAAAGTTTTTGCACTTCTTGGACAAAATGAACACTTCCTGTTACAGGTACCTGACTCGCTTATCTCAATTTCAGTCGGCAAAGGTAATTTTAGTCCTTCAAAATTTACAAATTGTAATTTTTCTTCAACAGTTTTTAATTTGTTTTTAATATTTGTATCTATAAATTTTTTTTTTATTCCCATAAGAATTTTTATTTTAATCTTTTTTTTACTAATTTTACATCATGAATCGTATCTACTGCGATAGACTTTTTGCTCATTTTTAAAGCTCTTAATCTTACTCCTAATTCAAGAAATCTTAGATATTCTAAATCCTCTATTTTTTCTATTGGGGTTTTTCTCTTTAAATTATAAAAAAGTTCTAACTTTTTTTTTGGAAAAGCATAAGCGCAAACTTGTCTCCATGCTTTTATAAATTTTTTTTTTTTATTAAAAGGTATTGGTGCTCTGGATGCATATATAATATGATTATCTTTTGAAACTACAACTTTTGGTACATTTACATCAAAAAATTGTTTTTTATCAGTTATTTCGCAATATCCAGTAATTACATCGTTCGGAAATTTTTTAGACTCTTTTATTATTTTTAACAAATCTTGAGGGTTAAAAAGTGGTTCATCACCTTGAACATTGATTAGTGTCTTGGTTTTGAGATATTTTGTTGTTTCAAAAACCCTATCAGTGCCAGTTAGGCAATGTTTCGAAGTCATAATTACATTTATATTATTTTTTCACATACATCTTTAACTCTTTTGTCGTCAGTAGATACATAAACAAATTTCTTATCAACTGCCTTAACGCATTGTCTATAAGTTCTGATAATCATAGGAACACCTTTTAACTTAATTAATGGTTTGCCCATCAATCTAGTTGAATGATATCTGGCTGGTATAACTACTGCGAACTGCATTTTTATAATGCGTAAATTGATGTTGAGTTTATACTATAAGTAGTTGGTGTAACTGCTAACAACGGTTTAGATCCTTTAGATGATGAATATAGATGTAATAGTTCATCAATTGTTTTTGTTCTAACATCTTCATTTCCGTATCCATCGAATCCAGCTAGTAGGACTCTTTTAGCTTGACCACTAGTTGCGACTGAAAGTGCGTATACAAGAGTAAATAGTCTAGGCATAATTGCACCTTTCGAATTAAATTTAAATGTATTATGCTCAAGGCCAACTCCAAAATCCAATATCTTAATATTTTTAAGTTTTTTATTTAAATTTTTATTTAACAATGTTGAAGGAACTGCAAGCGGGGCATTAAGGTTTTTATAGCTTTGAGCATTAGCTATCAGTTTTAATGGATTGCAAGCAGCATAAATACTTATAAATTTTTTTTCAATTTTAACATCTGTATTAACTGCAATCACGAAGGGTTTATTAATTTTAATATATCTCTCAATCTCTTTTTTATAATCTCTTGAATTAGGGCCAGAGGCAATTAGTAGTACCTCTTTATTTTTAATTTGTTTTAATGGTGACCACGATCCTTGGCTAAGTTTTAAATTATTTTGAAATTTGATCTTACTAAATCTACGTTGTACCTGCTTCCACCACTTAATCTTAATTGATTGATAGCAGCTAATATTTCAGCACTCGCAAATTTGGTCGAAATCATTTCTTGTATGTAAGTTGGGTGAATTCCATACAAGCCTGCTAAATAATAATAAGTATTTGTCCCCCAGTTGTATTTATCTTTCAACGATTTAAAATGATCATTAATTATATTTAAAATTGGAAGGACATTGAACTTTTTTTGAAATAAATTTTGTAGCTCAATAAGAAAATTTTCTGTTTGGGTATTTCCAGGTCCTCTACCCATGCCTGTTACCGTGCAATCTGTCCATGTCGCTCCAAAATTAATTGCTTCAACGGTGTTTTGTATTGCCTTTCCTAAATTGTCGTGTGCATGTATTCCTATATCTTTTTTCCTCCAATCTTTTTGATAGTTGTAATTATTTTTTTCACTTTAGATGGATTCAAACTTCCTAAACTATCTGCAAAATAAAAAATATCTGCTTTTGAATTGTTAATTTTCTTTGAAACTTTGGCTAAATTTTCCTCTGTAATTTCTGAAATTTGCATCAAGTTTAATGCTACTTTATATCCTAACTTTTTTAAAATATTAGCGATTTGAATAGTTTTATCTAGTTCATCAAAATGAAAAGCTATTCTAACTAAAAATATTTTACTCTTATTTTTTTAACAAAAGTTTCTTTATATTTTTTTCTAAGCTTTCATTATTAATAACCTCAGCAGCATTTAACATAACAGCAATTTTTAAATTTTTGGAAATAGATAAACTATTTATATAATTTTCAGTTGTATACCAATTAGAGCCCCTAAAACTTTTTGAAGGAAATGATCTAAATCCAAGTTCAATGTACTTTATACCTGATGATGAAATAGATTTAAGGTAATCTCCTACAAGATCTAATGAAAAAAATCCCAATTATTATAATACCCTCCGTCTCTTAGCGTGCAATCTAATACTTCAAAAATTTTTTTTGTCATTTTTTATTTATTATTGGTAGTACTTTTTGATCAAAATTATTGTTAAATGTCCCTTCATAAATATAATTATCAAATTTAGGTTTTTCGGATTCCTTAATTTGTTCTAAAAGTAATTTTATTTCATTTTTACTATTAATATAATAAACGGACTCCTCTTTTCTATATTTTGAAGAGCATTCTAACTGTTTATAACGTTTTTTATAATCATACAATATTACAGGAACTTTAGAATTCAGTGCATCTTCAATGGTGCCAGATGATAAAGTGATTAATGAAAAGGCATTTTTTAATAACTTATCTATACGGCAATTAGTAAATTACAAAGATTTAAAGTGTTTTGCCAATTCGTTTTTACATGTGCTAAACTGTGGATGTATTTTTACTATTATTTTGAGTTTCATTTCTTTCGATAAATCATTCAATTCATTTAAAATTTCCCAAAATTCATAAAACATATCGACACCTAAATACTGCATGTTGGTAAAGCCCTTAAGAGTTGTCGCGTATAAAAGATGTTTATTTTTATAATTACCCTTATTTGTATTATGAGAAAAAATTAGATTACCTGTAATAATAGGTTTTCCTCTGAATTTGTGTGTCTCAAGAGATTGGTGCATGATTTTAGATTGTATAGCAAAATAATTACTCTCACCATTAAACACAGCTTCTGCTATATTTTTTATAAAGTAAGTCATAATTATTCAATGATTTTGAAATAATACCATGAGGAATACAAAGACTTGGCTGTTTAAGATCATGATCCAAGATTGCTCCGTCTAATCCTCTTGCAACATTAGAAATTAATAATGAAAAATTATTTTCATTAATAAATTTTTAGTGTAATAGTTTTTTGGTACAAATCATTAAAGTAATAACTTAATTTACTATTTAGGTTATTTAATAAATTTGAAAGATTATATTTATTCTTGTAATTAAAATTTATTTTTTCAATGAATATTTTCTTTTAACTTTGGATTTTTTATCAATTATAAAATGAATTAAATTATATCCTTTTACAAAATAAAAAATTTTTCATAAAAGTGAACCTTTCCAAACAAAGAAATCCATGTTTTAAAACCTGCTTCTTTAAATTTTTTTCTCAATCTTTTGAAGTTATACCCGCCATTACTTAAAAAGAACTTTTTGACTTATTGAGTAATGGCTTATTTGTAATATATTTATAAATTTCCTTATGTTTTTCTTCGTGAAGATTTCTTGATAAATTATGAGTTAAATTAGGATATAATTCGTTTATAATTTCACTACAAATTTTTACTTCATGTAATTTGTGATTTTTTTTTGCAATCCCAGATACAAAGATTTTATCAATTTTATATTTTGCCAAAATTTTTTCTATAATTTCAATTATAAAAATTATACTGTGTAATCTAAATCTTAAATAACCTACTATTTCAGACTGAAGACTATAGGCTAATTGATTTTTAAATTTTATTGTTTCGGTAAACTTTTTTGTTTCCTCCAATGCTGTCTCATGAAATTTGTTAGTTAAATATCTATTAAAATCAAATATATTAAGTTTATTTTTCTTACAAATAAGAAAAGTTTTAATATCCAGGGGAACAAATAAACAGTTTTCATATTTAATCTTATTAAAAAGAATTTCAAAATCTTCTTTATCTTCTAAAAAACAAATATTTTTAATCACGTTGGAGAATTAATTAATTTAGTAATTTTTTTTTTAAAACTGAATTATTTTTATCAAAAATAATATTTATATCTTCTTTTTTTAATTTTTTTTTCCACGCGTTATTTGTCATTTTAAGTATTGTATTAATTCTTTCAAAAATAGTTTTCTTATTTAGTTTTTTACAAATGAAGAACAGATTTTTACCAAAATAAGGATTTTTGTAATTATCGTGTATTTTATTTAAAAAAGGTAAAAATAAAACTTTTTTTTGCCTGGCTAAAAGTTCAGCTCCTAAATTAGAATTTAAACAAATTATAATTTTTGAAATATTTGCAACCTCATATGAATCTTTATTCTTTAAGAAGTGAATATTTGAAGAAATATTTTTAAAAATTAATCTCTGTATTTTGATCTATGTTTTTATCTTTTCTAGAGCTGTTTAATGAAATAACAAATTTTTTATTATACTTATGGCAATACATGTCTAAAATTTTAGTCAGATATTTTATAAATTTTACATGTTGTTCCTTTTTAATATATTTTACAGTTCGAAATTCTGATATGAAATTTATATCAAAGACCTTTTTTTTATTTAATAGTTTTTTCTCGTTATTTTTTATAAGGCCACTTATAATGAATTTACATTTAAAATATTTTTCTAAAATTTTTTTATGAAGGTGGTCACAGACAAAGAAATAATCAATTGATGAATTTTTTGATTTTTTTTTCAAATTATTTACTTGAGATTTAAATAGCCTATGATGAAGATATACGATAATTTTACCGTTTGGGTAGAATTTTTTTACAAAAAATATAAGATGGTTTTCGTGATGACCTATTATTACTTTAGGATTAATATTTTCTAGAAAGGTTTTTAAATAAACTTCTTTAAGTTTTCTTTTTTGTGAATTAAAAATAAAAATTTATAAAACGATATAAGGAAAATTGAAAAAAATATCTTTTTGTAATCAAAAACTATCGTTTTAAATTTATTTAAATTTAAATTAGAATAATTTCTGTCAAGCAATAGTATATCTGTTTGTTTTAAACTTTTTTAAAAGATAAAGTATATCTCATTAAACAAAAAAAAATTTATTAAAAATACTCCCATTTTAGAATTGTATCTTTTTTAATGTTTTTTATTTTTTTACCTATAATTTTCTTTAAAATGAATTGGTTTAATTCCTTTTAATGGTCTTTTATAAGTTAAATATTTTCTTTAATTTTTTCTCACCTTTTTTTATTTCTATTTTGTTACAATACTTCTTCTCATAGCAAATAAGTTTTTTTCAGAAATTGTTGGGAGTTTTTTATCGCTACCCAATAATATTTCTGACTCTCTAATTTTATTTACAAAATTTTTAAAATCTTTTGGATTAAGAGAGCTTTTATGATCTGGGCCTCTTAAACTATTACTTAATGTGAAATGTTTTTCTATAACTTTAGCGCCTAAAGGTATTGAAGATATTGATGCTACGCTGCCACTTGTATGATCTGAAAAACCTACTATGCACTTAAAATTTTTTTTTAAAGTTTTAATCACATTTAAATTTATTTCATTTGATGCTGCTGGATAATCTGTGGTGCACTGCAATAAAGCAATATTTCTATTATTAGTTTTTTTGATTTCTTGAAAAGTTTTTTTGATTTCTCCTAAATTTGTCATCCCTGTTGAAAGAATTAAAGGTTTACCCTGCTTGGCTACTTGTTTTATGAAATACGGCTCTGCCATATGCATTGAAGCTAATTTAAAAGCAGGCGTTTTTAGTTTAATTAAAAATTCTACGTCCTCAAAATTATATGGCGTTGATAAGAAAATAATTTTTTTTTTTTTACAATAATTAAATAATTTGTATTGCTCCTCATGATTGAGTTCTAAGTTTTTTAACATATTAAATTGATTTTCACTTTTTTTGGTCGTCTTCAGCTGATAGTTTGCTTTTGGAGAATTTTTAAACACCAAATTTTTAGCTGAGAAAGTTTGAAATTTTATTGAATTAGCTCCTACTTTCTTTGCTTCATCAACAAGTTTAAATGCTTTTGATAGAGACCCATTATGATTTACCCCTGCCTCTGCAATTATAAAGCATGGCCTATTTTCACTAATTAAATAATTATCTATTTTTATCTTTAAATTCATTTCAAAATCAATAAAATTTTTGTATCTTTTTTTTAGTTTTATATTTTTTTCAAAACTAATTTAGTTTCCTTATTATATTTTTTAAGTAAGTATCAGTTAAAAATTGATTAATTTTAAGAATATCCGGTTTTTTTAAGTATGGTATTATCTCTTTTAAATTAAAATAGATATTTTTTTTGCTTAATTTTTTAAATATTAATCTTAAAAATCTTAGATCTTCTAAATAGTCTAATGTTAATCTTAGCCTAGACCACCTGTGGTTTTTATTTTTAATTTTAAGATCATGAACTTTAAATAATCCTGTTTCTGTGTAATATCTTTCCCAGTTAGTAGACTCTTTAATTGCTTTTATTTCTAAAATTTTCTTTAATGAACTTACTTTTATTCCATAACAAAAGTCCATAAGGTAAATTCAAATGCTCTGATTAAGTCAAAATTACTATTTTATTAACTTCTTTAAAATTTTTTTGCATAAAAAAATCAAAAATGGATTATCTGCAGTTATATAGAGAATATGAGTAAGTTGTCTTTAAAGATGCTCTAATAAATTCTTTCTACAACATCTACTGGATCGCCTTTATAAACATCAATTTTTTTTTTTGATAATTTTGAGTTAATTTTTGATCTTGATTAAGATTTGAGGTGCAAAAGATAATATTTTTAAATATTCTTTTATATTTTACTCGATCTATTAAATGTTCCAAAACAAATTTATTCCCTATCTTTTTCAATAATTTATTTGGTAAACGTTTTGATTTTAGTCTTCCTATAATTATAAAACCAATTTTTTTTTCATTTTATCTTTTTGATTAATTTTTTAAATTTGTTTAATGGAACTGCATATGAATTATCAGGATAATTTTTTAAAATCATCTTTTATGTAAAAAAATATTTTTTTGGTTTATATTTTAGTGAGTCAATAATTATTTTAGGTTTATCACAGTGTGATCCAAAACAGACTTTGCCATTTAGTATTTTCTTTAATGTTTTTAAATTTTTAAGATTAGCAAATTTTTTTATGAGTTTTTAACTGCGTATGGATTATATATTGATTTTTATTTCTTTTAATTAATTTGACTAATTTTTTTTCCTTAAATTTATTTAGCCCTCTATTAGAAAGAAAAATTGGCTTTTTTAATTTATTAAGTTTCTTTAAAAATTTGCATTATTTACTTGACTTCCTAATATTTTAAAAAAATCAATATTTTTAAGATTTTTAATAATTAGATCATCAACACTATCTGTTACAATACCAATTTTTTTTTTACTCAACTTAATAAATGTTTTTAAAAGTATGCTTCTGCTTATATAGAAATGTTTAAAATCATCTTTAAAAAAACTTTCTTAATAATTGAATTGTAGCTCCCTCAATTTTTGTTTTATTTATAAATTTAATATACTTTTTTAAAGTTTTTAAATTTCCTAAATGATTTATTCCTATCTCAGCAATAATCATTTTTTTTTGCTGGTTTTCCAACGTAGGTTCCTTTTGATAGACAGTTTTTTACTACTACAGATCCGGCTCCTATGATTACATTGTTGCCAATTTTTATTTTATCTCTTACGGTAGAACCAATTCCAACCAAAGAGTCTCTTCCGACGTAGGATTGACCGCCAATTTTTACGCCAGGTGCTATATGTGTATGTTTTCCGATTTTGACATCGTGTTATATTTTTTAAGAGTATTATTACCTAGTGTTGTTGGTCTTTTTTTAGGAAAACTAATGCCTTCTATTTCAGTGTCTGTTTTTTTGTTTTGATAACGTAACATTAGTATTTAATGATGATAAATCTCCTCTGTTTTGCTTAATTATATGTTGAGCAATTATAAATTTAGCAGCAGTTGTTTTTGTTATTTTTATTTTTAAATCAATTATATCATCAATTTTTTTTTGTTCATATACTATGTCAGTTATGATAGCAGGTTCTGATAAATCTAAAACTAAACGAGAGCCCTTTGAATTTTGGCTGTATCTGATTTGACTAATTAAATTATTTTGTGAAGATTTATTGGTGAAATTTATATAATCATCAAAATTAAGGAGAATTCTGTATGGTTGCTCTAATAATGTAACTTTGAAATCATTGTCAATTTTATAATTAAAACAATCTAAAGTATCAAAATTAACTTCACATTTAGTCTTATTATAGCCTGTGTTATCTGTTTTTTTATCTAATTCTTGTGAATTCGCAGGAAAGAGAAATAAAAGTACTAATAAAGTACATATTAAATAAGCTAAATAAAAAAAAGAATTATTATTGTAATTAATCAAGATTATTACTTTATGTATGAAACCATATAATTTGATACAACAAAAAATAAAGTTTGTCTTGGTTTGATTAACACTATATATTTATATAAAGAATTTATTTTGTTTGGTTGAAGTTGATTATTAGAAAGAAGGTTATCAAACAATTATTATTGCATACTAAATGCTTAAGAATTTTGGAATGAGTTAAGATTTAAATCTGATAATTTAATATTAAGGAAGTTATAATAGTTTTATTTATTTTAGTCGAATATTTACATTTTGAGTGTGAAAATAAAATCATCCTATTTAATAATTAGGCCTTTCAAAAGGTCTTAATTCCGTTAGTCGTAAAATACTCATTCATAAAAATATGATTTCAAATTTGTTTGAAATCATAAATACGTTGGAGATGAAGAATGAGTAAAAAATTACTAATAGATGCAAGACAATCAGAAGAAACAAGAGTTATCTCAACCACTAATGACCTCATTGATGATTTTGAATATGAGGTTCACTCCAGAAGACAGTTAAAAGGAAATATTTATTTAGCTAGAGTAACTAGAGTTGAACCTAGTCTTCAAGCAGCTTTTATTGAATATGGAGGCAACCGACAAGGTTTTTTAGCTTTTAGTGAAATACATCCTGATTATTATAGAATTCCTGTCGAAGATAAAAATAAACTTTTGGCAGAAGCATCAGCTAAAACAGATGAAGATTTAAACTTAAATGATGATAGTAGTGAAGATAATATAGATGAGTTTAACGAAGAAGAATTTAAAAAAATTAAAAGAAATTTATATAAGAATTACAAAATCCAAGAAGTAATAGCAAGACGCCAAATTTTGTTAGTTCAAGTTGTTAAAGAGGAACGCGGCTCAAAAGGCGCTGCACTCTCTACTTATATTTCAATTGCAGGTAGATACTGTGTCTTAATGCCTAATACTCCTAGGGGAGGTGGTGTAAGTAGAAAAATTTCTAACATTACTGACAGAAAAAGATTAAAAAAGGTTGTTGACGAATTAGATGTCTCAAAAGGTATGGCAGTAATAATAAGAACAGCTGGTTCTAAAAGAACTAAAACTGAGATCAAAAGAGATTATGCTAACTCCATGAAAATTTGGGAAAATGTAAAAAAACTTACATTAGAGTCAAATGCTCCTTTTCTAATCCATGAAGAAGGTTCTTTAGTCAAAAGAGCTATTAGAGATTTATATCATAGTGATATTGACGAAGTTTTAGTTGAAGGAAGTGAAGCTTACAAAGTATGTAAAAATTACATGAAAGCAGTAATGCCAAGTCATGCTAAAAAAGTTCAACAATACGTAGATGACAAACTTCATCTTTTTCAAAAATATAATCTGGACGCACAATTACAAGATATTTTTAACCCTAAAGTAACGCTAAAATCTGGTGGTTATATTATTATAGACCAAACAGAAGCTTTAGTTGCAGTAGATGTTAACTCAGGAAGATCTACAAGAGAAAGAAATATAGAAGATACTGCTTTAAAGAATAATTTAGAAGCCGCCGAAGAATTTGCAAGACAAGCTAGATTAAGAGATCTTTCAGGTCTGATTGTGATTGATTTTATAGATATGGAGGAAAATAAAAATCGTATCAGTGTTGAAAAAAAATTAAAAGAATCAATGAAGAAAGATAGGGCAAGAATCCAAATTGGGGAAATTAGTCACTTTGGTTTACTCGAACTATCTCGCCAACGTCTTAGACCTTCAATTGTAGAAAATTCCTCAGAATTATGCCCTCATTGTGCCGGATCTGGCAGGATCCAATCTATTGAAGTAAGCGCCGTTCAGATACTTAGAGCTATTGAAGAAGAGGGAGCGCCTGATGATATTATAGGAGTTAAAGTTTTTGCTCATTCTGATGTCATCTTACACATTTTAAATAAAAAAAGATCTCAATTAAATGAAATTGAAAATGGATATAAAATTTTAATAGACTTTAACAATGATAACACCATAATCCCTCCTCAAAAAAAACTGGAGGTAATCAGAAAACCTATTCCTAGACAACAACAGGAAGCTGAAGCAAAAGAGCAGAATGATAATTTTGATAATGATGAAAAACAAAATAAAAGAAGAAGAAATAGAAAATCGACAAGAAGAAGAAAAAAATTCGATTCAGATAATAATCTAAATCAAAATTCTGAGGCAGCCCTGCAAAACCAAGAAGAAGTAATTAAAAATGAAAATGAAGAAGATAAAAACATAAAAAAGACTAATGAAGTTGTTGATACTGAAAACAAAAAGGCAACAAAGATAAAAAAAGAAAAGAAAACTTCTAAGAGAGTAAAAAAGACAAAAAAAGCTGATGTAATTGAAAAAGAAATTAAAAATACAAAAGATAAACAAAGTGATGAAGACAAAGATATTAATGTTGAAATAAGGGAAACAAAATCATCAGCACCTATCGAAGTTGTTAATATTGAAGAAAATGCTTCGAAAGAGAAGCCAAAGAAAAAAGGTTGGTGGTCAAAATAAAATTTATACTATCTATTTTTTTAGCTTTTTTTTCCTTAAATGCTTACTCTGATGAAAAAAATATAATCATCAGAGATGCAGAAATAGAATATTTTTTATATGAATTGATATTAACTGTAAGTGATGGGTATTCTAGAAATAAACAACCCTATCAGCCTGTATTATTATCTAATAATGCATACAACGCATTTGTAACAGGCTCTAATAAAATTTTTATTAACACAGGTCTGATTAATAAGTCTAAATCAATCAACGAAATTCAAGGTGTTCTGGCCCATGAGATAGGTCATTTAGTATTAAATCATAGTAACTCAAGATCTATCAATAGATCTAATCTATCTAATTATTCAAAATTTGCTACGATAGCTGGTCTTGCTCTATCCGCAGGAGGAAAGTTAAATGCTGATACTACTCTTGGGCTAATAGTAGGGACACAAGATATTGCATTAAAATCAGCATTTCAATTTTCACGTATTCAAGAACAACAAGCTGATAAATATGCTCTAGATATTTTTAGAAAGAAAAAAATATCACTTAATGGCCTAGAAAATCTATTGTTAAGGTTAAGCAAAGATGAAATGTCTCAAGGTAATTCTGCTGGAAGGTATTATAGATCACATCCATATTCTAAACAAAGATTGGAGCAGTTAAAAAAATATAAATCTAAATCCAGTTTGTCATTTAAAGATAATAAAGCTATAAATATTAACAATCATGAAATATCTCTGGATTATATCAAAAACAAGATCAAAGCTTATGAGAGTGATCCATTTGAGATACTAAATAAAAAAAACAAGAAAGATAATTTTTCTTCAAATTATTCTCAAGTCATAGCTTACCAAAAAATAGGTAAATATGAATCAGCAATTAAAAGTCTAGAAATATTGAAAAATACATTACCTAATTATCCTTTCTATGATGAATTGGCAGGTGACATTTACTTTACCATGGGTAAACATGATAGATCTGTTAAAGAATATAAAAAGGCTCTAAAAAAACTTAAAGATAAGTATATTTATGCAAATGATCTAATTAAATTTTCTTTGGTAAAATCATATTTACAATCAAATAAAACTGAGCATTTAGAGGCAAGTATAATTGTTTTAGAACAAATGCTTCAAAATAATCCAAAATGGAAGGTTTTATGGAGATTGTTGGCGAAATCATCTGGAAAAATTGGTCAAAAAGGAATTACTTACATAGCATTAGCAGAGGAAGCGTTACTGAAAAAAAACTTTATTAAAGCCAAAAAATATGTAGACATAGGTCTCAAACAAAAAACTATAACAGAATCCTATAAACTGAGAGGGTTGGACATTCTGTCTAGGATTAAGACAAAATAAACTTCTAAAAAATTAACATGATAAAAAAAACTCTAAAAGCCCTAAGTATTTTATGTATTTTAATCTTAAGTAATTTTGCCTCTCATGCAAATGAAATGAGCCAAGAAAAAATAGAAAAAATCATAGAAAACTTCCTTATACAAAATCCTAAATTATTAAGATCAGTTTTGGATAATTATAAAAAAAATACTGAATTAGAAAAAAAGAGAAATGCTATTAATTCACTTTATTCTTTAAATAATCCAGGTATTTTCCAAAAAAATGCGGATATCACTATTTTTGAGTTTTTTGACTATAATTGTGGATACTGTAAATCAGTTGTTAAAACAATTATGGAAACTATCTCAGAAGATAAAAAAATAAATTTTGTCTTTGTTGAATTCCCAATCTTATCACAACAATCTTATACTGCAGCGCTTGCAGCTTTAGCTTCTCAAAAACAAAACCTATACAATAAATTTCATCTCTCTCTCATGAACATAAAAGGTGCAGTAGATGATAAAAAAATTTTTGAGACGGCAAAAGAAATTGGTTTGAATATTGAACAACTTAAAATTGATATGAATAGTTCAGAAATTTCAACACAATTAAAGAAAAATCGTGAAATTGCTAAACTACTAAGCTTAAATGGTACGCCCGCCTTTATTATTGGAGATGTTATTTACCCAGGTGCATTAACAAAACAAAATCTCAAGGACATAATAAAAAAAGTTCGTGAGAATTAACTCAAAAAAAGTGTCACAAAATAGTCAATATTAGATTATAAGTGTTTTGAGGGAGAAAAATTTTGCAAAAAAAAGTATATATTATTAATGGACCAAATTTAAATCTTCTGGGTACAAGAGAACCTGAGAAATATGGTAATACCTCTTTGAAAGATATAGAGTTATTATGTTTTGAAAAATGTAAAATTCATGGATTTGAATTAAATTTTTTTCAATCAAATATAGAAGGTCTTTTAATTGAAGAAATACATAAAGCTATTAATGATGGCGTTGGCATAATTATTAATGCAGGAGCATTAACTCACACCTCTGTGGGCATATTAGATGCTTTAAATATGTATAAAGGACCTAAAATTGAAATACATATTACTAATGTATATGCAAGAGAGAGTTTTCGCCACAAATCATATATTTCTCCTGTTGCTAACGGAATAATAGCAGGATTAGGTGTAAATTCATATTTGTTAGCAATAGAAGCATTACACAATCTCATTAATGACTAGACACAGTAGGTAAAAGCTATGAAAAAAAATAATATAAATAAAGATAACGTAAATCTAGTTCAAACCTTCGTGAACATCGTAAATAAGGACAATCTCTCAGAGTTGGAGTATGAGGCAGACGGTATAAAAGTTAAAATTGTAAGTAAAAATTTTTCACAAGATAATTCACAAACTCAAATAATCCAAAGAGTGGAAAAACAAGAAATTAAGCCATCACCTAAACAAGATATAGTAACTCCAGAATTTACTAGCGATCACCCTGGTGCTGTTAATTCACCTATGGTAGGAACTGCTTATTCTGCACCAGAGCCAGGAAAAGAACCATTTATTAAATTAAACAGCTCAGTGTCTAAAGGTGACACCATTCTTATTATTGAAGCCATGAAAGTTATGAATACAATTACAGCGCATAAATCAGGTAAGGTTGTCTTTATTGGATTTAAAGATAGTCAACCAGTTGAATTTAATGAACTATTAGTAATCATAGAATGATGAATTGTCGATGTTTTCAAAAGTATTAATAGCAAACCGCGGAGATGTTGCCTTAAGAGTTTTAAGAGCATGTAAAGAACTCAACATCAAAACTGTAGCAATACACTCAACCGCTGACAGTGAGGCCATACATGTAAGGTTAGCAGACGAAAGTGTTTGTATAGGCCCTGCTCCATCTTCTAAATCATACTTAAATATTCCGGCAATCATAACAGCAGCCCAATTAGTTGGTGCTGATGCCATACATCCAGGTGTTGGCTTTTTGTCTGAGAATCCGGATTTTGCAGAAATTGTGGAAGCACATAATATAGTTTTTATTGGCCCAAAATCAGAACATATTAGATGTATGGGCGATAAAATAGAAGCAAAGTTAACAGCTCAAAAGTTAGGAATACCTCTAGTACCTGGGTCAAAAACAGATATCACAGACATTCAAGTAGCTCTCAACGAAGCAAAAAAAATTGGATATCCTGTACTAATAAAAGCTGCATCTGGTGGCGGTGGTAGAGGAATGAAAGTAGCTCAAAATGAAGAAGAACTTGAATCCGCATTTACCTCAGCTAAAAGTGAAGCCAAAGCTGCTTTTGGAGATGACAGAGTTTATATTGAAAAATACCTGCAAAAACCTCGACATATAGAGGTACAAATTATTGCAGATAAATTTGGGAATACTGTTCATCTTGGTGAAAGAGAGTGCTCAATTCAAAGAAGACATCAGAAAGTTATTGAAGAGGCTCCTTCACCAGTAATTGACAATAAAACACGAAATATGATTGGTGAAATTGCTTCAAATGCTGTCTCTAAAATGGGTTATCTAGGTTTAGGTACTATTGAGTTTTTATATGAAGATAATCAATTCTTTTTTATAGAAATGAATACAAGATTACAGGTAGAACATCCTATAACTGAAGCTATTACTGGTATAGATTTAGTTAGAGAACAAATTTTGATTGCGGCAGGCTACCCTTTATCATTTAAACAAAAAGATATTCAATTCAAAGGGCATGCCATTGAATGTCGAATTAATGCGGAAGACCCCAAATCATTCATCCCTTCACCAGGAACTATCTCACAATTTCATCCACCTGGCGGTTTAGGAGTAAGGATTGAGTCTTGTATTTATTCTGGGTATAAAGTTCCGCCTTATTATGATAGCCTAATTGCTAAACTCATTGTACATGGTAGTGATCGTGACCAATGTTTGTTAAAACTAAATCAGGCCTTAAAAGAAATTGTTATTGAGCCAATATCTACTACGATTGATTTACATAAACAGATTTTAGATACTGAGGTTATGCAAAAAGGTTCATATGATATAAGGTGGTTAGAAACTAAATTATTAAATAATAACTAATAATAAGCTTAACAATTACCTTTGGCAAAAAAATCGGACATAGCCCTTACTACGGAACAGTTAATACAGACATATATGCTTGGAATATTTCCTATGTCTGATAGCAGAAATAGTGAAAAAACCTATTTTGTAAATCCTGAGCAGAGATGCGTAATCCCTATAAAAGAGTTTCATGTTTCAAAAAGCCTTTTAAGGCTAATAAGAAAAAAACCTTTTAAAATAACATTAAATAATGCATTTCCCGAAGTTATTAGATCTTGTGCAACCATAAATAGAACAGATACTTGGATAAATAACGAGATTGAAACTTTGTTTGTTCAACTAAATAAACAGCGTTACGCACACTCTATAGAATGCTGGAAGGATGACGAACTAGTTGGCGGTATTTATGGAATAGCTATAGGTGGGGTTTATTTTGCCGAATCCATGTTTAGTTCAGTTTCTAATGCAAGTAAAATTGCTTTAGTAAATTTAGTTGCACGTTTGTGGAAAACTGGATTTCAATTATTAGATGTACAATTTCTAAATGATCATTTAATTCAATTTGGTGCTTATCAAATAAAAAACACTGAGTTCAAAGAAAAACTAGAAATAGCTATGAATTTAAATGTAAATCTCTATTCAGTAGGCTGTACTGATGAAGATTTTTTTGATTGCTTGAGTGAGTTTTTACAAGCCAATACTGAAATATCGTAAACAGGATTTTCAAGCGCATTAAGTGCGGGGCTTGAAGCAAACATCCAACCTCTAAACTCTACCTCAGATAATCTGTCTGAATTATCTTTTATCTTTATTAGTGCCAACGATTCTGGTCTAAAAATTGGCTTAGAATAAACACACCTCTCAACAAAAATATCTAAAACCCCAAAACTTTTACTTTTTCCTACATCTACTTCAAATGTTTTGATTCTAGCTGTTATTTTATCCAAGCCTTGTAACACAACCATATTACCCTCTACCCATTGAGAACTCAGTAAAACTTTTGGAAATATTAAAAAAATTAAGAGAATAATTAAGTTTAATTGAATAATCATATAATCACATCAAGCTTTAAAATTTATTCTTTATTACCAGAAAAAACCATTTTACCTAACATATCCGTAAAACTTACTGGGTCACTAGTATCATATATAATGTCATTGGGACTTAAAAATGTCTCTGAAGAACCAGGAACAATATCTAAATAATTTCCTCCTAGTAATGATGATGAAGTTATTCTAGCTGATGAGTCATCTGGAATTTTAATATCATTAAATAACTTTACCATAACTCTGGCATTGTAATCTTCTACATCAAGATCTAATTTCGTTATTTTACCTACATTAATTCCTGAAATTTTTACATCATCTCCATTTTTCAAACCTGATGTTGAACCAAATATTAAGGATATATTGTATCCTTCCTTTTGATTATTATTGATTGATTGCATGCCAAGAATTAAAAAACCAATTGCTACTACAAGAACCATGGCTCCCATGACAATTTCTATTGGACTATATCTCATGCTTTGCTTCCTAATCAAAGTTATTATTATTTATTATACCTCAATAGAAAAAATAATAAATCTTGAATATCAAAACCTAAATTATAGTTAAATTTTCAATGTTAAAAAATGAAGTAAAATTAGACAGTTAAAAAAAAAATTAAAAAAAATAAAATATAGGCTTTACTAGTCACCACTAAATCATGTACTTTGAATGTTCAATATCACTACATATTGTGTTTATCCACAGTTATGAGTGATACAAAAATTAACATATCAACATATTAAATTTAGGAAAAACAGGTATTTATATTTAGAATATTTTTTTAAGCAATAAAATTTAAACAACTTATCCACAGGTTTAAGTCTGTTGTTAATCAAATAATTTTAGATGCTATTCAGAGTTTTTTTAGATTTTAAAAAAAGAGGATAAAGATGAAGTTCGAAAGACAATTTACTAAACAGGGAAACGATCCCTACGCTGGTCTTGAGTTTAAAACAACAACTAGCGAAATAAAAAATCCAGATGGTACGATTGTCTTTAGTGCACCTAACATTGAAGTTCCAGCAAACTACTCACAAGTTGCTGCTGATATAATCGCTCAAAAATATTTTCGTAAAGCCGGTGTTCCAGTGTTTTTAAAAAAAGTAGAAGAAGAAAATGTACCTGCCTGGCTGTATCGTTCCGAACCTGATACAGAAAAACTTAACGACCTTCCTGAAAATGAAAGATTTAAAGGTGAGGAGTCAGCTAAACAGGTTTATGATAGATTAGCAGGTACTTGGACTTATTGGGGTTGGAAAGGAAACTATTTCTCAACTGAAGAGGATGCAAAAATCTATTTCGATGAAATGAGATATATGCTTGCAGCTCAAATGTGTGCACCTAATTCTCCTCAATGGTTTAATACAGGATTGCATTGGGCATATGGCATTGATGGACCAAGTCAAGGTCATTATTACGTAGATTTTAAAACCAAAAAGTTAATTCAATCAAAATCATCTTATGAGCACCCACAACCGCACGCATGTTTCATCCAATCAGTAAAAGATGATCTTGTTAATGATGGTGGGATAATGGACCTTTGGGTAAGAGAGGCTAGACTTTTCAAATATGGTTCAGGAACAGGTTCTAACTTTTCTAAGCTAAGAGGTAGCACCGAAGGACTATCTGGTGGAGGCAGATCTTCCGGTATGATGAGTTTTTTAAGAATTGGTGATAGAGCAGCGGGTGCAATAAAATCAGGTGGAACAACAAGAAGAGCCGCAAAGATGGTTACTGTAGATATAGATCATCCTGATATTGAAGAATATATAAACTGGAAGGTTGTTGAAGAACAAAAAGTAGCAGCCTTAGTTGCAGGTTCAAAATTAACAGCCAAAAATTTAAAATCTGTTATGGACGCTTGTAATTTAGATATCTACAGCGACAAAGAAAGACTTGATCCCAAAATAAATAAGGAACTTAAAAAAGCAATTTTAAATTGCCGTGCTGTTATGATACCAGAAAATTATATTCAAAGAATTATACAGTTCGCCGGACAAGGTTTTAAGGAAATTGAGTTTCAAACCTACGATACAGACTGGGACAGTGAAGCTTATCTAACAGTTTCTGGTCAAAACTCAAATAACTCCGTAAGGGTGACAAATGAATTTTTAGAAAAAGTGTCTCAAAAAGGTAAATGGGATCTTATAAGGCGAACAGATGGTGGAGTTCACAAAACTTTAGATGCTTCAGAACTATGGTCAAAAATATCTGAAGCTGCATGGGCTTGTGCTGATCCTGGTATACAATACGACACTACTATAAATGAATGGCATACATGCCCAGAAGCTGGAAGAATTAATGCCTCTAACCCATGTTCTGAGTACATGTTTATTGATGATACGGCTTGCAACCTAGCCTCTATTAATTTGTTACAATTTAAAAAAGCTGACTCATCTTTTGATATAGAAGCCTATGAATATACAACAAGATTATGGACTTTAACTCTTGAAATCTCTGTTATGATGGCACAATTCCCATCAAAAGAGATCGCACAAAGGTCCTATGAGTACAGAACACTAGGATTAGGGTACGCTAATATAGGTGGTTTGTTAATGTCCTGGGGTATCCCTTATGACAGTGATCAAGGAAGATCTATATGTGCAGCACTAACAGCAATTATGACTGGAATTTCTTATGCAACATCAGCAGAAATTGCAAAAGAGTTAGGGCCTTTTCCTAAATATAAAGAAAACGCAAAAAGTATGCTTAAGGTAATAAGAAATCATAAAAGAGCATCAGAGGGTAAAACAAGAGGATTTGAAAATTTATCTATAAATCCAGTTCCTCTGTTAGGACAAGACTGTCCAGACCAGAACCTAATAATTGCAGCAAAAGATGCTTGGGCTAAAGCTTTATCGCTTGGAGAAAAACATGGTTATAGAAACGCTCAAGCAACTGTAATTGCTCCAACAGGAACAATAGGTCTTGTAATGGACTGTGATACAACTGGTATTGAACCAGACTTTGCCATGGTCAAATTCAAAAAATTAGCTGGTGGAGGTTATTTTAAAATAATTAATCGCGTGGTTCCTGAGGCTCTTGCACATCTAGGATATGACAAAGACCAAATCGATGACATGCAGCGATATGCGGTTGGATCTGGTAGTTTAAAAGATTGTCAGGCTATTAGTCATAATGCTCTTATTGAGAAAGGTTTCACAAAAAAAGAAATAGACCTTATTGAAAACTCACTAGCATCAGCATTTGATATAAAATTTGTATTTAATCAATTTACGCTTGGTGAAGATTTTTGTAAGAATAAATTGGGAATATCTTCTGAACAAATGAATGATTTTTCTTTTAATATGTTAGAGTTTTTAGGCTTCTCACCTGAAGAAATAGATGCCGCTAACATTCATGTTTGTGGAGCAATGACACTAGAGGGTGCTCCTCATCTTAATAAAGAGCATTTAGCTGTTTTTGATTGCGCAAATGTATGTGGTAGGATTGGTAAACGATTTTTATCAGTTGATAGCCATATAAAAATGATGGCTGCTGCGCAATCATTCATATCAGGTGCTATTTCTAAAACTATAAATATGCCAAATGACGCTACAATTGAAGATTGTAGTGATGCCTACATGTTATCTTGGCAATTAGGCATTAAAGCAAATGCGCTATACAGAGATGGATCAAAGCTCAGTCAACCACTTAACTCTGCATTGCTTGAAGATGACGCAAGTGAAGAAGATGATATCACAAGTAATGAACAGGATATAACTGAACGAACTACTGAAGTTGTTGAGAAAATAGTTGAACGTTTTGTTAGGGCAGAAAGAGATAAACTACCTCATAGACGAAAAGGATATACTCAAAAAGCAACAGTCGGAGGACATAAAGTTTATTTGAGAACCGGTGAGTACGAAAATGGTAAATTAGGTGAAATTTTCGTAGATATGCATAAAGAAGGGGCTGCGTTTAGATCACTCATGAACAACTTTGCAATAGCTGTCTCTATCGGCCTGCAATATGGTGTTCCCCTAGAAGAATTTGTTGAAGCCTTTACATTTACCCGTTTTGAACCACAGGGGATGGTTACAGGTAATGATACTATTAAAATGTCCACTTCAATTTTAGATTATATTTTTAGAGAACTTGCAATCTCATATCTTGATAGAAATGACTTAGGACATGTAGGTCCGGAGGATTTAGATTCAAGCACTACTGGGTCAGGTGAACATAAGGGCCTTATATCTGAAAAAGTTGCTAGTAGAGGATTTGTCAGAAGAGAGTTAAAAGTTGTATCAGGTGGTGCAAGTAATGTTGCTGTGATGCCGCAGACAACCTCTTTAAAAGAAGAAGAGGAAACACGAGAAGCTACTAATGATACAACTATTTCTGTCAATGAAACACCAAGACAAAGCCTAGCTCAAGAAATCGAAGCAAAAATTAAAGGATATGAAGGTGAAGCGTGTGGTGAATGTGGTAACTTTACGCTTGTAAGAAACGGAACATGTATGAAATGCAATACATGTGGCGCAACATCAGGCTGTTCATAATATAAAGGTTTACAGATGAGTAACGATATCAATCAAAAGCTAAATGAGCTAAATATTAAACTAGATGAAGCTAGCGCACCAGCTGGAAGCTATGTGCCATACGTAATTACAGGTAATTTAGTATTCATTTCAGGTCAATTACCGTTTATAAATGGTGAAATAACTACGAAAGGTAAAGTTGGTGAAAATGTCTCAGTAGAAGAAGGTATAAAAATGGCAGAGGCGTGTGCTAAAACTATTTTAAGCCAACTTAAAGAAGCATGTAATGGGGATCTTAACAAAGTAAAAAAAGTTGTTAAATTAGGTGGCTTTGTTGCATCCGCTCCTGACTTTACAGATCATCCAAAAATTATAAATGGAGCATCTGATATCTTTGTTAATATTTTTGGTGAAAAAGGAAAACATGCCAGATTTGCTATTGGAGCTGCTGCACTTCCACGTGACGTTCCAGTAGAAATTGAAGGTATATTTGAAATTGAAATATAATTTTTTTCTTAAAAATTAAGAATGAAAGTTGAATTAGTTTCTAATCTTAGAGAAGTTGAACCTTCTCAATGGGACAAACTCAATATACTCAACCATCCCTTTACCTCTTTTGATTTTCTTAATTCGCTAGAAATTTCTGGTTCTGTATCTCCTAAAACTGGATGGCATCCCAAACATATAATAGTGAAAGATACAAATAATGTGATAATTGGAGCTTGTCCTAATTTTTTAAAAACACACTCTTATGGTGAATATATTTTTGACCATGCTTGGGCAAATGCTTTTGAGAATGCTGGCGGTCAATATTATCCTAAATTAATAAGTGCTATTCCATTCACTCCTGCTACAGGGCCTCGAATACTCATTGAAGAAAATCACCCAGATAATGATGAAATATTTGCATTAATAATAGATACATTTGAAGCTATAGTTCAAAAAAACAACTTAAGTTCTGCACATATTAATTTTATTACTGATGATTTAAATTTTAAATTAAATAAAAATAATTGGATTCAAAGAAAAGGAATTCAATTCCATTGGTATAATAAGGACTATAAAGATTTTGATGATTTTTTATCTACATTAAAAAGTTCTAAGAGAAAAGCTATTAAGAAAGAAAGACGATCAATAAATCAACATGATTTGACTATTCAAAAGATAACTGGAGATGACTTAAATGTTGAAATGTGGAATTCTTTTTATGAATTCTACCTAACGACCGTCGACAAAAAGTGGGGTGGAGCTTATTTAAATAGAGAATTTTTCCATTTAATTAATAGTAAAATGAAGGATAAAGTTTTGCTTATAATTGCAAGACAAAACGACAAAATTGTTGCTGGCGCATTAAATTTTATTGGGAAAAACACATTATATGGACGTAATTGGGGAGCTATAGTTGATATTCCATTTTTACATTTTGAATTATGTTATTATCAAGCTATAGAATACGCTATTAAACACAAAATCAGTAAGGTTGAGGCAGGAGCACAAGGAAATCATAAAATACAGAGAGGCTATCTTGCTTCTCCCATTTACAGCAGACACTTTATTCAAAATAAATCATTTTCTGATGCTATAAGAAAATTTGTTAAATTAGAAGAGAAGGAAATTGACAAACAAATAGAATTTGTAAATCAACATAACACGCCTTACTCTTCAAATGAGTTAAGTTAACTCTGAAGCGTTCTTATCTTTAGTGTTAGATGATGAAAGTTTCTTTTTATTATCTTTGTCAATTGTTCCTATAGTCTTAAGAATTAATTTATCTTTTGACAAGTCAACATTAACGGTACCACCATCAATTAAACGTCCAAATAACAACTCTTCAGCGAGTGGTTTTTTAATATGTTCTTGTATAACCCTAGCAAGTGGTCTGGCTCCAAAAGTTTTATCATATCCTTTTCTAGCTAACCAATCTCTTGCATCATCTGTCAGTAAAACCGAAACGCCTTTTTCAGATAATTGAGCTTCAAGCTGCATAATAAATTTATCTACAACCATTCTTACAACTTCTAAAGGCAAAGGACCAAATGGAATTATAGCATCTAGCCTATTTCTAAATTCTGGAGCAAAAAGTTTTTCTATGGCCTCACCATCAGCACCTTCTCTATTTTCCTGCTTAAAACCAATTGCTGCTTTTGATAATTCTTGAGCTCCTGCATTAGTAGTCATAATTAAAATAGTATTTCTAAAATCGATTGATTTTCCATTATTATCCGTTAATTTTCCATGATCCATAACTTGCAACAATAAATTGAATAAGTCCGGGTGAGCTTTTTCTATCTCATCTAATAATAAAACAGAATGAGGATTTTGATCAATTGCATCTGTCAAGAGCCCTCCTTGATCAAATCCAACATACCCTGGAGGCGCACCGATAAGTCTGGAAACTGTATGTCTTTCCATATATTCTGACATATCAAATCTTACAAGCTTAACACCAGTTGCCTCAGCTAATTGTTTAGCAACTTCTGTTTTACCTACACCAGTTGGGCCTGAGAATAAATAACAACCAACTGGTTTTTCACCCTCTCTTAAACCAGCTCTTGAAAGTTTGATACTCGCAACTAATTCAGTAACTGCTTTATCTTGACCGTAAACCATCCTCTTAAGATCATCTTCTAATTTTGAAAGAGCTTTTCTATCATCTGTAGATACATTTCTAGGGGGTATTCTAGCAATTAACGCAATAGTCTCTTCAATTTCGGTTTTGCCAATTATACGTTTACGTTTTGATTTGCTTTTTAACATTTGAGCTGCTGCTGTTTCGTCAATAACATCTATAGCCTTGTCAGGTAATTTTCTGTCATTAATATATCTTGCAGAAAGCTCTACAGCTGTCTTTATAGCTATATTAGTAAATTTTAATTTATGATGTTCTTCATAACGGGATTTAAGACCCATTAAAATTTTTACTGCATCATCAACATTTGGCTCTGACACATCTATTTTCTGAAACCTTCTTACTAAGGCTCTATCTTTATCAAAGTAACCTCTATATTCTTTATAAGTCGTTGAGCCTATACATTTTAAACCACCGTTTTGCAAAGCAGGTTTTAATAAGTTTGATGCATCCATTGCCCCACCACTTGTAGCTCCAGCACCAATTATAGTATGTATTTCATCAATGAATAAAATTGCATTTTGGTTACTCTCGATTTCTTTCATTACCGCCTTTAGCCTCTCTTCAAAATCACCTCTATACCTTGTCCCTGCAAGGAGAGCTCCCATATCCAATGCATAAATTTCAGAGTTTAGAAGAACCTCTGGCACGTTACCTTTAACAACCCTATCTGCCAAACCTTCTGCTATGGCAGTTTTACCAACACCTGGATCACCTACTAACAGAGGATTATTTTTTGTACGTCTACATAAAACCTGTATCGTTCTATCCAACTCAAGTTGCCTTCCAATTAAAGGATCTATTTTACCTTCTGCAGCTTTTTCATTTAAATTCACAGCATATTTATCTAGTGCTTTTTCAGGTTTTTTATTTTCTGCATCCTCACCATCACTATCTGTACCTGAAGGTGATGTAGGTTTTGAATAATTAGGATCTTTTGCCAATCCATGACTCATAAAACTCACAGCATCAAGGCGCTTCATGTCTTGTTTCTGAAGAAGATATACCGCATAACAATCCCTTTCAGAGAACATAGCAACTAAAATATTAGCACCAGTTGCTTCTTTTCTACCAGATGATTGAGTATGAATAACAGCTCTTTGCACAACTCTCTGGAAACCAGCCGTTGGCTGTGTATCTGCTTCATTATCAGAAGTGACTATGGCTTTTAAATCTTCTTTTAAATATTTATCTATATCTTCTTCCAAGACCTTTACATTAACAGAACAAGCTTTTAGGACTTCCAATGCATCTTGGTCTTGTAATAAAGCAAATAACAAATGTTCCAATGTTGCAAATTCATGTTTTAGTGAAGATGCATTAGTCATTGCACGTCGTAAAGTTTCTTCTAAAGATTTAGATAGCATTTTTATTCCTTCTCTAATTGAACTTGCAAAGGATGTTCATATTTGCGCGCATAATTCATGACTTGCATTGCTTTTGTTTCTGCTAGGTCATACGCATAAATACCACAAACACCTACTCCACGCTGATGAACATGAAGCATAATCTGTGTGGCTTCTTCTCTATTTTTTTGGAAAAATTTTTCTAATACTTCAATAACAAACTCCATTGGGGTGTAATCATCATTCATCATCAAAACCCTGTATAGAGGTGGAGTTTTAGTTTTTGGTTTAGTAGCTAATTTAATATTTCCATCAATATCCTTTTTATCTTCATCATCTTTAGACATGACTAGTGGCGGCATCTTTTTTATGTGATACTTATGATTCAGATTTATTCTTATTTGAATAGTCAAGTTTATAGCTTTCTTATTATAACTCTCATTATAATATAAGAACGGCATATACGTTCAACAAGTTTAAATTAATAATTTTTTCAAATACAACTTTTCTAAAAACTAATTTTTTTTACCAAATATAGTGTTTTATTTTAAAAAAAATCTAAATCATGTGTTTTTTTTATAAATTTCAACTATAATTGATATCGTTTATTTTGTTGAAAATTATTTCATTGAGGACATAAACTGTGATAATAGATTTATTTAATGTAATTAAATCTTATGCTTTTAAATTATTAAAGTCTAACACTGCTTTAATCCCAAGAAATCTATTTTTATTTTCTTCTTTTTTATTATCTTTAATAATTTTAGGATCCCCAGCAAATGCTAAATATGCTTCTTTTGTGATTAATGAAAACACTAAACGAATTTATCACAACAAAAATGCAGACACTCGAAATTATCCAGCATCACTTACTAAAATAATGACTTTATACATGATTTTTGATGCTTTGGAGTCCAAAAAAATATCGATGAAGACTAAACTAAAAGTATCTAAACGGGCATCAAGACAGCCTCCATCTAAATTATATCTTTCTCCAGGTTCTAGAATTACTGTTAAAAATGCAATTATGGCATTAATAACTAAGTCTGCAAATGATGTGGCTACAGTAGTTGCTGAGAACTTAGGAAAGTCAGAAAGAAATTTTGCCAAATTAATGACAAAAAAAGCCAAGCAATTAGGTATGACTAGAACCACTTTTAAAAATGCTTCTGGATTACCTAACAGAGGTCAATTGTCTACTGCTAGAGATATGGCAACATTAGGAATGGCCATTAGACGTAATCATCCCAAATTTTTCAAACTATTTAAAACTAAACATTTTGTTTATCAAGGTACCAAATACACCAACCATAATAATTTATTAGGTAGTTATTCTGGTACTGATGGTATTAAAACAGGTTATACCTCTGCTTCTGGCTTCAATCTTGTCGCTTCCGTAGAAAGAAATGGACAAAGAATTATTGGTGTTGTTTTTGGAGGCAAAAAAGCAAGATCACGTGATAGACATATGATTAAACTACTTAACAGACATTTTAAAACTAAACCTTCTAAACCTCTAGTAAGAATAGCAAAACCATCCGAAATACCATTAGCCCGTCCTACTATTTCTATTGTAGAGAAAAGTGTAAAAAATTTTAATATACCTCCTACTCTTAAGCTACCCCCTTCAGATAAAGAAGAAGATTGGTTTATACAAATAGGAGCTTTCAAAAATAGACTTAATGCTCACAAGGCTGCTCGTAACGCAAGAAATATGGTGCCAGAACAACTAGCTAATTTACCAGCATCTTTAAGTAAAATTACCAGAACTAGCAACAAAAATAATACAGTAGAATACCTTTGGCGTGTAAGATTTATAGAGCTTGCTGAGAATCAAGCTCGTTCAGTTTGTGCTGAACTCTGGACTTCTGGGTTTAGCTGTATTCCTCTTCCAGCAAACACTGATAAATCTTAATTTTTTCTATGATACCTTTAATATATCGTTCCAATTTGTTGTATAAAATGGAGATCTATAATTAGAACGCATTCGCCAATTACTTTCTTGTTTTTTAATTTTTGACTGTTTCATTACTCCTTGAGAGCCATAAAATAAAGTCATTTTCCCCATTTTAGTATTAATACTATCTAATATTTTCATACAAGTATCGGACTGACTAACAGCTTTTAGGGAGTTGTTGTCATATGTAAATAAATTTCCTTGGATAATATAATTTTTATTAGTCAGGTCTTGGCTTCTCTTCTCAATATTAAGTAATATAACACCAACTTTTTTATAATTATAATTGGGACGATAAAGGTTTTCTAACAACCCAAATGCTTTTTGTATTATGATCTGTGTACTATCTGTTAAATCATCGAAAATAATTGACGCACTATTGCTATATTGTAAATCTTTTTTACTAAAACGATTGGTGTTAATAAAAACAGAAATTGCACCACATAAACTATCTTGTGATCTAAGCTTCTCAGCAGCTCTTGCTGCATAATTTGCTAATGCTTTCTTTAAATCATTCTTGTTACTCACAATACTGCCAAAGGATCTAGATACAGTTATTGATTTTTTTACAGCTACTTCTTCTAAAGTAAGACAAGGTATTCCTCTTAATTCGTAAACCATACGCTCACCAACAACTGAAATCATACTCCTTATTTTGCGAGGGTCTGACTGCTGCAATTCAAAAGGAGTATTAATTCCTGTAGATTTTAGTCGATTTGCCCAACCTTTTGATATACCCCAAATATCTTCTAGAGGTATATCCTTTAATATCTTGTTTAAATGATCTGATACAGGTAGAAAATAAACACCATTAGGTGAATGTTTTTTAGCCATTCTATTTGCTAACTTTGCTAATGTTTTAGTAGGACCTACTCCAATAGATACCGGTATTCCAGTCCACTGGTAAATCAACTTTTTAATTCTAACCATTTCATCTAATAAAGTTAGGCTATGTATTTTTTTTAAATTAAGAAAAGCTTCATCAATAGAATACACTTCTATATCAGGAACAAAATAGTTTAACGAACTCATGACACGTGATGACATATCTCCGTACAAAGTATAATTTGAAGAGTATGTAAAAACTTTATTCTGATTTATTAACTTCTTATATTGATGTAATGGGGCGCCCATAGGTATTCCTAAAACCTTAGCTTCATTTGACCTAGCTATAATACATCCATCATTATTAGATAATACAACAACTGGTTTATTTCTTAAAAAGGGATTGAATACTCTTTCACAAGATACATAGAAATTATTACAATCTACTAATCCATACATATTACAAAAAATGAACTGAGCTAGTAACTACTCCCCAAATTTCTACATTCATGTGACTTTGAATTTCGATTGGCTTGTATAAGTCATTTTCTGGCATTAATATAATTTTACCAGAACGTTTATGTAATCTTTTAACAGTCATTTGGCCATCTAGAACGGCTATAATTACTTTTCCATGTGATGGTTTAATACTTCTATCTACGACGAGTATGTCATTATCATTTATACCAGCATTAATCATTGAATCTCCATTCACACGAACAAAGAACGTTGCTGCAGGTCTTTTAATTAAATAACTGTTTAAATCTAAAGTCTTCTCTAAATTATCATCTGCAGGTGAAGGAAAACCTGCTGAAACTTTAGAACTATAAAGTGGGAACACCTGTGGCTGATTTAAACATGGTCTAAAAATCTCTAATTTAGTAGATGGTTTATAGTGTCCATTTTGAGCTAAAATTTGTTTTGTAACCTCTAAATTCATCATTTCTTATATTCCATATATTTTTTGTTCATGTTTTGTTCTCTTATAAATATAGGTAAAAGTCAACTATTAAATGTACATTTACTGGTTCTTATTAAAGATACCTGGCCTTACACCATAATCAACAGCAAGGCCATAACTAGGATCATCGTCTGTATCTATAATTAGTTGACCAGCTTTACGTAATAGTGAATGACAGTCAGTTGACAAATGTCTCAATTGTAATTTTTTATTTCTTTTTTCATACTTAACGGCTAAGTCTTCTATTGCCTGCAAAGCAGATTGGTCCACAACACGACTATTAATAAAGTCTACAATCACGGTTTCAGTATCATTGTCTATGTTGAATATTTCTGAAAACCCTTGAACAGATCCAAAAAATAATGGGCCTTCGATATAATAAATAGTATTACGATTTTCATCTACGGATACACTTCCTCTAATACGAATTGCATTATTCCAAGCATAAGCAAGCGCTGATATAATAACTCCACATAAAACCGCTATAGCTAAATCATAAATAACAGTAACTACAGTTACAATTATCATTACAATAACATCAACCCTTGGGATACGTTTGACAACTAAAATACTTTGCCAAGCAAAAGTACCTATAACAACCATGAACATAACGCCCACTAATGCAGCCAAAGGGATTTGCTCAATCAATGATGACCCAATCACAATGAATAAAAGTAAAAATAAAGAAGCTGTAATTCCAGATATTCTTGTACGCCCACCAGATTTTACATTAATCATAGATTGTCCAATCATAGCACAACCACCCATACCACTAAAAAAACCAGTAACAGTGTTAGCAACACCTTGAGCGAAACACTCCTGAGAAGCACCTCCAGTTTTTCCAGTAATTTCTCCTACCAAATTAAGTGTTAACAAACTTTCGATTAATCCAATAGTTGCTAAAATTAAAGCATATGGAAGTATAACTAATAAAGTATCAACATTAAACGGTACTAAAGGAATATGAAATGTTGGCAACCCCCCTTTAATAGATGCCAAGTCACCAACCCTTGGAACATCAACATCTAAAACAATGACAATCATGGTAACTACAATTATGCCACCTAATGGCGCTGGTATAACGTTGGTAATTTTAGGAATACCCCATATTACAATCATTGTTGCAATCACAAGTAATATCATAACAAACAGATTTTGCCCTTCCATCCATTGTTTATTTCCTGATATATCTGTTATTTGAAACTGAGACATTTGGGCTAAAAAAATAACGATAGCCAACCCATTAACAAAACCAAGCATAACTGGATAAGGTACTAATCTAATAAATTTACCCAACCTCATAAAAGCAGCTATAATCTGAAAAATACCCATTAGTATTACTGTTGCAAATAAATACTCAACACCATGGGAAGAAACCAAAGCAACCATTACAACAGCCAAAGCCCCAGTGGCTCCTGAAATCATACCAGGTCGCCCTCCAATCAAAGCGGTGATCAAACCAACAATAAAAGCTGCATATAAACCCACTAAAGGGTGAACACCAGCGACAAATGAGAAAGAAACAGCCTCAGGTACCAGAGCCAAAGCAACAGTCAACCCAGCTAAAATTTCTGTTTTAAATTTTAATATAGATGAAAATTTTAAATTAGAAACTTGTAGTTCACTATCTGATATTTTCTCAGAAAGTTCTCTAAATATTTTTTGTATAACAAAACTCCTGTAAATTAAAATTTATAAACTAAACAATATCAAAATAAGAGCAGTTTTAAGTGAGTTTATTAAATTAATTATATTCTGAGGTTTAAATATATTTCAAAGGCATAAATAGTAAATAAATGTTAACGGTTTTTAAACTTTTTAAATAAAGCTTCTAAATCATGATCTACTTGTTCATCAAAACCATGTCGTGAAGAAAAAAAGGCCAACGACATTAAACCAGAACCCAATAGTATGGTAAAAAAAGCACCAATAAAAATAGCCATTTTACCATTAAAACTAATTGTTACGTCTGACATTTGTAACCACAAATTAATAGCAAAAATTGTTACTATTATGAGTGCTAAAGATGCTATGATTATTAGTAGTAATAAATTTTTCATGCAAAAATGTATATTACTAAACAATCAGTAAGTCTATATAATATTATCTAAGAGGCAATTCGGTTTTAACTAATTTTTCCCAGTACGAAATACCTAAAGGTAAAATATTGTCGTTAAAATCATATTTAGTATTATGAAGCATGCAACCTGATTTTCCTTCTCCGGCACCTAGCCATATATATGCTCCAGGTGTTTTCTCTAACATATAAGCAAAATCTTCTGCTCCCATAGAAGGAGTTAAATTAGTCTTTACACCATTTTTACCAAACAAACTAGACGCTACTTCAATTGCCTTATCACTAGATTCAATATCATTTACTGTTACAGGATAACCCTTTATCACCGATACATCTGCAACACATCCATATGCTAACGCAGTTGCTTCACAGATTTGTGTAAATTGTTTATGTACATCTATTCTAGTCGATGGATTAACCGTCCTAATAGTACCAATGAAATTTGCTTTTTGAGGAATGATATTGAAACCAGAACCTGCATTAATTTGGGTAACAGAAACAACGACAGCATCAAGAGGATTTTGTTTGCGTGCTACTATTTGCTGTAATGCTTGAATAATTGCGGTCACTGCTAAAACAGGGTCGTTTGTTGCCTGAGGCATGGCAGCATGGCCTCCATTTCCATTCACAGTAACTTCAAACCTATCTGCAGCAGCCATCACTGAACCTTTGTGTACAGCTACAGTCCCTTCTTCCATACCTGGCCAATTATGCATTCCCCACACACTATCCATAGGAAACTGCTCAAACAGTCCATCATCTATCATCGCCAAACCACCACCACCACCTTCTTCGGCAGGTTGAAATATAAAATAAACTGTTCCATCAAAATTATTTCTTGATGCAAGTAATTTGGCTGCTCCCAGTAACATAGCTGTATGTCCATCATGCCCACATGCATGCATACGGCCATCGAACTTTGATTTATAAGGAAAATCATTTTCTTCTGTCATAGGTAAAGCGTCCATATCAGCTCTTAGACCAATAGCTTTATTACCTCCCCCACCTGAATTAGCATCAAGGCCTTTTAAAATTCCAACAACTCCTGTACCTCCTAATCCTCTGTGAACTTCTATACCAAAAGATTGCAATTTGTCGGCAACAAAGTCTGATGTCCATTTCTCTTCATAGCCAAGTTCTGGATGAGCATGCAGAGTATGTCTCCAGCTTTTTATTTCTGGAATAATATTTTCAATTTCTTTTGATATTTGCATAAAAAAACTCCTCTTTTTTTATTATAAATACTCTAAATAACAAAGGTCAACTTTCTAATTATTAAGCTATCTTAGTAATACTTAATGTGTTAAATTATTTTGATTTCATCTTGTCATTTATTAAAAAAATAATCATAAGTTTTAAGTCTTTGAAATATGCAGTTAATTAACAGTAAAATTCCTGAAAATAATATACAGAAACTTATTTTTATTTTTTTACCTTTTGCTTGTGGATATTTTCTATCCTACCTTTATAGATCAACTAATGCTGTCCTTGCTCCTTATTTGAGTAATGATCTAGGTATAAATGCAGAGCAACTAGGGTTAATTACATCTGCGTATTTTCTAACATTTGCTCTTTTCCAGTTACCTCTAGGAGTTCTTTTAGATAAATTTGGTGCAAGAAAAGTTCAAAGTATTTTATTTTTAGTTGCTGCTACAGGAGCAATTTTATTTAGTTTAGGAAATGATGTTTGGTCACTCGTTATAGCACGTGGTTTAATAGGCTTAGGTGTATCTGGTGCTTTAATGGGAGCTTTTAAAGCTTTTGCTGATTGGTATCCCAAAGATCGGCTACCATTACTAATAGGTATTTTTATGTCAGCAGGTGGATTAGGTGCAATCGTTGCATCAACCCCTTTAGAAATGGCATTACAAATTACAGATTGGAGAGGCATTTACTTTTTACTAGGAATAATAACAATATTTACTGGTGCCTTGATTTTTTTTATAGTTCCTGAAAAAAAAGAAGTGCCTAATAAAGAAAAAACTTTACCTATTTTACAGGTTTTAAAACACATATATACCAGCTATGCATTTTGGAGAATTGGTCCTTTATCTGGTATTGCAGGTGGAACAGGAATGGCCATATTAGGTTTATGGGCTGGGCCTTGGCTGTCCGACATAGGAAAATTTAACAAAATCGAAATAGCTAATATTCTTTTTATTTCAACAATTATGATGACAATAGGAACAACATCTTTGGGTGTCATCACTGATTACTTAAGAAAATTTAATATATCACCAGTCGCAGTGATGGGAGGAGCTCTGTTAGTTTTTATGATACCATTAACTGTAATTACATTTGGTTTAAACCCAAAAGCAATATGGCCTTGGATCATTTTAAGCATCACGTCGCTTTCTGCCACACTTGCATATGCTGGTTTAAGTCAAAATTTTCCAACAAGTTATGCTGCAAGAGCTTCAACTGCAGTTAATTTAATTACATTTTTAATGGCTTTTGTAGCACAGTATATAATTGGATTTATAATGCAAATGATCGAGCCCGGTAAACAATCAGGGTATTCCATTAAAGCATATCAAGCGGGATTTGGATTTTTTTTAGGACTACTTGCAATAAGCTATATTATTTTTGTAATTATGAGCATTATTGAAATAAATAAAAAAGACATCGGCACTAAGGATAATGGCGTTTAGCAATCCACTGATCTTTGATTTTAGTCGGTTTCAAAATGAATCTATCATGTAACCTGAAATCACCATCTTGCCAGAACTCAAACTCACAAGGTGTCAATGCATAACCACCCCAATGGCTAGGTCTAGGAATATCGTCAGTATACTTTGATTCAAATAACCTAACTTCCTCCATTAAAGCTTCACGAGATTCTAATTCTCTTGATTGCTTTGACGCCCAAGCCCCTATTCTGCTTCCTCTTGATCGAGTTTGATAGTATTTATCAGAAATATCTTCGGGTACTTTCTTTATATTTCCTACTAATCTAACTTGTCGATTTAAACTTTTCCAATAAAAGCATATAGCTGCTTTTCCTGTCTCACTTATTTCATTCGACTTGCGACTCTCATAATTAGTATAGAATACAAAACTACCATCAATAATATCTTTTAATAAAACAGTACGGACAGATGGCATTCCATTTTTTGAAACCGTTGCTATCTGCATAGCATTAGGATCTCTAATTTCTTTTTTTTCAGCCTCAGATAACCATTGCTTAAACAGCAATATCGGGTCTACTATCTTGTCTAATTCCAACTACCATCTCCATTTTTTATAAAAAGTACTAATTTTGCCATATTTTATACATATAAGGTTTAGTATAAAAATTAAAAGTAATTGAATGAGGTTTCATATGAATAAAAAACATTTTCTATTTCTTAGTTTTTTTATTTTACTCTCTAGTAATAGCTATTCCAAAACAAACTTTTATCAAGTAACTGGGACAGTATCATCAGTAGAGGTACTTAAAACTTATTCAGAACAGCGAGTGCCTAGAAACCAAAAAACATGTTCAATACAAAGAGTACCAGTCAATCAAAATGCACAGAAATTTGGTGCTGATAACTTTATAGGTGCCCTTATAGGTGGAGCTATTGGAAACCAACTTGGCTCAGGCGGAGGTAAATCTGGTGCTGCTGCTATAGGAGCTCTAATTGGCTCAGAAGTAGTGAGAAATGAAAAAGCCGAAGCAAATCAAAATTATGTTGAAAAAGAGGTTTGTCGTATAAATAAAGTCATGCAAACTGAGACTATAGAGCAAGTAAGGGGTTATAAACTAAATGTAGAAGTAGATGGTGATATAATCTCTTTTACAAGCAATAGATCCTATAATCCTGGGGATTTAATTACTCTAACAAAAAAAATCAGTTATTCTCTTAATTAATGTACAAAAATAATATTTTAATTATAAAACTGTGTATAATATAATATTATTTAATCTTTGAATATATTAGTTAACACGAGGAATTACTTATGGAAGGAACAAGCTCCAATAATGGTATAATGAACGGTAAACGTGGAATCATTATGGGAGTTGCGAATGATAGATCCATAGCTTGGGGTATTGCTTCTGCTGCTGCCAAGCAAGGAGCAGAGCTTGCTTTTACCTATCAAGGAGATGCTCTCGAAAAAAGAGTTCGCCCATTAGCTGAGTCAGTTGGCTCTAATATAATAATACCTTGCGACGTTTCTAGTGATGAAGCAATTGATGAAACATTTAATATATTGAAAGAAACATGGGAAACTATAGATTTTATAGTCCACGCTATCGCCTATTCTGATAAAGAAGAATTAAAGGGAGAGTATCTTGATACCACAAGAGAAAACTTTTTTAAGACTATGGATATATCAGTCTATTCTTTTACCGCAGTAGCAAGAAGGGCTGCGGCGATGATGCCTAATGGTGGCTCAATGATTACATTAACATATTATGGTGCTGAAAAAGTTATGCCACATTATAATGTAATGGGGGTTGCTAAAGCTGCGCTTGAATCTTCAGTAAGATATTTAGCCGCTGATTTAGGAAATAATAAAATTCGTGTAAATAGTTTATCTGCAGGTCCTATTAAAACCCTCGCCGCAAGTGGTATTGGGGATTTTCGATATATATTAAAATGGAACCAATATAATTCGCCATTGAGAAGAAATGTGACACTAGAAGATGTTGGTGGATGCGGTGTTTATCTTTTATCCGATTTATCTACTGGCGTAACAGGAGAAACGCACCATGTAGACTGTGGCTATCATGTGGTTGGCATGAAAGCAATAGACGCTCCTGATATGTCTCCAGATAAAAAAGACCATTAATTTGAAAGATAAAAATGGCAAGTAATTCTTTTGGACATATCTTTAAATTTACAAGTTTTGGTGAAAGTCATGGAAAGGCAATTGGATGTGTTGTTGATGGTATTCCACCATTAGTACCAATAGAAGAAAAAGATATTCAAAGTTATTTAGATAGAAGAAAGCCTGGTCAGTCTAAATTTGTTACACAAAGAAAAGAAAGTGATACTGTTGAAATCCTTTCTGGTACTTTTGAAGGAAAGACAACTGGTCACCCTATGTCATTACTTATTAAAAATGAAGATCAGAGAAGTAAAGATTATTCTGAAATATCAAAACAGTTTAGACCAGGACATGCAGATATTACATACCAAAATAAGTATGGAATAAGAGATTATAGAGGTGGCGGAAGATCAAGCGCAAGAGAAACAGCCGTAAGAGTTGCGGCCGGTGCTATAGCATTTAAAGTATTGGAATACAAATTAGCAAAACCAATAAACATCAGAGCTAGTGTTATTCAAATGGGACCCAATAAAATTAATAGGGATAACTTTGATTGGAATGAAATTAATAATAACCCATTTTTTTGCGCAGATGCAAAAGCAGCAAAAGAATGGGAAAAATGGCTTGATGAAATTAGAAAAAATGGAAATAGTACGGGTGCTATAATTGAGGTTGTTGCCGAAAATGTTCCAAAAGGTATAGGTAGCCCTATATACAAAAAATTAGACACTCAAATTACAGAAGCTTTAATGAGCATAAATGCCGTAAAAGGTGTTGAAATAGGTACTGGCTTTGAATTAGCTTCATTAACTGGTTTTGAAGCAAATGATGAAATTTTTCCTGATAATAAAGGGGACTATTACTTTGGATCTAACCATTCAGGAGGAATTCTTGGAGGAATTTCGTCAGGACAACCTATAATATGTAGATTCGTAGTAAAACCAACAAGTAGCATTCTAAAAGAAAAAAATTCTGTAAATATAAACAACGAAGCAGTTCAAATTAAAACAAAAGGAAGACATGATCCATGTGTTGGGATTAGAGCTGTTCCAGTTGCAGAAGCAATGATGGCCGTCACATTGCTAGATCAAATCTTAGAACATGAAAGTCAAGTTGGCCCAATAAATAATTCATAATAAAAAAAAATTATTTTTTAGCAACAACAACAAATTCCTTGTTTCCACTTGGGCCTAATATAGGACTTTCAATAACACCTAATAACTTCATTTTCATATCAAGCTCAAGCCAATGACTAATGTTGCTGATAACCTCTTCATGGAGTTTGGGATCTCTAACAACACCTCCTTTGCCAACAAGCCCTTTACCTACCTCAAATTGTGGCTTAATTAATGCTGCCAACCAACCATTTTGTTTTAAAAATGATAAACCAGTTGGAAGAACTTTTTTGAGTGAAATAAAAGAAGCATCGCAAACAACAGCATCTAATGGATCTTTAATAATATCTTGTGATAGGAAACGCGCATTAGTTTTTTCTTTAACTATAACTCGTTCATCATTCCTTAATTTCCAGTCTAATTGGCCATACCCAACATCAACAGAATAAATTTTGTTTGCTCCTCTCGATAACAAAACATCTGTAAAACCGCCGGTACTAGCTCCAATATCAAGTGCTATTATTTTTTGACAACTTAAACTAAACTCTGATATCGCTTTATCTAGCTTTATACCACCTCTTGAAACCCAAGGATGTGGTTTAGATTTCACTTCAACCATTGCCTCAATTGATACTTGTTGACCAGGTTTTTCAATTCGGTTTCCATTAGCGAAAACGTTTCCAGTCATTAATAAGGAGTTAGCTTGTTCTCTACTTCTAGCAAAGCCTTTATTGACTAGAAGTTTATCTATTCGTTCTTTTTTTATTGTAAAAACCTTAATTAATAATTTAAATAATCAACCTATTTGAATTTTATTATTTAAATTTGAAAATGGCACCATATCATTAATCGTATTTAATAATCCATCTACATCTAAACCTGATTTGACTAATTGCTCATTTTGAGATGCATGATCTAAAAATGTGTCTTTCATAGTAAGACATCTAATCTCTTTACCTATTTGATTTAGATACCCTTCAGAAGACAGAAAATGAAGACAATGCGAACTAAACCCACCAACTGAACCCTCTTCAATAATTATAAGTTTTTCGTGCTCGTTCCATAACTTTATTAAAAGTTCATAATCAATTGGCTTGGCAAACCGGGCGTCTGCTACGGTTATCAAGCATCCTTCAGCTTTCAATCTATCTCTTGCTTTTAAGGCTGCACTCAATCTCGTACCAAGGGATAAAATAGCTATACCCTCACCTTGATGCACAATCTGACCTTTACCAATTTCTAGACTACTCAAGGAGTTAGGTATATCAACTCCTACTCCTTCTCCTCTTGGGTATCTACAAAATATTGGGCCTTTATTATAGTTAGAAGATGTAAAAACCATTTTTGCTAATTCAGCTTCGTTGCTTGGAGCCATCACAACCACATCTGGCAAGCAACAAAGATAAGTTAAATCAAATGATCCAGCATGAGTAGCGCCATCAGCCCCAACAAAACCGGCACGATCTAACATAAATCTGACTGGTAATTTTTGAATCACAACATCATGTATTACTTGATCATAAGCTCTTTGTAAGAAAGTTGAATATATTGCAACAAAAGGTTTTAATCCTTCAGATGCCATTCCAGCTGCAAATGTCACTGCATGTTGTTCTGCAATACCAACATCAAAAAATCTATCTTTAAATTTATCTGCAAATTTATGGAGCCCAGTACCCGAAGGCATTGCAGCCGTAATAGCTAAAATCTTTTTGTCTTTCTCAGCTATTTTACACAAAGTCTCTGAGAAAATATTAGTATAAGTAGGAGCATTAGAAACAGATTTAACAGTATCTCCTGTAATCAAATTAAATTCAGAAACAGCGTGATATTTTTCGTGAGAATTCTTTGAAAATGGATGCCCTCTTCCCTTTTCAGTCACTACATGTAATAAAATTGGCTTATCATGTGAGCCATCTTTTAAATTTTGTAAAATTTTAACTAAAGATGTTATATCATGGCCATCTATTGGCCCTAAGTAATTCATTCCCATTTGACTAAAAATAGTGCCTTCTGAATTGCTTAAAAAATTTCGTGCCAAATTCTCAGCTCGTTTTGCAGTTTCGCCAACCTCTTTAGGTAAAAAATTTACCATTTGTTTTGCAATTTCTCTTACACTATTAAAAGATCTACTTGATACTACATTTGATAAATAATTGCTCAATCCACCAACTGCAGGAGCAATAGACATGTCGTTATCATTTAGTATTATTAATAAATTCGTTTTCAATGCACCAGCGTTATTAATAGCTTCATAAGCCATTCCAGCACTCATAGCACCATCCCCAATAACAGCAATTACATTATTTGATTTACCTAATTTGTCTCTTGCAACAGCCATCCCTAAAGCTGCTGAAATTGATGTAGATGAATGGCCTGCGCCAAAAGGATCATATTCAGACTCTGATCTTTTAGTAAAACCAGAAATACCCTCAGATTTTCTGAGAGTGTTCATTTGCTTTCGTCTCTTAGTTAAAATTTTATGAGGATAAGCTTGATGACCTACATCCCAAATTAAACGATCATCTGGCGTATTAAAAACGTAGTGAATAGCTACAGCTAATTCAACAACTCCTAAACCAGCCCCCAAATGCCCTCCAGTTTTTGATACAATATCTATCATATCCGAACGCAATTCAGAGCATAAATTATCTAAATCTTCTAGTTTTAGAAATTTTAAATCATCCGGGTTGTCGATCTGATCAAGTAAAGGTGTCGAGCTAATTTTATTATTTTTTTTCGCCATTTACCGATAATTACCTATAACTTCTCTAAATTAGTAGTCTCTATTTACAGTATATTTAGCTAAAGATACAAGGTTTTCTGAACCAGGTTGGTATTTACTAATAATTTCTATTGCTTCTTTCGAAGTTTCTAATGCTCTTTTTGAGGCATGTTCTTCACCAAGTATAGTTACGAAATTTGGAGTTTTGTTTTTATCATCTTGCATTACAGGCTTGCCAATTAATTTTTCGTTGGCATTAATATCTAGTAAATCATCGGCTATTTGAAAGGCAAGTCCTATATTGTCTGCATAACTCATTAATGATTTTTTATCTTCTTCATTAGCATCTAATAGAATACAGGCGACAAGACAGCATGAGGAAATTAAAGAACCCGTTTTATGCCTCTGGATCCACTCAATTTCAGACAAATTAAGATTGTTTTGATTACTAAAATCCATGTCTGCCTGCTGTCCTCCAACCATTCCGTTAGGACCAATGGCTTTTGCAATCTCAAAACTAATATCAGATCTTTGCTTTGGATCTTGGATAAAATTAGCATCCCCAATAATTTGAAATGCCCAGCTTAGCAATGCATCACCTGCTAAAATAGCAGTATAATCATCAAATTTAACATGATTTGAAGGTTTTCCTCTTCTTAAAGGAGAATTATCCATAGCAGGCAAGTCATCATGAATTAATGAATAACAATGGATTGCTTCTATTGCAGACGCAACAACCACTAATTCATTAATTTTTTTTTCCGATAGGTTTTTATTATAAATTTTGGCTAAAAGCTTTCCTGTTTCCATAACAAGAAATGCTCTTATTTTTTTTCCACCACTTATTGCTGAATATTTTATAGACTCAATTAATCTTTTATTGAGAAAATCTCCAGTCGGCAAATTTCTTTCCAGAAATTTGTCTATATCATAAGAATTTTTTTCAAGTTTTTTTAGAAAATCATCCATTAAACTACTTGATCTATTAATCGTATCTAATCAGGATTAAAAGGTGTCAATTTATCAGGATTAGGATTTGTAGGATCAGAAGCTTGAATAGTCTCCACTTTCATCTTTGCCTCATTAAGCTTCTTCTGACAATGATCTTTTAATTGAGAACCTCTATCATAAGCAGCAATGGCTTCATCAAGCGAGACTTCTCCCTTATCTAAAGATTCGACAAGTTTTTCTAATTCTTTCATAGCCTCTTCAAACGACATTTTATCTAAAGTATTGTCACTTGCCATATTCTTGTAACCTATAAAATTTAATTTAAATTAATATAAATTTAAATTTAGCTCTTCATAATAATTTAAGCAACTTATTACTTTATTACGTGCAACGCGTTTATAATCTTCCTACTAATATCACTCTCAAATGCTGAATGACCTGCATTATCTACAATTTGAATTTCAGATGCTTCCCAGTTTTTTGACAAGTTTATAGCATTGAAGGGAGGACAAATCACATCATGTCTTCCTTGAATAATTATTGCCGGCAAGTGTTTAATTTTATCGATATTATTTAAAATAAAATCTTTATCAATAAAGCAATCATTTACAAAATAATGAGTTTCTATTTTAGATATAGCTAAAGCATTTTCTCCTGATATTGGTCGTTCTACAAACTCTAGTGTGGAGCAAGAATTTTCATACTCTGCCCAAACGGAAGCAGCTTTTAAATTTGTAGATCTATCTTGAGAATTTAGTTGATCATAAAACCAGTTAAGTATATTTCCCCTTTCGCTTAAAGGTACGTATGAGATAAATTTATTGTATGCTTCTGGGAAAAATCTTTTTATTTCATATAAAAACCAATTAACTTCACTCTTGGATCCAAGAAATATACCTCTTAGGATAAAACCTGTACATTTTTCCGGAAACTTAATTCCATATATAAGAGCTAAAGTGCTGCCCCATGAACCTCCAAAAAGAAGCCATCTATCAATATTTAAAAAGGATCTCAGGGCTTCTATATCAGATAACAATAAATCAGTAGTATTATTTTTTATTTCAGCATATGGAATACTTTTTCCAGAACCTCTTTGATCAAAAAAAATAACTCTAAAAATTTTAGGATCAAAAAAACTTTTATGAGAATTAGAAAAACCAGCACCAGGGCCTCCATGAAGAAACAAGACCGGCTTTCCTTTTGGGTTGCCATATTCTTCATAGTAGATTGAATGACCACCACTAACCTCAAGGTAACCTTCGTTATAAGAGGGTAGGCATTCAAAAAGAGTTTTAGCTTTTTGTTTAAAATTTAACATTTATGTTGATTAAAATAATATAACTAAGCTGCTTCCTCAGCATTATCATCAATTATTTTTTCAAGCTTCGTGACCGCACTATCTTTGTCTGTGTTATCTACAGCAGCAAACTCGCTTGCCAAACGCTCTATGGCAGCTTGATACATCTGCCTTTCAGAATAAGACTGCTCGCCTTGATCGTCTTTTCTATATAAATCCCTAACAACTTCGGCGATAGAAACAAGACTACCTGAATTAATTTTAGTCTCATACTCTTGAGCGCGACGTGACCACATAGTTTTTTTAAGCTTTGCCTTGCCTTTAAGAGTTACAATAGCTTCTTCCATTTGCACTTTACTAGATAAAGTTCTTAAACCTGATTCTTTGGCTTTAGAAAGTGGAACTCTAAGAGTCATTCTTTCATGCTCAAACCTAACAACTAATAACTCTAATTCTAAATCTTCAACCTTACGTTTTTCTGTACCAATTATTTTCCCTACACCATGACTTGGATAAACAACAAAATCACCAGGTATAAAAGAATTTACTAGATCTTGATTCTTAGACAATTTGCACACCCCTACAATTTATTGAAATTAGAAATTAAAAAAAAGGAATACTATCACATTATCTGCCAAATGACTAGTTCAAATAAAAGACTTCATCTATCCAATTTATAACTTACCAGGATTTTTCGATCCGTATTTCGTGAATTTATCTTCTTCATCTGCATGTTTTTCAGCATCTGGCAAAGGATCTATTTTCATAGTAATATTAGGCCAGATTTCTGACATTTCTCTATTATATTCTAGCCATTGATCAGCGCCTGGATCAGTATCAGATTGAATAGCATCAACAGGACATTCAGGTTCACAGACGCCGCAGTCTATACACTCGTCTGGATGAATAACAATAGTATTTTCACCAAGGTAGAAACAATCTACAGGACATACTTCTACACAGTCAGTATGCCGACAATTTATACATTTATCATTTACAATATAAGTCATAATTATCTCAATAAAATGTTTGTTTAAACCACAAAAAAAATGAATACAAGTGCAGATTGTAAAATCTTAATCTCTTCTCATTAATTTATCTGTTTGTCGTCTTTCTAACTTTGTTGGCCGGCCAACTCTCTCAACAAATTTTAATATTGGAATTTTTTCTTCTTTTTTTTCTGTCTTTTGGATAGGACTAATATCTTTATAATAATTTAAAGATTCAACATAAGAACCTCTTCTGACTGGAATATCTGTTACCTCTATTACTTTAATCATATTATTGATTGAAAATGTTATTACATCACTTATTGATATTAATTTATGTGGCTTTTGAGTAACCATATCTGAAACTCTCAATCTATTAGAGTTTATAAACTTTGATGCTAGGTTTCTACTTTTGAAAATTCTTATATAGAATAAAAACAAATCGAGTCTTATGGATTTATTATCTAATTTTTCTTCATTCATTGAAATTATTTAGTTTTAAGAGATTTCAAGATTGCAAATGGTGATAATGGATCTAGTTTTTTTTCATTTTTAAGATTTTTCTTAGATTTTGAAGTCAAAAGTTTGTCCTTTTTTTGGCTCAAATGCTTAGTTTTAATTTTTTTATTATTCTTTTTACGCTCAAAAATCAAAATCGGAATTTGATCAGCCAGATTTGATGGTTCCTCTCCAACTTTTACATAATTTAATTCATATAAAATTTTTTCCATTTGGATTTTTGTAGACCCAGCAATAGATAACATAGCATCAGTAATTCTAAACCTACCAGATCTTGCCTCTAGCCTTATTAGGGCAGATAGTCTTTCAGCAATATCTGCTCTGAGAGCCAAATCTCCTAAAGGAACAAATCCAATAGCTCTCAAGAAGTCATGATTAGCCTCAGGCTGCATAATCACGCTCACTCTTCCGTCAGGAGGCGTCCCATGATCTGGAAAGTTTTGATAAAAAACAGACCATAATAAAGCTCTTAATTTTATAGCTGATGGCTTAAGAAGGTTAGGTAGATATATAGTTTCAATACCCAATCGAAGTCCTAATTTTGCTAATTGTGTTTTTTCATCATCAGAGAGAGTATTTATTGACATAGAAAGGCTACTTGTTTTCGCTGATCCCAATCCCTCATAAACCTCATATGCAATTCCAAGAGCCTTACCAGACAAGTTAATAATAGGAAGTTTTTCTTCTTCTGCAGATTTTTCTTCATTTTGGTTATTGTTAAAATGTTTTTTCTCAATTTTTTGAAAAGAGGGATCTTTAAGATTTATTGCCTCTGATAAAATACTTTTAATATTACCTTCAACAGCTTCAATTATTCTTAGTTGAATTTGTTTGATTTGTTCATCTGATAATAGTTCAGAAGAATTAATATTAATTTTTGGAGAATAAATGTTTTCTCCATTAACTAAAGAAGCAACAATATTACTTTGCCATAAAATATTACCATCATTATCAAATTTAAATGCAGCATTATCAGACATAAGAAGCTCTTTGACACGTCGACTGATTTCTTTTGGTAATGTTTTTCTAGCCGCCGACAATATAGGAGCTGCATTCTCTCCATCTGATAAAGTTGGTATAAAGTCAAAACCTTTTAAGGTTCCAACTTCTTCACCTTCAACAAATACTTTACCGTCTATTCTAACGATTGCTTCCAAATTATTAAACTCTTTTAATGTTTTGTTTAAGACAACAATTTTTTTATCTACAAATCTTTGAGTTAATCTCTCATGTAACTCATCGGATAATTTATCTTCTATTGTTTTTGCTTGATCTTGCCAATATTCAGTTTCATCCAACCAATTACTTCTATTAGTAATAAATGTCCAAGTTCTTACATTAGCAATTCTATTTAATAAGGTATCAATTTCACCATCATACCTATCAAGTCTGGTAATTTGAGACTTTATCCATTCATTATCTAACTTACCTTTAGATAATAATAATTCAAAAGTTTTTTCTAGCAAGTTAAAATGCATTCCCGAAAGGGTATTACTAAAGTCTGGAATTTGACAAATATTCCACAAAAGAGACAGATTTTCTTCATTCTCAATCTTAGCCTTAATGGTATCAATTTGTGATAAATGTGTTAAACAAATAGCATCTAAAGCGCCTACTTTTTTTCTCATAAAATTAAATGGAGGTGCCTTATCTAGTGATTTAACTAATTTATTAACTGAACTAAAATTTAAATCTGTATTTCTCCACCACAAATTCTTAAGTGGAAAAAAAGAATGGCTTTCAACTTGCTCTATTGTTTCTTCATCAAACTTTAAACTTTCGTCAATAACACCAAAGGTTCCATTTCTAGTGCTTCGTCCTGCCCTGCCAGCTATTTGAGCTATTTCTGGTGGCGTAAGGTATCTTGGTATGTTGCCATCAAACTTTGAGTCTGAAGCAAAAGCAACATGATCTATATCCATATTCAAACCCATACCAATAGCATCTGTGGCAATCAGATAATCAACTTGACCATTTTGATAAAGATCAACTTGGGAGTTTCTTGTTCTTGGTGACAACGCTCCCATCACAATGGCAGCTCCACCTTTTTTTGTTCTGATTAATTCTGCAATTTTGTAAACTTCAGGCACAGAAAATGCTACAATAGTGGATCTAGGTTTTAGCCTGGTTAATTTTTTTACACCTATGTAACTAAGGGTTGATAGTCTAGGCCTTGTTTCAATAATAATATCTGGAAGGATTTTCTGTAATAATGGACGTATAGTTTCTGCACCTAGTAAAACAGTTTCTTTCAGCCCTCTGGAATGTAAAATTCTATCAGTAAAAATATATCCTCTATCTGGATCAGCAGCTAATTGAATTTCATCTACGCAAACAAACGAAAATTCTCTATTTAAAGGCATAGATTCTACAGTGCAGCAAAAATATTTAGCATAAGGAGGAATAATTTTTTCTTCACCTGTTACAAGTGCAACTTGAGATATTCCAACTTGTGAAACTGCCTTATCATAATTTTCCCTAGCTAGTAATCTTAAGGGGAATCCAATAACACCTGATGAATGGGCAAGCATTCTGTCCATGGCATAATATGTTTTACCAGTATTAGTTGGGCCTAAGATGGCCTTAACATTTGAGTTTTTGTTAGAGAGATTTTTACGGATTGAATTCATTTAATTACTCTTATGGATAATTAAGATCTCTATAAAATATAATATACACTTTTTAAAATGATCTATAATATAAAAATATTCTAGGAGAAATAAATGAACAATATAAATAGAAAAGCAGTAATTACTGGAGGCAGTAAAGGAATTGGGAAGGCGATAGCAGAACGTTTTGCAAAAGAAAACATAGATGTTTTTTTATTAGCATCTAATGAAGAAAATTTAAAAAAAACAGCATCTGAATTAGAAAAAAAATATAAAAGTAAAATTTATTTTCATGCGTCAAATCTAAAAACAAAAGAAGGATGCGAAAGTGCAATTAAAATAATTGAAAATAAATTTGAAAATTTTGACACTTTAGTTTTTAGTGCTGGAGCTACTAAAAGTGGTGATTTTATTACACAACCTTTTGAAGATTTTGAAGACGGATTTGCACTCAAATTTTATAGTGCTGTGAGATTGTCAAAAGCTTTTTGGCCAACTCTTTCTAAAAATAAAGGATGGATAGTTTCAATCAATGGTGCAATGAGCCACTCACCAGATCCATTTTTTATGGTAGGTGGAGCCGTTAATGCCGCATTTTTAAACTTTACAAAAGCTTTATCAAAAAGAGGTTTATCAGATGGTGTTAACGTGAACTCAATTAACCCAGGCATGACTTCAACAGACCGTTTAATAACTATTATCCAAAGCAATGCAGATAGAGAGGGAATTAGTTATGATGAAGCAGAAAAAAAAGCACTCCAGAACATTGGTTTAGACAGATTTGGTACCCCCGAGGAAGTTGCAGAGTTAACTTATTTTTTATGTAATCCTAAAATGCGTCATCTCACTGGTACTGAAATAAATCTAGATGGTGGGAAGAAACCAACAATATAAAAATTAAGGAAGATTATTCAAATGACTAAAAAAGCTGCTTCTGTTTTTGTTCAGACCCTTAAAAATCATGGTGTAGACAGATTTTTTTGTGTGCCTGGTGAATCTTATTTGTCAGTAATGGACGAGTTATTACATTCGCCTGGAATAGACGTTGTTACTTGTAGGCATGAAGGAGGCGCAGGGTTTATGGCAGTAGCTGACGCCAAGTGTACAGGTAAGGCAGGTGTTGCATTCGTTAGCAGAGGCCCAGGAGCAACTAATGCCTCTATTGCTGTGCACTCCGCACATCAAGGGGGAATCCCAATGGTTTTATTTATTGGCCAAGTAAATAGAATTAGTACTGGTAAAATGCATTTGCAAGAAATGGATTTTAATAAAACTTTTTCTGATATGGCCAAACATATTGAACAAATTAATACACCAAGTGAAATTGCGAATGTAACAGCAAGAGCTTTTCATATTGCTGAAAGTGGTATTCCTGGACCAGTTGTAATTGCTATTCCCACAGATGTACTAGAGGCAAAAGTTGAAATTGAAGACGTAAAGAAAATTAAAATCAATCCACCACTTGCCTTTCCTTCAAAAGTAAAAGAAGTATCTGATGAATTAAATTCTGCTATAAGACCAGTTATTGTTGTTGGTGGACAAATTCATGTATCAGACAAAGCAAGAAAGCTTGTTCAAATTGTAGCTGAAAAATACAATCTTCCCGTACTATGTACATATGAACATCAAGATATTTTCTCTCATGACCATAAACATTACGCAGGTGAATTGGGTTTAAGACCACCTGAACCTATTAGGCAAAATGCTCTTGAGGCAGACTTGGTACTAGTTGTAGGGCATAGGTTTAATGGGGTACCCAATATGGCTTACAAGTTTCCATCATCAACACAAAAATTTATACATGTTTTACCTGACCCCAATAGTATTGGTAAAATTTTTAGAACAGACTTAAGTATAGTTGCGGATGGTGAAAATTTTTTAGAGCAACTTTCATTAATTGAAGATACCAAAACAAGTTCTAATAAAGATGAATGGGTTAAATTGTGCCACAAAAGATATTTAGAAAATGATGCTACCAAACCTCCTCGCAATGCTAATGATGGCTTGGACTTTGCACATTTAATAGATGGCTTAGGTAAGCTTGCACCTCAAAATTCTATTATAACCAATGATGCTGGGAATTTTACAAGTTGGATGCATCATAGATTTCCTTTTAAATCGTCAATGAGATTAATAGGATCAGAAATAGGTGCTATGGGAATGGGTATTCCTGCTGGAGTTGCAGCGTCACTTAGATATCCAGACAGACAGATCTTTTCTATCGTGGGTGATGGTGGAGCATTAATGACAGGCTCTGAACTAGCTACAGCAGTAGCACAAAAAGCAAAAATTAGAGTTATAGTTGCAAATAATCAGCATTATGGAACAATTCGATACCATCAAGAAGTACACTTTCCCACAAGGAACCACTATGCAACAAATTTAGTAAATCCCAATTTCGCTAAATATGGTGAAAGTTTTGGTTTAAAATGTTTTACAATAAATGAAGTTGAAGAAGTTATTCCAACAATTAAGAAAGCTATGGAAGTTGATGGTCCTTCTCTAATAGAATTTAAAATGAGTTTGGAGTTAAATACTAGCACTACTACCCTAACTCAACTTCAAATGAAATAATTCTCTTTTTCATTACTAAGAGGTTAATATGATAATGAAAGTTATTTCTTAATTACTTTATAAACTTCTGTATGGTCTGGGTTACCTCCAAGCAAATCTAGAGATTTAGAAAGATAATTACGAACATCGTTTGAAAGTGGATTATCAGAAGACAAGTCTTTAATTAAACTATTAGCAATAGATACATCTTTTACCATCAGATCCAAAGCAAACCCAGAATTAAATTTTTCTGATACAACAAACTTGTCCAATTTAACTTCAGTTGTATTATTTTTACCTGTAGCTCCATTTATAATTTTTAAAAAATTTTCTGGTTTAATTCCAAATGAACGAGCTGTTTTTAAGGCTTCAAAACTAGCAATTAATCCAGCAGCAGATACATAATTATTAAGGGCCTTGATAGCGTGGCCAGAACCTAACGGTCCTGCATATTGGACTGTTCCCATTATAGATAAAAGATCATTTACTTCTAAAATATCTTCTTCATTACCCCCTGCCATAATCATCAAATCACCAATCTTTGCTCTTGATACTCCTCCAGAAACAGGAGCATCTATAAACTTTAAACCCTTAGAACTAATAATATTACCTAGTTTTTTAGTCTCACGAGGATCGCTGGAAGACATGTCTATTATAATAAATTGACTATTTAATTCTAAAAGTTTGGTTGTGACTTCTGATACTATTTTACTATTTGGTAACATAAGAATAACAGCATCGATCTCGACAAAACCATCTAATGTATCTAATTGTTTTACCCCTGATGATTTTTCAATTTTTGCTATTAAGTCATAACCTAGAACTTGATAGCCTGCTTTTGCAAGTAATGGAGACATTACAGAGCCCATAGCACCCAGACCAACAAATCCAACTCTATTAATTTTCATTTTACTTCCCTTTTCACTCTAAATTTTGATTATACTTTTAGTAACTAAAGTCTCAATCTCAAATTCTGAATAGCCTAAATCAACTAAAATTTCTTTTGTATTTTCTCCGAGATTAGGTGCGTGTAATGTTTCATCATTATTGGTATTTTCAAATTTCACAGGAAACTTTGGATATAGAAGATTTCCTTCAGAAGGATGATTTGTTTCTCTAAAAAAATTTGTCTCTTGAAGATGCTTGTCCTTAAAAATTTCTTCAGGGAAATTAACTTTAGCTGCCGGAATATCACTTTTTTTAAGTGCTTCAAGCCAATAGTCAGTTTCTTTTTTTGTAAGTTCATTTGAAAGCATTTGATATAATAAATCTATATTTTCATTTCTACTTTTAAGAGTTGAAAATCTTGTATCTTTTAAAATTTCTTCTTTACCTACTAATTTAAAAAATCGTAACCATTGTTCATCGCTATAAGGAAGTACTGCAACAAAACCATCCTTGGTCTTATAAGGCTTTCTATTAGGTGATGATTGTCTAGGATAAACTGGTGGTGCTTTTGGTGGTATAAAGTTAAAACCATAGAGATGTTCAACAAGTGTAAAATCAACCATTGTTTCCATCATAGGAACTTCTATCTCTGCTCCTGTCCCATTTTTTTCTCTATTAAATAATGCACCTAGTATAGACATGCCAAGCATAATACCAGTAACTTTATCAGCAGTTGCTCCAGAAGTGTAACTAGGTTGACTTGAATAAACTTCTTGATAGGCTGCCATCCCACTTATCGCTTGTATAGTATCATCAAAAGCTGGCAAACCTGCATACGGTCCTTCAGAAGAAAAGCCTACAGCATTCGCTGTGATTATCTTGGGATTAAGTTTTTTGAAATCTGAATGCCTTAATTTTATTTTATTTAGAGAAGCTTTTCTAATATTGGATACAAATACATCAGATATTTTTATCAATTTATAAATAATTAATCTGCCTTCAGCCGATTTTAAATCAATACAAATACTTTTTTTATTTCTATTTATATTAAGAAATACAGCACCCATACCTTTATTTACACTGGGACCGATATAGCGAGTGTTATCTCCATTGAGAGTCTCTACTTTTATAATTTCAGCACCCATATCAGCTAATAATCTTGTACAATATGGCACCATTAATATTGAAGAAGCATCAATAATTCTTATACCTTCTAAGGGTTTTTTATTCATGAGAAATACCAATACAAAATTTAAAACAATTATAATTTAGTCAAGCCAATCAATAAGAGGCAATTAAGAATAATAAAACTGCAGCAAAAACTTAATTAACTTACAAGACTTTTGTTTAATAATTATATAAAAATAGGAATTGTAAAGTTTTAACTTGGAAGATCTATGCTTGAACTAAATAACCTGACCATATTAAGAGGAAACAGTATTGTATTTTCTAACCTTAACACCTCATTCAAATCATCATGTTTAACGCTTGTAAAAGGTAAAAATGGTTCTGGGAAGACTACCTTACTAAGAACTATCGCAGGTTTTATACCAGCTGAAGAAGGTAATATTTCATATCAAAACGTTGATGTTAACTTAGATAAAAGCCTTTGGGTTGAAAAACTAATTTATGTTGATGCTAAAAAAGGTCTTTCACAAGAGTTAACTGTTTTAGAAAATTTATTAGCGTGGTTACAAATGAAGGGTTGGTCAACCTCTAAAGAAAATCTAATTAAAGCATTAAGAAGCGTGGATATGGAAAAATTTTCTAATTTGTATATTTCACAATGCTCTGAAGGTTTAAAAAAAAGAGCAGCTTTGGCTAGATTATATTTTTCTTTTATTTTTGAAGTAAAGTTTTGGCTACTAGATGAACCTTCTAACGATCTTGATGAAAAAAGCACCTTACTTTTTAAGGAATTAATAAACAATTTTTTAAAAACAAACGGAACTATAATTCTCACTACACACGACAGTAACTTATTTAAAAGAAAACATGAAATTTTAGATTTAGATTTGATAAAAGAAAAGAAAATGTCATGAGTTCAAACAATTTAAGCTGGACATTAGTGTTCATTACACATCTAAAAAGAGATTTATTAATTAATTATCGATCGTTGATAGACATTATTGCAATAATAAGTTTTATGCTTTTGATCATAATACTATTCACGTTTGGGATTGGACCTATTAAAAAAAATTTAGATATAATCTCAAACGCTATAATATGGGTTGGTTTAATTTTAGCGATAATTCCCTCTTTAGAAAAAACTCTAAAAAAAGATCTTGAAAATGGTTGGTTTGACCAACTAGCTACTAGTTCTATACCCCTTGAAATTGTACTATTATCCAGAAGTATTTCACATTGGATAATGATTATATTTCCTTTAATTTTAAGTACGCCTATATTTCTTATTTTACTTAATATAGGTAAAGAACAAATGCCCTGGTTGATTTTAGGCATGTCAATTGGTGGTCTTGCTATATCTTTAATTGGGTTAAATGGCGCTTCTTTAGTATTAGGAGCAAAAAGAGGAAATATTTTGCTCCCTATATTGATCATACCATTAATGATCCCTATCTTAATATTTGGTGTAGGAATAAATGAAGCGATAAAAATAGGGCAAGAACCTATTAACAACTTACTTTTATTGATAGCTTTTACACTGATATATTTAGTTATATCTCCATTTATTTCTGCTTTGTTGATAAGAATAGCAATTGCACGTTGAAAAAGTTTAGTTATAAAAATATTAAAGACCTATTAATTGGAGATAAATTCGTTCGTGTTTGATTGGCTAGCAAATCCTCATAGATTTTCAAGATTAACAGGTAACCTTCAATTACCTTTGATCATATTATCTACAACGATGATTTCTTTAGGGCTTTATTATGGACTATTTGACAGCCCAAAAGATTATCAACAGGGCGATGCTGTGAGGATAATGTACGTTCATGTCCCGTCTGCATGGCTTGCATCATTTTTGTATTTTAGTCTAGCAATCTCATGCATTTTTTATTTAGTATGGAAACATCCATTAGCTGACTTAATAGCAAATGCTATAGCCCCTATTGGACTTATTTTTTCTGTTTTGACCTTAATTACTGGCTCTTTATGGGGAAAGCCAATGTGGGGTACTTGGTGGGTTTGGGATGCTAGATTAACATCAATGCTAATATTGTTCTTTTTTTATCTAGGATTTATTCTTTTAAGCAATGCCTTTGAAAGAAAGATTGATGGATCCAAAACTGCTTCAGTACTAGCCATAATAGGGCTAATTAATCTACCAATTATTAAGTTTTCTGTTGATTGGTGGCATACCCTGCATCAACCCTCAAGTATTCTGAGAATGGATGGTCCTTCAATTGATAAAGAAATGTTATTTCCTCTTGCCTTGATGATGGTAGGCTTTAGTTTGTTTTCCTTATATCTGATAATTATAAACGTCAAAACAATGTTAATGGAAAAAAAATGTGAAGCATTAATCTTAAAATTAAACTTAAAAGAATTTTCTTAAAAGAGCTGTTTATGTTTGAAATTTTATGGGAAATGGATGAATACAAAGTTTATATATGGCCAAGTTATTTCTTAACTTTATTCTGCTTATCCTTGTTATATATAAGATCAATTCATAAGTTCCAAAAAGCAAAAAGAATGTTAAATCAATTAACAAAAAAGAATATTTAATTTCTTATAATCTATTTTATAAATGCAGCTATAATAATGAACCCAAAATATAGAAGATTATTCATAATCACCTTAATTATCCTTACAATAGCGGTAGCTACACAACTTGTATTAATTGCTCTCAGGGATAACATTGTTTATTTTTATACTCCCAATGAGTTAAAAAACAAATATGCGGACAGTAAAAATATTGAAAGTAAAATTAGAGTTGGGGGACTTGTCCTTGAAAATTCAGTGATAAAAAATAAAAATATTGTAGAGTTTACAATCACAGATAAGAAAAGTGAAATACCAGTAATTTTTGATGGGCAACTGCCAGATTTATTCAGAGAAGGACAAGGTATTGTTGCTGAAGGTATCTTCAATCAGGATAAACTGATAGCAAATCAAGTGCTTGCCAAGCATGATGAAAATTATATGCCTCCTGAAGTAGCAGACGCGTTAAAGAAAAATGGTTCCTGGAAAGGCAAAGATAACTAATGATACCTGAAATAGGTCATATATTCCTTATCTTAACATTTGTCGCATCAATAATGCAGATAATTTTTTGGATTTTTAATTTAAATAATTTTAATGAGTTAACCCTCGAAGTAATTAAAAAAAGTGTACTTATTAATTTCATATTTATATTAATTTCATTTTCTGTATTAACATATAGTTTTATTATTTCTGATTTCTCATTACTAATTGTTTCAAATAATTCTCATTCACTTAAGCCAATGCTTTACAAAATTAGTGGAACATGGGGAAATCATGAAGGTTCACTATTACTATGGGTATTAATTTTATCTTTTTTTACCTTTTGGGTTTCTAGAAAAAATAAAAATAATAAATTATTATATTCAATTATTGGGGTTCAAACTGTAATTTTATGTTTGTTCTTGGCTTTTATTCTTTTCACATCCAACCCTTTTGAAAGAGTGGATACATTAGCATCCGAAGGAAGAGGTCTAAACCCCCTACTTCAAGATCCTGGTTTAGCATTTCACCCACCAATGCTTTATATTGGTTATGTTGGTTTATCAGTTTCCTTTTCTTTTGCAGTTGCCGCTCTCATTACAGGGGAAATTAATAGAGAATGGGCACAACAAATTAGACCCTGGATTGCAATTGCTTGGTCTGCCTTAACTCTTGGTATAGCCCTTGGAAGTTGGTGGGCTTATTATGAATTAGGATGGGGTGGTTGGTGGTTTTGGGACCCTGTTGAAAACGCTTCTTTCATGCCTTGGTTAGTTGCGACAGCATTACTGCATTCAATCAGAATGCTAGAGAAAAGACTTATATTCATTAATTGGTGTGTGCTTTTATCAATTTTAGGGTTTTCATTTTCGTTATTAGGTACATTTATTGTAAGGTCAGGTTTGTTAACATCAGTTCATTCTTTTGCATCAGATCCATCTAGGGGTATTTTCATTTTAGTAATTCTAGTTATATCAGTTGGTGGACCTTTAATTTTATACGCTCTTAAAAGCTCTCTTTTCAAAGAACAAAAGATACAATTTAATTTTATAAGCAAAGAAAGTGCACTTTTAATAAATAATTTATTTTTTTCTACTGCTACCGTTACTGTCCTAATAGGAACATTATACCCATTATTCTTAGACGCTATTAGTGGGGCTAAAATTTCAATTGGTCCGGCATATTACAATGCTACATTTGCCCCTATCATGACACCAGTAATTTTGTTGATGGCAATTGCTCCGTTTCTGAACTGGGGAAAAGGCAAACCTAGAAACTTAGCAAAAATAATTACAATACTTACAATAAGTTCACTAATAGCAGCCTTCATTCTATATAGCATGAAAGGTTCAACAATTTTTGCAATAATTTGTGGTACTTTATCGTTTTGGTTATTTATTGGAGTTTTTAGTGAGTTTTTTATCAAAATAAAAGGATCAAAAGTCAAAATTAATAAAATTAAAAATGTGTTTTTATATTTTTCAAAAAATATTACAGGAATGAATGTTGCTCACTTAGGAGTTGCAATTTTTTTAGCTGGTGTAACTGGCGAACAATTTTTTAAGACAGAATTTAGTGGAAAGAAAAATATTGGTGACTCTTTCTATATTGCAGACAAATTATTAAAGTTTAAAAGTTTTGAAAATTTAAAAGGTCCAAATTTTCAATCCGAAATGGCTACTTTCACTTTATATGAAAATGATAAATTTTTAGGATACCTTAAACCAGAGAAACGATTTTATCCAACTGAACAAAGTCAAACAACAGAAGCCGCTATACTACCAAGCTTTTGGGGAGACACTTACATTGTTTTAGGAGAAGGAGATAATGAAACAGGTTGGTCATTAAGAGTATATTTTAACCCATTAGTATCATGGATATGGGGTGGAGCTTTTTTTATGGCCTTAGGTGGTTTGTTATCATTTTTCCAACATAAAAATGCTGGCAAAAAAAATGTTAAGTTGGCTTAAATGAAAACTAGGTCTTTTGTTTTCAGATTTCTCCCACTTATTATATTTTCATTCATAGTTATAATATTTTGCTTTTTTCTTTACGAACTAAAACAAAACCCTGCAAAACAAAATATTTTAAAATCTCAATTAATTGGCAATAAAATTCCTAATATCATAATTCAACATGCTGATAATAACCTTATTACTAATGATGAAGAATTGAAGTTTGAAAAATATAAAAACAAAGTTTTTGCAGTAAATTTTTTTGCCTCTTGGTGTGCTCCTTGTAGGATAGAAGCACCTATTATTGAAGATTTATCAAAGATTATTCCTATAGTTGGAATTGCCTATAAAGATAAACCAATTGATACAAAAAAGTTCTTTGAAGAGTTTGGAAATCCTTATGACCAAATTGGCATAGATGATTCCGGCAAAGTAGCTATAGAATGGGGAGTATATGGAGTGCCTGAAACGTTTTTAATAAACGAAAAAGGTGAAATCATTTATCGGCATGCAGGACCACTTTTATATAATACCTTTAACTCCGAAGTGTTACCTATAATAAAAAGTAATAAAAAATGAAAATATACATCAATTTATCTTTAATATCATTTTTTCTAATTATTATCTCTCATTTAGCCTTGGCAAATGAAAATGATTTCAAGACTAACTCAATTATAAATAAAACAAGAGAAATAGCTCAAAATATTAAATGTTTAGTATGTCAAAACCAAAGTATAGATGAATCTAACTCAGAATTAGCTAAAGATTTAAAAAAATTAATTAAAGAAAAATTAGAAGCAGGTCTTAATGAAAATGATGTTTATAAATTTCTAAGAGACAGATATGGTGATTATATTTTACTAAAACCACCTCTAAATAAAAATACTATTTTGTTATGGTTTTTACCTTTTATTATTCTAGTATTCAGTACAGTTTATATAACTAAATTTTTTAAAAAATAAATTTTAATTGAAAAGATCTAATAATGATATTTCTTATAATTTTAATCATAAGCTTTATTAGTATCTTATATGTTTTTAAAAACGATATCATCAAACTTTCTAATGAAAGAAAATCAATTTATAAAATACAAAATATTACTTTTATATTTATTGTATTATTTTTATTCACACTTAGTTCCCTAATATACAACTATGTCGGTAACCCATTTATAAATATAAAAGAATTATATTCACAGAGAGATAAACTCAAAGAAACTGAGGCACAAAAAAATAAAAATTTTGACAAAAACTTACAAAAATTTAATGAATTAAATATAGCGTTAAAAAAAGAACCTAATAATATTCAAATACTTTTAAAATTAGCTGAGGTTGCCTCCAAAGTTAATAAAATTGAAGCTGAGATCGCTTCTTTGACAAAACTAAATTCAATCAATTCATCACCAAAAATTAAATCATTGCTTGCACAAGCTATTGTAAGAAAAGCTAATGGCCAGGTAACAACTAAAGCTAAAAAACTTGTTGATGAGGTCCTAATCGAAAATCCATTAGATCCCGGAGCAAATTTTTTAAACGGCCTAAGACAATCTCAAATTGGAAATGAAGATGAAGCTTTGAAAATATGGATAAAATTATACAATAGCACTATTAAAAATGATACTTGGAAAAAAAATCTAGAAATAAATATAAAATCAGCAGCAAAAAATATAGGCATAAGTCAAAAAGAGATAAATATTCAACTTAAAAGTAATAAAAATATTAACAATGACGTTGCTACAAACATTTTAAATCTATCCGAAAAAGAACAAAAAATAAGAATCTATGGAATGGTTGAACAACTAGCAAGCAGGCTTACCAAAGAAAAAGATGATTTTGAAGGTTGGATAAGATTATTTAATTCTTACAAATATCTACAAGAGAATGATAAAGCATTGTTAGCTCTTAGAACAGCTATTGAGATTAAACCCTCAATTATTTTGAAACAAACTCTTTTAAAAGAATTGTTACCACCTCAAGATAAACCTAAATTTACGCTAGAAACAGACAAACTAATTGATGACATTTTAATTAAAGAACCAAACAACGTTGACGCTTTATTTTTTAAGGGTCTTAAAGCTTTTAATAATGGCGAGAATAACACAGCAAAGCTATATTGGAATAAATTAATAGCTACTCTACCTCCAAATTCAAAAATATCTTTGGAACTAATAAAGAAGCTTGAAACATTAGAAAAGTAAATTAGTCCTTTTTTATTTGGTGTTTTTGCATTATTGGCAAAGATAACAACCCAAATCCTAAAGATAATATTGGGATACCAAAAGCTTTAAAAGAAACCCATTGGTCGGTTGTTAAATTTCGCCACGCTATTTCGTTCGCAACCGCCATAATTATGAACATGCCTACCCAGAGCCATGTTAATTTATTCCATCCTTCATTGTCTAAGTTTACAGCTGACTTCATAATAGCTGCAAGAGGATTTCTTCCTAAAATTTTTCCAGATGCTAAGACACCTGCTATAATTATTGAAACAATAGTTGGTTTGATTTTTATAAAAAACTCATCATCAAAAAATATTGTTAAACCTCCAAAAAGAACAACTGCTACACACCCAGCAGCAGCCATCATAGGAATATTCTTAAACCAATACCAAGAAAGCCCTAGAGAAAGGAGGGTACTAATAACCAGAACTGCAGTACCTGCCATAATTCCATAAAAGTAATTTACTCCAAAAAACAACAATAGAGGCCCCATTTCTAGAATAGATCTATACCCCTCTTTTTTATTTACTTCTTCCAATACAAAACTCCTAAACTAATACTGAATTTTCTTTATTTATTAACTTTTCAATATTTTCTGTAGCAAATCTTAAAATATCACCATTCTTTGCAAATCTTGCGTTTTCACTCAATTCCTGTCTCCAGTATTTAGCACCTGGTAAGGAGTTATACAAACCCAAAATATGCCTTATTATAGAATGAACGTTTCCATCTTTATATTTCATATAATGATCTATATAGTCAGCCATTTGCATAGCTATTTGATATCTTGATTTAGTTTTTATTTCTTTATTAAAAACATCTTTATCAACTGAACTCAAAATATATGGATTCTTATAAGCCTCTCTTCCAATCATAAACCCGTCTAAGCCATATCTTTTTTGAAGATCTAAGCCTTGTGTTATTGAGGTAATTCCTCCATTAATAATTATTTTTAAATCTGGTCTTCTTTTTTTTAAAGCAGCCACTCTTTCATATTTTAAAGGAGGAATTTCTCTATTTTGTTTTGGAGTTAATCCATTTAGAATGGCTATACGTGCATGTATTATAAAAACATCAACGTTTTCGGCTGATACCTCATCAACAAAATCATCTAAACCTTTTTCCTCATCCATTTGATCAACACCTATTCTACATTTTATAGTTACAGGTATTTGACAATCATCTTGGATAGATTTGACACAATCGGCAACCAATTTAGGATCCTTCATCAAACACGCTCCAAAAGAACCATTTTGAACTCTATTAGAAGGGCAGCCAATATTAAGGTTAATTTGTGAGTAACCATAATCTTGCCCAAACCTAGCAGCTTGAGCTAATCTTTGAGGATTACTTCCACCAAGTTGAAGAATGCATGGTAATTCTTCAGCATTAAAATTTAATAATTTTTGACGTGGTCCAAAAATTACTGAATCAGCTGAAATCATTTCCGTATAAAGAACTGTATACTTAGAAATGAGTCTTAAAAAATACCTACAATGAAGGTCTGTCCACTCCATCATTGGAGCCACAGAAAATCTTTCATTCAAAAGCAATTAACAACCCTCTAAAAGAAAATTTATATTAAAAGGTTGAATAACTACTACAATAAATAAAATTTACCAACTTAAATAAAAAGAGCTAAGAAATTTCTTAGCTCTTTAAAATTATATTTTAATCAAATTAATTATGCTTGAGATTTATCTAACGCGTTTTTTAAGTCATTAAGAATATCTTCTATATGCTCAATCCCTACGGACAATCTAATGTAGGATTCAGAAACTCCTGTCTTTAGCTGTTCTTCAGCAGACAATTGACTATGTGTTGTTGTAGCTGGATGAATGGCTAGACTTCTAGAGTCCCCTATATTGGCAACATGATAGAATAATTCTAATGCATCAATAAATTTTTTCCCAGCACTTGCTCCACCTTTCAACTCAAAGCCTAACATACCTCCATATCCACCAGTTAAATGTTTGTCGGCTGAAAGTTTAGAGTTTCCAATTTGTAATTCAGGATAAATAACCTTCTCGATTAAATTATGGTTATCAAGAAAATTTGCAACTTTAGATGCATTTTCACAATGAGCTTTCATCCTTAAAGATAGTGTTTCCAATCCTTGTAATATCAGAAATGCGTTAAAAGGACTCAAAGCTGCTCCTAAATCACGTAATAACGTAACTCTTGCCTTAATAATATAAGCTATCGGTCCTAAAGGTTTAACTGCATCAACCCAAACAGCTCCTCCATAAGATGGATCTGGAGTATTTAAAGCTGGTTGCCTCTCTTTTCCTGCAGATTCCCAGTCAAAATTACCACTATCTACAATTAATCCTCCAATAGAATTTCCATGCCCACCTATATATTTAGTCAGAGAATAAACAACGATTGCAGCCCCATGTTTTATTGGCTGACAGATAACTGGAGCAGCGGTATTATCAACAATCAGAGGGATACCATACTTTTTTCCAATAGCACTAACTTCAGAAATAGGAAAAACTGATAATTTTGGATTTGGTAAAGTTTCAGCATAATAAGCACGAGTCCTATCATCTGTGGCTTCTTCAAATGCCTTGGGATTTGAAGGATCAACAAACCTTACCTCTATTCCCATATCCTTTAAAGTATTTGAAAATAGGTTCCATGTACCACCATATAGATCAGTTGAACTTACAATATTATCACCGGCCTTAGCAAGATTTTGAATAGCAAATGCTGTTGCTGTTTGCCCTGAAGAAACAGCTAAGGCTGCAACACCGCCTTCTAATGCAGAAATTCTTTTCTCTAATATATCATTTGTAGGATTCATTATCCTTGTGTAAATATTACCCAATTCGCTTAATGAAAATAAGTTTGCTGCTTGATCTGTATTTTTGAATTGATAGCTTGTAGTCTGGTGAATAGGGACCGCGACTGATCCCGTAGTTTCATCAGCTCTCCAGCCTGCATGTAAACTAATAGTTTCTGGATGCTTTGAATTAGTCATAAAATTCTCCTTTAAAAAAAATTCTTTTAAAAGGAAAATTTTCTTCTAATCAATGTTAATATGATAATAAAAAGAAAAATTTTTATTTTTTTTAGATTTTTAGTAAATATTTTTGATGAAATTATCTTTTTTAAAAAATTATTTATTTAATAATATTAATGTTTATGACCATTATTTTTTAATTTTTTATCCAAAACTGGCATATTGACTACAAATGAACCTGAATTCTCAAAAAATAAATTTACCTTATAACTATTTGTTATTTTTACTGGATTATTTAAATTTAGAAACATTAAATGATAACCACCTGGTTTAAGTACAGTTTCAGATTTTGCCTTAATAATCAGTCCTTTAACTAATTTTTTCATTATCATTATATCATTTTTTACATCCATTTGATGTAACTCAGTCTTTTTTGAGAAGTTTGATGTTACTGAAATCAAACGTTCATCGAAATTACTATTATTCTGAATAATTAAATAACCTGATGTTATTTTATGATTTCCGATACTAGGCTTAATCCAAAAATCTTTAATAACTAAGTTCTTAAAATTAAGAGTTTCACCAAAACTTGTTGAAGTGAAGGTTATTAGAATTATAGTATAAATAAAATTAAATCTGAATTTAGTAAACATTATGATACACAATTAATTATAATTAAGATCCTTAAGTAACTTGGACTTTAATGTCAAATTAAAGAAAGAAAATCTATAAACAAATGCAATTAGCGGACAATCCAATTACAAAAATTCTTAGAGAAAAAGTAAAAAATCAGAATTTTAATAATCTTAACAAATTTATTTATGAAGAAAATAGGACTAGAGACTTTCAATTATGCTTTGGCGACCTTTTGGTAGATTTCACAAGACAACCTATAAATTATGACATTAAAAAAGATCTATTAGCATTAGCAAAACAATCTAATATTTTAGAAAAAATTAAACAATTATCTAAGGGAGAAAAAATTAATTTTTCTGAAAACAGGTCAGTTGACCATTTCAAACTAAGAAAAAAAAATAGATTAGATACCAATGAATGGGAGAAAATAACTAGTTTCATTAATAAAAGTTTTAATCAGAAAAAGTTTGAATATCTTGTAAATATTGGTATCGGGGGGTCAGACTTAGGTCCTTTAATGATCAATGAGGCACTTAAAGATTTTCATACAGGTCCTGAAATTTTTTATGTGTCTAACATAGACCCAAGTAATATTTTTGATATTTTAAAAAAATGTAATCCAAATAAAACTTTATTTATAATTACCTCCAAAAGCTTTAGTACACAAGAAACCATGGCTAACGCAAAGTTAGCAAAGAAATGGCTTTTAGATTCAAATATATTAATTAATGATTGTATGATTGCAGTTACTGCTTCTGTTTCAAAAGCTATAGAGTGGGGATTTAAAGAAGCAAACATTTTTCCATTTTCAGAGAATATTGGAGGAAGATATTCGCTATGGTCTTCGGTAGGATTACCTATAATTTTTAGTGTTGGTGAATATAATTTTAAAGAATTTTTAAATGGTGCGAATGAAATAGATGATCATTTTTTTAATGAGGATATTGAAAGAAATATACCAATAATTTTAGCACTCCTAAGAATATGGAACCGTAATTTTCTTAATAGAAATAGTCATTGTATTGTACCTTATAGTAACAGGTTAAAAACTCTTCCTTCTTGGGCTCAACAACTAGAAATGGAAAGTAACGGCAAAAGTGTGGATATTAATAATAAAGATTTAGAAATGCCTGCAAGCCCTTTAATCTGGGGGGAATGTGGAACAAACGCTCAACATAGTTTTTTTCAATTTCTGCATCAAGGGTTAGAAATAATACCAATAGATATTTTATTACCCCGCAACCCATCAAATGAGATTACACATCAAGAAGCAAAAAAAAATCATGAATCGCTTGTGATAAATGCAATAGCTCAAGCTGAATCTCTAGCTATTGGCTCTGAGGATAAAAATAATAAAAACAAACACTTTCCAGGCGGCAGACCATCAACTGTTATCAGTTGGGATAAAATTACGCCTAATTCTATAGGAAGATTAATCGCTCTTTATGAAAATATTACAATAGCATCAGGCTTTATATGGAATATAAATAGTTTTGATCAGTGGGGTGTAGAACTTGGTAAAAATTTGGCAAAAAAAATAGAACATAATAGCCAAAATGAGCAATTTTCTCCCTCAGCAAGACAATTTTTATCAAAGCAAAATAGTAAACAACATTTTGAATGATGTAATAATTAGAAAAATACCAAATATTATTTTCAATAACCTTTGATTAATTCGATGTGCAATTTTGACTCCAATTGGAGCAAAAAAAACTGTTAAAGGAAACATAATAAAAAAAGCTATTAAATTTACATAACCTATACTCATAGGCGGTCTGTTGGGAACGTTAAAGCCAGAAAAAGCTAATCCAAGTGTCGCAGGTACCGCAATGAATAATCCTAAGGCTGCGGCTGTTCCTATTGATTTATGTATAGGGACTGACAAAGCAACTAATGTTGGAACACCTAAAGTACCAGCTCCCACACCCATTAGAGAAGAGACAAAACCAATAACGGTAGAAATAGAAATATTTATTAATCTTGATATTGGTAAATTTTTTGCAATCTTCAAAGGTTCTTTTAAGAACATATTTAAAGCTACTAAAAAAGCAATAATCGCAAAAAGATACTTCAATTCATTTACACTAAAGTATTTACCTGAAAGACCTCCAATAATTGCACCTAAAAATATTCCAGGACACCATTTTTTTATGATTTCTATGTCAATTGAGCCTTTTTTATAATGCGCTCTAGCCGATGAAATTGATGTAGGTATAATTGTGGCTAATGACGATCCAATTGCCATATGCATTAGAATCTCATTTGGAAAATTCAAAGACGTAAAAATCCAAAATAAAATTGGAACAATTACAATTCCTCCACCAACTCCAAATAACCCTGCTATAAGTCCACCTATAACCCCTGTTATTAATAAGCCAATAAAGTAAATAAATAAATCTTGAAATAAAATATCATTTATCAAAATAAAGCTCATTCAAGTTAGTTGAAAATAGATAATGAAGAACACGTTAATATCAACAAATGAAATAAACACAAGAGAAATTTAGATTGCACTTTAAAAATTTAAATTGTTAAATTGATAAAAATAATTGGAGATCTAAAATGACTAAAACTATTAGAAATCTAATCAATGAAAATCAAGACAATCACATTGCTATTACCTCAGATAATAATGAAAAAATAACATTTGAAGCACTTAAAAAACATATTTATGACATATCAGGGCAATTAGCTGCCAATGGTATTAGCAATAATGATAGAGCAGTAATAGTTCTACCTAATGGACCAGAAATGGCGACAGCTTTCCTTGCTATTTCAAGTTATATGTCAGCTGCTCCCTTAAACCCATCATATAAACTTAGCGAATATGAATTTTATCTTGAAGATTTAAAACCAAAAATAGTAATAGTTGAAAAAGGAAGTACAAATACAGTTGTCGAAGCTGCTAAGAAATTAAATATTGAAATTTGTGAAATTAAGCAGGTTCTAGGTGAACCAAAAGGAATTTTTAATCTATATGATTCCGTTTCAAGTTTTGAACTTTCAGAAGAAGAAGGTGAGGCTTTAGTACTACATACATCTGGAACAACATCAAGACCAAAGGTTGTTCCACTAACTAATAAAAATATTTTCTCCTCTGCTTTTAATATTTCAAAATCTCTAAAATTAACATCTGAAGATCATTGCTACAATGTTATGCCTCTTTTTCATATTCATGGATTAATTGCTATTTTATGTTCATCTATTTTTGCTGGGGCTTCTGTTTATGCTAGTAGCGGTTTTAACGCTTTAAAATTTTTAGAAAATGCAAAAAAAGAAAAAATCACTTGGTATTCAGGTGTACCTACTATGCACCAAGGTATTCTATTAAGGGCTCAAAAAAACACTTCACTGGCAGAAAGTCTATCACTTAGGTTTATCAGGTCATCTTCTGCTTCATTGCCACCTGCGGTTTTTGAAGAATTAAAAGACGTTTTTAAAACTACAGTGATTGAAGCTTATGGCATGACTGAAGCAACCCATCAAATGACATCTAATCCTTTACCACCTGAACAACAAAAAGCCGGTTTTGTTGGCAAACCTGCTGGTCCAGAAGTTTGTATAATGGATGCAAGTGGCAAAATACAACCCAATGGGGTTGAAGGCGAGGTTTGCATTAAAGGAGATAACGTAACTAAAGGTTATGAAAATAATGAGGAGGCAAACAAATCATCTTTTATTAATGGATGGTTTAGAACTGGTGACCAAGGTTTTTTTGATAGTGATGGCTATTTGAAAATATCAGGTAGACTAAAAGAAATAATTAATAGAGGAGGAGAAAAAATATCTCCTCTAGAAATTGATAATGTTTTAATGGAACATGAATCTATTGAACAAGTTGTTACTTTTGGCGTTAAAGACAAAATGCTTGGAGAAACCATTGGCGTTGCCATAGTATTAAAAGCAGGTGCTCAATGCACTGATACAGAAATAAAAAATTATGCACGTATGCATTTGGCTGATTTTAAGATACCTAAACACATATGTTTCTTAAATGAAATTCCTAAGGGTGCTACTGGTAAAATGCAAAGGATAGGCCTTTCCAAAAAGCTTGGCTTAGAATAGGACACCAAAATGACTAAAATTTGTATATTTGGCGCTGGGGCTATTGGTGGATATATAGGGTGTAGCCTTGCTAAGGCAGGTGCAGAAGTATCATTAGTAGCAAGAGGGCCACATAAAGAAGCTATTCAAAAAAATGGATTAGCTCTAATTTCAGATAAAGGTAAAGAAAAATTTAATTTGAAAGTATCAGATAATACTTTTGAATTAGGAGAGCAAGACTATGTAATCATAGCTGTAAAAGCTCATGCAATAAGTCCAATTGTCGAAAACTTAAAACCACTTTTACACTCAAACACTACCGTTTTATCAGCAGTTAATGGTTTACCATGGTGGTATTTCTATAAATGTGGTTCACAAACGATTTTGGAAAATTCTCATGTAGACTCTGTTGATCCTGGTGGAATTATTTGGAAAACCATAAACCCTAAAAGAGCTCTTGGTTGTGTTGTTTACCCTGCATGTGAAATTGAAAGTCCGGGTGTTATAAAACATATTGAAGGAAATAGGTTTAGCCTCGGAGAACCAAATGGGGAGAGTTCAGAGAGATTAAAAATATTATCTGATCTTTTTATCAAGGGTGGACTTAAAGCTCCACAAAAGAAAAATTTGAGAGATGAAATTTGGATTAAACTTTGGGGTAACTGTACTTTTAATCCTATCAGCGCTTTAACAGGAGCAAGCTTAGACATTATTGGCAATGATCCAAGTACAAGGAAACTAATTAAAAAAATGATGGAGGAGTGTCAAAAAGTTGGGGAAGCTATTGGAGTTAACTTTAATGTCTCTATTGAGAACAGGATTAATGGCGCAGCTTCAATTAAAGGTCACAAACCTTCAACTAGACAAGATGTAGAAATGAGAAGACCGTTAGAAATAGATCCCATCATGAGTGCTATCATAGAAATAGGTAATAAACTAGAAATTGAGATACCTACCCTAAAACACATTAATGCAATATTAAAATTGAAAGCTGATTATTTAAATTTATATAAAAGGAACGAATTAATAGAGAAACTAACAATTTAAATTTTCGAAAGGATTATATCCTTTTTTATCTTCAATCTCAATAACCCAGCAGTCCATATCTATATTAATTTCTTTGAAGATTCTCTTATCGATATCATCGACTGACATAATTTGGGATGGATATAAATCTTCAAAACTAAACTTGTGTTTATCTTCTTCAAAATCATACAAAGAACTTCTTACAAAAAGTTTAGCTTTGCCATCAAGAGTATTGATTTTTACAAAAATTGCGCCTGCATCTACATCACCTTTCTTTGTCACATAAGCACTTGCAAATTTTCTCTCCGCCGCTCTAATTCCAGCATTAATTATTATTTCTGATTTTAATTCATCCATAATCTTAAACTTCAAGCTGAAACTAATTAAAAATCAGAACATCTACCTGATTTTTCCCAATCACCATATCTTGTTGGTTCTAGACCTTTAGGGCCACCTGTCTCTTTGGGCATAGATTTATTATCTGTTGGCTTCATAGAGTTGTCATTTTCATCTACAAGCTTAGAAGATTTTGGTATAGTTTTTTCCATTATAATTTACTTTCCAATAGCTAGACTTTATCAAACCTTATAACATGTTTAATAACAAAATACAGAAAACGGAACTATTTTGAAACCATTAAAAGTTTATAAAAAAAATCCTAGATTAGTTGCGATCAACATTTGGATCCTTCTTTTTTATAAAAATCGAGCTCTAGATAAAATTTTAAATACCTCATTTGATTTTAAAAAACTAGAGACTAGAGATAAATCCTTTTTATATTTACTTCTCAATACTGCAATGCGGCGTCACAAACATGCTGAAAATATTTATAATCAATACTCAAATTTTGGAATTGATAAAAAAAATAGACTTTTAAATAGCGTTTTAACTATGGCGACTGTGGAAATTATTTGGCTTAAAATACCACCATATGCAGTCATAGACGAGGCAGTAAAATACTCAAAAAATCTTATTGGAGAAAAACAAGCTAAACTAGTAAATGCAATTTTAAGAAAGATAGCATTAAATATTGATGAATGTTTAAAATCCTCGTCTGACAATACCAAAAACTTACCTGAATGGTTATTAAATAGCTGGACTACATCCTATGGACAAGAAAATGTAATAGAAATTGTCAATATAGCCATGTCTCGCCCTCCACTTGATATTGTCGTCTCAAATAGAATAACTAAAACTCAATTAGAAGAATTGAAATCAGCAGTTCAAGGAACAGAAATTTTTCCTAATGTAATTCGATGCATGTTTAAAAATCCTGTTGAAACTATACCTTATTATTCTGATGGGGTGTGGTGGATACAAGACGCCGCCTCACAAATTGCCTGTAATTTATTATTATCGAAATTAAAAATTCATTTCTCATGTGAAAATAATTTACTCAAAGTTTTGGATATGTGTAGTGCTCCTGGAGGTAAAACAGCACAACTTCTTGATAATGATATAGACGTAATTAGCATTGAAAAGAGTAAGTTTAGATCAAAAGAATTTTTAACTAATATGAAAAGATTAAATTTTAACCCTAAACTAATTAATGTTGAGGCAGAACTATATAAACCTGATTTTGATTATGATGTCATTTTGATAGATGCACCTTGTTCTTCAACAGGGACAATAAGGAAAAATGCAGACATTTTTATTAAACCTGCTCCAGAAAATTTAAATGATTTTACATCTCTTCAAGACAAAATTCTTGAAAATGCTTCTAAAATATTAAATAAAAATGGACTAATAATGTATGTCACATGCTCTCTTCAAAAAATTGAGGGAGAACGAAGAATAGAAAAATTTTTACAAGAAAATAAAAACTTCTCAATTATTCCTTTCTTAAATGGAGAATATCCCAAAATAGATTGTTGTATTACCAAAGAAGGTTTTATTAGAATTCTCCCAAACCATTTTAATTTTAATTTTAAAAATGTTATGGATGGTTCAGATGGTTTTTTTATAGCTTTACTAAAAATGGAAAAATAATTTTAATGTTGGATTTTTTAAATTTAATAACTAACAATTATTTTCTTAAACAAAAACTAAAAATAGAACCTGTTAACTCTCCAGAAAGAAGACTGACTGATAATTGGCATGGAGATGGAATTAAAGGCCAAAAAATTATAAGTGGCAATATCAATCCCAGACAAATACATGATTTCAATAAGTTTAAGTTTTTAAGAGACTTGAAATCAGATGGCAGCATTAAGGCCAGGTCAATTGCCCGTTCATTAGTTGATGAATGGATTGATCAAGACATAAATCTCCGTTCTGAAGCATTTAATTCAGGCACAATGGCAGAAAGAATAAGTTGTTGGTGCTTTAATTATTCTTGGTTTGTAGAGAGCGGCGAATTAAAATTTCAAAAAAAAGTTTTAAATTCAATAGCGATACAAGCAAAGTTTCTAGAACTTAAACTTGAAGAAACTCACAGCCCATTAAATAAAATTATTATTATCAAAGGTATTTTTATAGCTAAATCAATATTGTATAAAGATATTAAGAATATTCATAAAATGATAGACTTAGTATACGAGGCCGTTGATACTTTAATTGATCCTGATGGTGGTCACAAATCACGAAGCCCTGCAAAACAATTAATACTCCTAAGACATCTAGTTGAAATAAGGTCAATTATTGCGATTTTAAAAAATATTGATGCAGAATATTTGCATAATTTAACTATAAAAATGGGTGAATTTTGTAGAAGCTTTCAAATGCCAAATGAAAGTTTCGCCTGGTTTAACGGTGGAAGTTTAGTAGAAAAAAACCTTATTAAACAAACTCTAAATAGGATCGGTTATAAAAATAGAATCTTTAATGTTGCTGAAGAATCTGGGTATTGCAGATTATCTTCAAATGATACAGTGATATTTATGGACATTGGACTTCCACAAAAAGTTTCAGTTGATACAAAGGCAAGTTTATTTGCATTCGAACTTTTCTTCAAAAAAGAAAAAATAATTTCTAATTTAGGGGAAATATCTGGGTCCAACGTCAAGAGTATGAATAACTCCTTAGCCTCAACAGCTGCTCATTCTACTCTAAATATTGATGATAGAAACAATGTGGATTTAACCGGAAAAAGAAAAATAGAGATCTTAAATTCGAAATATCAGAAAACCAACGAAGGGAGCATAATTAACGTTATGCATTCAGGCTATGGCTCCATTTATGGAGTTAATCATTGTAGACAGATTTATCTACCTCGAAACAATAATGAGATTAAAGGTAAAGATGAAATTATAAGCATTGGGAATGTAGGCACAATTCCTAAAAACGCATATATTCGATTTCACATTTCTCCAAATATAGAACTTATAAAGACAAGGAATGGATCAATTTTATTAAAACATTCAAAGGGATTTGTATGGAAAATGACTTCTAGTAATCAAAACATTAATATACAGGATTCCGTTATGTTTGGTCTTAATGGACCTGTCCCTTGTAAAGAAATAATGATTACTATGAGGATCGAAACAATAAGAGCCCATAACACAATTTCCTGTGATTGGGGATTCCAACTTCAAAATTAAATTTTTATTGACTAAAGATAGAAAAAGAAACTATTCCATTATCATATTTTAATTAGGAATAAATTATAAAATGACCACTTCAGATTTAAGCAATGTTTTTAAAGGTAATGTTAGAATAAAAAGAGCACTAATTTCTGTTACTGATAAAAGTAATATTGAAATATTAGCAAAAAATCTTATCAAGTTTAAGATTGAAATACTTTCTACTGGTGGTACTGCAAAATTTTTAAAAGAAAATTCTATACCTGTGACCGACATTACAGATATAACAAGTTTCCCTGAAATTTTAGATGGAAGGGTAAAAACATTACACCCTAAAATACATGGTGGCATTTTAAGTAGACGAAACAATCCAACTCATGTTTCGGAAACTGCAAAACATGAAATTCAAGAAATTGATCTTGTCATAATCAATCTATACAAATTTAAAGAAACCCTTAATCAAACTTCTGATAATTTAAAAATTATTGAAAATATTGATATTGGAGGGCCTGCAATGCTTCGAGCTTCTGCAAAAAATCACGAATTCGTAACTGTCATAACAGATCCAGAAGATTATAGTGAACTTTTAAAACAATTAGATGATAATTGTTCAACAACCTATGAATTTAGAAAATTTCTTGCAGGTAAAGCCTTTAAATTAACAAATGAATACGATTTAGCAATTTCGAATTGGTTTAACAAAAATGAAAATGACACTACAAAATTACCTGAAAGAATTACATTAGAATTAGAAAAATCACTTGAAATGCGATACGGGGAAAATCCACACCAAAAAGCTTCTTTTTACAAAACAACTGATAACAGAATAGGTGTTGCTAAATCTATCCAATTGCATGGTAAAGAGCTCTCATACAATAATATCAATGATGCTGATGCTGCATTTGAATTGATTTGTGAATTTGAAAAACCAGCAGTAGCAATTATAAAACACGCTAATCCTTGTGGTGTTGCAGAGAATGATGACATTAATGAAGCATGGAAGAATGCACTTCAAACTGACCCAGTAAGTGCATTTGGCGGCATTGTGGCTATTAATAGAAATTTAACAGCAAATTTAGCACGTGAATTAAAATCATTATTTTTAGAAGTAATAATTGCTCCAAGCGTTGACGAAGATGCCTTGGAAATATTCAAGGAAAAGCCAAATGTAAGAATTTTGTCTTCTACTTCAATTCCAAAACCTTCTGAGGATGGTTTAACAATTAGATCAATAGCAGGAGGCATGCTTGTTCAAACACGTGACAATCATGTTTTGGACAAGAATAGTTTAAAAATTGTGACTAAGAAAAGACCCACTGAAGATGAAATTAATAATCTACTTTTTGCTTGGAAAGTTGCAAAACATACAAAGTCAAATGCAATAATTTACGCAAAGAATCTTCAAACTGTTGGAATTGGAGCAGGTCAAATGAGTAGAATAGATTCTACTAAAATAGCTATAGAGAAAGCCAAACAGTCCGCATTAATTGCTAATTTAGAAGATTCAATGATTAAAAATAGTGTAGTTGCAAGTGACGCCTTTTTCCCATTTGCAGATGGTTTGATTGCCGCCGCAGAAGCAGGTGTAACTGCCGTGATTCAACCTGGAGGATCAATTAGAGATAAAGAAGTAATAGAGGCGGCAAATGATAGAAACATCGCGATGGTTTTTACTTCAATAAGACATTTTAAGCATTAAATTTTAATAATATTTTCATCTTGGAGATGTCTTATAATTTTTTTCATAATACTCGGTAAGCCTAAATCTTTTATTTTTTTCGCTTTAACAAACTTATAATTTCCTTTTAATAAATATTTTTTTAAAACAATATCATCTTCAACCAATGTTGTTGCAATTGAGACATTTAAATTAAAATGCGTAAATGCATGTACAATTTTACTTTCAATAAATTGCCATTCAAGATTAAATAAAGAATCTTTAATCTCTATAAATTGTGGCTTTTTAGAAAACCGGTTTTCCTCTTCATACCACCCAACTGATGGTAAGACGTTCATATTAGCTAATAATCCCTTATTCTTATTAGTAGTGATAAGAAGCTCACCCTTTTTGTTTAATAAACAATAAAACAAGCCATATCTTTCAGGTTTTTTTATTTTTAAACTTTTTTTGGGATATTGTTTTGCTGACAAATCAGAGCCAGCTTGGCAAAACTCAATTATAGGACATACAGAACAACGTGGATTTTTAGGGATACAAATTAAAGACCCTAAATCCATAAGCGCCTGAGCATAATCTCCATATCTATCAATAGGTAAATATTTGTTAGAATAGTCAATAATTTGATCTTTAGCATCTTTAATAGGTTTTTGAATTTTGAATAGTCTTGAAAAAATTCTTTCAACATTTCCATCTATAACATTTGCTTTTTTCCCAAAAGCAATAGCAACTATTGCAGATGATGTGTATTCCCCAATCCCTGGCAAACTCAATAAAGTTTTTTTATTATTTGGAATAATACCACCATGATTTTTTACAATCTGCATGGCAGTTTCATGTAAGTTTTTTGCACGTCTATAATAACCTAATCCTGCCCAATATTGAGAAATTTCTTCAAAATTGGCGTTAGCTAAACTTGTAATAGTTGGCCATTTTTTTACAAACTTTAAAAAATAGGGAATAACTGTTTTTACAACAGTTTGCTGCAACATTATTTCGGACAAATATACATGATAAGGATTAGGATTCTCCCCGGTTAAGGCTCTCCAAGGTAAATTTCTTTTGTTGTTATCATACCAGTGTAATAACCTAACAGAGAATTTTTCATTGTTATTTTTTTTTGTTTTAATCATGAGTAATTATATATATATCTTTACTACAAAATGTTATTTAAAAAAATGAAACCTCTTTTAAAAATTACAGAAAAAATTGTTGAAAAGAAAATAAGTAGGCTGGGCTCAATTCAAACCCATATTTTCCTAAATTGGCATCACATAGCTGAAAAATACGCTGGGATTACTTTCCCAGAAAATATAAAATTTTATAATAAAAAAAAAATGGATGGACAAATTACTTTGAAGGTACAAAGTGGTTTTGGACCTGAAATCCAAATGGCGATCCCCTTTTTAATAAATCAAATCAACGCAAGGTTTGGGTATAAAGCAATTTCTAAAATTAAAATCTTACAAACGGATATAGGTTTCATTGATCAGAAAGAAAAAGTTTTAAAAAATAATGTTAAAGAAAATAAAAGACCTCTAATATCAGACACTATAAAAGATAATGAATTAAAATTAGCAATGAAAAAATGGGAACTTTCTAGGAGATAATTTCAATAGTTAAAAATCTAATATTTTTTGATTTAGTTTTGATATAAATATATATATTTACTAGTTACAAGCACGAGGATGGAATTTTGAAAAAAAGTTTGGTTATGGTGAGGCGAAATTTCTTATTTACAATGTTGACATTTTGTTTGTTGCCTAGAATTACACTGGCAAAACAAAATAATGATGAATTAAGGAAGCATTTTATAGGTTCAAATACAGCACCAATAAAAATAAAAGAATATTTTTCATTAACCTGTGGTCATTGTGCAAATTTTCATAATAAGACACTTCCTGAATTTAAAAAAAAATATATCGATACGGGCAAAGTACAGCTTGAGTTCATTGATTACCCTCTTGATAGACTAGCTATCATCGCTGCAACTTTGGCTAGAACAATACCCACAGAAAAAGGGTATGTTGAGGCAATAGCAATTTTGTTAAAAAAGCAAAAACAATGGGCTTACTCAAATAAACCCATTGATGAGTTACGATCAATCTCCAAATTGTTTGGTATTAGCTCTAATAAATTTGATTCTATAGTTCAAAATATTCCACTAATGCAAAAAATTGTTAATAAAATGGAAGAAGAAACTAAGAATTTTAATATAGAATCTACACCTACATTCATTATTAATAATAAACATAAAATTACAGGCGCTCTAACATTTAAGGATTTTGAAAAAAAACTTTTTGAACTAACTGAGTATAAAAACTCTTAATTTTTACAAAGGGAATTATATGAAATTTAAATCCATTAGAATTTCAGGATTTAAATCATTTTTAGAAACTACTGAAATACCTATTGAAACAGGTTTAACAGGTATTGTAGGCCCTAATGGATGCGGAAAATCAAATATTGTTGAAGCCATGAAATGGGCAATGGGTGAGAACTCAGCAAGACAAATGCGTGGTGATGGAATGGATGATATTATCTTTTCTGGAACTAATGATAGACCAGCAAGAAATTTTGCCGAAGTATCTATTAAATTAGACAATGCTGAAAAAAAAGCTCCCTCGAATTTTAATCACCTAGAAGAAATTGAAGTTTCGAGGAAAATTGAACGAGAAAAAGGTTCTACATATAGAGTAAATGGAAAACAAGTCAGATCAAGAGATATTCAATTAATATTTGCTGATAATGGAACCGGAGCTCGATCTTCTGGAATTGTAAGTCAAGGTAGAATTTCTCAAATAATAGATTCCACTCCTGAAAGTAGAAGAATAATTTTAGAAGAAGCTGCCAATATTAAAGGCTTACATAGTAGAAGACATGAAGCTGAACTGAAATTAAATGGAGCTACAGATAATTTAAGTAGGCTCATGGACATTGAACAAACATATCAAGAACAATTAGTCGAATTAGAAAAACAAGCTAGAAAAGCTGTTCGTTATAAATCTGTAGGCGAACGATTAAGAAAAGCTGAGTCGACATTGTTTATTAAACTGTTAAATTCATTAGAGATTGAACTTAAAAGTTTTAAAAAAGAATATGAAGAAGCTTCTGATAATGTTAATCAAGCACAACTAGATGTAACAAAAAATACAAAATCTAAATTAGTAGCATTTGATAAAATTCCAGAATTAAAGCAAATAGAGGCTGAAAAAGCTGCTTTTTTACAATCTCTAAATATAAAAAAAATTAGATTAGAAGAAGAAAAATCTTCAGCTAATAGAACCCTTGAAAATATTTCCAATCAATTATCACAAATAGAGTTAGATATTGAAAGAGAGTTGGAAATTAAAGAAGATGCCCAAAAAAATTTCTTAAATTTAATGAGTGAAGAAAAAGAATTGAAAACCGACTCAGAAGATTTTGAAAGTAAAATTAATGAGGCAAAAAATTTAGTTAAAAAGCTTAAGGAAAAATCTGATGAAGCAGATACAAAACTATCCTCAATAAGTTCACAAATATTTTCTTTAAAATCTAACAAAGAAAATATAGAAAATCGTATTAATGACCTCAAAGAAAAAATTATAAAATCCGAAACTCAAATTCCCCAATTTAATCTTTCCGAAGACGAAAAGAATTTTGAAAACAACAATCAAAAACTAATTGAAGGCAAAGAAATATTAGAAGAGAAGAATAAATTATTAGTTTCTAAGAAGAATGAATACGAAATTATTAAAAAAACCCTAACTGATTTATATAAAGAGAAAAATGAGGCTGATAATAAAATTAATTTAAATAGAGCAGAATTTAACTCACTTTCATCATTGCTAGGCCATAATTCATCAAATAATGAAACGCTAGAAAAGAGTATTGATAACTATGCTAGTCTTGAAAAATCTATTGGTTCAATTCTAGGAGAAACTTTATTAGCTCCAGTATTATCGAATTTAGATAGCAAAACAAATACATCGTTTTGGAGAAATAATTTCCGGAGTAGCTTACAAACAACTCTTCCCAATGGGGCGAAACCTATTGTTGATAATATCAAAAGTAATTCAATATTAGATATTGCTTTATTGGGTGTAGGAGTTGTGGATAATCAAGAAAAAGCATTTCAACTTCAAAATAAACTATCTTTTGGACAAGCATTAACAACATTGGAAGGTGGATTATGGAGATGGGATGGTTTTGTTCAACCTCCAGAAGTTCAAAATAGCTACTCAGAAAGACTGCAAAAATTAGCTAAGCTCAGAACTTTGGAAAATGAGATACCTCATCTAGAAAAAAAACAAAAAAGTATTGAAAAAATCATTAATGAAAATGAATCCTCTCTAAAAGAAATAGAAAAATATGTTTTGGAATTAGAAAAGGAAATTTCTGAATTAATAGAAAAAAATAATAATTTAAATTTATTGAATACAAAAATAGAATCTAAGCTTAGTTCATCAAAAATTCTAATAAAAGAGCATCAAAATATTATTAATGTCTCTAACAAAGAACTCGATTTATTGAATGCCGAACTGGTTAATTCAAGTAATTTACCTCAGTTATTGGCTGAAGAATTAGAGATAAGAACTATTGCTGACCAGAGTAGAAATTCATTAACTGATGCAATGGCTGCAGAACAACAATTACGAAATCATGAAAGTTTTAGATCCAGAAACTTACTTCAAATCACTAATCAAAAAAATAACTGGAAGAAAAGAGAACAAGAGGCAATAACACGCCTATCATCATTGAGAGATAGACAAAAAGACCTCATGGAGAAAAAACAAAATCTTTTGGATTTACCTGATGATTTCAAAAAAAAAGATGATGAATTAAATCAAGAAATTGAAAAAGCATTATTATTAAGAAATAAAGCAGCTGATAATTTAGTTGAAGCTGAAACTAATTTAAATAATTTAGAAAAATTAGAAAAACAAAGTGAACAAAAAGTTTCATTCCTAAGAGAAGAAATGATTAAGATTGAAGCAAAGCTTAACCTCTCAAAAAATCAAGTTAAAAACATAGAAGATAGGGTATTTGAAAAGCTTAGAATTAATACAGATCAACTGTATGAAATTGCTAATCTTAATAAAAATGATGAAATAAATACTTCTACTGAAATATTAGAAAAAACAGTCCAAAGATTACTTAATGAAAGAGATTCTATTGGTGCAGTAAACCTTCGTGCAGAAGTAGAAATGAATGAAATGAAAGAAAAAATAAAAACCATGTCTGATGAAAGGATAGACCTAGAACAAGCTATTGATAAATTGAAAACAGGTATATTTGAACTTAATAAAGAGGGAAGACAAAGGCTAAAAGAAAGTTTTGAAGAGGTTAATAAAAATTTTAAGAATCTTTTCCAAAAACTTTTTGGCGGAGGTAATGCTGAATTAAAGTTAATTGGAGATGAAGACCCTTTAAATGCAGGTCTAGAAGTTTTGGCAAGTCCTCCTGGAAAAAAAATGCAACTTTTATCCCTTTTATCTGGTGGAGAGCAAGCATTAACCGCGATTTCACTAATATTTTCTGTTTTTCTATGTAACCCTGCACCTATATGTATTTTAGATGAAGTTGATGCCCCACTTGATGATTCAAACGTAGGAAGATTCTGTAATCTATTAGAAAAAATATCAGAGGAAACAGATACTTATTTTTTAGTAGTTACACACCACAGACTTACTATGGCCAAAATGGATAGACTGTTTGGAGTGACTATGGAACAAAAAGGAATCAGTAGGTTAGTAGGAGTAAATTTAGAACAAGCAAATAGAATGAAAAAAAGTGCATAATTAAACTTTTTTTTGAAGTAAACTCTTGACTTATTTGTTAGCTCAAAATAGTTTAAGCACGCTTATTAATTGTAGATGAAAGCAGATTATGAGCTCGTTAAAAAATAATAAAACTTTGACGGAAAGAATTGATATTGCAATATCTAAAGAAGGAAAAATAAAAGACCCCAATAACCATAATAAATCTTTTGTTAATATTTTTTCTAGGGTTGCTACAGAATTATTAGCAGGTCTAATGATTGGAGCAGGAATAGGTTGGACAATTGATCAATGGTTAGAAACCACACCTTGGTTTTTGATTGTTTTTTTTCTTCTTGGTGGAGCAGCTGGTATATTAAACCTCTGGAGAGTGGTAACTGGAAAGGGGTTAAAAATTGGATATTTTGATTAATTAATATAGAAAATAAAAAATGAATTCACCTGTAGAACAATTTACTATTAAAACCTTATATGACCTTAATCTGATGGGTATTGATGTTTCCTTTACTAACGCTTCTTTATTTATGATTTTATCAATTTGTTGTTCAATAGGTTTTTTATATTTTGGAGCAAGAAAACAATCTCTTGTACCAAACAGAATTCAATGTCTTGTTGAGATGTCATATGAATTTGTTGCTAATATGGTTAAAGAAAATGCTGGTAAAGGAAGTCAAGCCTATTTCCCATTTGTTTTTACTTTATTCATGTTTATTTTATTCGGTAATTTGTTAGGTATGATCCCGTATAGTTATACTTTTACTTCACAAATAGCAGTAACTTTTACTTTAGCAGCCATAATCTTTGTTGGGGTTACTTTAATTGCTTTATTTAAACATGGTTTTAAATTTTTCACCTATTTTTTTCCCTCAGGTGTTCCTATTGCATTAGCTCCGTTATTAATTCCTATTGAGATAATTTCATACTTCATACGTCCAATCAGTTTATCAGTAAGATTATTTGCTAATATGTTAGCAGGTCACACTATGATGAAAGTTTTTGCTGGACTAATTATAATGATGGGTTCTGCTGGTGGTCTTTTAAAAATTGGTGCTGTACTACCACTTCTGGCAGTAATTGGTTTAACAGGGCTGGAATTTCTTGTAGCAGCTCTTCAAGCATATGTTTTTAGCATATTAACATGTATGTATTTACACGATGCAATACATTTACACTAATTAATGATTAACATTTTAAAATGAAAGGAAAATAAAATGGAAATGGATGCCGCAAAATTAATAGGTGCTGGCTTAGCTGTTATAGCTCTAGCTGGTGTTGGTGTAGGTATAGGTAATATCTTTGCATCATTAGTAACAGCTGTAGGACGAAATCCAGCTGCTAAAAATGAAGTATTTGGTATAGCTATTCTTGGATTTGCTCTTACAGAAGCTGTTGCGCTTTTCGCACTAGTGATTGCACTCTTACTTCTATTCACATTTTAAACTTAAAAATTCAATACCTGTAGTTCGTTGACTGCAGGTATTTTCTTAAGAAAAAGAATAAAAATGAAAAATTTTAAAATTCATTATTTTATATTTACTTTCTTAGTCGTTTCAAGCTCGGCGTTGGGTGAAGAGAGCAAAGGTGGTTTACCTCAATTAGATTTAAATACCTACCCTTCACTTATATTCTGGTCAGTTATATCTTTAATAATTGGTTATTTTTTAATGAGATATTTGGTGACACCAAATATAAAATCAATTCTTAATGCCAGAGAAACAACTATTCAAAATGATTTGGTAAAAGCTAAATCTTCTAGCCAAGAGGCTGAAAAAATAAAACAAAGTATTTTACAAGATCAAGAAGAAATAAAATCTAAATCACAATCAATCATCAATGATGCATTGGTAAAAGCAAGAGAGATGATTGAAAAAGATGAAAAGGATATTTCTAAGAAATTAGATCAAAAAGTTTCCAAAAGTGAAGATAAAATCTTAAATACACAAAAAACTGTGATTGATGAGGTTATTGGATCTGCTGAAGAAATAACTACTAGTGTTGTTAAAAAATTTACAAACTTAAAATGTAATAAATCTGATATTGAAAAAGCAGTTAAATTAGCTTCTAAAAAAATTTTAATGGAGAAATAAATGTATCTTGACGAAACGGCATGGGTAGCAATAGCATTTATTCTTTTCATTATTTTGGTTTGGAAAAAGGGCAGCCAAGCCATAACTTCTTTATTAGATAATAGATCTTCATTAATTGAAAATGAATTAAATCAGGCTAAATCACTAAAAGAAGAAGCTTTAGAAGAACTAAGACAAGCTCTACAAACGCAAAAAAATATTTCAGAAGAAGCTAACAATATCCTTAAAGAAGCTAAAGAAAATGCTAAGACAATAATGGAAGAAGCTAAGGCGAAGTCATCTGAAATTATTAAAAGGAAAGAAGAGCAAGCTGAACAGAAGATTTTAACACTGGAAAATGATGCAATTAATCAAATTAAAAAAATTACTAGTAATATTGTCATTGAATCTTCAAAAATTTATATAGATGAACACCTTGATCCGAAGGAAAATAGTAAATTAATTACTAAATCATCTAATGAGATTAAAGCGACTTCAATTAATTAGTTATAACTATTTAATTCCTATTAAAACCCTACCACCTTTAGGCACATTCAAATTAAATTTGGTAGCTCTGTCAACAATACGGCTATTTTTTAACATAAATTGCGAGTACGAAAAATCATCTCTTTCATATTCATTATTTGCGAGATCCAAGGACACCACTGATATATTTACTGGAACATAATCTTCAATACTTATATCATTTCTTATTGCCCTTATATTCACTGACAATTCCATGTCAATATCCTTATCATTATCAGTACAATAAGTTTGTACTCCTCTTATACCAATATAAATAGGAAAATTATTTTCTGATTTTACTACAACCTCAGCCGCTTCTCTAAACGATGTAAATTTAGGACAATCGATTTTTTCTTTTTCTATAACTGCACAACCACTTAATAATAAGAACATAAAAATTTTAATTAGCTTATTCATTATTATTTCCTATATGTAAAAAAAGTTTGTTGTTAAATTAATCTTAGTTGACGTAATCAATGTAATACATCAAAAGTAAATTATGAAGAAACAAAATATAAATTTATATTTAGCATCGCCAAGAGGATTTTGCGCAGGTGTAGATAGAGCAGTAAAAATTGTTGAAGAAACAATTAAAAAGTTTGGTTCCCCTGTTTATGTAAGACATGAAATAGTACATAATAAGGATGTTGTTAATTCATTAGCAAAAATAGGTGCTGTATTTGTTGATGAAGTTCATGAGGCACCTAAAGATAGGCCAATTATATTTTCTGCTCACGGAGTTGCTAAATCAGTTGTCAATGAAGCAAATAAAAGAAAAATGATTTCTATTGATGCTACATGCCCTTTAGTAACTAAAGTTCACAATGAGACAATAAGACACTATAATCTTGGAAGACATATATTATTAGTTGGACATAAAAACCACCCAGAGGTAATTGGCACTATGGGTCAAGTACCTAGTGAATTTGTTTCTCTAATCGAAACAGTTGACGATGCCAGAAATATAAACGTTAAAAATTCAGAAAAATTAGCATACGCTACCCAAACGACCTTATCACTTGATGACACGCGAGAGATACTGACTGTTTTAAAAAAAAGATTTCCTTCAATAAAAGGGCCAAACTCTGAAGATATTTGCTATGCAACAACAAACAGGCAACAAGCTGTAAAATCAATGGCTAATCTATGTGATACTATTTTAGTGATTGGAGCTGAAAATTCTTCTAACTCTCTTAGACTAGTTGAAGTTGCTTTAAGCCATGGCGTTAAAAAAGCACAATTAATCCCTGATGAGTATAGATTAGATCAATTTCTTGAGGGTTTTAATCCCTCCATAACTCCTAACCTTGGGTTAACTGCTGGTGCCTCCGCGCCTGAGACCTTAGTCCAAGTTTTGATATCCAAACTAAAAAAAGATTTCGATGTTAATCTTATTGATCATGCTGTAACAAAAGAAAATATCACTTTTAATTTGCCAAAGATTTTAAGATAAAAAATTAGGTAGTAAATTGGCTGTTTATACTGAATTACATGAAGAACAATTACTAAAATTTTTAAAACTTTACGATATAGGCGATTTAATTTTATACAATGGAATAACCGAAGGTATTGAAAATAGTAATTTTTTTATTAAAACCACGCATGGTAAATTTATCCTTACTATTTTTGAAAATCGAGTAAATAAAAATGAACTTCCATTTTTTTTGAATGTGATGACCCACTTAAGTAAGAAAAACTTTCTATGCCCTCACCCAATCAAAGATTTAAATAATAACTATATTCAAGAATTATACGGAAAGTCCTCAATAATTGTTAATTTTCTTGAAGGGAAATCGAAATCAAATATTAGTACAGATGATTGTTTCAATGTCGGTTCTTATATGGGCCACATGCATAATCAAAGCTATGATTTTCCTATGCAGCGAAAAAACTCTCTATCAATAGATGGATGGAAAGAACTAGTTCATAAATGTTCAAATTCAATACCTACAAGTTTGTTAACTGATTTAGGTAGTGATTTAATTGAAGATATTAAAAAAACTCTTTATTTTTGTGAAAAGAATTGGCCATCTCACCTTCCAAAGGGCTTTATTCACGCCGATATGTTTCCAGATAATGTTTTTTTTCAAAATCAAAAAGTTTCAGGAATTATTGATTTTTATTTCAGCTGTACTGACATTTTAGCCTATGATCTAGCTATAGCTATTAATGCTTGGTGTTTTAATAAAAATGATGTTTTTAATTCACAAAAGTATGATTCTTTATTAAAAGGTTATAATTCTCAAAGGAAATTAAATAAAGATGAAATCTTCTTTTTACCTTTGTTATCTCAAGCTGCTTCAATGAGGTTCTTACTAACAAGGCTTTACGATTGGGTGAATACCCCGGAGAAGGCAGATGTTATTCCTAAAGATCCAAAGGAATATATTAGAAAAATGAAATATTTTTCAAATGTTGTAGAAAAAATTAATTATAACTAAAATTAAAAAATGAGTGGTGTAATAACAATATATACTGATGGTGCTTGTTCTGGAAATCCTGGTAAAGGAGGATGGGGAGCAGTTATCCTTAAAGAAGAGAAAGAGATACATTTATCAGGTTTTGAACCTCTAACAACAAATAACCAGATGGAGCTTACTGCAACTATAGAAGCACTTAAAAGTATAGAAAAAACAAGTAACATTCACATATATACAGACTCCCAATATGTAAAAAATGGAATTAATCAATGGATATTGAACTGGAAAAAAAATGGTTGGAGAACTGCAAATAAGAAATCAGTGGCTAATAAGGAGCTATGGATCGAATTAGATAGATGTGTAGAAGCTCATAAAATAGAATGGTTTTGGGTTAAAGGTCACTCTGGTAATCATTACAACGAAATTGCTGATAAATTAGCTGTTGATGCAATAAAAAATAGTTAAACAACTATAAATTATCCAAAAGATTTTCGGCAGTTGAAACCTCAAATGCTCCGATTTCTTCAACAAAAAGTTTGGTAATAATTCTATCTTTAACAATCATAGCAAAACGCTTTGATCTATGCCCCATTACCTTTCCAAAATTATGATCAAGACCAAGGGATTTAGAAATAGAACAATCAGGGTCAGACAGCATATCTATTTTATTGTTTACACCACTTGCTTCTGCCCAGGCTTTCATAACATGTGGATCATTTACTGCCATACACGCAATTTTAGAGACCCCCTTTGAGATAAACTTTTCAGAGTTATTTATAAATCCAGGTAAATGCTTAGCAGAACAGGTTGGTGTAAAAGCCCCAGGCAGAGCAAACAAGACTACAGTTGAAGATTCAAAATATTCTTCAATGTTAATATGTTTAATACCATCATCATCTTTACTAACAAAAACACCTGAAGGAAAGGTATCACCAATTTTTACCGACATTCAAAACTCCTCTAAAAACTCATTATTAAACTAAAATTTATACTAATTAAATAAAAAACTTATTTTGATAAATTTATATATTCCCTAATAATTTCGGTAGTTAATAACTCTGGTAATATTTTACCATTTATTAATGATGGGCTATATATCTCATTATATGGCAAGCCATAACGACCTTTATGAGCTAAAAATTCTTTTATTTTATCATTTGGCTTTGTCCAGTCTAACTGAAGGAAAATAATATTATTTTTCTTGAACAATTCTATAACTTCAGGATTGTCTAAGACAAATTTTTTATTAACTTTGCACGTTATACACCAATCAGCAGTGATATCTACAAATACTGTGTTACCCTCTTGGGCTAATTGACTTGGAAAAACAAAATTCTGTTCAATATTCCAACTTGTTTCAGAGAAATTCTTATCAACTTTTGAAATTGGGTTTTTGATATTTAGTAAACTTAACAAAATGCCAGTTAACCACAATGAAGTAACCAAGAGCGATAGAGCCATAAGTTTTTTAAATACTATTAACCAATTCCCTGGCTTAGGAATAAAATTTATTATGTTTGGGAAAAATAAAAGTATTATTAAAGGTAATGATAAACCTAATCCCATAAATAAAAGAATTGAAAAAATGTCAACAAAACCTCCTGACAAAGCAAAACCAATTGCTGTCCCTACAAGAGGAGCAGTGCAAGGTGTTGCCAATAAGGTTAAAAACATTCCGGTTATAAAATCTCCTATATAACCCTCTTGTTTATAAGATAAAAATGTCAAAAATTTTGAAGGTAAAAAATAATGAAAAACTCCAAATAAGTTTAGGGCAAACATAAAAGTTAACAAAATCATGAATATAAGAAAATATGGACTTTGAAATTGGATTCCCCATCCCACATAATTTCCAGTTGCTTTAACCAAGAAAGTTAAAAATGACAGTAATAGAAATGTAGTCATAATCCCTAGTATGTTGAGAACTATTTTCTTTCTATAAACCATCCTGCTTTCAGCTCTAAAACCAACTAATTGGATCATTTTCAAAGATAAAACTGGAAGTACACAGGGCATAAAGTTCAGAATAAAGCCACCCGCAAACGCAATAATTATAATTTTTATCCCTAAATTAAAGTTGGGTTTAGAGATTTGATTCAATTTTTTATCTAGATTATCAATTGATAATTCATAACTAATATTATTAGTAAGAAAAGTTAGCTTAAGAAAATCCAAAGATTCTGCTACATTGTTTTTTAAGAAATGAATATTTAAGTACTCATTATCTCCAATAAAATTAGTCTTTTGATAAATAAAACCTTTACCATCTTCTAAAATAACATCATTAACTTTATCCTTTAGATAATTTTCAAATTTTAATTTAATAAGATTTCCATCAATTTTACCAGATACAAACTTTAATTTATCGTTTGTAGATTTCTGCGGAATTTTATCTTTATATTTAATAATTTTTGTTAAAGATTTCTTATCTTGAAATAAATAATTAATTTTACTTAAATCAAATTTATGTTTAACTGGCACACAAATCTGAGAACACACCTGGGCATCTAATTCTAAAATCCCCTGAATTTTTTTCTTTTTATCTATTGGTTTTATTTCAAGAGGAAAAACCACTTCACTCTCATAACCAAAAGTTTCAATATCATAAAAGGAAAATCTTTTTGGAGCAGGAAATAATAAATTCACTGTGCTTACGTTTTCTGTTTTTTCCCATGTAATTTTAGGTGGTAGGCCAGCATCACCTGGATTTTTCCAATAAATTTTCCAGTTAGGTTCAAGTTTTACTTCTAAACCTAATAAATACTGGTCCTCATTATTTTCTGGCGTATACCCAAGAAGAAGATCAAATTTAACAAAATCATAAACTTCATTAGATATAAAATTTTTTGAAATAGTAGTTTGATTAGCATAAGAATTTTTTAATTCATTTAGGTTTACAAAAAACAAACATATAAAAAAAATAATAATTTTATAAAATTTATAATTTACTACATGATTGTGCATATTTAGTTTTCAGATATTATTAAATAACTAATGAATATATTGGATATATATATATGCATCAAGAGCTATTGGGCAAACTTTTAATTTCTTCACCTGGACTACAAGACTTGAGATTTCAAGACTCTGTTATAATAATTTGTGAATATTCTAAAGATGTTGTGATGGGATTAATTTTAAATAAACCCCTCTACAATTTTGATATACACCAAATGTTTAAAAAATTAAAAATTCAAAATAATAAAAACATTGAAAATAAAACAACTTTCTTTGGTGGTCCTGTACATTTAAATCAAGGTTTTATTCTTCATTCCAATGATAAAAAGTACCCATCATCTTTTCCGGTTTTAGATAATGTAATGATTACAAGCTCTAATGAAATTTTTAGTGACATATCTAAAAACCAATCACCTGAGTTGTCTAAAATTTTTCTTGGTTGTGCTGTTTGGGACTATGATCAGTTAAATAATGAAATTCTTGAAAACTCTTGGTTAATTTCAGATTCTTCAGTAGAAATAATTTTCGACAAACAATTAGGAACTGAATTATGGAAAAAATCGCTTGTCAATATTGGGGTAGACCCAAAAAAATTGATATCATTCTCAGGGACTGCTTAAAAAGCTAATTTAATAAGGATGACATTCCTAATTTTTTATATTTACCTGCACCAGGCCCTATGATTGATAGGACGGGATCTGAGGATGTCAGTAATTTATCAGCAACTTGGTAAATTGAATTTATTGTTATATTTTCAATCTTCTCTTTAACTTCTTCACTCTTTATTATCTTACCAAAATCAAGCATACATTTGGCTAGATATTCAGCTCTTGCAGAATTACTTTCTTGTCCCATAATAAAGCCTGCTTTCATCTGTGCTTTCGCTCTAGAAAGTTCATGATTAGAAAGAGATAGTCTTATTTTTTTTAATTCTTTAAGGCTTGTATCAATTAAATCATCTACATTATCAGGCGAGGTACCAGCATAAAATCCTAAAGTTCCAAATGTTTTTTGAATTTGACTGAATGCAAAAATAGAATAGCATAACCCCTTCTTTTCTCTTATCTCTTGGAACAGCCTTGATGACATACCACCACCAAGTATAATAGTTAGAGCCCTTAATGAGTATCTATCTATATCAGAGTTTTTCAATCCCTCTATTCCAAATACTAATTGTGTCTGTTCCAAATCTCTTTCTTCACCACAAAAGCCTGAAGACCACTTAGGGATTATGTTATTTGGTTTATAATTATTTTTAATATGTAAAAATTTTTCTTCTATGGTTTTAAAAAACCAATCACTATTTATATCTCCAGAACAAACAATGACCATGTTTTGTGGAGCGTAATTAGCTGAAAGAAATTCTTGTAAATCAATTTTTTTGAATTCACTAACTGTTTCCTTTGTACCTAAAATAGACCTTCCAATGGATTGATCTTTAAAAGCCGTAGAATTAAAATTTTCAAAAACTTTATCATCTGGTGAATCTATTGACTGTCCGATCTCTGAGATAATAACTCCTCTTTCTCTTTCTATTTCTTCTTCTGGGAAAGTAGGATTTACTAATATATCAGATAAAATATCAATGCCTAAATCTGTGTTTTCTTTTAAAACTTTTAAATAGTATGCTGTTACTTCTTTGCTTGTATATGCGTTTATATCTCCACCAACATCTTCAATTTCTTGAGCTATTTGCTGAGCACTTCTGTTAACCGTTCCTTTAAAGGCCATGTGCTCCAACATATGGGCAATTCCAGATTGATTTTTTTTCTCCTTAGAGCTTCCAGATCCAATCCAAACCCCAACAGAACTACTATCAACATTCATTTTGTCATTTATAATGGTAAGTCCATTATCTAGTATTTTGTATTCTAGATTCATTGGCATCTCATTTTTGATTTGACAAACTCTTGAACCTTAGACAAATTTGCTTCAATTACTTCAAAATGCTCCTCACTAGCCATAATTTTTTCAAGTTTACTAGGGGTTTCAGGTGAAGAGTTAATACTTTTCTTTATTACTCCAGGAAATTTTGCGGGATGTGCGCATGCTAAAGAAATTATTGTTGAGCTATCTTGTATAATGTTATTATCTATGGCTTTTTGAAGTGCACCGTAACCAATAGCGCTATGAGGGTCCAACAAATAGTCATAGTCTTGGTATACACTTTTTATTATTGTTAGTGTTTCCTCATCCGTAATCTTATATGCTGCAAATAATTTATTAATATTTAACAACTGCTCTTTTGTAATTTCAAACTTACCTTCATTTTTGAAAATCAAGCATCTGCTGTTTAACTTTAGCTGTGTCTAATTCATTGATTATATATAATAACCTTTCAAAATTACTTGAAACCTGGATATCCATACTTGGACTAAAAGATGTAATAACTCTTTTTCTTTCCATTACACCATTTTCAAAAAATCTAGTTAGGATATCATTTTGATTAGATCCGCAAATTAATTTTGAAATAGGTAATCCAATTTTTTTTGCCATCCACCCTGCTAAAATATTACCAAAATTCCCAGTTGGAACAGAAAATGTTATTTCCTTTTCAGGAGCACCTACTTTTAATGCAGAATAAAAATAATAAACAATTTGAGGTAATAACCTGACCCAATTAATTGAATTGATAGCAGATAAAGAGGTTTGATCTTTAAAAATCAAATCTTCAAAACAATCTTTTACAATAGATTGACAGCCATCAAAATCTGTTTTCACTGATAATGCAAATGCACCAGGATCATTGATATAAGTCATTTGTTTTTGTTGAACTTCAGAAACTCTTTTGTGAGGGAAAAGAATAAAGATGTCTATATTATCTTGTCCTTTAAATGCCTCCAATGCTGCTGAGCCTGTATCACCACTGGTAGCGCCAAGAATAACACCTCTTTTATTTCGCTTTTGAAGAGCTTTATTAAACGCTCTAGACAAAAATTGCATTGCATAATCTTTAAATGCAAAAGTTGGTCCATGAAAAAGTTCTAATATATAAATATTCTTTTTGATATTAAATAAAGGAGCTACACCTTCATTAAAACTGGAATAGGTATCTTTAGATATTTCAAGTATTTCTTTTTCACTTAGACATGGCTCAATGAATGGCTTCATAATTTTTGTTGCTAATTCTGCATAATCTAAGGTTTTCATTTCTTCTAACTCAGAATAGCTAAAGTGAGGCCATTCTTCAGGCATAAATAGACCACCATCTCTCGCTAATCCTGATAGAAGAACATCTTCATAGGTTAATGAAGATTCTCCACCTCTTGTACTTGAATATTTAATCTGTTTCGACATGCTAATCTTTCTTTTTAATTTTGAACCTTCCATGTGATGCATGGTAAGAAAAATAAACAATTAAAAGAGATAATGCCAAACCATACCATGTTATCGCATAAGATAAATGTTGATTTCTTAGTTTTGGCTTTCCGCTGACACCAATTGGAAGTGTCATTTTTTCTCCAACCCTGAGAGCATCAATATAGTAATCAGGAATAAAATCATTATCGTTGATATTTAAAAACTTAAAAATCTCAACTGGTTTTATAGTAAACCAGAAGCCATTCGTGCCATCATTTTCTGGGACAAAATAACCTTTTTTTTGTGGATATCTTATTATACCTTTTATAGTCAATTGGTCAGGGAAAAGACTAAATTTTCTTTTTTGTGGATCTTTATATCCTTCTGATACCCAACCTCTATTAACAAGAATGATTTTTTCATTTGTTAATTTAAAGGGTGTAACAACATGAAAGCCTGCATTACCTTCATATGTTTTCCCAGTTATATAAATTTCATTCTCATGCAGAAAATTACCTTTGAACTGGATAGATTTAAATTCATTAATATTATTTATTTTTAAATCTGATGGATTAACGACAGGATTAGATTGGCTTTGCTCTAAATATCTCTCTATTAACGCTTCTTTCCAATATAACCTTTTTACTTGCCAAGTTCCAAAACTCAGAAGCATAACAAAAACAAAAAAAGAAAATATCGATGGCCAAAACATTGGCTTAAAAATTATATTCATTTGTTAATAAAATGCTCCAATAGTGAATAAGTATTTACCAATACTTATCAAGCACCCCACCAGTAAATACAAACAAATAAGAATAACCACACAACATCAACAAAATGCCAATACCATGCAGCTGCTTCAAAACCAAAATGATGGTCAGCAGTAAAATGACCTTTTAAACCTCTGAATAAACAGACAGTTAAGAAAATAGTACCAACTAAAACATGAAAACCATGAAAGCCAGTAGCCATATAAAAGGTGGAAGCATATATACCATCAGTAAAGCCAAAAGTTGCATGATTATATTCATAAGCCTGCACAAACGTAAATATAGCTCCTAAAATTATTGTTAATACAAGACCTCTTATAAAATCTTTCCTATTATTATGCTGCAATGCATGGTGAGACCATGTAACTGTGCATCCAGATAAAAGAAGAATAAGAGTATTTATCAAAGGTAAATCAAATGGATCTAAAGCTTCAATACCCTCTGGTGGCCATACCCCAGTGTCAGGATATAAACTTGAGTCAAAGAATGCCCAAAAAAAGGCAACAAAGAACATTACCTCTGAACATATAAAGAAAATCATACCATATCTCATTCCAATTTGAACAATTGGAGTATGATGACCTTGATATTCGGCTTCTCTTACAACATCACGCCACCAATAAAACATTGTGGCTAATACCATAAATACGCCTGCCCCTAAAACATACAGAGAATAGGGATATTCATGCATAAACAACGTTAATCCTAAAAACAAGGTGAAACCGGCAGCTGAACCTAAAGCAGGCCATGGGCTTGGCTCTACTAAATGATATTGATGTTTTTGATCGCCGCTCATTTATATCTCCTTACTTACTTATGATCATTTAATTTTATATATTTAAACGTAATTTAGTCCAATAAATTTTTATCTCTTTTAATTATTCCAACCTTTAATCTATTTTTCAGCACTAAAGAAAGTGTATGACAAAGTAATTTCTTTTAAGTTCTTAGTATTTTCATCTTCGCTAATACTTGGATCAACATAAAATGAAACAGGCATTTTAACTTCTTCACCCGGCTGTAGAGTTTGTTCAACAAAGCAAAAACAATCAACTTTCATAAAAACACTTCCTGCTTTCGGTGGAGAAACATTAAACACTGCTGTGCCAGTAGTCGGCTTATCGGACAAATTTTTTGCGGTATAATAAATTATTTCTTGAACGCCTGGTTGGACTAAAATTTCTTGTTTTGGAGCACTAAACTCCCAATTCAAATCAGAAGATATATTAGAATCAAATCTTATCTGAACATTATTATATTGGCCATTTGAACCAGGCGCAATGGATGCTCTCTGAACCGTTCCTGCATAGCCAGTAACTCTACAGAACAAATCATATAATGGAACAGAGGCAAAAGATAAACCTAACATGAATATTACAATTAACGAGGTCCACAAAAGAGCATTATTATTTTTCTTTGATAAACTAACAGTCATTTACCCTGTAATATCCATCCTCAAAATAGTAATAAAAAAGAAAAGAACGACCATGAAAATTATTATGCTAAAAATAGCAATATTTTTTGATTTTCTATTTTCATAGAAAGCTTTTATATCATCATCTTTTTTACTAGTTTTCATAATAAATACTACAATCCCAATCCAATTAGTTTATCCAAACAAATACCAGTAAAAATTACACTTAGATAGAATATAGAATATAAAAAGAGTTTTTTTTCAGCTCCATTATCTTTTTTAAATATCAATAATGATCTTCTGAAAAACTCAAGGCCACAAAGACTTGCTACTATAAGATAAATCAACCCAGAGTAGCCTAAAACCCAAGGCAAAATAGATGAGGGAATAAGTAGACAGGTGTAGATGAAAATATTTTTCTTTGTTGCCTCATCACCATGAACGATAGGAAGCATTGGAATGTTTGCTTTAACGTAATCTTCTTTTTTAATTAACGCTAACGCCCAAAAATGTGGGGGCGTCCATAAGAAAATAATTAAAAATAATATAAGCGACTCCATACCAATGTAACCGGTCGCACAAATTTGACCTATTACAGGAGGAAACGCACCAGCCGCACCCCCGATCACAATATTTTGAGCTGTAGTTCGTTTTAACCAAATTGTGTAGATTACGGCATAAAAAAATATTGTAAAAGCTAGTAACCCGGCAGCCATCCAATTTACAGATAAACCTAAAATGATAATAGATAAAACAGATATTATCATACCAAAGGACAGAGCTTCTGATGGAATGATTTTACCTTGAGGAATAGGCCTATCTTTAGTCCTCTCCATTAATTTATCAATATCTCTGTCATACCATTGGTTGAGCACACCAGATGCGCCAGCACCAAGCGCTATAGCCAATATACCTATAGAAGCTAAAAAAGGGTTTAAATAATATCCACTCTCTGGTGTAGATACATAATAACCTACAAAAGCTGTAAAAACCACAAGGGACATTACTCTAGGTTTCATTAACCTAAAATAATCTAATGGCGAACTTAGGTTTTCGTAACCTTCGATTACGCTATTGGTATTAGTGGTACTTACGGACATATCTTATTAGCTAATCACTATTTAACTTTTGGTATTTCAGAAAATGTATGAAAAGCTGGTGGAGACGATACTGTCCACTCTAACGTATTATCTGTAGATCCCCATGGATTTTTATCAGCTTTACGTTTTTTTACAAATGCCTCAATTATTACTACTAGAAAGATAATAGCACCCAAAGCCCCTATATAAGAGCCAATTGACGCAACCATATTCCAACCTGCAAAGGCATCAGGGTAATCAACGTAACGTCTAGGCATGCCAGCCAAACCTAAAAAGTGCATTGGGAAAAAAGTTAGATTAACACCTATAAAAGTAACCCAAAAATGAAGCTTAGCCAAACTTTCGCTATATTCATAACCTGTCATTTTAGAAAACCAATAATAGAAGGCTGCAAAAAGACCGTAAACTGCACCTAAAGACAAGACATAATGGAAGTGTGCGATTACATAGTAAGTATTATGTAAAACAACGTCCAAGCCTGCATTTGCAAGTACAACACCAGTTACACCACCTACAGTAAAAAGAAAGATAAAGCCAATAGCCCAATACATAGGAATTCTAAAAACAATAGAACCACCCCACATTGTAGCAATCCATGAGAATATCTTAATTCCTGTTGGAACAGCGATAACCATTGTAGCAGCAGTAAAGTACGCTCGTGTATCGACTGAAAGACCGACTGTGTACATATGATGTGCCCAGACAACAAACCCTATTACACCAATTGAAACCATGGCATATGCCATACCTAAATAACCAAAAACGGGCTTTCTTGAAAAGGTAGACACAATTTGGCTAACAATTCCGAAAGCTGGCAATATCATTATGTAAACTTCAGGATGACCAAAAAACCAAAATAAATGTAAAAATAAAATTGGGTCACCTCCACCCTCAGGAATAAAAAAACTTGTGCCAAAATTCCTGTCTGTTAGCAACATTGTTATTGCTCCAGCTAATACAGGAATAGCTAATAATAATAAGAACACAGTAACTAACATAGACCACACAAATAAAGGCATTTTGTGCAGAGTCATGCCAGGTGCTCTCATATTAAAAATAGTCGTAATAAAATTTGCCGCACCCAAAATTGATGAAGCACCAGCCAAATGTAGAGAAAAGATTGCCAAGTCCATTCCCATACCTGGTGAACCAGCCGAACTTGAAAGTGGTGGATAAATAGTCCAACCTACACCAACTCCTCCATCCACTACAGCAGACAAAAGTAACAATATAAAGCTTGGAGGTAATAACCAAAATGATATGTTATTCATTCTTGGGAAAGCCATATCAGGAGCGCCTATCATTATTGGAACAAACCAGTTTCCAAAGCCACCAATTAAGCCTGGCATCACCACAAAGAAAACCATTATCAACCCATGAGCAGTTGTAAAAACATTCCACATATGCCCGTCTTCCATATATTGGACACCTGGGTTCATTAGTTCCATTCTCATATATATAGACATTGCTCCACCGATGAATGCAGCTACAATTGCAAAAATTATGTACATTGTGCCTATATCTTTGTGGTTAGTAGAATATAACCATCTCTTCACAAACCCTGATGGAGCTCCATGATCATGGTGAGCGTCTGAAGCGTGTGAACTTTGAGACAATGATGCCATTATTTGATCTCCTTAATTTCTTTTTTATCTAGTAAGGCAATTTTATTAAAATTAGTTTGTTGAACATTAGCAAATTTAACTTTGGCTTCTTTTAACCATTCTTTGTACTCATCCTTAGGTAAGGCCTGTATCACTATTGGCATGTAAGCATGATTTACACCACAAATTTGGTTACATTGGCCATAATACTTTTTCTTACCCATTGGCACCTCTGTCCAAATTTCATTAACTCTACCAGCAATTGAGTAAACTTGAAGAGCTAGAGAAGGAACAAAGAAGGAATGCATTACATCGTTTCCTGTTATCAAGAATTTAATTCTTGTACCTTCAGGAACAACTAATGGATTATCTACATCTAACAATCTTTTCTGATTTTCCTTTAGATCATTTTCTGCAATCATATAACTATCAAAAGATATTTCTTCGTCAGGATATTCATAATTCCAGTACCATTGAGCACCAGAAACTTTTACTACCATATCCACTGGTTTATCAGCTTCAGTTAAATAAAGTAATTTAAAAGAAGGAATAGCAATCACTACTAAAATCAAAACTGGAACTACGGTCCAAATAACTTCAATCAAAGTATTATGAGAAGTCTTAGAAGGTTTTACATTTGGCTTTTCTCTAAACTTTATACATACATATATTAACAGTCCTAAAACAAAAACAGATATCAAAGTAATAATAACAAGAAGGAAATTATGAAGGTCTGTTGCTTTTGAAGCAATAATACCAGCAGGTTCTTGAAGATCCATTTGCCATGGTTTAGGTTCCGATGCATGAGCTAAATTAGTAATAGAGAAAACAAAAGAAATAACTCCTATTAAAGAAATTGTTATTTTATTTTTCCAACTAATAATTGAAGCTTGGAAATTCATCGTCATTATGTTTACTCCTCAAACTTTAACTTGAAACAATCCACTGTTATTAAGGAAGTTTATTGCTAAAAATTAAAATGATTTTTATCATTATTTTATATTTATTACTTAAAACTTTTTTAACAAAAATACTAGATCTAAAAACAAATAATTTTAAAAAATCAATTAAAATTCAACCTGAAATACCGTAAAACTTTATTTTGTGTTAAACCTTGCAGAATAGAAACAATACTGCCATTTTATTATTAGTTCAGAAATTAAAATCAGGTTTAATAATGCAAAATAAATCACCTTTAGAAATAACAGATAAAATTTTTTATGAAGATAATGATTTTGATCTTACAAAAGCTCAATCTATATTATCAAAAACCCTGGAAAATGCTGACGATGGAGAATTATATTTAGAATCGACTAGATCTGAGTCCTTTTCTTTTGATGATGGAAGGATGAAAAATATCTCATATGATAGCACTAAAGGTTTTGGCCTTAGAGCAATCGCAGGTGAAGCAAGAGGGTTTGCACACTCAGGTGAAATCTCAGAGTCTTCTCTAAAAAGAGCATCAGAAACTGTAAAATCTGTTTCAAAAAACTACTCAGGCATAATGGCCCCGATAACAACTTACGGAGTTAACAGGCCTCTTTATACATCTGTAAACCCACTTGAAGAAACTGCTTTTGCGGTCAAAACAAAGCTCTTAGAAGAAATTGATAGTTATGCTAGGTCATTAGATAGTAATGTAGTTCAGGTATCTGCTTCTATTGCAGCATCATACCAAGCCATTCAAATATTAAGAGCTGATGGTGAGAGGGTTGCTGATATTAGACCTCTCATTCGACTTAATGTATCATTGGTTGTACAAAAGAACGGAAGACGTGAAACAGGCAGCTCTGGTTGTGGTGGAAGAGGTCTCTATGAAGAGTGGATTAATAAAGATAGGTGGAAAGGACAAGTCAAAGAAGCTCTTCGGATAGCTAATACTAATCTTGAATCCATTCCAACACCAGCTGGAGAAATGCCAGTTATCTTGGGTCCTGGATGGCCAGGAGTTATGCTTCATGAAGCTGTTGGACATGGTCTTGAAGGAGACTTTAACAGAAAAGGTACTTCTATTTTTTCAGGTAAAATTGGTGAAAAAGTAACAGCTAAAGGTGTTACAGTTATTGATGACGGAACAATTGAAAACAAAAGAGGCTCTATCACGATAGATGATGAAGGTACAAAATCTAAGAAAAATATTTTAATCGAGGACGGTATTCTTAGAAATTATATGCAAGACAGACAGAATGCTAGATTAATGAAAATGGAACCTACTGGAAACGGCCGCAGACAATCTTACTCGCATTATCCAATGCCAAGAATGACAAACACATTCATGGATAATGGGACAATGGAACCGCAAGAAATTATTAATTCAGTTAAAAAAGGTATATATGCTGTAAATTTTGCTGGAGGCCAAGTAGATATAACAAATGGAAAGTTTGTTTTCTCAGCATCTGAAGCATACTTGGTAGAAAATGGGAAAGTTAAACAGCCTCTTAAGGGAGCCACATTAATTGGCAATGGTCCAGATGCCATGTCTAAAATCTCACTTATTGGAAATGATTTATCTTTAGATGATGGAATTGGTACTTGTGGAAAAGATGGACAAGGTGTTCCCGTGGGGGTCGGTCAACCAACCTTGCTAATGGGTGGAATTACAATAGGCGGAACAGATACTAATTAGTTAACTTTTAAAAAGCATCTTCTATAAAGATGTTATCTATTTTTGTATCCCAAGATTTGTGATATTTTTCTAATAAAATTTCAGCACCTGTTTTTTTATTGTTAACAATATTGAATAACGGGTCTAGAAATTGCCTTTCATCAATTCCTCTACTATCTAACTTATTGCGTCTTTTTAGCCCTTCACTAGAAATTCTTAACATTTCTAAAGCTATATCATGTATAGATACATTATTAATGTTTCCTCCAAGAGCAAATTTAGCAGCCGAAATTCGTCCTTCTTCAAGAATTTTTGAATTCATAAAAGGCCTTGCTAGATCATAAGCTTCCTGTTGAGACTGAGGATCATATAATAAACCAACCCACAAAGCAGGTAAGGCACAAATGATATTCCAAGGACCACCATCTGCTCCTCTCATTTCTAAATATTGCTTTAACCTTACCTCTGGAAATGGAACAGTTATATGGTCTTCCCAATCTTTTATTGTTGGGTACTGTCCTTCAAAACCCTCTAAATTTCCATTCATAAAATCTAAAAAAGAATGTCCGGCAACGTCTATATATTTACCTTCCCTGTAAACAAAATACATTGGAACTTCTAGAACATATTCCAACCACTTAGAATACCCAAAATCATCATCAAAAACTATTTGAGGAACCCCAGTCCTATAAGGGTCAGTATCTGTCCAAACCATTGCTCTAGAGGATAAATAACCACTCTGCTTTCCTTCTATAAAAGGAGAGTTAGCAAAAATAGCAGTTGCAATAGATTGAAGAGCCAATGAGATTTGGAATTTTTGTATCATGTCTTTTTCATTTAGATAATCAAGATTTACTTGGATAGTACAAGTTCTGAGCATCATATCTAATCCAAGTTTACCTACTTTAGGCATATGATTTCTCATAATTTCATATCTTCCCTTTGGCATCCATTTTTGATCGGAACGAGACCATTTAGGGTCATAACCTAAACCAATCATTGATAAATCTAGATCCTTCATGGCTATCTTCATCATATTTAAATGTTTGCCAGTCTCTTTACATGTTTGATGCAAATTTTCTAGAGGAGTGCCTGATAATTCTAGTTGTCCACCTGGTTCTAAGGATATCGATGCGCCTGTTTCATCTTTTAAAGCTATGGTATTATTTTTCTCTAAAATTTTTTCCCAATTGTTTTCGTGGGCTAGTTTATTCAAAAGATCGCTTATTCCAGATTTACCTGAGTAGCCGACACGTTCAAATGTTTCTTTGTGAAAAACAAACTTCTCGTGCTCAGTTCCTATTTTCCATTTTTCTCTAGGTTTTTCTCCTGCTTGAAACCATTTGAGAAGGTCTTCTTTTTCTAACCTTGGCATATGGACCCCATTTTTATAAAGAGATGTATATTCTTAACATATTAACAGTTTATAATATAATTTATTTTTAAAACTATTAATTTTTTTATATCAACAATATTACTCTTGTTTCATATCACCATTCGTTAGTTGCCAAATAGTAAGAGCTGTAATTACTGCAGTATCAGACCTTAAAATTCTTGGCCCTAAATTAATAGGAATTACAAAGTTTTTTTGTCTAATATATTTTATTTCATCAGATGAAAAACCTCCCTCTGGGCCAATTAAAATAGCCCCCGAAGAATAAGGAGATAATTTATCATTAGAAGAATTGTTTTCGACCTGATGTCTTATTGTCTCATCACAGAATAATATCTTTCTCTTATCATCCCAATCTTGAATAACCTTAATTATTTTTTGAGGAGGAAGAATTTCAGGTATAGTAATTCTCTCACATTGCTCAGCAGCTTCTATAGCAATATCATTTAATCGATTTAAATTGAGTTTTTGTGTAATTGTCCTCTCAGTTAATATTGGAAGTATTTTGGATACTCCTAATTCTGTTGCCTTTTGAATAATATACTCATTCGGTGTTTTCTTTACTGGAGCAAACATAACCCAAATATCATTTTTAATTTCAGGATTTCTTAACTTTCGTAAAATATTTAAAGATACTTTTTTCTTTTCTATTTTTTCTATTTTAGCTAAGTACTCTCCATAATCATCGTTGAAAATTAGTAAATTTTCATCAATTTTTTTTCTCATTACATTGATTAAATAATGTGATTGCTTCAATGAAATAATAAGTCTTTTATCAGGAATAAGCTTGTCTGGTATATGTAACCTTATTTTTGGCTGATATGAAAAATTTCTCATTCGTAAAATCTATGCTTTTTAAAAAAATAAATCTACAGCAGATTGATCGCACTAAGATTAGATGATATTGCATTATTTATGAATATTCCAAAAACTAATAATAGCGACATCATAGAGAACGGTTGGTGGGACGCTTTACCTAATAATTATGTAAAATGGATTAGACTAGGAAGATTTGACAGACCCGTAGGCTTCTGGCTTTTACTTTTACCAGGTTGGTGGGTTCTTCCCTTAACAAGTTTAAGTCTGCTTGAATGTTTTAAAATTATGTTTATCTTTCTTATAGGCTCCATTGTTATGAGAGCTGCGGGTTGTACAATAAATGACTTATGGGACAAGGACATTGATAAAAAAATAACCCGGACGAAAAATAGACCTCTAGCAAAGGGTGATATTTCAGTTAATCAAGCCCTTATTTTTTTATTAATTATGTCACTCATTGGTTTAATTTGTTTATATCAACTTAATACTAAAACTTGGTTTGTTGCAATCTCAGCAATACCATTAGTAATAATTTACCCCTTGGCTAAAAGGTTTACCAAATGGCCTCAAGTAGTTCTAGGATTAACATTTAGCTGGGCAGTTCCTACTGCATGGGCATCAGCCAGTGAAAATTGGAATTTAGGAATTATTTTAATTTATTTTGCAACAGTTTTCTGGATTATAGGTTACGACACAATTTATGGATGCCAGGACAAAAACGAAGATGAAAAATTAGGAGTTAAAAATTCTGCAGTATCTGCAAAAAATTTTTTAAGTGCTTTCGTAAGTATTTCATATTTTTTATGTTTTATTTTACTAATGGCGGGCGGATATTTTTTAAAGGCTAACTATTTTTGGTTTTTGGGTGTCATGATATGTGGGCTTCATTTATTATTTCAAGTTATTAAACTTCAAGACTTAAACAAAAATCACCCCCTAAAGATATTTAAATCTAATGTGCATTTAGGCTTATTATTAACAATTTTTTCTTTATCTAACCTCATCAGTTACTAAAGTCTAAATTTTAAATTTCTGCCTAAAGAAACCATCAACAAGAACCATATGCGGAAACGTTAAAGCAGCCAGTCCAATAAAAATAACTTTAATTAAAGCTTCATTTTGGTTGAAGTTAAATGATAAATAATATAATGCGAATGCACCTCCCAACCAACTTAGTAAAGAAAATATTACCATTAACCAGATAGCTTTTGCTTTATTCATAAAGTTAAACAAAGTTGGTATTATTCTTTTCATGTGATTAAAGCTGTGTATAAAACAAAAATATAGCGCAAAGGCTAATAAAGGTGGAAAAAAGGAAATTATTAAAATGATTGGAAACATTAATTTCAAATAATCAATAGAGAAATTTATTGTTTTATAATTTATCAATAAGAAAATTATTGATAAACCACAAAACAAAAGCATGGCTTTTAAAGACATCCATAATAAAGATAAATTATTGCCAGATAAAATTTTAAAGAATTGCTCTACCTCACTTGGATTTAGAAAAATTATTCCTAAAACTATTAAACTGCCATGAACATAACCTCTGATATAGTAAAAATTATCAGCATTCCATTTTAAATCACCACATCCAAAATGAAATATACTTATTAAAATAAAAGTTATTAGTGAGATAACTGGAAAATAATACCAAAAAATTAATATTACACTTGAGAATAATAAATAACTTATTAGAAAACGAATTTGGAGACTAATTTTTTTTGAGTACCCTAATGTTATTGAAATAGCACCATCTAAGGCTCCATGAGGTATACCCACAAAAAAAATTAAAAAAAAGGATAAATAATCCCACCAATATAAATTAATTTCTAGCATTAGATAATAACATCAACATAAAAGATTTAATAAAAGGTAGTTTGGGCATAGCAAAAATTACTTTAAATATTGTTAATTTAGAACATTCACCTGACATAAACTGTGCCATTTCATCTCCACTTAATTTACTTGCCAAACTAGAAAAAATCTTAGGAGCTAACTGAGGGTATTTATCTATCACACTTATAAAAACCTTATCTAAAAACAGATCTAAATTATTATGAATTTTTGTATTTATAAAAGTACCTTTCCTTATTTGGTTAAAAATTTGAAATACTTGTTTTTGAATAAAAGTAAATGCATATCCAGAAGAGGGTCTTACAGCTCCTCCTCTTGTACCAATACTAAGACTGCATTGAGATTTAATTGAAATTTGATGCATCGGTATTACACCCTCCTCATAGTGACTAGTTGTAAAGGAGGTCAAATTAAAATGTTTCTTAAGATAGTTAGAGATCTCGCTTTTATAAAAGCTTTTACTTTGAATTTTTTTTGAAAACATTGTTGATTCAACTAACGCTTTTTTTTTACTAAAGGGTAGTAAATAAATAAAATGAATACCTCTAGATTGGTCACATCTAAAATCCATCAGAATTGCAGTTGCATCATCAAACACATCTTCTTTAGTCTCAACTACATAACCTTGGAAATGTTGTAACATGATATTTGAAGGAATTTCAGGAGGTCTACTATCAAAAATTAATTCGCTATTTATTTCTTTATCATTAACAAATAGAGCATTATCACTTTCAATAACATTTTCTTTTATATAATTAACCTTGATGTTTTTAAGCTCAGATTGACAAAAGCTTAGCCATTTTTTTTTCTTTATTACGCAATAAGGGTGTGTTTTAGAAGAGAGAATTATATTAGAGTTTTCTGTACATATAGACCATTTATACCAGATATGATCTGCATTTTTATAAGCATCTTCATTAAATTCATTTTTCCAAAAACCCCAAAAATGGTCCTTGTTCAAATCGAAGTTTTTACCAAGAAATAAATTAATATTATTTAATGAAGTTTTTTTAATGAGCCTAGCTAATGAAAAAGCTGCACATCCTCCTCCTATTATATCAATTTGACTATACTTCAATTGGGTAAAACTCTTTTAAATATTTATGAAGTTCAGATTTATGATTAATATAAATTTTTTTCTTAAAAATTTCAGTTAAGATTTTTTTTGCTGAAATTTTTGCCTTAGTAATATTTGATGTTACTTGACGACCCATATGCCAATTATAATTTTCATTTTTTAGTTGAATACCTATTTCTCTATAAACTCCACCAGCAATTGAAATAGCAACTCTGATTTTTAAAGGTAAATAAACTAACCCTTGTGATCCACTCAGATAATATTTTTCAGATAAATTTAATAATTTCTTTATTCCTAGTGAAACAATCTCAATTTTTTTCTCATCACCTTTTTCAGCCGCTTTTACTATTTCGTTAGCCGATAGATTATTCACCCAAGCTCCAGGCAGATACCTTCTTCCCATACTTGCATCTTCCAACACGTCTCTTGCAATATTTGTGAGCTGCATTGCAATGCCAAGATCAATTGCAAACAAATTCGCATTTTTATCCTTACATTCTAAGGCATCACACATCATTAACCCTACGGTTCCTGCTACCTGATAAGAATATCTTATTAATTCAGATTGATTATCAAAAGAGACAGAATTTTGATCTAAGATTAGACCATCAACCAAATCAATAGCAGCTTTTTTTGATAGTGAATTAAAATATTTGGGGAAATTTATTCCTGATATTGATTTTTTATCATTTTTTACAAGATAGCTTTTAATACCCTTTAGTTGCTCTAAAGAAAATGAATCTCCACTATCGGCTATATCATCTAGAATTCTACAAAAGCTATATAACTCAGCAGCTCTATTAGTATATTTACTCGGTAAAAATTTACCTGCCCAATTAAAACTTTTCCCATTTTCTTTTAGAATTAATTTTGCATCTTGAATATGGGTATCCATTTAAAATCTCTTTTACTTAATAAGACTTTCTACAACTTTAGCCGAAGATAAAACTCCAGGAACTCCAGCACCTGGATGAGCACCTGCAGCAGCAAAATATAAATTATCAATATGTGGGTCTTTATTATGATATCTGAACCAAGCTGATTGGGAAAAATTTGGAGCAATAGAAAATCCTGCACCGTGTTTTGATCGATAATTAGTCTTAAAATCTTTTGGTGTCATATAGAAGTCATCACAAATAACCTTATTAAGATCAGGTAAGATAGTTTTATCTAAGGCCTCAATAATCCTTTTCTGAAGTTTAGGTCCTTCAATTTCCCAATCAACGTTTCCTAGTAAATTTGGCACAGGACATAATACATAAAAACTATCACACCCTTTTGGTGCAAAGCTTTTATCAGTTGCAGTAGGTCGATGTATATATAATGAGAAATCTTCACTTAAAATCTTATTATCAAATATATCTGTTAATAAACCTTTAAATCTTTTACCTAACCAAATTGAATGATGGGCAATTTTAGGAAATTGTTTTTTTGTTCCAAAAAAAAGAACAAACATACCCATTGAGTAAGTTGTAAATTTTTCTGGTAAAAATTTCTTTCGTTTTTTTATAAATCTATCTGTGTTTAAAATTTCACTATAAAAGGTAGGTGGATCACCATTAAAAATTATATTATCGGCAGTAAACTCTTCACCTTCCATACTTTCTAGTTTTCTTATTAATCCATTTTCTTCATACGCAGTTTTAATGTCTACTTTGTACCTTACTGTTACGCCAGACCTATCTAATAATTTTGTTAATTCTTCAACTAATTTTCCTGTACCCCCCATACTAAAATAAACACCCCAATTTCTTTCTAGAAAATGAATAAGGGCGTAAATTGAGGTCGTTGAAAAGGGGTTTCCACCAACTAAAAGTGGATGAATAGAAAAAGCGGCTCGTAAATTAGAATTTTTAATATATTTATTTACCAATTGGGAAACTGTAAAATAACTTTTAAGTTTTAATAGAGAAGGTATCTGTTTTAGCATAAATAAAAATGAGTTAAATGGTTTGTCTGCTAGCTTTGTGAACCCAACATCAAATATAGATTTAGAAGCGTTTAATAATTTTTCATAATTCTCGGCATCACTGATCGAAAATCTTTTCATTTCTTCTTTTGTTTTTTCAATTGTTTGAGAATAATCAAAAGTTTGGCCATCATGAAAGTGGAATCTATACCATGGATCTAAAGGCTTAAACTCGACGTAATCTGACCTTTTTTCATCGAAAAGCTCAAAAAGTTCGTCAAATAAAAAAGGGGCTGTTATGACAGTTGGACCAGCATCATGTTTATAACCATTTTTTTTAAATACTTGTGCCCTACCACCCAAGGATTCTAATCTTTCTAAAAGTGTTACTTCATGACCAAGAGCCCTTAACCTAAGAGCGGCTGCTATACCACCAAAACCTCCTCCAATAACAATACTACTAACTTCATATTTTTTTTTGATTTCTCTTTTCATTTATACCTAATTAAGAGTTTTACCGTAGTTTAAATATAAAAAAAGCCTGCAGAATAAACTGCAGGCTTTTATAGAATTAATTATTAAAGCTATGCTGCTTCTGATTCAGTTACAGCAACGTTCCAAATAATTACACCAAATGCAATCTTATTAAGAACGTCAGCTAAGTTATATATAATGTTTAGTGAATTATCATCCACGCCACCGGCCATATAACCCATAAAGTAACCGATTGGGTAAATTGCCCAACCAATTGTTACAATCCATCTCATTGTAGAGAAAGCTGACTTAACTGACTCTGGAGCTTCTTCGCTAGCTTTACTTGCTTCACCAGCAAATACCTCATATAGGATGTATATCCAACCAACCATTCCTATAACAAAACCAAGAGTTACGTTCATGTAACCAGCTTCACCTAAGTAACCACCAATTAACATTACTAAAGAACCAATCATTAGTTTCCAGAAAACACCACCAGCAACCGCTGTACATGCTCTAAGGATAATGTAAAATTCTACCATTAACAATGGAACTGTAATTAGCCAGTCAATGTATCTGTAAACAGTTGGTGTCTCACCAGTTCCTACCCATACATCTCTCATGTAGAAGTAGTGAACTGCAGCAACTAAAGTTACTAGACCAGAAACTGTTAAAGATGTTTTCCACTTTGGAGAAACTCTTTGTGTTTCCATAAAGAAGAAAGCAGTTGAGGCTACAAGAGCCATTGAAATTAACCAGAAACTAATTCCTACAAAATCATCTGACTTTAAGTTAGCACTATCTGCTGCATTAGCCAGGAATGGTAATGACGAAATGAAAGCTGCTGGTAAGGCATATTTTAAAAATTTAGACATTTATAAACTCCCCTTATATTTGTCATATATTCTAGCTAATGCTAGATTTATGCACTATTAGTTAGTACTTTGAAGGTGACAATAAAAAAGAATTAAAAGATTATCAACAAATAAAAATTAATTTAAATCATTTTTTTTTGAAAAAAATATCTAAGTTATTGATTTCAATGCGTTTTTAATTTTGATAATGATAATCATTATTACAAAAATAAGGGATGTTTTCTATGGATACAGTATTAATAGGCGGTATAGGGTTCTTAATTTTAGCGGGAATTGTTTTTCTTTTAATTAAAAAAGTAGATAATTCTTCTATGAATGATAAAGGTAAAAGAATATTAAACTATGTAATATTAGGCACATTAATTTTAGTAACGATAGCTATTTTTAAATGGCACAGTAGCACTTATTTAGTTACCAATTAATTAATATTAAACTATTAACTTGCCTTTAGTAGTGACATTAACTATTTCCCAGTTAGGATTTTTAGGCTTAATTGCTTTGGCACGTAAAAGTTTAAGTTTTGAAAATCTATATTCTTCATCATTTATAATTTTCTTTAACCACTGGTCTAGTGATAGCTTTTTATCACCCATAGTCTCTTTTAAATAAAGAACTGCATTTGTTTCTGAAAATTCATTGAGCTTAATATTATCTCCACCTATAGAAGAAAGTCTTCGGGGAAGATTATCTTGGAATGGGAAAACGCCCGGCACTGAAATATAGCCATAAATATCTTTTGTATAATCAAAATCTTCTATTTTTACTGTTCCCGTAGTTAATTTGACAAAGTGGTATGCAATGCCAAGCCCCTCAGTAAGATGCATTTTATTTAATTGATCCTCTTTTAACCATAATACATTAAGTGCTACTGAAGCACCCTTACTTGGCCACTGTGTAGCCGGCACTGATCCATATGCTGAAATTGATGCCGCATAGACGATATCTGAATCAAACAAAATAGCTGGAGTAACGCAAATATCTTCGTCTAAAGTAAATTTCCTTTTTAACTGATATGGTGATCTATTAGAACCCACTGATAGAATAGGAATCCTACTTTCTAGATCATGACGTATTCCCTTTACAAATTCTCCTTTATAAAAAGAAAATGAAAAGTCTGGAGCTGGATATGGATAACTTACAGCTCTTTCAAATGAAGAATAATTTGGAAAAAGCTCATCAATATGCTTAGCACTTGGTTTTTCTTCAAAAGAGCTCATAGATACTTTATAAACCTAAAGCTTCATCATAACCTAAAACCAAATTCATACACTGAATAGCGGCCCCAGATGCGCCCTTGCCTAAGTTATCCAATCTAGAAGATATAACAAGTTGCTCATTTTTATCATTTCCAAAAACGCTTATATCTAGGAAATTAGTATTTACTAAATTATCGGGCCTAAGATAACCTTTGGAATTTAAACCTTCATTTTTTTTCAATACCGACACAAACTTTGAATCTAAATAAAATTCTTCCATGAAAGTTTGTATTGTTTCTGTATCTACTTTTTTAATAAATGAAGAAAAATGTAATGGGATAGAAACTATCATGCCCTGGATAAAATCACCTACAGATGGCATAAAAATAGGATCTAATGACAAGTTATTGTGAAATTTAATCTCAGGTAAATGCTTGTGATCTAAATTAAGTCCATAAGTAAAAAAAGGTTCATGATCTTCTTCCTTAAAATATCTAATAAGGTCTTTACCTCCACCAGAATACCCGCTAACTGCACTTATAATGAAAGGGTTATTAGATGAAATATATTTATAATCAATCAATGGTTTGATAATGAGGTTAGCTCCAGTTGGATAACATCCAGGAACAGCTATTCTTTTAGATTCTAAAATTTTATTTTTATAATTTTGCCCTAACTCTGGAAGACCATATGCCCAGTCTATATTAGTCCTGTGCGCAGTCGAAGCATCTATGATAACAGGAGATTCGTTCCCAAGTTGGTCTGCGATTTCAACCGTTTCAATTGCACTTTTATCTGGAAGGCATAAGAACGCAATATCACAAGAAGCTAACATCTCCTTTTTATAAGAAGTACTTTTCCTTCTTTCGTTATCAATCGGTAAGATATTTACATAAGGATGTTTATTCAACCTTTCATATACTTGCAAGCCAGTGGTACCGCTTTCACCATCAATAAAAATATTTTTTTTCATTTTATCCTTTTAAAATATTTATTAACGTTGCAACAACTAAAACACTATATTAATAACTCAAATGTAAATTTTTGTAATTTATTTTTAGGATTTTAAAAAATGAGTGCTCAAAAGCTTAATGACACTGACATAATGAACCTGCTCATTGATACAGCCATAAAACAAGGAGCGACAGCAGCAGATTGTGTTTTATCTAGAAGTAGAGGCGTATCACTAACAAGAAGATTAGGCAAAGATGAAACTATTGAAAGATATGAAGATTTTGATACTGGCTTGAGGGTATTCGTTGGTAATAAAATAGCATCAGTTTCGACAAATGAAAGTTCTGAGAGTTCTATCAAAGATGTAGCATGCAGAGCTGTTGAAATGGCTAAAATTGCTCCTGAAGACAAATTCAGCTTAATTGCTGATCAAGAAACTCTAAAAGAATTTCCAATTCATAAAAATTTATCAATAGATAGTTATGATGCCAATGAACCTAATATTGAGACTATTAGACAAAGAGCATCTGAAATTGAAGAAGCAGCTTTAAGCGTAAAAGGCATTACTAATAGTGATGGTGCAGACGCATCATGGGGTGAAGGCGAAACACTCTTAATGACTTCAAATGGGTTTCTAGGCAGCTCAAAAAAATCTAACCACAGTATTAGCGTTGTTGTCATAGCCGAAAAAGATGGAAAAATGGAAAGGGACTACGATTATTCTTCAAAAGTCTTTGCTGAAGATTTAAAAAGCCCAAAAGAAGTTGGAATTGAAGCTGCAAAAAAAACTTTAGCTAGAATGGGAGCAGTTAAACCAGTAACTGGCAAATATCCTGTAATATTTGACCCGAGAGTGTCTCGATCAATTGCCAGTCATTTTGCATCAGCAATTAATGGCTCTGCTATAACACGTCAAACAAGTTTCCTTAAAGATATGCTTGAAAAAAAAGTTGCTAATGCGTCAATCAATTTAGTAGATGATCCATTACTTAAAAGAGGCTTAAGTTCAAGGTTATTTGATGGTGAAGGTTTAGGCACATCAAAACAAACTCTAATTAAAGACGGTGTGTTACGCCAATGGCTATTAGACTTATCATCAGCAAAACAACTCAATTTAAAACCTACTGGGAATGCCAAACGCGGTATTAGTGGCCCTCCATCACCTGGGACTACAAACTTAACATTAATGAATGGGAAAGAAACACCCGAGGTTTTAATTTCAAACGTTAAAGATGGCCTCTATATAACTGACATGATTGGCAGTAGTATATCAATGGTCACAGGTGATTATAGTAGAGGGGCAAGTGGCTTTTGGATAAAAAATGGTCAATTGTCTCAGCCAATTACAGAGGCAACTATCGCTGGAAATTTAAAAGAGATGTTTATGACTATCATTCCTGCAAATGACCTTGATTATAACCAGTCCATAAATTGCCCAACATTATTAATTGAAGGCATGACCATAGCAGGGAATTAATTGATTGACAGAAAAAAAAGAGGAACAATTTAATAGATTTTTAGCATGGTTTGACATGATTATAAAAGACCATGGTTTCTTGAGGCTATGTTACAACAACTTTCATAAAATTGATGAGAAACTCTACAGATCAAATATGCCTACCCCTCTAAGAATAAAAAAATATAGTCAGCTAGGAATAAAAACAATTATTAACCTTAGGGGTATCAGAAAAGACGGCGGATGGTTGTTGGAAAATGAAGCCTGTGAAAAATATAAAATTAAATTAATTGACTTCAGAGCTAGATCGCGGGCGGCACCAGAAAAAGAAATGATTTTTGAAGCCGATAAATTATTTAAAGATATTGAATATCCGGCACTCATACATTGTAAGTCAGGTGCTGATAGAGCAGGTATAATGTGCGCTTTATATTTTTTACTCCAAAAAAAACCAGAAATACAAAAGGCAAAACAACAACTCTCATGGAAATATTTACATATTAAGTGGGCAAAACCTGGTGTTTTAGATGCTTTTGTTCATGAGTACATCAATGAATATAAAAAAAATAAAATAAAGCTTTTAGATTGGGTTAGTAAAAAGTATGAACCAATTCAACTAGAAAAAAACTTTAGATCTATATGGTGGGTTAATAGATTGGTAGATGATATTTTAAAACGAGAGTAGTTAATTATTCTTAGCGCTACTATCATATAAATTTTTATATGTTTTTGATTTTTTCATTAACTCATGATGGTTTCCAACACTCAAAACTTTCCCTTTACTAAATAAAATTATTTGATCAGCATTAACTGCATTTGATAATTTATGGGTAATAGTAATAGATGTTTTATTTTTTGATATCTTTCTTAAAGTTTCTGTGACTTGTTTTTCTGTTTCAGCATCCAATGAACTTGTTGCTTCATCTAATAAAAGAATAGGTGCATCTTTCAAAATAGCCCTGGCGATCGAAATTCTTTGTTTTTGACCTCCTGATAAATTATTACCATTCTCTTCCAATACAGTATTGTAACCTTGCGGAGAGGCATTAATAAAATCATGAATATCGGCACTCTTCGCTGCTTTAATAATTTCGTTTTCCGTAGCTTCTAATCTACCAATTCTGATATTATTCATAAAGCTTTGATTATATATTATTGTATCCTGGCTTACTAAAGCAATGTTCTTCCTAAGTGAGGCAATATCTACTTTACTTATTTCCTGATCATTTATGAGAATATCTCCAGATAATGGATCATAAAATCGTGATATTAAATTTATTATTGATGATTTTCCTGCACCACTCTGGCCAACCAAGGCAACGTTTGACCCCCCTTTAATAGCAAAGTTTATATTATCTAAGACTTTAGATTTTTGATTATATGAAAAATTAACGTTTTTAAAAATTATATTGGGCGGTTTGTTTTTAGCTAACTTAAATATTGGAGAGGAATTCAAGCTATTAATTTTAGGGACAACACTTAACTGGATATATATTCTGTCCAAAGCAGACAAAGCCTCTTGAAATACAGTGTTAAACGTCCCTAAAGCTCTTGCTGGTTGAGCAATCATGAGTAAAGCGGTTACGTAACCAACAACACTACCAGGAGTCAACTCTCCTATTGTAACTCTATAGCTAGCCAATCCAATAACACATGCAGCGGCTACTCCCCCTAAGATCTCAAGAATAGGCAATACTTTTGCCCTTCCAATTACCAAATTATACATTCTTGTAAATAACTCATTTAGAACATTTTCTGACCTTTTAATTTCAGTTGTTTCAAGATTATAAGATTTAACCATTCTTATACCTTGTAACATTTCAGTTAAGGTAGACGTGACAGTTTCCATTTGCTCTTGCAGAGATGTCGCAATCGTTTTTTGTTTTTTACCAATGTTAAAAATTGGCTTAAGAGCAATAGGATAAATAATAAAAACCAAAATAGATAAAAGCCAATCCAACCATATAAGATATGACATTAACGCTATGATCGTTAAAGTATCTCTTATTAAATTATTTATACTTCTCTCAAAACCATCCCTAATCAGAGTGACGTCATTAATTATCCTAGAAACATGATTTCCTGAAGAAAATTTATTAAGAGTCATCAAATCACTATTGATAAGATGTTTTGACAATTTTTTTTGTATATCAACAGAAATTGATAATGATATTTTTGAGACTTGTCTTATCTGGAAAAACATTGCTACCCCACGAATAATAGCTACAACAGCAATAATAAAGGGTAGAACTAGCCAATCACTGTTTTTGTTATCCAACAAACCATCAAATACCTGTTGAATTAGATAAGGATACACAGAAGCTGTGGCTGCTACTAAGATCAATAGAAAAAAGGCTATGATTATATCAACAAGATACTTCGATGCAAAATCATTAAAAAAATCTTTAAGGATTAATTTAGCGCTCTTATTTATATTTTTATCCTTATCCATCATATTCCGATATAATATAAAACTTTATGTTAACTTATTATATAAATGATATGTATATATAGGTAATTATTTTGTTTTGTTTAGATTTTTTCAAAACATTTACTCAAAATATAAAAGTTTGGAATGATAAATGCGTATCATAAAACGTTTTAGTAAAACTAATTTTGGCCAAAAATTTATTGGTTTTCTTTTTTATTTTATAACAAGTTTGGTATGCAAATCAATAAGATGGACATATTTAGTTGAAAATGAAAAATCAAATATTTTTAATAATGATCAAGAATATATTTTCTGTTGCTGGCATAATAGACTCTTTTTAGGTCCTCACCTATTACCAAGAAATAGAGTTATCAATGCTCTTCAATCAAGTCATTCAGATGGGATGATTACCTCACTGGCATTCCAGTATTTAGGTATGAAAGTGATACTAGGATCTTCAAAAAAGGGTGGTATGCAAGCCTTTAGAAAAATGGTTAAATGCATACAGTCCGGTGAAAGTGTAGCTATTACTCCTGATGGTCCTAAAGGACCTAAAGAGGTAGTAAAAGAAGGTATTATAAAATTAGCACAAATTACTCAAAAACCTATAATTCCACTAGTTTGGTCTACTAACAGATATAAAGTTTTTAATTCTTGGGACAACTTTGTCTTACCATTTCCATTTTCAAAAGGTTTTTATAGCTTTGGAAATCCGATATATGTTGAGAAAAAAATGAATGAGGATGAGATAAAAAAAGCTACAAAAAACCTGCAAAATGAAATTAAAAGACTTACTAAACTTGTTTATGATAAAACAAATTGATTTTTTGAGTGAGATTATAAATGACACTAACCACTTATAATTTTTTATGGGGAATAATAAAATATTTCCTTCCTAACTATCTGGCTAGGCGCAAAAAAAACGGTAAAGAAGATGGTCAGCGAATTAACGAAAGATACGGCAATTCCAGAAAAAAAAGACCTAATGGTACTATTATTTGGCTCCATGGGACAAGCGTTGGTGAATCAGTCGCTGCACTAGCTTTAGCAAATTCAATGAAAAAAAATGGCTATGGGGATAATAATACTGAGTTTTTTCTTTTAACTACAAATACCCTTTCTGCTGCTAAATTAATAAAAGATAAAATTAAAAAAGGATTACCAGCAATCCATCAATATCACCCCTATGACCATCCAAAATTTGTTGCTAAGTTTATTAAGTATTGGAAACCTGACATGGCGGTGTTTTTAGAATCTGATTTTTGGCCAAATTTAATATATTTAACAGCAAAGTCAAATGTTCCAACAGTTCTAGCATCTTCACAAATGTCACAAAAATCTGCCCGATTTTGGACAGGGTTGGGGTATTTTTTAGCAAAAAAAATATTCAGTCAGGTTACTCAAGTATTAGCTGTAGATCCTAAACAGGAATTACTTTTCAAAAAATTAGGCGCACCACATGTTAAGAGTTTAACTAGCCTAAAATCAATTGCAGAAAAGCCTCCTGTTGACGAAAATTATATTAGAAATCTTAAAAAATATTTGATTAAAAAAAAGATTTTACTAGCTGCATCCACTCATCCTGGTGAGGAAGAGTTGATGATAAAATTAGCTGACCTCCTAAGAAAACAAGCTCATGATGATATTTTAATAATCATTGCTCCCCGCCATATAAAAAGAAGTACTGTTATTCAAAACAGAATTAAAGCTGCAGGGTTTGATATTAAATCCAGAAGTAAGGGAGAGTTTCCTCATAAAAATGATGTTTTTTATTTATCTGATACAATGGGAGAAATGGGTTCGCTTATTGAAGCGGCAGATTTAGTATACGTTGCCGGATCTATGGTTCCTGTTGGTGGACATAGCCCATCTGAAGCTTCTCAATTTGGTAAACCAGTAATTATGGGACCACACACTGAAAAATGTGATGCTCAAATTAAGGACCTAGTATGGTCTGGAGGAGCAGTTCAAATTGAAAAAGATCCTGAAATGACAAAAAATTTCTTAAACACAACCATAGAGCTTCTTGGTAATAAAGATCGACTGGAGGATATGGGTAAAAACAGCTTAATTGCTTCAGGTTATGCTCAACAACGTGCAGACGAAGCAAGTGTTTATTTACTTGGTTTATTGCATAAAAATAAAATTAATGATGTTGCTTAGGAATGATTAAAACACCAAAATTTTGGTACTACAACAATACATCATCTACCATAATAGCTTTAGCTCTGTATCCTTTATCCATAATCTGGATAATAATTTCATTTGTTAAAAAAATATTTATTAAACCTTATAAATCGAAACTGAAAGTGATTTGTGTAGGTAATCTTAATATTGGGGGTACTGGAAAAACCCCTTTTACAATTTACACTTTTAAAATTTTAAAAAAGTTAGGTTATGAACCTGTATTTTTAACAAGAGGATATAAGGGATTAGAAAAAGGTCCAGTTAAAGTCCGACCTGATCATAATTTTAATGATGTTGGTGATGAGGCATTATTACTTAGTAAAGTCGGCCCTACAGTAGTATCAGCCAATCGATCACTTGGAGCTAAATTTATCGAGGGTCTTAAGAATAATTATAATGTAATTTTGATGGATGATGGATTACAAAATAATACATTAGAACAAGATATTAAATTGTTGCTAGTTGATAAAAAATTAAAATTTGGAAATGAATTTTGTTTTCCTTCTGGGCCACTTAGAGAGCCAACAAAGCAGGGCTTAGAAAATATTGATGCTATCATTTTAACAGGTAACGATAAAAAGTTTATAAATTATAATGATAAATTTAATCACAAAACTATTTTCAACTCATCTATTAAAATTATTAAATCATCCATAAACAAAAACAACAAACATTTTTGCATTTTGTGCCTTAGCTAATCCTGATAAGTTTTTTGATACACTTTACCAGAATGAGTATAATGTTATTTCTAAAAAATCATTTCCTGATCATCATCAATACACAGAAAAAGAAATTAATAATTTAATTTTAAATGCCAAAAATCAAAACCTAACACTTTTAACAACTGAAAAAGACTATGTTAAAATTCAAGATAAAAAAAATGAGATAAATGTTTTATCAATTGAAAGTACTTTAGATACAAAAGATGAGAAAAATTTTGAAATATTTTTGGAAAAGAAACTAAATGGCTGACCCTCTAAGTTTTCGTATAAAAAAACAATTTGATAGGTATATCCACGATCCTATTATTGCTATTTTAGCTATTCCGTTATTTTTAATTCTTAAAATGTTACCTTTCAATTTATCATCCTATCTTTGCGGTAGCTTGATGTATATAGTTGGCCCAATGACTTCTTATAACGGTCGTATTAAAAAGCATATGCAGATTGCTTTCCCCAAAAAATCTATTACTGAAATTAATAAACTTACTAAACAACACTGGTTTATGCTAGGTCAAACTATTGGGGAAATGCCTCATATAAATCGTCTAATAAAGATAGGTCATTTAGAAACGGACGGTTTAGACAAACTAAAAACTGGTCCTGCTATTCTAGTGGGGGCTCATATGGGTAATTGGGAATTTCTTTTAAGGGTAGGTGACCTTGCAGGAAGACGTGCAGGTTATGTATTCAGACCTATAAACAACTGGATTTTAAATAAAATACAAATTCATAGGAACAAAGATGCTAACGCTGATTTCTATCGTAAAGGCCGTTTAGCTGCAATTGGTATGGCAAGCAAACTTAAATCTGGGGAGATTATTGGTCTAACTGGTGATCAATTATTGAGAGAAGGTATTATGGTACCTTTTTTTGGTATAAAAACACCAACTCCTCAAGCAGCTGCTGTTATGGCTTTAAAATGGAATGTGCCAATTTATATGGTTAGAATAGAACGTTTTAAAGGAATAAAGTTTAAAATGACTGTTGAAGATAAACTTAGAATCCCTTCAAACCTAGATAAAGAAAAAGCTATTTATCAAATTACTAAAATGATTTCATCCAGAATAGAAGATTGGATTAAAGAACAGCCTGAACAGTGGTTATGGGCTCATAGGCGATGGGGTAAATAATTAATCAGAACTAAGAAGTGATTACTTAATACAACTTTTTAATAGTTGTTTTCCATTAACAATTTAATCAATCAATTTTTGCAGAACGAATTTCATCTGCAAACTTAATTTTAATATTTGATTTTTTAGGTACTTCTTTACTTAATTTAATTGGTTTACCCTTATCATTCATTACAAGAGCGAAACCCCTATCAAGCACTCTATTAAAACTAGATGCTTCTAATAACTGACTTAGAAAATTTAATTTTGTAACTTTGTTTTTTATTAAGATTCCTAAATAATTATTAAACCTTCGTATCCAAAAGCTGAATTTTTGAATCAAGATTATTAATAAGTACTTTAGGAGGAGTAAGTTTTTGAGTATATTGCGTAATTTTATTTTTTTGCTCTGTGAAAATAGTTTTAAATAAATTTTCAATATCTTTGAAAACAAAATCTAACTTTTGGTTTTTATTATCAAAAATTTGGTCTGGTTTTCCCAAGAGTCTTATTAAACTATTAAGTCTATCTTTATTAATATTCATTTTGTTAAAAAATGAAGTTTTAAGTCTTAGATCCAACTCACCAATCCTTGCTCTAAGGTCATCTCTTACTGGAACTGATTTTTCTGCTGCACCTGTTGGTGTAGGTGCTCTTAAATCTGATACAAAGTCAATTAATGTTGTATCTGTCTCATGACCTACAGCAGAAATGACAGGAATAGCACTATTGAAAACAGCTCTAACTACGATCTCTTCATTGAAAGACCAAAGATCTTCTAGACTACCTCCTCCTCTAGCAACAATTAATAGGTCAGGTTTTTTAACAATTGTTTGATCAGTTAATTCGTTAAATTTGTCTATTGCATTAGCTATTTGTGAAGCAGACCCTTCTCCTTGAACTGCAACTGGCCACACATAAACATGAGAAGGGAAACGATCAGACAATCGATGTAAAATATCTCTAATAACAGCACCCGAAGGACTTGTAATAACTCCTATTCTTTCAGGGAGATAAGGTATTGGCTTTTTATGTCTTTGATCAAACAAACCTTCAGCAAGAAGTTTTTTTCTTCTATCTTCAAGCATTTTTAGAAGCGCGCCTTCTCCAGCAACTTCCATGTTCTCAACAATTATTTGATATTTTGATTGCCCTGCAAAAGTTGTTACTTTACCTGTACAAATGACCTCCATACCTTCCTCAGGCCTTATGGACAACCTTGGCATGGTATATTTCCAGATGATCGCAGCAATAGTTCCATCCATGTCTTTTAAAGTAAAATAAACGTGACCTGAGCTAGGAAAAGAAGGTCTTGATATTTCACCTCTAATACGAACATAGGTAAAGTTTGATTCAACTAATTTCTTTATAACGTGAGAAAATTCACCAACAGAATAAACCGGATTGTTTGTATTATCTTCCATCAATAATCATTAAATTTTATATTTATCATAATTTGATACTATGGCATATTTTACCAAATCTAAAGTTTTTTGGAGTAAATAATTTATGAATATTTTAGTTGTAGGCGGAGGTGGAAGAGAACATGCAATCGCTCATTCTTTATCAAAATCTCCATTAACAAAAAGATTAGTTGTTGCTCCGGGTAATCCAGGTATTGAAACATTTGCTGAGTGTTATCCAATTGCGGCAGATGACATGGATGGACAATGTGAATTAGCAAAACATATGAAAGCAGATTTTGTTTTTATTGGTCCTGAAATACCTTTAGTTCTAGGCTTAAAAGACAAGTTATCTGAGCTTGGCATTAAGGCTTTTGGCCCATCTAAAGAGGCAGCTCAGTTAGAAGGATCGAAAACTTTTTCAAGAAAATTTTGTAGAAGACATAATATTCCCCAACCAAATTTTAAATATTGTAGTGACTTAGAAACAGCAAAAGAACAAATAGAGTTATTAAAAGGATTTTGTGTTGTTAAAGCTGATGGTCTAGCAGCTGGCAAAGGTGTTGTTGTTTGTGACACCGTTGAAGAAGCAATACATGCCTCCTCCCAAATGTTAGAAGAAAATATATTTGGTGATGCAGGAAAATCTATTCTTATAGAAGAAAGAATAACTGGTATTGAAGCCAGTGTTTTTGCTGTATCAGATGGTGACAATGTAGTTGTTATTGGGAATGCTCAAGATCACAAGAGGGCTTATGATGATGATAAAGGTCCTAACACTGGAGGAATGGGAGCAATATCTCCAGCTCCTGCGTTAGATGACAAATTAAATAAAAATATTTTTGAAAATATTATATTACCTACAATCAAAGGTATGAAATTGGATGGAAACCCTTATGAAGGTATTTTATACGCTGGAATAATGCTTACGAATGAAGGGCCTAAAGTTATTGAGTTTAATTGCCGTTTTGGAGATCCAGAAACTCAAGTGGTTCTTCCACGATTAAAAACAGACCTTGTTGAAATAGTTAACGCAACACTCGCAAAAAAATTACAAGGATTTTCTATTGAACTAATTAATAACACAGCTATTACTGTAGTTGTTGCAAGCAAAGGTTACCCTGGAAAATTTCAAAAAGGTATTAAGTTACCTTTACTAAACCAATCAACACCAAAAAATGATGTATTAATTTTTCATTCTGGAACTTCCAAAAATAAAGATGGTGAACTTATATCTAATGGAGGAAGAGTTTTATCCATAACTGCAAATGGAGATAATATTCAAAACTGTAGAGAAAAGGCATATGCTGTTATCAACAATATAAATTGGAATGATGGTTTTTATAGAAAAGATATTGGAAAGTTAAAATTTACCTAAGTTTCTGAAAAAAATTTTTAAGAATGTTTTCTGACTTTTTAGCATAAAAACCTGAGTATATTTCTATTTTGTCATTATTTGAAAAAATCATTGGACCATTCTCAATTGCTCCACCTTTTTTGTCCTCAGCACTATAATATAAACGGCTTATTCTAGCTTGTTTAATGATACTCGCACACATTATACACGGCTCTAAAGTAACCCAAATATCACATCCTACTAAAAATTTTTTACCAGTAACTTTTAAAGCTTTTTCTATAACTAATTTTTCTGCATGACAAAGTGGATTATTTTTTGTCTCAACTAAATTATGTGCCTTAGCGATTACTTGACCATCACTATTTACAACAATAGCTCCAACAGGCACTTCATTTTTATTTTTTGCTTTAATAGCCTCAGCTATGGCTAACTTCATGTAATCAATCTGAACGCCCAACACTTTTATCCCTATTAATAAGAAATATTGCTAATAATTTAGTAAAGCCTATATTACAACAATATGGGAAATTCTTTGAAGAAAAATAATAACTTAAATAATAATTCAGAAGTAATCACTTCAGGGGCAGAAAGAATAGCAAAAGTAATAGCTAGGTCTGGATTATGTTCTAGAAGAGAAGCAGAGAGATGGATATTTGAAGGTAAAGTAAAACTAAATAATAAAATTTTAACAGAATGCGGTACTAAAGTTACCTCAAATGACTTAATCGAAGTGAATGGGTATCCACTGCCAACTAAAACTATCACCAAACTGTGGCTTTACCATAAACAAAGAGGCTATCTAGTTACTAATAATGATCCTGAAGGTAGATTAACAATTTTTGATCAATTGAAAGTAAAAAACCAGTCAAGATTTATTTCTATTGGTCGGTTGGATATGGATTCCGAAGGGCTATTGTTGCTTACTAATGATGGTGATTTAGCAAGAAAGCTTGAACTTCCTTCTACTGGCTGGCTTCGTAAATATCGAGTTAGAGTTCATGGATATGTGAACTCAAAGGAACTTGAAGCACTAAAAAATGGTATTACCATTGATGGAATCAGATATGGTAGTATAGATGCAACCTTAGACAGGCAACAGGGTAGTAATGCTTGGCTTACACTGGGCTTAAGAGAGGGCAAAAATAGAGAGATACGAAAAGTTATGAGCCATCTTGGCTATAATGTAAACCGACTAATTAGAATTTCTTTTGGTCCATTTAATTTAAAAAACCTTCCATCTGGTGAATTAGAACAAGTTAAGCAAAGGGTTTTAAATGATCAATTAGGTATAACAAAATCGAAAAAACAAAATAAGATTAAATAGCATCAACTAACACTTTGAAAATGAGAATAATTGGCGGTAAATTTAAAGGATTAAAACTGATACCTCCCAGTGATTTAGGGATAAGGCCTACATCTGATAGATTAAAAGAAGCTCTGTTTTCTATCCTAGATTCTAAAAAATATAATATAAATATTCATAACTCTAAATTGATTGATATTTTTAGCGGAACTGGAGCGCTTGGTATTGAAGCATTATCTCGAGGAGCAAAAAAAGTTTATTTTCTTGATCAAGACACTAAGTCTATTGAAATTATAAAGAAAAATATTTCTAAACTAAAAATCAACGATCAGGACGATATCATGATTAAAATTATAAAAGAAGAAGCAACCAAAGCTTTGAAAAAAGTAAATGAAATATTTGATATTGTGTTAATGGATCCTCCATATAATAAAAACATTACTAATAAAATCTTAGAAAATCTCAAAATTTATAATTTGATTAATACATACAGCTATATATTTGCTGAAAGTGATAAAGCAGAAACATTTGATGTTAATGGTTATGAGGTTTTGGATACTAAAATATATGGGAAATCCAAGTTAACAATTTTAAAATTGAAAAACTCAAGTCCTATTGAATAATTTTTCGATGTCTTTTAATGATAGGCTTATGGAGGTAGGTCTTCCATGGTTACATTGTCCAGAGTTAGGCGTATTCTCCATCTCTCTTAATAGCTGGTTCATTTCATTTTCATTTAGAACTCGTCCAGATCTTACTGACCTGTGGCATGCAATATTTCCCAAAATCAAATCTATTTTTGCAATATAGGAAGTAGGCATACCCGATGAGGATAAATCATCACCAAGATCAATAATGATTTGTTTTATATCAGCATCTCCTAGTAAAGAAGGAACCTCACGAACAATTATCATACCCTCACCAAAAGGTTCAATATCAAACCCAATCTCAGATAATAACTCGACATTCTCTAGAATTATTGCCAAGGGCGTAGGATCAAGATTTATAACTTCAGGTAAAAGTAATATTTGTTTTTCTACAGATTTATTTTCTCTTGCAGCCTTCATCTTTTCTAAAACTAATCTTTCGTGAGCTGCATGCTGATCTACTATAACAATACCTTGTGAATTTCGTGAAATTATATAATTTTTACTGAATTGCGCCAAAGCAACACCCAGTGGAAAGTCTTCATCTTGATGATCTAATCTTTGGTCCTGTAAATCATTATTTTCATTGACTGGTTTGACTGATGGCACAAAATCATTCTTACTAAAGAAACTTTCAACCTTCTCATAATTTTCATTAACTTTAATTTCATTATAAGTATGAAATTTCTCAATAGCCTGCTTTGAAAGCTCACTAGAAGTTTGACTAGAATGTATATTTAACTCTCGGCTTATTGAACCAACAATTAAACTTCTAATTATAGCATTATCTTCAAACCTAACTTCAGTTTTACCTGGGTGCACGTTTACATCTATAAATTCGGGAGGAACGTCTATATATAAACAAAAAATAGGAAATCTTCCTTTTGGAAGAGTATCTCGATACGCAGCTCTAATAGCTCCAGATAAATTTCTATCTTGAATCGACCTTCCATTGATAAATAAATATTGCTGACTATAATTTGATTTATTTGATGTTGGCAAACCTATAAAACCGTTTATTTTTAAAAAATCTTGGTTTTTAAAAGTTTTGGAATTGTTGATTTCTATAGCTTCATCAGCAAAACCTTTTCCCAATATATTTCTGATTCTATTTAAAAAATATTTATCTGAACCAATCTCACTTTCAGGTTTTATGTTAAGTAACTCTTTACCATCTGCTTGTAATCTAAAACCTATTTTAGGATTAACGAGTGCCTGTTTTAGAACTATCTGGTGACAATAACTTCTTTCTAAATTCGAAGATTTGAGAAACTTCAAGCGAGCAGGTGTAGCAAAAAACAAGTTTTTAACAGAAATTATAGTTCCTAATTGTCTAGATGATGGGTAAATATCATCAAATTTTCCAGCCACAACATCTAGAGCCCAGGCATCTTCTGATTTATTTGACTTTGTTTGGATATTCAACTGACTAACAGCTGCGATTGAAGGTAAAGCTTCACCTCTAAATCCTAAAAATTCTATTTTGTTTAGATCATTAGTTGGAAGTTTAGAAGTCGCATGCCTCTCAACAGCTAAGATTATGTGATTTTTTTCAATACCTATTCCATTATCAGAAACTGATATTAAACTTTTTCCACCATCGTTTAATACAATATCAATTTGTGTCGCATTAGCGTCAATAGAATTTTCTATTAATTCTTTTAGGGCTGAAGCAGGTCTTTCAACAACCTCACCAGCAGCTATTTGATTAATTAGATTTTCTGGAAGCCTTCTTATTTCCATAACAGGGTTCCAATTACTTTATTAGAACAGACTTTCCAGAATTTTTTTCAATAGCCGGAGAAGGTGTAGAATTAATCTTCTGTCCCAATGATTTATTTTTTCTTATTCGAAGGGCTTCTTTTTTAGCATCTAATACAACACCTGTTTCTGGAACTTGCCCAAATAAAATATCTATGCCCCTTCTTTCACTTAAAGAAATACCCAATGTCTCTTCATCAACTAACTTTCTAATATCTTTTGGAATTTCCTTATCAACAAACAAATCTTGAAAACTTGAAATCTCATTAGTTTCTTTAACATTAATTTCACTACTGAGGTTAAAATCATTCTCAGCTTTGGATATATCATTATTTTTAAATAAATCAGGGTCTATATTATACCCTGGAGGTACAATTAGAGATGGCGTCATAGCAACTGAAAATTCATCTGGTATCACTTTTTCCTTACCTACAGCTTTTCTAAAATCTGAACAACTTGATAAGGACATCCCCAAAGGCATTAAAAAAACAAATATTTTAAAAAATTTATTTTTCATAATAAGAACTCTCAGCTGTAAAAAATTGAGCAAAAAGGAACAAACATGCTCCAATAAAGATTATTGTATCAGCAACATTAAAAGCTGGCCAGTGTAAATCTTCAACATAGAAATCTATGAAATCTACCACTTTGCCGTAAAGCATCCTATCAATTGCGTTTCCTATTGCACCACTGGCTATCAAAATAAATCCTAATGATGAGTATTTTGGTAATTTAAAAGATGAAAATATTAGATATACACTTACTACCAAAGCAAAAATGGTAAATCCATACCTTCCAATTTCTCCTGAATCTTGAAAAAAACCAAATGAAATTCCGCTATTCCATACAGGTGTCATAGAAAGAAATGATGTCAGTTTTATAGATTGAGCTTGAATAAAAAGAGTTTTAATTGCCCACAGTTTTGTACCATAATCTAAAGCAACGAAACTTATGAGAATTAATAAAAGATTAAATGTACCTAAGTTTTTTCTCATTTAATTTTTTTTAAGACACTACTACATCTATTACATAACTCATTTTCATCTTTGACTTCCTTAACAATTTTCCAGCAACGCTGGCATTTCCCACCAGAGGCAAGCTCTATAGTTACTGAAAAATTTGTCTCATCTTTTGAACTATTAATATTTGTTTCTACCTCGGAACAAATAAATATGTCTGGGAGATTTACATCACTAAGTTTATCCAAAGTGTTTTCATCTGCTTGAATAATAACCTTAGCTTGAAGACTAGATCCTAACAAACCTTCTTTTCTTTTTTCTTCGATTGCGGTGGTAACAACAGATCTTAACTCTCGAATTTCTGACCATTTCTTTGCAATCAGATTGTTTTCCCATGCCTTATCTGCTTTATAATACGTCTGCAAGTGAACTGAATTTTCTTTATCATTATATCTACTTTGCCAAGCTTCCTCAGCTGTAAAACATATAATGGGAGCTAACCAAGTGGTGAGTGACTGAAACAAGATGTCCATAACAGTTCTGCAAGATCTTCTTTCATTACCATTTAGCTCTTCGCAATACAAAGTATCTTTTCTAATATCAAAGTAAAATGCTGATAAATCTATAGTACAGAAATTATGAATATCTAAATAAATGTCATGTAAATTAAATTTTTCAGTATTCTCTTCAATTTTCTTACTTAATTCGGAAACTCTATGTAAAACCCATTTCTCTAACTCTGGCATTTCTGCAAAATCAATTTTTTCTTTTTCATCAAATTCATTCAAAGCGCCTAAAAGGTATCTGAGTGTATTTCTTAACCTTCTATAATGATCAGAATGTCTTACTAATATCTCTTTCCCAATCCTTAAGTCATCATAATAGTCAGACCCAACTACCCATAATCTTAATATGTCGGCACCAAATTCATTAATCACTTTTTGAGGTGCAGTAATGTTACCTAGAGATTTTGACATTTTTCGACCTTGTTGGTCTAAAACAAACCCATGAGTTAAAACAGCATCATAGGGAGCTCTCCCTCTGGTACCACAACTTTCAAGCAATGAAGAATGGAACCATCCTCTATGTTGATCTGTACCTTCTAAATACAATGAGGCTGGCCAAAACAGATCTTTTCTGTCTTCTAAAACAAAAGCATGTGTTGAACCTGAATCAAACCATACATCAGCTATGTCTTTTACAGCTTCAAAATCATCTGGATTATATTTCGAGCCAAGAAAATAGGACGCTGGTTTTTCAAACCAGGCATCTGCACCATATTTTTTGAATGCCTCTACCACTCTATCAATTACCTCTTGGTCCCTAAGAGGTTCTTGAGTTTTTTTATTAACAAAAATTGCTAAGGGTACACCCCAAGCTCTTTGCCTTGATATACACCAGTCTGGTCTATCTTCAATCATTTTAGTTAATCGGTTTTCGCCTTGTGGTGGAAAAAATGTTGTTTCTGACAAAGATTTTAAAGCTGTAGTCCTTAGATGATTAGTATCCATTGATATAAACCACTGAGGTGTTGTTCTAAAAACAAGAGGAGCTTTAGATCGCCAACTATGGGGATAAGAATGGTTTAGTGTGCCTCTTCCAATTAATGCACTATATTCAGACATTATATCAGCAATTTTTTCATTATCTTTTAAAACACGCAGACCTCCCAATAGTGGTAAATCACTATCTAAAATACCATTATCTGAAACTGTTTCGGGTATTGGTAGATTATTTTTCTTTCCCAACTCAAAGTCATCTGCTCCATGTCCCGGTGCGATATGAACAAAACCTGTTCCTTGATCAATTGTTACAAAATCTGCTTTTAACAATGGTACATCGTGATCATAACCATGTTTGTATAATGGGTGAGATAAAATTGAACCTGTAAGATCTCCACCTTTAATAGTATCTATAATATTATAACTTATTATTGATAATTCTTTTGTTACTTCTTCTAACAATTCTTTGGCTATTACAATTTTATCTCCTAGAACAGCCATTGAATTTTCATCTACTTTAGTAATTTCTAATAAAGAATACTCTATACTTTCTCCATAAGCGACAGCTCTATTTCCTGGCATAGTCCATGGTGTTGTTGTCCAAATTATTATCTGATAACCAGATAATTTTTCTAAAGGTGTACTTTTTACCGGAAACCTGGCAAAAATAGTTGTACTAGTATGATCATGATATTCAATTTCAGCTTCGGCAAGAGCGGTTTTTTCAACAGGAGACCACATCACAGGTTTTACGCCTCTGTAAAGGCTTCCGTTCATTAAAAATTTACCAATCTCAGACATTATAATAGCCTCAGATTCATATTTCATGGTTGAATAAGGATCCTGCCAATTTCCATATACACCTAACCTTTGAAACTCCTCAGACTGTATTTCCATCCACTTAGCAGCAAAGTCTCTACATTCTTTTCTAAATTCTACAACAGGGATGTCATCCTTGTTCTTTTTCTTTTTTCTATAATTTTCTTCTATTTTCCATTCAATTGGGAGCCCATGACAATCCCATCCAGGAACATAATTAGCATTTTTGCCAAGCATAGATTGAGATCTATTGATTACATCTTTGATTATTTTATTTAGAGCATGCCCAATATGTAAATTACCATTTGCATATGGAGGTCCGTCATGAAGAATAAATGGCTTTGCTGACTTTCTCTGCTCTCTCAGTTTATCAAATAATTTAGTTTCTTCCCATAATTTTAATATTTGAGGCTCCTTTGTGGGTAAACCTGCCCTCATCGAAAAATCGGTTTTTGGTAAAAAAACTGTTTCTTTATAATCTGTCATCAATCTTCTCTAGTTCATTTAAAAGGGATTTAATTTTTAGCTATTTCTCTTATGAAATTCTGCAGCCTCTTTCGTATCAAACTCAATCTGATTTTTTAATTCAGATAGTGAGTTAAATTTTTTTTCAGGTCTTAAAAATTTAATCAGCTCAACTTTTACTCTTTTTCCATATAAGTTTAATTCTGAAATTTCATTATTTATATTAATTATATGGGTTTCTAAATTTATATTTTCTCCAGAAACTGTAGGCTTTGTACCTATATTAGATATAGAAGGCAACCAATCATTTTTTAGTTCATTACTTTTATGATCTTCTACTCTTAGTCTTGTAATATAAACACCAAGAGGAGGTATTAAAAAATTTCTTATATCAACATTAGCTGTTGGGAAACCAATTTCCCTACCCTTTTGTTTACCTTTTTCAACAATACCTGTGATACACCAATTCCTTCCAAGTAATGATTTAGCAATTTCTAATTTTCCTGTTTGTAATAATTTTCTTATAGTTTGAGAGCTAATTACTTCAGAATCTTTTTCTGGGTTATAATTAGTTTTTTTCAAATCTATTGATGCGATCTCTAACCCTTTACTTAGGGCAAACTCCTTGGCTGACTGAATAGAACCTTCTCGGTTTTTACCAAATTTAAAATTGGAACCAGCGTACATTTTAGAAACTTTAAAATTTTTGATTAATATCTCTGATAAAAAATCATTAGGACTACAATTTTTTAAATCCTCATTAAATTGAATTATAATAAGGTACTCAACACCAATTTGATTAAGTAGGTTTTGCTTTTCTTCAATATCTAGAAGTTTAAAAGATGTGTTGTTGGTATTAAAAAAATCTCTTGGATGAGGATCAAAAGTAACAACACCAAAAGACAAATTATTTTCTATTGACCTTTCCTTTACAGCTTCTAATAATTTAACGTGACCTTTGTGAATACCATCAAAATTTCCAATTGCGATGGCTATGTTTGTTCCAATTTCTGCTGGATTATCTCCAATTTTCCATTTTATAATTTTCATAGAAATGTTATAAACACAATAAGAATTTAAACTCAAGTTGATATATGATTGTTAACATAAATTTTTTAATTATGTTTTTGCTATAAACGATTAAATATGTGTAATAGTGTTTATACTAAATCTTTTGTAAAACCAAATGGAGATTATCTCTTTGACCAATAAAATAGACGTCAATTTTGAAATAATTTCCAATCTAATTAATAGTTCGATTCAAGTTATAGTTACTTATGCTGGCCAAGTATTAGGGGCAACTATTATACTAATTGTTGGCTTCTATTTAGCTGGCAAGTTAAGTAAATTGGCTAGAACAAAATTAGGTGTTTTTGATAAAATTGATCCTCTTATCGTTCCTATTTTTGGAAACATAATAAGGTACGGTATAATAATCATCACTCTTATTGCCGTTCTAGGACAATTTGGAGTCCAAACCACTTCTATTATTGCTGTTCTGGGTGCTGCCGGTTTAGCAATTGGCTTAGCATTACAGGGGACTTTGTCCAATGTAGCTGCTGGTGTGATGTTATTGTTATTAAGACCATTTACAACCGGGGATTGGGTAGAAACCGGAAGTGTTTCTGGTACAATCAGAGAGGTTGGTCTTTTCACTACTATTATTGATACATTTGATAACGTTTATGTTTCTATACCAAATTCAAGTATATGGAATAGTACAATTACTAATCACTCACATTATGAAACTAGACGTATTGACGTTGACATTGGGATACATTACGACACTAATCTTGATTTGGCATCTGAAGTTTTACTAAAATTAGCCGAAGATGAAAGGGTTTTAGATAAACCAAAAAAGCCCCAATTTTTAGTTATGAAATACGACGATAGCGCAATCGTTGTCAGACTTAGACTCTATTCACATACAAAAGATTGGTATGCTGTTTACACTGATTTAATGAGGAAACTTAAACCTGCCTTGGACGAAGCTGGCATTCAAATTCCTTATCCTCACAGAGTCATTACATCATAAATTTTTAAAATGGCTACTACCAAAAAAATTAATGATGGTTTTATTAAACTCACAAAAGAAAATATTAGCAAAGGTCAGTTAGGCGATAAAATAAAAAGCATTAGCGGAAGTGACAAGGTATTAACAACCGAGGAACTTCTAAATGCGAGAAGAAATATTATTCCTGACGAAGGAATTGGTGAAGATATTTATATTTTTGCATATGGATCTTTATTGTGGAACCCGACAGTAGATTATGAAGAAGAATGTTTGGCTAAGATTTATGGTTTTCATAGAAGTTTCTGTATGAAAACTAACTTGGGTAGAGGTTCTTTTAAAAAGCCAGGATTAATGTTAGGTCTTGATAGAGGCGGGTCCTGTCGAGGCTCTGCATTAAAATTAAAAAAATCAGAAGCTATAAAAAATATAGACATTTTATTTAGAAGGGAGATGGTAACTGGAGCATATAAACCGAAGCTATTGAAAACTATTTTAGAGGATGGAAGAAAAGTTATTTCACTAGCCTTTACAGTTGATAAAAAACACAAAAACTATTTTCAAAATAAAGCCATCCAAACTAAAGCTAGCATGATTTCAAACGCTCATGGCTTTTTAGGAACCTGTGAAGAATACTTTAGCAACACATTACAAAGTTTATCAGAGTTAAATATCGTAGATAGCGAAATGATTGCAATTTCCAAACATTTAAAAAATAATTAATTTAAATCTTTTTTTATAAGATCTGATGCTTTCTCTGCTATCATTAAAGTAGCCGCATTTGTGTTTCCTGAGGGCATTGTGGGCATTATGGAAGCATCAGCAACTCTTATATTTTCAAGACCTAAAATTTTAAGTGAAGGATTTACTACTGCAGATTGATCAATTCCCATTCTACAACTTCCAATAGCATGATATACAGTTGCCCCATTATTTCTTACAAAATTTAAAATTTCATTATCAGTTTTTACTTGTTCCCCAGGTAGAGTCTCTTTAACTGAAATTTTTTCAATATTAGAAGTTTTTAAAAGTTTTCTACACATTTTAACTCCTTCAATTAAAATATCTTGGTCAATTTTTTCTTTTAAATAGTTAGGTTGGATTATTGGATCAATTTTAATGTTACCGGAAGTGGCTCTGATATAACCTCTACTTTGTGGCCTGGATTGCCATACTCCACAAGTTATGCCTGGGTGATCTTGAAGTTTTCCTATCATTCCCTCAGTATATGAGGCTGGTGTAAACACAAATTGTAAATCTGGAAAATCAATTTCTGGGGAAGATTTTAAAAAAGCTCCCACATGGGCAGGGCTATATGAAATTAGACCTTTTCTAAAAATAAACCATTTCATAATTTCTAAAGCTAATTTGTAACCACTAGCTTTTTCATTTAACGTATTTGGCAAATTAATTCTGTTAGCAACTCTGACAGCATAGTGATCCTGCAACCCCTCACCAACATTTTTGTTCTCATGGACGGGTTTTACACCTATCTCATTTAAATGTTCTAAATTACCAATACCTGATACCTGGAGCAAGTGTGGTGTGCCAATAGCACCAGCACATAAAATTATTTCCTTATTAGCGTGAATTTGAAAAATTTTATTATTCTTTTCACAAACTAAACCAATAGCTTTTTTACCTTCAAATATAATTTTTAATACCATTGTATTTTTTTTAATATCTACATTTTTTCTTTTAATTGCAGTTTTCAAAAAAGCGTCATATGCACTGAATCGTGCTCCATTTTTAATCGTTCTTTGGTAATAAAAAATACCTTCTTGATCACCTGAATTATAATCCTCTTGAATTTTGATGCCTAACTCACGAGACCCCCTAATAAATTCCTCGCAAATTGGATGTTTTTCAACAATATCAGACACAAATAAAGGGCCGTCTTTTCCTCTTGTATCAGCATTACCATTTTCTTTAGATTCTGATTTCTTGAAATAAGGAAGTATATCCTCGTATGACCACCCATAATTTCCTAATTGTGACCATTGATTATAATCATCAGGCTGGCCTCTAACATATAAATGCCCATTAATAGAACTCGAGCCACCAAAGCCTTTTCCTCTTGGGAACAAAATTTCTCTGTTGTTTACATTCTTATTTTTTTCAGTTTTAAAACACCAATTGAACCTCTTGTCGTTTATAGTTTTAATAAAACCTGCAGGCATTTTGATGTATGGATGTTGATTAGTTCCACCTGCTTCAATAACACAAACACTAATATTACTAATTTCGGATAATCGGTTTGTAATTACAGAGCCAGAAGAACCAGAACCAACAACTATATAATCATAATTTTGCATAATAATTTTTTAAATGCTTTCATTAATAGTTGACGTTTCCCCTGCTACTGTAGTTCGAACCATTAATCTTTTCTCAACTTTACCTTCAAGTGGAGTAGCTCTATGTAACACTGCTCTATTATCCCACATGATTAAATCATGTGGCTCCCATATATGAGAATAAACAAATCTTTTATCATTAGTATATTTCATTATCTCACTAAGAAGTTTTGTACTTTCTTTTTCTCCCATACCATCAACTTTACTACAATGTGCACCTAAATATAAAGATTTCCCAAATTTATTATTTTTTAAAACTAACTTTTGTTTCACAGGTGGTAATGCCTTTTTTTCCTCTGGTGTAACTAAGTTAGGGTCTATTTTAGATCTGCCATGAGAGTAATCATGCCAACAAACTTTATCTTCTATTATGATTTTCAGATCATCTGGCAAAGAATTATAGACAGCTCTCATAGATAGAAACTCTGTATTACCACCCTTTGAGGGAATCATTTTTGCTGATAACAATGACATCTTCGAAGGTATTTTTTTAAATGAGCTGTCACTATGCCATTGTTGATTAGCTAAATTATTTAACCTTTGTCTACCAGAAGGAGGGACAATATTTCCATTTTCATCAAAATTACGAAGTATAATTAGCTTAGACCCCGACCCATCGGTGCCTACTTTTGTTAGTTCCAATTCTCCAAAGAATTCACTAAATTTTATATGTTCTTCATCAGTGATATTTTGGTTTCTTATAATGACAACTGAATACTCAGATAAAAGTTCTGCAATTTTATTTATTATTTTCTTATCTTGAATATTAGTCACATCCAGGTCTTTAATTTCAACCCCAATAAAAGCTCCAAGTTTATTTATCTTCACCCTTGAATCTCCTCAAAAATAAATATCTTAAATTTGATCTCAGAAGATAAGCCTAATAGACTAAAATTAAATTTCAATACAAAGTAGCTTTACACTACGAAACATTATCTCTTTTAAAGTCATTGTAAACTTTATAAAGATTCATCCATTTATCAAACTCATCTTGACTTATTAGTGCTGTTCTAACGTCGACATAGTCTCTCCAAGATTCATACAAAATCTTCGAAGCTTGAAACTCTACACGATTTGGTCTCCTTCGAATATTTAACCAACCCTCACTTTCACACTCATCAACAATAGATGAAATAGCCTGCCTTGTACTCCTCAACTCTCTTGTAACATAAGCAATTGTAAAAAATTTATTTACAGAAAATGCATAATTACAAACCCTAGCAAAAACGTTTTTTAATGGCGTTGAATTAAAATATCTTTGCATTCTCGTTTCTACTCTATCAACTCTTGATTGATAAATTCTGATTTCATACTGAGATATAAGTTTGACCATTTGTCTATAGGTTTCATCATCTAAAAAATTAGAAATATTTTTATTCATTATTAATCAACTTTGTTTTTTTATTTTGGTAATCTAAATATTATTACTTTAATAAAAATAGAAAAAAGCAAAATTTAATAGAATGGAAAATAACTTAAATATAAATAGTGACATTAAGTCACTTAAATTAAAGATTTTAAAAGAAAATTTAAAACAAGACTGGAACTTAGACACTGACTTATGGAATGAAGAATTTCCACATGATTATAGGTTTGAAGACACATACCTTCAATTAAGTTTTGTTTTAAGAGATTTTAATATTGATGAATTAAAACATCTCATTTCCATTACAAATATTTTTGATATTAAAAATTATAATCATGACATTGCCACTTTAATTAATAATTTTGTAAGAAGTTGTGTGGATTATTTAAACCACGAGATTGAAGGTAAATCCGATGAATATTTTAAAAAATATGATAATGATAATAACTGCTTTTCATATGAGAAAAAAATCAAAGATGCCCTTAAAAAACATAAATTAAAGTACTCTCTTTTTTTCTATGGAACATTAAGAGCTGAGGAAGTACGTCAAGCTGTAATAGGTGAAAAAAAATTTAATACATCACCTGCAATTTTACAAAAACATAAGGTTTATAAAGTTAAAAATGCCAATTACCCCCTAATTAAATTTACAAATAATGAAAATGATGAAGTTCAAGGTATTCTTCTCATAGATTTAACAATTGATGAAATAAAAAAACTTGATCAATTTGAAGGTGAACACTATTTCCGTCAATTTGTAAAAATTAATAATGGAGACAAACTCTATGACGCACAGGTATACATGCCCGACAAAACATTAATTGCAGAAGAAACTTGGGATTTTGATTATTGGTATCAAAATAATATGAATGATTTTTTTGCTAACGAATTTGATTTAAGTGGCGTTAAGCAAATAAAAAACTAATTTAAATAAATCTATTTATTTTTTAACTTTTGTACTTGGTCCCATGCGGCATTAATGGCCCTCATTTTATTCTTACTTTCATTAATAACTTCAACAGGAACACCTTTGCTAACTAACAAATCTGGATGATGTTCTTTTGATAACTTTATGTATCTCTTTCTGATAGTTTGAAGATCATCTGTGGGTTGGCTCTCTAATACAATGTAAGGGTTTAATTTATCAGAAGCCTTCCTAGACTCCCTTATACTTTCATATTGTTTTTGACTTAATCCAAAAATATACGCGATGTTAGCAATCATTGCTTCTTCATCTTGACTGACATTCCCGTCAGCCTCAGCAATATAAAATAAAATATTTATTACCTCTTCTAAAACATTCATGTTTCCTTTGAAGATTTCTGAAATTTGCTTGGCATATGGTTCGTAACCTGTACTCTCATCCTTTGCCTTATTAAAAATTTTTGCAACTTTATCTATTTCAGAGTCTGGTATTTGTAATTTTTCTTTTACTGCAAACAACTCTTCTTTACTAACTTGCCCATCAGCTTTGCTTAATTTTGCAGACAACACTATTAATGACAGAGCAAAAATTTCTTGAGAATTTTGATGATTTATTACTGTTTTATCTGAACCTATTCCAGAAATTTTACTCCCCAAAAAAGAGCCCAACAAAGCTCCAAAAGGACCACCAAACGAAAATCCTATCATACCTCCAAGAAGAGTTCCCCAAATTGACATGTTTTATCTCTCGAAATTAAAAATTAAATATTGTTTATTAATATAGTTATGTTTTCTTTATTACCAAGTTTTAAAATTTGAGGAATAATTAATGAAATTAAGAAAGAACAAACCATGGAAACCAGCGCCAGAATATTCAAAAGATTTGTCTGGTCTAACTATTAATTTGTTAGTTCAAGATATGAGGGAAGCTACAAATTTTGTTAAAAATATTCTGCAAGCTAGAATCATATATGAAGATCCTGATTTTGCAGCCATTGAAGGGTTTGGGTCTCAATGGTGTTTTCATACTCACCACACATACGACTTACATCCTTTTAAGACTATTACTGAAAGTTCAATCAACAAGGGATTAGGGGTAGAGTTAAGATTAATTGGCTGTGACCCTGATCAAGCAGAGATTAGAGCAAAAGAAAAAGGTTATATAATACTATCTAATTCAAATGATAAAGCACATGGAATGCGGGAGTGTTATATCCTAGATAAAGATAATTATTGTTGGGTACCATCTAAAATTATTTAATAAAGTCTTATCTATAAATTTAAAATTTCAATTAATTTGTATAGGCTTTTTTCATTATATTCTGCCTCTTGTCTATTCAGATTATTTAACCCAATTCGGTTATGCCAATATACATCCATACCCATAGACTTGGCCCCTATTACATCAAAAGGAGACCCTGCAACAAATAATGTTTTACCAGGGGTAGTATTCATTTTCTTTAAAATTGAAAGATACATTTGTGAATGGGGTTTATAAAAGCCTACCTCTTCAGCTGTTACCGAAAAGTCAAATTCTACATTAATTCTATTTATTGCTTTATTGCCATTAATAATTGAGCAATTAGTAGCAATACTAATCAAATATTTTTCTTTAATTTTGCTTAAAACGTCTACAACTTCAGGCCAAGGTGAAAGCCGTTCCCATTCTTCAAAAAGCTTGCAAGCTTTGTCCTCTGGGAAACCTACATCTCTAGCTGCTTGAAGAACCAACTTTTCATAATCTTGGTACTTGAAAGTGTTATATGTAATTTCAAGGTACCTACCTCTCCATTTTTGTCCTATTAAATCCGATCCAGCAATCTCATTCCATAAAGACCAGGAATCTATTAAACCCGTCAATAAATCAAAAACAACTGCATCATATTTATAATTATTCATAAAAATTATATCTAAATCACTTATTTAGGTTTTATAAATTAGAAACCATTACCAACCATTAACTCTATCCCAACTTTCATTTATAATTCCATTTTCAAGGACATTATAATTTTCATAAGCGGCGCACGTTAAGCAAGCATGATTAGGCAAAATTCTTAGTAAGCTTCCAATAGGTAATTTATCAAACCAAATTGTATCGCTGATGTTTATAGATCCATGTTCTTGGTGAACATCAGAAACAGTAAGACCAGATAGTGGCAAACAACTATTAGGATCACAAACTAAGCCATAACCAACCTCTTTCATAAATTTATTGGCGCTTATGTCTTTAGATAAAGCCAATGCTCCTGCGTCGACTATGATTTTTTTATTATTTTCATTGTGTCCAATTACACTTGTAAGTACGCTTACTGCTATATCGTTGGTTTCACACATACCTTTAGAAGCTTGGGCTAAATCCCAAAACATATATATCCCAGCCCTTATTTCTGAAATACCATTGAGGTGAGAGGCGTAAAACATAGTTGGGGTAGACCCTATACTTACAATAGGAGTTATTTTATTAATATTTGTAAAGTTATTTACAGCAGCTAATGCTTCATCTCTTTCTTTATTACTAATAGATATAATTTGGCTCTTGTCATTGGTTGAATAACTATGACCTGCATGCGACATAACACCTATCAATTTGGAGTGTTTGCAATTATCAAAAACTTTGGATATTTCAATTATATTTTGGTCTTTGAAATTTATACCACCCCTACCTTCACCGCAGTCAATTTCTATTAAAACTTCTAACTCAGCATTATAGCTTTTACTGAATTTTAAAATTTCCTTAGCTAGGTAAATAGAATCAATGGCTATCCTTATTTTACAATCATATTTTTTTTGAATAAAATTTAATTGTTCAAGCTTTTTAGGAATTATACACACTGCATATAAAATATCTTTAAACCCAGCTCTTGCAAAATACTCAGCCTCTTTAAGGGTCGAAACAGTAATAGGACCAATTTCTTCTCCAAGAGCTATTTTAGCAACTTGAATACTTTTAGGTGTTTTTACATGTGGCCTTAATTTTGTATTTAATTTGAAGCACTTTTCCTGAGCTCTTTTACAATTAGCTTCAAGTTTTTTTTTGTCTAAAATTAAGGACGGAGTAGTAACGTCTTCAAGATTTTTAATTTTCATTTTAATAAACCATATCTAAAAACAAATTTGAAAATTTATTTGGGTTCAAATTAATTTTAAAAATGTGCAGATAATGTGTTTTGATTTTTTTCAATAGGTGGCGAAAATTTTGTAAGATCAATCCCTTCCACAGCTGTTTTATACTCATCTAAAGTTGGAGTTCTACCTAATATAGCTGAGAGAACAACAACTGGTGTGGATGCGAGTAATGATTCCCCTTTTTTTTCATCAGAGTCCTCAACCACTCTTCCTTGAAACAATCTAGTTGATGTAGCCAAGACAGTATCACCCTTAGCTGCTTTTTCTTGATTACCCATACAAAGGTTACAACCAGGTCGTTCTAGATAAAGGATGTTTTCGTAGTCCAAGCGCGCTGATTTTTTAGGACTATTATCATCAAACTCAAATCCTGAATATTTCTGTAAAATTCCCCAGTCACCCTCTTCTTTTAATTCGTCAATAATATTATACGTTGGAGCAGCAACAACTAACGGAGCATTAAATTTGACATCCCCAGATGATTTTTCAAGGTTACGTAGCATTTGGGCAACAATTTTTACATCTCCTTTATGAACCATACAAGATCCAACAAAACCAAGATCAACTTTTTTCTCAGCTTTATAGTATGAAATAGGTCTTATAGTATCGTGAGTATATCTTTTCGATACATCTATATTATTTACATCAGGGTCTGCGATCATTGGTTCATCTATTAGATCTAAATCTACGACAACTTCTGCAGAATATTTTGCATTCGCATCTGGAGCTAAAGCAGGTTTTTTACCAGATTTGATCTCATCAATTCGGTTTTCTGCAATATTAATAAGTTTATGGAGCATTTTATTTTTATTCTCCATGCCCTTATCAACCATAACTTGTATTCTATCTCTAGCAATTTCTAGAGATTTAATAAGCGTTTCATCTTCAGAAATACAGATTGATGCCTTCGCTTTCATTTCAGCAGTCCAATCAGTAAAGGTAAAAGCTTGGTCTGCTAAAAGTGTTCCTAAATGAACTTCTATTATTTTACCTTGAAAAACGTTATCACCAAATTGCTTTAACATTTGTGCTTGAGTAGCATGGACAACATCACGGAAATCCATATGATCTGACATCTTCCCTTTAAAGGTAACTTTCACAGATTCTGGAATTGGCATGGTAGCTTCTCCAGTTGCTAAAGCCAATGCAACTGTTCCAGAGTCAGCACCAAATGCAACCCCTTTTGACATTCTAGTATGAGAATCTCCTCCAATAATAATTGACCAATCATCAACTGTGATGTCATTTAAAACTTTATGTATTACATCTGTCATTGCATGATAAGATTCTTTTGGGTCTCTACCTGTAATCAAGCCAAACTTATTCATAAATTTCATAAGCTTTGGAGTGTTTTCCTGTGCTTTAAAGTCCCAAACAGATGCAGTATGGCATCCAGATTGATAAGCGCCATCTACTGTAGGTGAGATCACAGTTGCTGCCATAGCTTCTAGTTCTTGTGCGGTCATTGGGCCTGTAGTGTCTTGTGAACCTACTATATTTACTTTTACACGAACATCAGAGCCAGCGTGTAGCTTGACACCATCTTCAATCCCGACTGCATTTTGATTAAATATTTTTTCAACAGCTGTAAAACCATGATCTGAATTATATACTTGTTTTGAAGGAGCAAATGCGGATTTTAGTTCAACATTAAGTGCCTTGCATGCAAAACTTTGAAGCTTCTTTCCAAAGACAACGGCATATGACCCACCTGCTTTCATGAATTCTTTTTTTTGTGGAGTGAAAGATGCGGACAAGTCAACTAGTTCCTGGTCACCAGTTTCATCATAAAGCTTTTTTTCTTTTGTATTAATCTTTAAAATTGTTCCTGTATCAACACTGTACCTTTGTTCAAGAACTGGATTGTCGTCATTGTTTATTATTGGATTTCCATCAGAGTCTAACTTCTTTGTCCAATTTTTAAGATCAATACCAATGCCACCTGTTACACCAACGGTAGTTAAAAAAATTGGAGAAACTCCGTTTGTTCCCGCAACAATTGGAGCAATGTTGACGAATGGCACATAAGGGCTAGCCTGCTTTCCAGTCCACAAAGCTACGTTATTCACACCAGACATTCTTGAAGAACCCACTCCCATGGTACCTTTTTCAGCAATTAACATTACCTGTTTGTCTGGATTTTCTTTTTTCAATTGTTCAATTTCTTGTTGAGCCTTTTCAGAAATCATACATTTACCATGGAGCTCACGATCTGCTCTTGAGTGTGCCTGATTTCCTGGAGATAACAAATCAGTTGAAATATCGCCTTCAGCTGCAACATAAGTAACAACTTTAATCTCATCTTCTATATCAGGGAGTTTAGTAAAAAATTCAGCTTTAGAATAACTTCTCAAAATATCTTCAGCTATCTTATTTCCACTTTTATATGCTTTCTCAAGTCTATTTGTATCTACCTCATAAAGAAAAAATTGTGTTTTTAAAACTTCAGCCGCATTTAATGCAATTGATTTATCTTCCCCTAGAGCAATATCTAAAAGAACCTCTATTGAAGGACCACCCTTCATATGAGATAATAACTCAAAAGCAAAAGATACTGAGATCTCATCGACTTTGCTTTCACCAGTTATTATTTCTTTTAAAAATTTTGACTTTACTTCTGCTGCAGTAGTTGTACCTGGAATAGTATTATAAATTAGAAAATGAATTGAATCTTTTCTATGAACATTATTTTTATCTTTAATTTGTGAGATAATTTCTTTTAAAAGTTCGCCATTCTCAATTGGCTTTGGATTTAAACCATCGTTTTTTCGTTTTTCAATTTCTGCTAAATAATTTGAATATAAAGTCATGAGTTTCCTTGCGATCTTAATTATTAAGAATTTAAAATTTAATACGACTGAATTTTGGTATTATTACCAATACTAAATATGAAGATTTTAATGATAAATCTTTTATATAACAATGAATATTTTTTAAAATTTCTTATTAAAAATATTTAAAAATTAACTACGTCTGTTCAGAGATATATTTTCTAAAATTTTCAAAAAATGTTTTAGATAATTTTTTTGCTGTACTCAATATTAAGCGACTACCTAACTGTGCAATTTTTCCTTTAACCTCACTTTTAGCATTGTATTTAAGGATAGTCTCATCACCATCTTCTAACAACTCAACATCTGCTCCACCTTTAGCAAAGCCAGCCACGCCTCCATCTCCTTCTCCACTGAGGGCATATTTATTTGGCGCACCTGAGAGATCTAAAACAACTTTTCCATTAAATTTTGCTTTAATAGGACCAATTTTTAACACTACTTTTGCTGATAAAGAGCCATCTTCGTTCTCTAATAATTCCTCACACCCTGGTATACAAATTTTTAGAACTTCAAGATTATTCAAACAGTCATAAACATAGTCTAATTTAGCTGGTAGTTTAATTTCATCTTTTAATTCCATAATAAAATCTCAAATCAATAAATTTGGTAGGGATACCCGGAATCGAACCGGGAAGCCTTGCGGCACTGGTTTTTGAGACCAGCGTGTTTACCTATTTCACCATATCCCCATTAATAAAGTATTGGATGATTATATATATCAATGATATCAAATTGAAAGAAATTTATAAAAGATATTAATATGTTTTAACAAATGTCAGATATGAATCTAAAAAATTATAAAAACAAAATTAATTCCTTAATTTCTAAAGCACAAGAAAATGCTGTTAAACCACTAGCTGATAAACTTCTTGCCTTTATTTCATTAATTGAATCAATTATTTTTCCAATTCCTGTAGATCCACTTTTAGCTGGCTTAACTTTAGCTGCCCCTCACAAAACATTTAGATTTGCTTTAGTCTGTACAATTGGATCTGTTGTTGGAGGAATCGTTGGTTGGCTTCTTGGTTTTTTGATGGGCCCATCAATCGAAAATGTTTTTATGCATATTCCTTGGTTTACTGAAGAAAAATTTATAGCTGTTAAAAATGCTTATAAACAAAATGGAATGTTAATAATCTTCTTGGGAGCATTTACGCCCTTACCATATAAAATTATTACAATCACTAGCGGCGTTGCTGGCGTCAATATATTTGCATTTATTTTAATGTCTATTATAGGAAGAGGAATTAGATTTTTTATTGTTGCATATTTAGTAAAAATTTTTGGCAAACCAGCAATTCTTTTTCTAAAAAAACATCTACTAATTTCTTCATCTATTTTAGGAATAGTAATTATAATTTTTTCGATTTATATATTCTAAATGATCAAGAAAAATATATATAAAATTTCTTTGTTATTATCTTCTTTTATGCTTCTTTCGGCTTTTTATCTTGAATACTTTCATGGCGCCTTGCCATGTGATCTTTGCATAACTCAAAGATGGTTTCATGCTATAATTATTTCTTACTGTCTATTATCAATATTTATTTTAGATAAATTTTTAAATGCAAAAACTTTTTTATTAATAGGATTAGCGCTTACCTGGCTAGCAAGTTCAATTGCAGGATTATATCATTTTGGAATTGAAATGAATTATTGGAAAGGACCAGATGATTGTTCTTCCAATATTGATTTTTCAAAAGATACCCTTACATTCTTATTAAATAAATCACCAATTAAATGTGATGAAGTAATGTTTAAAATATTAGGATTGTCTCTTGCTGGCTGGAATGCTTTGCTATCATTTCTAATGTCTTTGACAATATTATATTTAAGACTTTTCAAAAGGGCATAAAATTATGAGCAATCGTTTAACCAAAGATAAATTAGATTCTATTTTGCGGGTTGATCATGCGGGAGAAACTGCTGCTGCTAAGATTTATGATGGACAATTAGCTATACTAAAGAATACTCCTGTAGGCCCAACAATACAACATATGAAAGACCAGGAACAAGAACATTTAGATACTTTTAATAAACTTTTAGTAGAAAATGATACAAGACCAACTGCCCTTCTTCCATTATGGAATGTTATGGGATTTGGACTTGGTGTTGCTAGCGCAGTCCTAGGAGAAAAAGCTGCCATGGCATGTACTATAGCTGTAGAAGAAGTTATTGGCGAACATTATGCAAAACAAGCTGAGGTTTTAGATGATGAACATAAAGATCTAAAATCTACATTAATGAAATTTAGAGATGATGAATTAGACCATCTCGATACAGGTGTAGAGCATGATGGAGAAAATGCTCCTGGGTATGAGTTAATGAAAGCTGTTGTTCAATTAGGTTGTAGAACGGCAATTAAAATATCTGAAAAAATTTAATATAAAATCTTAATTTAATTTTCTAATTCTGTATCCCAATACAAAAAATCACGCCATGATTCGTGTAAAAAATTAGGTGGAAAGTTTTTTCCGTTATTTTTTAATAATTGTGATGTAGGTTGAAGCGGTTTAATTAAGGGGAACATATTAATTTCTTTGGTATTCTTGCTTCCCTTTTTGAAGTTACACGGTCTACAAGCAGCAACAACATTTGTCCAGTTAGTTTTCCCACCTTGCGATCTTGGAATCACATGATCAAACGTTAAGTCATGAGATTGTTTCAAAGCTCCACAATATTGACACGAAAATTTATCCCTTAAAAAAACATTAAACCTTGAAAATACTGGTGATTTTTGACTTTTAATATATTCTTTTAAAGAAATAACACTTGGTAATTTCATAGAAAATCCAGGAGACCTTATTACTTCATCATATTCAGAAACAATATTTACTCTATCCAGAAAAACAGCCTTTATAGTGTCTTGCCAAGACCACAGCGATAGCGGAAAATAACTTAAAGGTTGATAGTCAGCATTTAAAACTAGAGTGGGCGAAAAAGAATAGGCAGTCATAGAATCAATTTTAATTATTTATTAATTAATTTAGATTAACGATATTAAATTTTTATTAAATAGGAAATTTTTTTAATTAATTTAATTTCTTTAACATTTCCATACCCTTACTTATACCTTCAGGGTCAATTCCATGTCCTAAATTAGCTCTTGCAAAAGTGTCTGTATCGAAGCCAACTTCATTTAGTAAAAGTTTTGATTTCTCGAGTGAACTGAATGGCACTACTTCATCCTGTTCTCCATGAACTAATAAAACAGGCGTAGAAGAAAATCTATGCTTACCTTTTATTATGTTGTCTTTTGCTGCATTAACGTTCTCTATTCTAAGAGCACCTGAGTACCCAATTATGCCAGCCAATTGATGTTGGCTAATAAGTAAACATTGCATAGACATCATGGCTCCCTGGGAAAAACCAATCAAGATCACATCTTTCAAATCAAGCCCAATGTCTGAAGCCTCTTTATCAATCAAAGACAGTAAACTCCTCGAGGCATTAATAGCTCCCATCGGAATTTCTTCAATAGGAAACCATTGCCTTCCTTGTGGAGACATTGCGCAGGGGAAAGGCGCATCAGGTGAAATAAATGCAGCATTAGGGAGCGCCATAGAAAAAGGATTTGCAAGATCGATAAGATCTTTCCCGTCTGCACCATAACCATGTAAAAACACTACCAAGTTACTTGGTTTGCCTCCAGCTGCTGGAGGTTTTCTGTATATATTAGCATTATCTTTCATTTAAACACTTTATCCTTTTCATCATAACAATATATATATCCTTATAAAAAAAATGTTACTAGTATTTCTTAATGCTATGTTATGTTTCTATCATTAATTAATTCACTATAAACTTAATGGATAATACTATCAAAAACTCTAATAAACTAATTGATCCATTTGGAAGAGATGTCAATTACTTGAGGGTCTCTGTTACAGACAGATGTGATTTTAGATGTACATACTGCATGGCTGAAGATATGCAATTCCTTCCAAAGAAAGATATTCTTAGTCTTGAGGAATTAGAAACGGTTTGTAGAGTTTTTATGAAACTTGGCACCAGAAAAATCAGACTTACTGGTGGCGAACCCCTTGTTAGAAAAGGCATAATGCAAGTTATTAATAACTTAGGTAAAGAAGTTGGAAATACTCTTGATGAATTAACTATAACAACAAACGGTAGTCAGTTAGAAGCAAAAGCCGAGGAACTTTATAATGCAGGCGTTAGACGCATAAATGTGTCGTTAGATCACCTTGATCCAATAAAATTTAAAGAAATAACGAGATGGGGTGATCTTGAAAAAGTTAAAAGAGGATTAAAAAAAGCAAGCAAAGTTGGATTAAAAATAAAAATTAATACCGTTGCAATTAGTAATTTTAATCAAAGCCATTTGCCTGAAATTCTACGATGGTGCGGTGATGAGGGCTTTGATATGACTATTATTGAAGTTATGCCTATGGGTGATATTGGAGGAGATGTTAGATATGGACAATATTTACCTCTTTCACAAGTTCGAAAAGATTTAGAAAAAGACTTTACATTAATAGACCTTACTGAAAGAACAAGCGGTCCCGCGAGATACGTGTCAGTTAAAGAGACACAAAATAGATTAGGATTTATAACACCACTTACCCATAATTTTTGTGAAAGTTGTAATAGAGTTAGACTTACTTGTACGGGTGTTCTTTACATGTGTTTAGGGCAGGATGATAACGCTGATCTTAAAACAGTTCTGAGAGAGAAAGGTCCAGAAGCATTAGAAGATGCTATTAGGAGCGCAATAGGTAGGAAGCCTAAGGGTCATGATTTTGAAATATCACGTCAATCACATAACGTTTCTGTAAATAGACACATGTCTCTTACAGGTGGATAAAAAATTATCTTAAACTTAGCTCCTGTGGTTTAATAACCAAAATACTAATAAACAAAATTATAATTGGAAGAGACGTATAAATCATCATTAGTTCCCATCCAAGATTGGTATGTAATGCACCCGCCAGAAAAGATCCTGTGGCTACAAATGTAAAGATTATAAAATCAGTAACGCCCTGAACCTTTGGCCTCTCTTCAGGAGAAGCTGATTTTGCTATAACATCACTACCTCCTACATACAAAAAATTCCACCCTAAACCACATAAGAAAAGTGAAATCCAAAAATTTAGAAATGTTTGCCCAATTATGGCAAATGAAATTGAAATTACGTATAATAAAACGCCCACTAACATAACATTCTTATTACCAAATTTCGTTATGATAAAACCTGTGAAAAAGGATGGTGCAAACATGGCAATTACATGCCACTGGATTACAGTAGCACTTACTTCATCTCCTAATTTGCAAACATTGACAATTTGAAGTGGTGTAGCTGTCATAATAAAACTCATTAACGAATAACCAACTCCTGCAGCCAAAATAGCGATTATCAAGTTTTTTTGAACTAAAATATTACTTAACGGCCTAAGTAAATTTTTATTTGGGGGAGGTTTATCTATTTTTATAAAGATTAAAATTACGAAGTTAATTATCTGAATCAAAGCTGCAAGCAAATAAGATGCTAAATATATGTAGTCAGGGAAAAAATCAAAAGAGTGTTTCGAGATCTCTGGTCCAATAAATGCCGCTATCACACCACCAGCTAGAACTAATGAAATGGCCTTGCTTTTCAAATTTGTAGAAACATTATCTGCTGCTGCATAACGATAAAATTGTTGATTTGCTTGAGATATACCTAATAAAATTGATCCAATAATAAACAATAAAAAGCTTCTATGATAAATTGAAAAAGCTATAATTAAACAACCTAGAAACGCAGAAAATGCTCCTAATAGAAACATAGGCCTTCTTCCAAACTTACCCATCAAAAGAGAAACAGGTATCAAGCTAAGCGCTATTGTAAGAAATTGAATTGATAAGGGCAAAGTTGCCAAGGCTGAATTAGCAGACAAAATAGTACCAACTAAACCAGTATTTATCATATTAATATTAGTGGTTGTAATAGATAAACCTTGAGCAACAGAGAGTATTAGTGTGTTTTTTTTATTTAATTCCAACTACTTATTGTCTTTACTTAGCGATGATATTAGTTTGATTACACAATCTTTCAAAAAATTCTAATGGAGATAGAAGTGATTAATTGTTCTGGTCCGGGTATTAATAACCTTATTACAGACGTAACTGGAGTGCAAGTGGGCCATGCGGAAAATTTAGAGATTGGAACTGGCGTCACTATAATTACCAGTGACAACCCTTTTTCTGCAGCAGTAGACGTCAGAGGAGGTGGACCTGGCACAAGAGAAACTGATATGTTAAGTTTAGAAAATTCCATTGGACGAGCAGATGCAATTGTTCTCTCTGGCGGATCTGCTTATGGACTAGATGCTTGCGCTGAAATACAAGATTTATTAAGACAAGATCAAAAAGGGTATAAATTAGGAAATGCAATTATTCCTCTTGTTCCAGGGGCAGTGATATTTGATCTTAATATCAATGAAAACCCACATGTTAATGAAGTAGGAAATCGCTCACCTTGGAGGTTATTAGCAAATAAAGCTTATAATTCACTTAGCAAGCAAATGCAGCAGGGCTCATATGGTGCAGGTTGCGGTGCAACTACTGCCACATTAAAAGGTGGGCAAGGTTCTTCATCTTGGAAACAAAAACTTTCAGATGGAAAAGAATATACTGTCGGAGCTCTTGTTATCAATAATGCTGTTGGAAACCCTTTGCTTAACGAGGGTCCACATTTTTTATCTGGTTTTTTAGAGTATAAAAATGAATTTGGAGGTTATGGTGCTTCTGTTGAAATCTATGATCATATTCTTCGAGCAAAAAGAATTCCATCTTCTCTAGGCCAATCAAATACCTTTAATGACATTGCTAGCAACACTGTCATTGGAATTGTTGCAACAGACGCTCCTGTAACAAGAGCTCATTTAAAAAGAATGGCAATAATGGCTCATGATGGTATTGCAAAATCAGTAAGTCCCGCACACACACCAATGGATGGGGATACAATCTTTGCTATTTCAACTTATGATCTGTCAAACAAAGAAGTTTTAGACAATACTGATATTCTCGCTTTAGGCGCTAGAGCAAGCGATTGCTTAGCTAGAGCATGCAATCGGGCGGTTTACGAAGCAACTGCAATAGGAAAATCTAAACCAGGATGGAAGTCTTTATTTAAGACTAAATGAAAATTTGCATTAATCTTTTAAATTAAGTTTTTGTGCTTTTTTTTTCAAACGCCAATAAAAAATTGATGCAAGAGGTAAACTGAAAATATAAACTAGTACTATAATTATAAAACCTCTTATTGGATTGCTTATAATCGCATTACTTAAAAGGGCTAAAACTATCAAAAGCGGTATGACAAAAGATTTAGGAATTTGAAATACTTTACCTGAAAAAGTTGGTAAATTACTTACCATAGCAACTGAAATAAAACCTATCCATAAACCAATTGTTTCAAAAGATTTTAGATTATGTAACTGTAAATATTCTTCAATAGCAATTGGAAACAGTAACAAAAACGCTGCTGCAGGAGTTGGAACACCGTTGAAATAATTTTTTGCATAACTTGGTCTTTCAGATAATTCTGAATTAAATCTAGCCAGTCTAAGTCCAGAACAGATGACGAATAAAACAATTACAATCCAGAAAAAGTTTCCTTGAGGTTTATCCATCCATAAATAAACACTAAATGCAGGTACAGCTCCAAAAACAACAAAATCTGATAGTGAATCCAGGTGCATCCCAAATTCACTTGTTGATTTTAATAATCGCGCAACCCTTCCATCAAGCATATCAAATACTGATGCGATAATGATCATTATAATAACACTATCCCAATTATTAAACAAAGCCTGATACATTGCTTGCAAACCAAAAATGAGCGCACATATTGTAAGAAAATTTGGAAGCATCCAGACAACAGAAAAACGTCTAGGTCTAGATTGGAATGCTTTTTTGGCTAAATTTATGCCCTTATTTTTCATCTATATTTCTCGTTACAGGCTTACTACTTTTGGTAAAATCAGCAATGATAGTCTCACCTGCAATCATCTTCTGTCCCACTAAAACTTTCGTTGAAGCTTCAGATGGAAAATAAATATCTACCCTACTTCCAAATCTTATAATACCAAATATATCACCAGATTTAAGATGTGAACCAATATCAACATCACATATAATCCTTCTTGCCACTAATCCAGCAATCTGAACAAAAGCTATTTTTTTACCATTTTCAGTGTCCATGCCAAGAATAAGTCTTTCATTATCAGAAGAAGCTTTATCCATGCTGGCATTAAAAAAAGCACCTGGGATGTAATTTTTGTATGTGATCTGTCCAGACATTGGAGATCGATTTACATGAACATCAAAAACATTCATAAATACACAAACTCTAGTCCAATTTCCATCAGGCAAGCCTAACTCTTCGTCTGGAGTTACTTTTGAGACTTCTATAACTTTTCCATCTGCTGGTGAAATAATAAGATTATTTTTATTTGCACCAGATAATACTGGCGTAAAACGTTCTGGATTTCTAAAAAAATATACACACCAAACTGTTAGAACCAAACCAACAAAAAATAATGGGCTCCAAAGCCAACCAATTATTATTGTAAAAACAAAAAAAATAGCAATAAAAGGAATGCCTGCGGGATGTATTGGTGTAATAACGGATGTTTTGATAGAATCTATTATATTCATTTTATTCTCAACGAAATTAAGCTTAATATATTATTCGAATTATATAATTTTTTTTAAATCCTACATATGTTATATTACATATAGGTTTTATATAACACAAAAAGATCATAACATATATAGTGGGTGAAATTTTGAACAAAGTTAAAGAAAAAAAACTAAAAGCTATCAAATCTGAAATATCTGAAATTTCTAAACTAGTATCATCTAATTCAGAAAATAAATTAGATGATAATAATGTTGATGATCTTCAAAAAATAGAAAGCGATACCATTACACTTACTAAAATAGTTGATAATGTATCCAATAATACAAAAAAAGAGCAATTTTCAGAAATTGTTGAAGAAATTAAGAATGTTAGGGTTGCGCTTAGTAAACAAGATAAAATTCTTGAGGATATTTTACTAAAGCTTAATGAAAATAATTAGTTGGTAGACAAATTTTTTACAGATTAGCGTGTCAATACAACAAAGTATCTATATTAAAAAAACTGTATCTTTTTTAAGAACGTGTTATATATTAATTGCTAGTTACTAAATTAGTGGAGGTTTATATGCGTTTTTTAAAAAACAATTCAATGCTTTTAGCGTTTTGTTTTTTAGCAAGCGTTTCAGTTTTTAGCATAGAAAAAGCTGTCGCTGGTGGTGATCCCTCAATTAAAGATAAAAAAGTTAACACTAACAAAAGTAATATAAAACAACACGATCATAATAAAACTTATGTAAAAGATCAGAAAAGACTATCTTCTTCTGACAAAGCTACTCAAAATAAAAGTCAAATAAATTCCCAAAATAATGCTGGTGGAGATGGTAAAGTAGAAGCAGCAGGTTTTGCTGCAATCGAAGATGTTCCTCTAATTATCGACTTGTCCTCCGTAACAGACTCTGATGGTATGGGAACAGTAAGTGTACAATGGCAGATATCATCTAATGATAATAAATGGACCAACATTAGTGGTGCAACTAACCAATCATTTACACCTAGGCAAGTTCATGTTGGGAAAAAACTTCGTGTTTCTATATCATATGTTGACGGTCAAGGTAATTTAGAGCCACTGATTAGCCCTCCTTCAACTCCTGTTAAAAACGTTAATGATAAACCTACTGGAGCAGCAAGGCTTATTGGTAGTCCTGTAGAAGACAGTGCTCTTGTTGTTGACACCTCAAGCATAGCTGATGAAGATGGAATAGGTGGTTTCGATATCTCATGGCAGAGATCTACAACAAAATCATCATGGGAAGCTTATCCTCAAGCCCAAGACGAAGTTCTTAGGCTTGGACAAAGTCAAGTTGGTTATTCGTATAGGGCAGTTGTATCTTACATAGATTCACAAGGAACCCGAGAAGTTCTTTACACAAATCCATCAGAAACTATCGATAATTTGGATGATCCAGTTCAGGGTGAAGTTGTTATTGTGGGTAAACCTAGGGAGGGTGTTACCCTTAGAGCATTGTCAGACTCGCTATCAGACGAGGATGGTATAGCTTCTATTTCAATCAGTTGGGAGACATCTAAGGATGGAAGAAATTGGACTTCAGTTAATAGTTTAAGTGGTCCTATTCTAGCTTTAAATCAATCATTAGTTGGATCACAGGTTCGTTCTAGAGTTGCAGTAGTTGATAATTTTGGCATAGAAACAATTCTTTATAGCCAAGCAACTCGTACTGTTGAAAATGTTAACAACAGACCTTCAGGTAGAATTATTATACGAAGAGTTGGTGAATAATATTTTAATACAAATCAAATTATTAAATCTTGTATTTTATATTAAAGATAATCATATAAATAATATACATGCCAAATCTATGGAGTATATTTTATGAAAATTAATCATGACGCTAAAGAATTAGAGTCTAATGTAATTTCATTTAAAAAATACAAAGAAAAAAAACCAGAAATAGTTAGCTCAACAATTGCAGCAATCATTGCTATTAAGATTGATCATCCCGAAAATATGAGTCCAGAAGATTTCTTTATCAACCAATTAGAATCAATGCAAAATAATGAAATTCTAGCTTTTGAAGATGCTTTAGATAATGATGCTATAGGACTAACAACAAAAGATGCTCAAAATGAAGCATCTAATGATGCTTAATATTCTGTAAACCTAATAAATTTAAATAGAATTTATTTTTTAACCAATTTCCAAATCTGCGGAACCAATAAAGCTGCAAGTAGAATCTTGTAGAGGTCTCCAATAATAAATGGATAAAGGCTACTTAATATGCCAAAACTAAATCCCTTTAAAAAACTTAATTGAAGTATACCAAATAAATAAATAGTAATCATACCTATCATCATTGCTAAAATTGATTTAAAAAATAATTTTCCCCAACCCCTATCTGCCAACTCTCCTAAAACAAGGGCTGCAGCTAAAAAACCAAATAAAAATCCACCTGTTGGTCCCATAAAGTAAGGCAAGCCTCCTCCATAAGCAAAAACTGGTAATCCCACCATTCCCTGAAATAAATATAAGCTAACTGAGGAAACTGCTATATTTCTTCCACATAGCATTGCAATCATTAAAATTGCTAAAGGCTGTAATGTCATTGGAACAGGATACAAATCTACCTTTATTTTTGCAGATAAAACTAATAATAAGCTGCAAAAAATAACAGTGAAAACACTAGTTACCATTGAAAATTTTTCATCAGCTTTGTTTCTTAATATAAAGCTCTCAATCCAGGTAGTTCTGTACATTTTATCATTCATAACAACAACCCTATAATTAAAATAATTTAAAAATTTAGATTTATAAATTAAACATATAACATATATTATTTCTTAATAAAATTATATTTTATAGGTTAAAATAATGAATGAAATTGATGATATTTTAACCCCGACAAGTGTCTGGTTAAAAGAAAAAAGGAAAGTCTCACTGGCAACTGTTATTTCCACATGGGGAAGTGCACCAAGGCCTGTTGGTGGTCAAATGGCAATCGATAGTAATGGTGAAATAATAGGCTCAGTCTCTGGGGGATGCATAGAGGGCGCTGTAATTGCAGAGGGCATTGAAGCAATAAATGATGGTAAAACCAGAATCAGGGACTATGGCATTTCAAATGATATGGCATGGGAAGTCGGATTGGCTTGTGGTGGTGAACTAAAAGTTCTTATACAACCACTCGAAATTGAGGATAAAATTATATTTTCCTTAGTAGAAGATATAAAAAATAGAAAACAAATCAAACTTAAAATTAATTGTTCGAATGGCTCTAGAACTCTTGATAACACATTGATCAACGAGACAAGTTATTTTGATAAAGAACAAAATGAATTCATACAAGTTATTGATCCTAAGCCAAGACTTTTTGTTGTTGGTGCTGTTCATATTGCGCAGGCGCTTGTATCACTTGCTAAAACAACTGACTTTGAAATAATTTTAATAGACCCCAGAGAACATTTTGCAACGAGTGAAAGATTTCCAGATTGCAAAATTTTAAACGAATGGCCAGACACTGCTTTATCAAAATATAGTTTAGATCAGTCAACGCATTTAGTTACATTAACTCATGATCCTAAGATAGATGACCCTGCCTTAATTTATACTCTTAAGGAAAACATAGGTTATATAGGTTCATTGGGAAGTAAAAAAACTCATCAAAAAAGATATGATCGATTATCATCACTTGGTTTTAATGAAAATGAAATTAATAAAATCCATGCTCCAATAGGTCTGGATATTAAAGCTAAAACTCCTGCTGAAATAGCAGTATCTGTTATGGCTGAAATTATAAGCTTTAGACGTAAAGCTCATGATAAATCATAAAAACTGTACCAATATAATAAAAAAAATAATTTTAGCTGCTGGCTCTAGTAAGAGATATGGAAAAACAAATAAACTGGTCCAAATATTTCAAGACAAGCCTATTATAAAACATGTAATTGATGTTTTATTAGAAGAAAATGACCCCAAGGACTTGTTAGTTGTAGTAGGTCATGAGAAAAGTAAAATTATAAATCTAATCAATAATCCTAATATTAAAATTGTAAATAACATAGACTATGAAAAAGGTATAGGGACATCTATTTCATGTGCTATGAGACATTTAGAAGATTATATTCAAGGTGTCATGATAATCCCAGCTGATATGCCTTTTATATCAAAAGTTGATTTACGGAATTTGGAAAATAAATTTATTGAGTTGAATTCTACCAAAGTAGTTTTTCCTAAACATGAATCTAATCTTGGTAACCCCGTTATCCTACCTAAAAGCTATTTTGATATTCTAACAAATCTTAAAGCTGATGAAGGTGCAAGATCACAAATTAAAAATAAAGATTACGTTACAGTTAATGCTGGGATAGGAACCACATTAGATATAGATACTAAAGAAGAGTTTAATAAACAAAACCTAGACTTATAGTCTATGAAGCTGCTCTAGCTGCTTTTTTTCTTTCATGCTCTTTCAAGTATTTTTTTCTTACTCTTATACTAGTTGGGGTTACCTCAACTAACTCGTCGTCATTTATAAATTCTAAAGCAAACTCTAACGTAACGTTAATTGGTGTAGTAAGTATGACTGCATCATCACTGCCAGAGGCCCTTATGTTAGTAAGCTGTTTACCTTTTAGAGGGTTAACAACAAGATCATTATTTCTACTATGTATACCAATAATCATACCCTCATATACCTCGATACCATTTTCAATGATCATTTTACCTCTTTCTTGAAGGTTAAATAATGCATATGGCAGAGCTTTGCCCTGACCAATAGATATTAAAGCCCCATTTCGTCTACCAGTACTTAAACCTTGAATGATCGGACCGTATTTATCAAAGGTATGGTATAATAGCCCTGAACCAGATGTTAGTGTTAAAAATTCTGATCTAAAACCTATTAAACCTCTACTAGTCATATTATAATCTAAACGCACTCTACCTTTCCCGTCAGGTACCATGTCTAATAGTTGAGCTTTTCTTTCTCCCATTTTTTCCATCACTTTACCTTGATGAATTTCTTCAACATCAATTGTAACATTCTCATATGGTTCTTTAGTTACGTTATCTATTTTTTTTGTAATAACCTCTGGCGAAGATACCCCTAATTCAAAGCCTTCCCTTCTCATATTTTCAATTAAAATTGATAAATGTAGTTCACCTCTTCCAGATACTCTAAATTTGTCAGGATGATCAGTATCTTCAACTCGAAGAGCAACATTTGTTTTTAATTCTTGATGTAATCGATCTCTTATAGATCTACTAGTTACAAGTTTTCCCTCTTGTCCAGCAAATGGACTATCATTGACCTGTATGATCATACTAAGAGTTGGCTCATCAACGGAAAGTTTTTCTAAAACCTCAAATTGACCAAATTCACATATAGTATCGGAGATTTTTAATTCACCTAAACCACTAACAGCTACAATGTCTCCAGCTGTAGCTTCATCTACTTCTTTTTTTTCAAGACCATGAAAATTCATTATTTGTAAAACTTTTCCAGAACGCACGTCTCCATTTACATTACCGATAGAAACTTGCTGTCCCTTCTTTAATTGCCCTCTTCTTATCCTACCAGTTCCAATTATACCAACATAGCTAGAGTAACTTAACGCTGATATTTGCATTTGTAGATTTCCTGAAACATCTACATCAGGGTGAGATACGTTTTTGATAATAGTTTCAAAAATAGTATCCATATTATCCTTTTTATTTGACAAATCATCAGTTGCCCAACCTTGAATAGCTGATGCGTATACTACTGGGAAATCTAGTTGGTTTTCGTCAGCACCTAATCTATCAAAAAGATCAAATGTTTGATCAAGAACCCAGTCTGGCCTTGCACCATCTCTGTCAACTTTATTTATAACCACTATAGGACGCAAACCTGCCTGCAAGGCCTTTTTGGTGACAAACCCTGTCTGTGGCATAGGGCCATCTACAGCGTCAACTAGCAATAATACTGAGTCTACCATAGAGATCACTCTTTCGACCTCTCCCCCAAAGTCAGCGTGTCCTGGAGTATCTACAATATTAATTCTGTAATCTTTCCAATTTAAACCAGTGTTTTTCGATAAAATTGTAATACCACGCTCTTTTTCTAAATCATTAGAGTCCATTACCCTTTCAATTGTTTCAGCATGTGCGGCAAATGTACCTGATTGTTGAAGTAAAGTATCTACGAGAGTGGTTTTCCCATGATCCACATGAGCTACTATTGCAATATTTCTTATAAATTTGATTTTATCTTCAGCAGATTTATTTTCTGTCATTAACAACTCGATTTTTATTATTTATTAAAAAAAAGGCTTATATAGCCTGTAAAGTCACAAATTGTCACTAAATAAAAAAAATAGTTACTTATAACATTGTTATTAAGCAAATAATTCGTCTTTATCTTCTGAAACTGGTTTTAATTTTTGTGTTTTTAGAGCAACTGCAAGAAGAGGAGGAACCATAAGTAAAGTTAATATTGCAGAGGTAGCTAATCCTCCAAAAACCACAGTACCAATTCCCCGATATAATTCTGATCCAGAACCAGGAAAGAGAACCAAAGGGATCAAGCCAAACAAACTAGTAAGAGTAGACATAAATATAGGTCTAATTCTATTTTTTGTTGCTTCAGTTATGGCTTCTGAAATTTTGATACCTTCATTTCTTATATGCCATAATGTTTGTTCAACCATCAAAATAGAATTATTAACCACAATACCAGCTAAAATAATAAACCCTAACATTGTTAGCATATCTAAAGGTTGCGGTTGAAATTTATTTAAAATCACAAGTGCTAATATGCCGCCTGCTCCAGCTATAGGCACAGTAACCATTATCACTATAGGAAGTACAAATGATTTCATCAAAATAGCAAGTAATAGAAATATTACAAAAAGAGCTATCATAACATTATTTTTCATAGCTACCCATGTCCGCTCTAATTCACTAGCAGCTCCTGATAAATTTATTGAAACACCATCAGGAATATCCTTTTCAATAGGACTTACAACTAGATCTTGTAGTTTTAAAACTGCGTCCTCTAAGGATATACTCTCATGAGGTCTTAATTGCAGAGTAATTACTCTTCTTCCAGATAACCTTTTTATTTGTTGAGGAACACCTATTATTTTAATTTCTGCAACTTGAGATAATCTTACCAACTCACCTGATTTTGTAATTAACGGCAAGTCTTTGAGATTATCTATTTTACTAACGTTGGCTTTATCTGAAGTTAAAACTAGGTCTATTAGCCTGCCTTCAAAAGGGATCTCTGTAACTCTTACACCATCATTAAATACATCTAATGATTGTGCAAACTCTCTTGCAGACATTCCAATGTTTGCAAGTTTTTCAGGTATTGGATTGATCATCACTTGAGGAGAACCTGCTCCCATTTGAGGAACAGAACGTACCTGATGCCCTTCACTTGGAGGAAATTCTTTTCTTACATTCCTCATAACTTTTTGGGCAGTTGGTTGTATCAAGTCTAGAGATGGGCCAGTTATTTCTAATTTAATTACTCTAGCTCCACCGACAGACCTCCCAAACAAAGATGCTTGTTGCGCAAAAGCCCTTGCGCCAGGTTGCGATCTGATAGGCTTTGTAAGAACAGGTAAAATTTCTTTTACTCTTTTAGGATCCTCAGTTGCAGCACCTGCGAAAGCTCCTCCTGAATAAGCAACAAAGAAAAAACGATCAATCTTTGGTTTGCCATAAGGTCCATCACTTTTTGCTTCCCATAGTGGTTTTGCTGCTTTTTCCATGGCACGTGAAATATCAATAGTTGCCTCTTTATTGTATCCGGGAGGAACCATAATACGTGCAAAAACAAAATTTCTATTACCATCTGGCAAATAATCAAGTGGAGGTAAAAAATAAAAGATACTTAATGATGCAGTAATTATTAATCCCATTACAACAGAAAGGCCTAGTTTTAGAGATTTAGTTGACCAAATTGCATATTCTTGTATCAACTTTGCAAACTTTGAGGCAAAGGTATCTAAAAATACTATAGAAAATTTATTTTTTCCTTCACTTATATCTTTATCTAATAATCTCGAAGCAATTGTAGGTATTAGCGTAACTGAAATAAAAACAGAAATTAAAACAGATACTGAAATGGCAATACCAATATCTCGGAATAATTGTCCTATTGGCAACTGTATTAATAAAATGGGTATAAAAACTACCACTGTGGTGAGAGCTGAACCAAGAATTGGAGCCCATACTTGTCTTGCCCCTTGATAAGAAGCCATCATAGATGACATGCCAGACTGTCTTAATCGGTAAATATTTTCTTGACTTACAATTGAAGCATCAACAACCATTCCGACCGCAAAAGCCAAGCCTGCCAAAGAGATTACATTTACCGAAAGGCCTAACCAAGAAATTGCAACAAATGTTCCAACAACTGAAACTGGAATAGCAAGCATGATGATAAATGTAGGCCTAAAGCTTCTTAAAAAAAGCATTAATATACAAACAGCAAGTATACCTCCAATTAAAATATTCTGCTGAACAAGATCAATAGCTGCATTTATATAAACTGTTTCATCATAAACATTTTTTAAAACCAAACCATTTTCGGCAAGTATACCTTTATTTAATTTTTCTATTTCCACTTTTAAGTTATCAATAATTTTGACAACATTAGAATCGGGTTCTCTTATAACAGCAAATGTTATAGCATCTTGGCCATTCATTCTTCTAAAACTAGTTGGTTTTTTATATGACATATAAACTTTTGCAACATCCTCCAGTTTTACATTCACTGGTATACCGTCAGAACCAACTTCAGATCTTAAAATAATATTTTTAGCTGTTTCGGGAGTATAGGAAATTGCTTCAGCTCTTAGGGAGTACGTTCTTTTACCTTCAATAATTTCACCGGCAGTTACTTGTGCAGAACTAGCTCTCAATGAATCTAAAACTGAAGAAATAGAAATTGAAAATTCAGCTAATTTTTGAGTATCTATGGCAACTTTTAATTCTTTTTTCTCTCCTCCTCGAAATGTAATTTCAGATATTCCTTCGATGCGGGATAGCTTTTCAATGATTTCAAACTCTACAAAATCACCCAACGATGCTAAATCATCTATTTCGGAATTAGGAAGTTTTACCATTGCCAATCTTGAAATAGGGCTGTCATCAGAATTTGATGTCCGTACTGTTGGCCTTTTGGCTTCAGAAGGAAGTCCGTCAATTGCAGAAACTTTACTCAAAAGTTGGATAAGGGCGATGTCCATATCCTGACCAACTGAGTATGTTAGAGTTACCCTACCGGAACCAAACCTACTATCAGATTCTACATTTTCTACACCAGATAATGATGATACAGCAACTTCAAGCCTTGTAACAACCTCTCTTTCCACATCCTCTGGAGAAGCGCCTGGCCATGAAACTCTAACCTGAAGGATGGGTTTATCAATATCAGGTGTCATTTGGATAGGAATTTTTTGAAGAGCAACAAGACCAAAGGCAATAATTAAAAAAACCAAAGCTGCAACTGCAATTGGCTGTTTTATGGCAAGCTTAATGAAACCATTCATTCTTATGATACCTCAAATAAATTTTTATTTATTCTTTTTAATTTTAATAGGCAAGTTAGGTCTTAAATTTTCATTTCCTTTAATTACAACTAATTGATCTTCTTTAACACCCCTCACAATTTCAATGTTATTACCGACTGAGATACCTGTTTGGACTAGCTTTTTTTTAGCTATCCCTTTTTCAAACAAATATACAACCTGTTTTTCACCTTCAGGGGTTAGAGCGTCTTTAGGTATTAAAAGTCTTTTAGAACTATTTCCAACTGCTATTTCAAGAGAGAATCTAGTACCTGACGCAGTAAGATTTTTTGGCAAAGAATCTCTTAGAGTAATTCTAATCTTTCTTGTCCCAGTTCTAATATTTTCTGAGTTTACTATACCTCTTATTTTACCTTTAAATTTTTTATTATTGTTAAAAATATCTACGGCCGATCCAATCTTAACTCTTGAAGCCAAGTCTGATCTTAAGTCTGTTTCAATTTCATATAATCCATTTTCAAGAATTGATGCCAAAACTTTTCCTTTAGACGTAATAGCACCAACTTGTGATTGTATATCCACTATATTTCCATTAACAGGAGAGAGAACCTTTGTGAAACTAAGGTTTTCTTTATTCTCTTCAAGTGAAATTCGGAGTTTTTTAATATTATAACTTCTTTGCACTATTTCTTGCTGATTTTGAAGTAGCGCAATTTCTACATTATCTAAATTATCTTGTGTAATTATATTTTGAGATCTTAATTTTTTTGCATTATTTAACTTAGAAATTCTCAATCTAAGTTTTTCATTCAAAAAATTTAAAGTTTCCTCTTCATACTTTATTTCCTCAGTTATCCTTTTAATATTTCTTCGAACATCCTTAGAATCTAAAGTAAATAAAATATCATTTTTTTTTACTTCATCACCTATTCTAAAATGAGTTTTTAAAACTTCCTGATTAATCTTAGAAGATACAATAATGGGGTTAAGAGCAACAAGTCTTCCAATAGCGCTTGTTTTTTCAGCAACATCTATAACCTCGGCTTTGGTCACATCAACTAAGGTTACTCTAGGACCTTTTTTTTGTGAATAAGATTGGGCATATGTATTAGAAGTTAAAAAAATAGTGGCAAAAAATAAAACGGATAAAATTAATTTCATTTTTATTCCTAGGTAAAATTTTATTTATATATTTTTAGATTTTAGGACCTGCTTCTTGTAGTTTTTTTCCATGATCATTATCACAAAATTTTTGAAAATTACTAATAAATAATTGTGCTAATTCTTTCGCTTTTTCATCCCACAAATTACTGTTATCCCATGTGTTCCTAGGATCTAATAATTCGGTTGGAACGTTCTTAACATTGATAGGTATTTCAAGATTAAAAAATGGAATTTTCTTAGTTTCAACTTCATCTAATTCATTGTTTAAGATAGCATCTATTATCAATCTAGTATTTTTTAGTGAAATTCTATTGCCCTGACCATTCCAACCTGTGTTGACCAAAAAAACTTTAGAATTTGAAGCTTTCATTTTTTTTGACAACACATCAGAATAAACAGTAGGATGTAACATTAAAAAGGCAGCACCATAGCAAGCAGAAAATGTAGGCTGCGGCTTCGTTACTCCTCTTTCAGTACCTGCCAGTTTTGCTGTAAAGCCAGAAAGAAAATGATACTCTGCTTGTTCATAAGATAGTCTAGAAACCGGAGGAAGCACTCCATAAGCATCAGCTGTTAAAAAAATTATTTTAGAAGCATGCTTCCCTTTTGAAATTGGCTTAACAATGTTGTCTATATGATAAATTGGATATGACACTCTTGTATTTTGAGTAACAGAAGTATCACTATAATCAACTTTACCATTTTCATTAACTGTTACATTTTCTAGGAGAGCATCTCTTCTAATGGCTTTGTATATATCAGGCTCTTTATCTTTGTCTAAATCTATGGTCTTTGCATAACAGCCACCTTCAAAGTTGAACACACCATCGTCGTCCCAACCGTGCTCATCATCACCAATAAGTTCCCTTTTGGGGTCAGTAGAAAGAGTTGTTTTACCTGTACCTGATAATCCAAAAAATAAGGCAACGGATCCATCTTGTCCTTTATTAGCCGAACAATGCATTGATGCTATATTTTTTGGAGGGAGAAGATAATTCATGACAGAAAACATTCCTTTTTTCATTTCTCCGCCGTACCAACTACCTCCTATAATTTGAATTTTGTCAGTTAGATTAAAAGCTATAAATGTTTCTGAATTTAAACCATCATTTTTGAAATTTTCATTATTAGATTTTGAACCATTTAAAACATGAAAATCTGGAACAAAATCTTTTAACTCCTCTTCAGAAGGTCTAATAAACATATTTTTAACAAAATGAGCCTGCCAAGCCACTTCCATTACAAATCTTACTTTCAAGCAAGTATCTTTGTTAGCGCCACAAAATGCATCAATTATATATAATTTTTTATTTGAGAGTTGTTTAGTTACAATACCATTAAGATTATCCCAAACCTCTTTATTAATGGGTTTGTTATCATTTTTTGAAGAATCAGAAGTCCACCATAAAGTGTTTTTTGTATTTTCATCTTTTAATATATATTTATCTTTAGGAGAGCGACCTGTGAAAATACCAGTCATAACATTAACTGCTCCAAATTCGGTATTCTGTACTTTTTCAAATCCTACTAAATCTGAGGAATTTTCTTGTTCATAGAGAAATTCATAACTAGGGTTATAGTAAATTTCTTTGACATTATGTATACCAATTTTTTGAAGTTGTTCCTGTAATTTAGTATTCATCAATCTTTCCAAGTATAATAAAAATGAAATGTATAATTAGTATTTTTTAAAAATTTTCAAGTAAATTATCCATAAATGTAACATTTGAGAAACATTAATTAGTGATAATTAGCATTATATTTTGTTATAGTCCAAAATATATAATATAAGTTAAAAAATTAATTTATTTTAAAAGTAAAAAAGTTCACTTTGAGTTCATTTTTACAGAAATTGAATTTTAGATGATGAAGAGTATATCGATTATTGGAGGAGGTTTTTCAGCTTGGTTAATTGCCTCAATATTTATAAAAAAAAACTTTTCTGTTAACGTTTTTGAAGGTGAAAATAAACATTTTGGTTCACAACAAATTTCTCCTAATGGATGGAAAGCTTTAACTCAAATAGTTGATATAGAAGATATCAAGCCAGTATTCGAAGCATTTAATGCAATTCATATTAAAAAAATAAATTCTGAAGAAATATTAGAATTGTTATCTAATTATGATCTTACGAATAATAACGAAGTATATGGTTCGATTAGTAGAGAAAATCTTGTTAATATTTTGAAACAAAAAGTATTGTCTAATAAAAATATTAAAATACACACTTCTTTAATAAATCACATCATAAATAATGATAACAAGATAGAACTTTTAGATACAAAGAAAAAAATTTTTGAAACTGATTTTGTAATTGGAGCTGATGGTACACAGGGAGTATCAAGAAAGTTTGTTGTTGGATCAAATAAACAAACAAGTTTTAAAAAAATTTTTAGAGCTGTTTCATTAGATACTAGTTCTTATAACCTAGCCAAAAAAACCCTTCAGATCCTTCTTCACTCACAAGGATATTTTGTTATATATCCAACAATTATTAAAAATAAAAAAGCAACTAATTATATTTTTGTCCCTTCAGATAATAATTTTTCACCTCCAATATTTGATAGTAAGCTATTAAACTATTTAATTCCTAATGAATTAAATTGGAAAACATCTTTAGTTGGCAATAATACAAATGAAATAACTTCCATCTTTAAAAAAAATGTATTTTTATTTGGTGAAGCTGCTTTTCCTACGCTTCCACATTTAGCTCAAGGAGGTAACCAAATTTTAGAAGATGCTATTTTCTTAAATAATTTTCTAGAAAATAATAATAATCTTAATGAGATGGTAGAATTTTTTATTCAAAACAGGTCAATAAAAAGAGAGATTATTAATCAAAAATCTAAGTTAGTTGGTAAAGTGTTGAGTTCACAAAAAATCACAGGATATTTTAGAAACTTAGCAATCCAATCTAAGGGTAAAGAAATGATAGAAGATATTTTAAGCCAGGTTTGGGCTTCATAAAATGAATAAATTTTTTATTTTTGTATTCACAATACTAGGAGCTTTCATGTCTTATAATTCAAGTGCTAATATTGATGCTCATAAATTTAAGTTTAAATCAATTGATGGTAATGAAATAAAATTAATTGATTTTAAGGGTAAACCAATTTTTATAATTAACACAGCATCTTTATGTGGGTTTACTAATCAATATAAAGATATAGAAGAAATTTATAATCAATATAAAAAAGATGAGCTTATTGTGTTGGGAGTACCTTCAAACGATTTTGGAAACCAGGAATTGTCTTCCAATGAAGAAGTAAAAGAATTTTGTTCCACTAACTTTGGGGTGACATTTTTATTGACAGAAATCACTAAAATTAAAGGTGATGAAGGGCATCCTTTTTTCAAATGGATTAAAAATGAAGCTGGATTTTTAGCTTTTCCAAAATGGAACTTCTATAAATATTTAATTGATAAAAACGGAAAACTAGTATCGTGGTATGCAAGTACCACTAAACCTAACTCAAGTAAAATCAATCAAATGATTAAAAAAATTATTTCCGAAAAATAAAAAAGCCATCAAAGATGGCTTTTTATTAGTAATGTTTTTTAAAAAAAATTATTCACGATTTCCTAAAAAGGCAAGTAAGAATTGGAACATAAGTATGAAATCAAGATAAAGTGTCAAAGCACCCATAACGGATTTTTTACCAGCAGTTTCATCATTATCACCAGCTAAGTACATATTTTTAATTTTTTGAGTGTCATAAGCAGTTAATCCTGCAAAAATTAGTACACCAATTATAGAAATCATAAAATCTAACTGTGTTGATGCCATAAAGATGTTTACTATTTGAGCTATAATAAGTCCAAAAACACCCATCATTAAAAATGAACCTAACCCTGATAGAGATTTTTTTGTAGTATATCCATACAAAGATAGTGCAGCAAAAGCGGCTGCAGTTACGAAAAAAGCTCTAACTACAGAAGCACCTGTATATACTAACAATAAGGACGACAATGAAAGTCCCATTAGACCAGCATATACATAGAATAAGCTTCTAGCCTTTTCAGCTGATATACTATTTATTCTTGCTGAAATATAAAAAACCATTCCTAGTGGGGCTAACATAACTACCCACTTAAGAGGGCTTAAGAAAAATAATTCGCCAATAGGTGTTAATGCACCGTTAGAAATAGCAAGAAAGTTTAATCCCATAGCCATGAAGCCTGTTAATGCCAGCGCTGTTGTCATATGGTTGTAAACACCAAGCATATATGATCTAAGACCCAAATCTATTTGGGTAGCTTGAGCATTTGAACTTGACATGAAACGATTGTTATTCATTTACATATTTTCCTTTTAAAATTAATTAATAACAATAATGTAATAGCTAATACCTTCTAAAGCAATAGTTTCATAAAAATTTAATATTGGAACTTATTTAGATTGTATGTAAGGGCACAAGCTTATTGATTTGCGATTTTCTTATTTTCTCTGTCTCAGATTTTAGTTGACCACAAGCTGCATAAATGTCTTGGCCACGCGGCTTTCGAATTGGTGATGCAAAACCTGCATCCATAATTATTTTTGCAAAATTGTCTATTTTTCTATTCGTAGAAGTTTCAAACAATGAACCTGGCCAAGGATTAAATGGAATTAAATTAATTTTAGATGGTATCCCAGAGATTAATTTAACTAAGTTTTTTGCATCATCCTCTGAGTCATTAATGTCTTTTAACATTACATATTCCCATGTAATTCTTCTTGAATTAGATAATTTGGGATAATTTCTACAAGTATTTATTAATTCTTCTAAATTATATTTTTTATTAATTGGAACTAATTTGTTTCTCAATGCATCATTAACTGCATGAAGAGAGATAGCTAGGTTCACTCCCAAATCAACGCCTGCTTTATTAATAAATGGAATTATACCAGAAGTTGATAAAGTTATTCGTCTTCTAGAGATAGATATTCCATCATCTGACATCATTATTTTTATAGATTTACTGACTTCGTCATAATTTAATAAAGGCTCACCCATACCCATCATAACGATATTCGTAACTTTTCTACCATTTTTACCAGATGGCCAGTCTTTTAAATGATCCATAACAAGCATTAATTGGCCAATTATTTCACCCGCAGTTAAGTTTCTTACTAATGCCTGCGTTCCAGTATGACAAAATGAGCAATTTAAAGTACAACCAACTTGACTAGACAAGCAAACAGTTCCTCGATCATCTTGCGGTATATAAACGGTTTCTATTTCAGAATTATCATTCAGTTTAATTAGCCATTTAATTGTGCCGTCTTTACTTTTATGCATTTCAGAAACACTTAATCTTGGGATATAAGAAATTTCTTTCAAAAATTCTTTATCAGATTTTGAAATATTTTTCATATCTTCAAAAACTTGGGTTCCAAAACAGTAGATCCATCTCCATATCTGAGTAGCTCTAAATTTTGGAAGTTTGTTAGAAGTACAAAAATCCTGTAGTTCTTCAAAACTAAAATCCATTAAATTTTGTTTGAACGAGGACATATTATTAATGCTTTCTTAAAAAGTTGATTAAGAACAACTTTTATCAATAAGTCGCAGTGCTTTCGTAAAGCCTAAAAGTGAATAAGTGTCAACAATCTTATTTCCAGGAGTAGAAGTGCCAGTGACTTTTAATAATTTTCCTTTTCTCATCGATTGAACAAGAAATCTATCTATTTTTGAACTTTCTGACCATGCTCTATCATCTACAGGAAACAGATTTGTTTTTTTCCCATCTACATCAAAAATAACGTCTTTATTACGTTTGAAGTTAAACCCAGCCTTTATAGATACCTCATGTGTGCTTCCACCCTTAATGTTTGTAACAAAAACATAGGGTTTACCTCTGTTATCTTTGTTAAATTTACCCTCTGTTTTGATTGGCTCGGAAGTGATGAAGCATGTTTTAGACTTACCTTTTTTTGTAGAGTAGGCTCTCCAATTTTTTTCTGACCCAAGCAAGTTTGTTTCAGCAAATGAAATTTTAGAAATAAAATTACCTAGGATTAAAACTGTTGATAAAAATAGTAACCTAAGGACTTTCATTATAATTCCCATTTAAATTTTAATGAATAGATGCAATTTTGAGACCACAGTTTGATTTCAGCATAATAAATAAGTAACAATAATTCAGTTTACTTACAACCCCCACGACCCTTAAAATCTTATGGTATAATTATTTTTTTACAAAAAGTGTGATTTAGAGTAATTATGTAAAAAATTTTTGCATCTGATTTCACAAATTAATTATTTAAGGAACAAAATGTTAAAGGAAACCCCTGATATAAAAAAAGTTGTACTGGCTTATTCTGGAGGTTTAGATACCTCAGTCATTTTAAAATGGTTAAGAGATAATTATCAATGTGAAGTTGTTACTTTCACCGCTGATATTGGTCAAGGAGAAGAGGTAGAACCTGCAAGAGAAAAAGCAAAAGCATTAGGTGTAAAAGAAATTTTCATTGATGATTTAAAAGAAGAGTTTGTCAAAGATTTTGTTTTTCCAATGTTTAGAGCTAATGCTCTTTATGAGGGTGTTTATTTATTGGGTACATCTATTGCCAGACCTCTCATAGCAAAAAGACAAATAGAAATTGCTAACTTAACTGGAGCAGATGCCGTATCACACGGAGCAACAGGAAAAGGTAATGATCAGGTAAGATTTGAAATTGGATATTATAGTTTACAACCAGATATAAAGGTTATTGCTCCATGGCGAGAATGGAATCTCACAAGTAGAACAAGCCTAATTGATTATGCTGAGAAAAATCAAATTAAAGTTCCAAAGGATAAAAGAGGTGAAGCACCATTTAGTGTAGATGCAAATCTTTTGCATATTTCAGCCGAAGGTAAGGTTCTTGAAGATCCCTGGAAAGAACCAGAGGAATTTGTTTATTCTAGAACTAAATCCCCTTTTGATGCACCTGACAAACCAACTGAAATTATACTAGAGTTTTTAAATGGTGATCCTGTTGCTTTAAATGGTGAAGAATTATCTCCCGCTAAAATGTTACATAAATTGAATGTTTTAGGTGGAGAAAATGGAATAGGTAGAATCGATTTAGTTGAAAACAGATTTGTCGGCATGAAATCTAGAGGTGTTTATGAAACGCCTGGCGGTACAATACTGTTTCATATGAGAAAAGCTATTGAGTCTATTACATTAGATAAAGGTGCCGCGCATTTAAAAGATGAGTTAATGCCCAAATATGCAGAATTAATATACAATGGGTTCTGGTTTTCTCCTGAAAGAGAAATGCTTCAAGCATCAATTGATATTAGCCAGAAAAATGTCTCTGGAACTGTAAGAGCTAAATTATATAAAGGGAATGTGATCATAACTGGAAGAAAATCACCTTATTCTTTATATAGCGAAAGTTTAGTAACCTTCGAAGAAGGTACAGCAGATTATAATCATTATGATGCTGAGGGTTTTATAAAATTACAAGCCTTAAGACTGAGAGTCAAAAAAATGATTGAAAAATCAAACTAGAATCATTTATTTGATGCAAACAGGTCCAACACTCCCATCTTTTGATTTTTGCTTCAATACAACTCTTTCGTTTTGAGCTATGACGTATGTATCTTTATATTTTCCTGATTTGCAGTTAACAGGCTTAACAAATTCATACTCAATAGGACCAGATTTAGATGCCTCTACTAAAAAGTTTTTAACATGAGGCTCTTCTAAAGCAACCATTGAAATAAATGCAATAAAAAATATCATTCTATTCTCCTTTACTTTTTGTATAAAAACATAAATAAGTGGCTATAGTTTGACTAATAAAGACCGAATTAGGGCAATTTCTTTTCTTTAGGAGCATGTTATGAATAATGAAAGTTTTATAATTCCAGAAAAAATGCAAGCAGTAGAAATTTCTGCTTATGGTGGACCAGAAAATCTGAGATTATGTACTAGACTTACTCCAACACTTTCAGAAAATCAGGTATTAATTAAAGTCTCATATTCGGGTGTGAACCGACCTGATTTATTGCAAAGGCAAGGAAATTATAAAGTTCCTGAAACTGCTTCTGATCTACCTGGTTTAGAAGTATCAGGTATTGTTGTTGCTCTTAATGGATCAAATATTAAATTTAATATTGGAGATGAAGTCTGCGCTCTATGTCATGGAGGTGGATATGCAGAGTATGTAGCAGTAGACGCTGGTCATTGTATGCCAATACCAGAAAATTATTCAATGCAAGAAGCCGCTTGTATACCGGAAACATTCATCACGGTGTGGAGCAATCTATTCATGAGAGGAAATTTATCTAAAAATGAAAAAGTTCTAATTCATGGAGGAGCAAGTGGTATTGGCACCACTGCAATCCAACTTGCAACTTGTTTTGGAGCTAAAGTTTATGCTACTGCAGGAAACGATAAAAAATGTAAAGCTGTTGAAAAATTAGGCGCCATTAAGTGTATTAATTATAAAACCGCACAGTTTGAAGATGAAATTAAGGAAATTACTAACAATGAGGGAGTTGATGTGATTTTAGACATGGTTGCCGGTAGCTATGTTCCTAGAAATCTTAAATGTTTAAATTTTGATGGCAGGTTAATAATTATTGCTGTTCAAGGTGGTATAAAAGATGAAGTTAACTTTGCAAATCTTATGATAAAAAGACAAACAATAACTGGCTCTACTCTAAGACCACAATCAACACAATCAAAAGCAGATTATGTGGAAAGTCTTTATAAAAACGCTTGGCAATGGTTAGAATCTGGTCAAATAAAGCCAATAATTGAACACGAGTTTAAATTAAACGAAGCTGTTGATGCGCATATAGCTCTTGAAAAGGGAGAACATGTCGGTAAATACATTATGAAAGTTTCATAATAGTATCTTTATTGTCTAAGTTGATCTAATTTTTTCTTGATCTCTTCAAATACCGTTGGATCATCTACCGTGGCAGGCATTTCCCACTTCAACTTATCTGCTATTTTTCGAATTGTAGATCGTAAAATTTTTCCTGATCTTGTTTTTGGTAATGCTTGAACAACTGCAACTAATTTAAAAGAAGCCACAGGACCAATCTCATTTCTAACTAAAGTTATTATTTCTTCAGCAATAGTCTCGTCTGATTTGTTACAGCCTTTATTCAAACATACAAGACCCAATGGCACTTGACCTTTGAGTTCATCCGATACCCCAATAACAGCACATTCCGCAACATCGTTATGGTCTGATAAAACTTCTTCCATTGCTCCAGTTGAAAGCCGATGTCCTGCAACATTAATAACATCATCAGTTCTTGACATAATATATAAATAACCGTCTTTGTCCTGATAACCTGCATCACCTGTTTCATAATATCCAGGAAACGAGGTTAGATATGATTCTATATATCTTTCATCGGCATTCCATAATGTGGGCAAAGAACCAGGCGGCAATGGCAGTTTTATTGAAATTGCACCTAAAGAGCCTCTTTCAACCTCAATATTATCTTCTGATAATACATCAATATTGTACCCTGGCATTGCTACTGTCGGAGAACCTTTTTTTATTGGCAAAGCCTCTATACCCATTGGATTTGCAGCAATAGGCCATCCTGTTTCAGTTTGCCACCAATGATCGACTATTGGTATTTTTAATTTATTTTCTAACCACGACACTGTGTCTGGATCCGCACGTTCTCCAGCTAGGAATAAAGATTGTAAACTTGATAAGTCATATTTTTTAATGAAATCACCATTTGGATCATCTCTCTTTACAGCTCTTAATGCTGTGGGTGCAGTAAATAAAACCCGAACTTTATACTCTGAGATTATTCTCCAAAATGTTCCTGCATCTGGAGTGCCAACTGGCTTGCCCTCAAACAAGACAGAGGTACAACCATGAATTAGTGGTGCATACACAATATATGAATGCCCTACTACCCAGCCAATATCAGAAGCAGCCCAATACACATCTCCAGGTTTTACATTATAAATATTTTTCATTGACCAGTTTAGAGACACAGCATGACCACCATTATCTCTTACAACACCTTTTGGCTTACCAGTTGTTCCTGAAGTATATAAAATATATAGAGGATGATTAGCCTCCACACTTATTGGTTCAGGTGAAGTGACATCTTTTATTGCATCATTCCAGTCTATATCTTGTCCTGAAATCAAAGATGCTTGAAGTGATTTTCTTTGATAAATAATACACTTATCTATTTTATGTTTAGCAATCTCAACTGCTTTATCAAGAAGAGGTTTATATTTTATTATTTTGCTTGCTTCATGACCACAAGAAGCCGACACAATGACCTTAGGTTGGCAATCATCAATACGCGTAGCCAATTCATTTGATGCAAATCCACCAAAAACAACTGAATGAATTGCTCCAATCCTAGCACACGCTAACATAGCGACGACAGCTTCTGGTATCATTGGCATATAAATTATTACACGATCGCCTTTAACCACACCTAATTTTTTAAGTGCACCAGAAAATTGAATTATTTGGCTTTGTAATTGTTCATAAGTTATCTTTTTTTTAACATTTGTGACAGGACTATCATATATAATAGCTATTTGATTACCTTTTCCAGATAACACATGTCTATCAACGGCATTATAACAAGTATTTAAACTAGCGTCAGGAAACCAATTATAAAAAGGTGACTTGGAATCATCTAAAATTTTCTGTGGTTTTTTATCCCAATTAATATCTTCACTTTGTTCTTTCCAAAACTTCAGCTGATCCTCTTTCCAACTTTCATAAATCTTTTTATACGATCCCAAAAACTCCCTCCATAAACTTATTTACTGATCCTTGCCTTTCTAAAATTATGCATTCTCATTAATTGTTCTGATGCCTTATTGATAGTAGTTGAAGCAGCATGTGGAATAGATGTTCCTGGACCAAATATAGCTGAAACACCAACATCATATAAAAACTGGTAATCTTGTGATGGGATAACACCACCACATACAACTAAAATATCATCAGCATGCCGGTTTTTTAATTCTTGAATTAACTCTGGTATCAGAGTTTTATGGCCTGCAGCTAAAGAAGATACTCCTATCACATGAACATTAGATTTAATTGCCTGTTCGACTGCCTCAGCAGGTGTTTGAAATAAAGTACCTATCTCTACATTAAATCCAATATCAGTAAATGCAGAAGCAATTACTTTAGCTCCACGATCATGACCATCCTGACCCAGTTTTGCCATGAAAATTTTGGGATTTTCTCCGGCAATTTTTTTAAATTTTGTTAATGCACTATCAACTTCAACAAAATCATCCTTGTTAGAATACGTATTTTTGTAAACATCTTTTATAACTTGTTGTTTAACTCCATATCTTCCATAAACTTCTTCCAAAGCAAAAGAAATTTCTCCTACTGTTGCCCTTGCGCGGACCGCTTCAATTGATAGCTCTAATAAATTACCAGTATTATTTTCTGCAGCTTTTTTTAGATTATCTAGTGCATTGTTCACATTAACTGCGTTCCTAGTATTTTTTATTTGATTTAGTTTAGTGATTTGCTCCTCACGAACTACCTTGTTATCTATATCTAGTACATCAATAAGATCTTGCTGATCAGATTTAAATTTATTCACTCCTACAATAACTTGTTCACCAGAATCAATTTTAGCTTGGCGTTTAGTAGCAGATATTTCAATTTCTGATTTAGGGAAACCATTAATAACTGCTACGGTCATACCTCCCATATCTTCAATTTTTTCAATTAATTCATCTGCTTTTTCTATTAATTCTTTAGTCAAATTTTCAACAAAGTAACTTCCAGCAAGTGGATCAACTGTGTCTGTTATACCTGTTTCATGTTGAAGAATGAGCTGGGTATTCCTTGCAATCTTCGCTGAAAATTCAGTTGGCAAGCCAATTGCCTCATCAAATGAATTAGTGTGTAAGGATTGTGTTCCTCCTAAAGTGGCTGCCAAAGCCTCAATAGTAGTTCTAATAATATTATTATATGGGTCTTGTTCTTGAAGGCTAGCACCGGAAGTTTGGCAATGCGTTCTCAACATTTGCGATTTTGGGTTCTTACAATCAAAAAGTTTTTTTGTCCATTTAGACCACAAATAGCGTGCCGCTCTTAATTTTGCGGCCTCCATAAAAAAATTCATCCCTATGGCAAAAAAGAAAGATAGCCTTGGGGCAAAATCATCAACTAATAAGCCTCTTTGAGTAGCAGCTCTTATGTATTCAAGACCATCTGCCAACGTAAAAGCTAATTCCTGCACTAAAGAGGCTCCAGCTTCTTGCATGTGGTAACCCGAAATGGATATAGAGTTAAATTTGGGCATTTTTTTTGATGTGAATTGAATGATATCAGAAACAATTCTCATGGAAGGTTCTGGAGGATATATATAAGTATTTCGAACCATAAATTCTTTCAAAATATCATTTTGAATAGTTCCACTTAATTTTTCAACATCTACCCCTTGCTCTTCTGCAGCAACAATATAGCCTGCTAAAACTGGAAGAACAGCCCCATTCATAGTCATTGAAACAGACATCTTATCTAATGGTATACCATCAAATAAAATCTTCATATCTTCTACACTATCAATAGCTACACCTGCCTTACCAACGTCTCCATAAACTCTTTCATGGTCTGAGTCGTAACCTCTATGAGTGGCTAAATCAAAGGCAACTGAAAGCCCCTTTTGTCCAGCAGCTAAGTTTTTTTTATAAAATGCATTTGACTCAGAGGCAGTAGAAAAACCAGCATACTGTCTTACAGTCCATGGTCTCCCAGTATACATTGTTGCCTTTGGGCCTCTTAAAAATGGAGCTTCTCCAGGGATGGTATCAAGATGATCTATACCATTAACATCGGAAGAGGTGTATAGAGGTTTAATAACAATACCTTCTGGCGTTTCAACAACAAAGCTATCTATCTCTGTTTTTTTTAGCTCATTAAGAGCATTTTTTTTCCAATTTTCTAAATTACTATCTTTTTTCATACATATCTCTAAATTTTAAAAATCTAGTTAAATAAAAATTCCATAATAACCTGATCAACGGACAAGGTATCATTTTCTTTAAAATTTATTTTACTAACTTTACATTTTTTGGGAGCAATAAGAGTGTTCTCCATTTTCATTGCTTCAACAACACATAAAGCTTGACCATCTTCAACAACGTCATTTTCTTTGACTAAAACTTTAATCAATTTGCCAGGCATTGGACATATTAAAAGATTTGACTTATCTACGACTTTCATCGGTTTCATATGTTGCATTTGTTTGGCAACATGTTTTGGAAGGACAAGGGCTGAAATTAAGGTGCCTCTGTAAGATAAATATAAATTTGGGTCTTTATAATTTATTCTACATTGAATTCTTTTAGGATAAGTTATCTCAGATTTAGCTGTATCAAATAATTCTATATCTGCGCTTACCAATTTTTTAGAAAAATCCTTTTCCAAACTAATTGGAATAAAGTCATCAACTATTCCAGGCACATTTTTGTTTGGTAATGGCTTTACTTTTATTTGGTTTTGTTCATTGTCTAGTTGTTCTGTTTTAAATCTTAAAATACTATCATCGCTTATCATACTATTATATTTTAAATGAATCTCCCATTCATCTGAAATTTCTTTGAAGTTTTCATTATCTTTAATGGTTTCTGTAACATGATAAGCTATTATAAGAGATGCTAATGACCATTCTTCTTCTACTGAAGGAGAAACACCATTAAAACCATCCGTATACTCTTCTTGGATAAATGATGTGCTCAAGTCTCCTGATTTAAATCTTTTATTTGCTAAAATTGCAGATAAAAAAGGAATATTATGGTCGATACCTTCCAGTAAAAAATTATCAAGGGCAGATTCCATTCTCTTAATCGAAATCTCTCTTGTTTGTCCCCAAGAACATAGCTTGGCTATCATAGGGTCATAAAACATAGAAATTTCATCACCCTCTTTTACACCTGTATCATTTCTTGTAAGAGTTTCATCATCATGTTTTTTTTCTTTTGGTGGGTCATATTTTGTCAATCTACCAATGGATGGCAAAAAGTTTTTGTAGGGGTTTTCTGCATATATTCTGGATTCAATTGCTGAACCATTCAATTTTACATCTTCCTGCTTTATTTTTAATTTTTTCCCACTTGCAACATTTATCATTTGTTCAACTAAGTCTATTCCAGTAACCAATTCAGTAACTGGATGCTCTACCTGCAATCTAGTATTCATTTCAAGAAAATAAAAATTTTTATTTTTATCAACGATAAACTCTACAGTGCCTGCACTTGAATAGCCGACTTCTTGCGCTAATTTTATAGCCTGTTTCCCCATTTCGTTTCTGGTTTTTTTATCCAAAAAAGGTGATGGAGCTTCTTCAATAACTTTTTGATTTCTTCGTTGTATTGAACACTCTCTTTCTCCAAGATGAATAATATTACCAAAATTATCTGCTAATATTTGAATTTCAATATGCCTTGGTTCTGTAATAAATTTTTCTATAAAAATACGTTTATCACCAAAGCTACTAATTGCCTCACTAGTAGCTCTTTCGAAACTTTCAGCAACCTGGTCTTTTGAAAAGGCAATTCGCATACCTTTACCACCGCCACCTGCGCTAGCTTTAATCATCACCGGATAACCTATTTCATTTGCAATCTTAATTGCTTCATCTTTGTTATCAATAATACCTATATGGCCTGGAACTGTATTAACACCTGCAGCTTTTGCAATTTTTTTAGACTCTATTTTATCTCCCATAGAAGCTATTGCAGATTTAGATGGCCCAATAAAAATAATACCCTCTTTTTGCAATAATTCTGCGAAATGAGCATTCTCTGATAAGAATCCATAACCAGGATGTAACGCGTCACATGATTTTTCCTTACATGCTTTTATTATAAGATCAGAGCGTAAGTAGCTCTCAGATGCAGAAGACCCCCCCAAATATACTGCTTCATCTGCTAAACTCACATGTTCTGCCGATCTGTCAGCATCTGAATAAACAGCTACTGTCTTAATATTCATTTTTTTAGCAGTCTTAATTATTCTGCACGCTATTTCACCACGATTTGCTATTAATATTTTATTAAACATTTTTTAATTTCTATTTTATTAAAGAGGTATATTACCAAATTTTTTTCTAGGGTTTTTTTGTATTTTGTTTTTTAACTTTGAAAAGGCCTGTATTAGCCTAAATCGAGAATTACTAGGAATTATAATATCATCAAGAAAGCCTCTTTCAGCTGCAATAAAGGGATTCGCAAACCTTTCTTCATAATCAATTGTTCTTTTATCTATTTGTTGAGAATCATTTAATTCATTTCTAAATAAAATTTCTACAGCACCCTTAGCGCCCATTACTGCAATTTCAGCTGTTGGCCAGGCATAATTTGCATCACCTCTTAAATGCTTTGAACTCATAACATCATAGGCACCACCATAAGCCTTTCTGGTAATTAAAGTAACCTTTGGCGTTGTCGCTTCTGCATATGCAAATAGAAGTTTTGCACCATGCTTAATGATTCCACCATATTCTTGAGCAGTTCCCGGCATAAAACCCGGAACATCAACTAATGTTAATATGGGAATATTAAAAGCATCACAAAATCTAACAAAACGTGCTGCTTTTCGACTTGAATCAATATCCAAACAACCAGCCAAAACCATTGGCTGATTTGCAACAACACCAATAGTTTGCCCTGCAAGCCTTATAAATCCAATCAAGATATTCTTTGCATAATTCTCTTGCAGTTCAAAAAAATCATATTGATCAGCAATTGATGTTATTAATTCTTTCATATCATATGGCAAATTAGGATTTTCTGGAATTAAGGTGTCTAACGAAAGAGAAACTCTTCTACTTGGATCTTGTGTTTGTCTTGTTTTCGCAATATCTGAATTACTTGAAGGTAAAAAGGTTAAAAATCTCCTTAATACTGTTAATGCTTCTACATCATTATTAAATGCACCATCAGCTACAGATGAAATAGTGGTGTGTGTTTCAGCTCCTCCTAATTCTTCTGCAGTTACTTCTTCAGAAGTAACTGTTTTGACGACATCTGGACCAGTTACAAACATGTAACTAGTATCTTTAACCATAAAAGTAAAATCAGTCATTGCAGGTGAATATACAGCACCTCCTGCACAGGGCCCCATTATCATTGAAATTTGAGGCACAACGCCAGATGCAAGAGCATTTTGAAGAAAAACGTCTGCGTATCCTCCAAGTGATTCAACCCCTTCTTGAATTCTTGCTCCACCACTATCGTTAAGGCCAATAATTGGTGCCTTGTTTTGAATAGCTAACTTCATAATTTTTACTATTTTTTTTGCATGGTCTGACGATAAAGAACCTCCAAAAACTGTAAAATCTTGAGCATAGACATAAATCAATTTTCCATTGACCTTGCCAGATCCTGTGACAACTCCATCACCAGGTATAGTTTTACCATCCATACCAAAATCTCTTATGCGATGAACAACAAACATATCAGTCTCTTCAAACGAATCCTTGTCCAGCAAAACATTTATTCTTTCTCTTGCTGTTAGTTTTCCTAATGAATGCTGTTTGTCTATTCTTGTCTGACCACCACCCAGACGTGCTTTTTCCCTTCTGGCATGTAGTTCTGCAATAATTTCTCTACTAGACTTTTTGATAGTTTACCCCCACAGAATATTTTCAGTCATATATTTAACAAAATTTCATTATATTAACTAGCAATAATCTGTTTATGCTCGTTGAAAAAATATAAGTTTTGTTTAAATATAAAAATAATATCAAATATAAATATTTCTCCTTGGAGTTGTTATGTCAAATAAGATTTCGAATATCGGACGGGTAAACCATATTGCTATTGCAGTTCCTGATATTGAAAGAGCTAGCAATACTTGGGAACAAGCTTTAGGCGCCAAAATTAGCGAACCACAAATATTACCTGAGCATGGTGTAAAAGTTGTATTTATAGAATCTCCTAATACTAAAGTTGAATTACTAGAGCCATTAAACAATAATAGCCCAATAAGTAAATTTTTAGACAAAAACCCTAATGGTGGAATGCATCATATCTGCTATGAAGTTGATGATATTTCAGCTGTTTCAAAAAAACTTACATCAGCTGGAGCCAAAATTCTAGGTGACGGCAAACCAAAAATCGGCGCACATGGAAATCCTGTAATTTTTTTAAGTCCATCAGATTTTTCTGGAACATTAATAGAGCTAGAAGAAGTAAAATAATTTCTAATTATTTTTTTTATAAACAACTTTAGAGCCACATTTTTTGCAAATAAGGTTTAATCTTTTTCTATGTACCTTTTGTTGCCAACATTGATTGGCGCAAAATCTAAGCCATTTATATTCAGAAAACTCTAGGGTATGACAGCGTTTAGCAGAACAACCTAATTTTAGCGCCATTTCTTTCCAAACTTTATTATGCCCATGCTTGGGGCCAACTAGAGCGTGTGCGATTTCATGCAAAATTGTATCTTGAATATCTTCTTTTGAAGATTTTTTTATAAAATTTCTAGAAAAAGAAATTTTCCTTTCTCTAAAAAAACAAGCTCCCGCTCTTACTTTTGCGTAATCAAGATCTAAAGCCCAATCGACAAGACCATGTTTGTTCATTTGATTCCTAGCAAGTTCTAAGAAATCTCTAAAATGTTCAAAATCTTTAATTTTCTTTTTTCTTGAAGAAGGAACTTCATTAAAATTAAAGAATTTGTTAATTTTTAGAATTGTTTTAATCATGTTTAAGTAAGCTTGAAAATTTTAATTATACGTTGAGGTATTAAAATATTGCTTGAGTTAAAAAATATAACATTAAAATGGAATTCACCAACAGAAAAAACTCTTATAAAAAACTTGAGTATTAAAATAGAAAATAGCGAAATTTTATGTGTTTTTGGAGAAAGTGGTGTTGGAAAATCTTCTTTGATAAACGTGATATCTGGAGTTAATGAAGAAAACTTAAAGATCGAGGGAGAAATTAAATTAAATGGTGTAATACTTAATAACATCCCTACCGAAAAAAGAAAAATTGGGCTTCTTCTTCAAGATGGCACTTTATTTCCTCATTTGACAGTAGAACAGAATCTATTGTTTGGAATGAATAAAAGTCTAAATAAAAAAGAAAAGAATAGTTTAATTTTAAATTACCTTGATAAAGCTAATATGTCTGGATTTCAAGACAGGTATCCAAATACTTTGTCTGGTGGTCAAAAGGCAAGAATTGCATGCCTAAGAGCAATCTTATCAGAACCTAATGCATTGCTTTTAGATGAACCTTTTTCTTCTTTAGACCCTTCACAAAGAAATAGTTTTAGAGAATTTGTTGTAAAACAAGTAAAAAGAGCAAATATACCTTGTCTTCTTGTTACTCACGATGAAGGAGATAAGGTAATAAGTGATAAAACACCCCTAAATTTAACGCTTTTCCAAAAATAACCGTCAATATGCTTGTTAATTCTTTGCTTAACTCATAATATTTGTTACAGATTAAATTTAAAACTATTAGGGTATATAATGAATTCTTCTATAAATGCTTCTAAATTAATTATTGATGACAACGAAAACAGATCCGTCACTCAAGAAGAAGCAGAACAAGCAATTAAAACACTAATCGAATATATTGGGGAAGATCCTAATAGAGAAGGTTTAATAGAAACTCCTAGACGAGTTATTAAATCTTTTAACGAATTTTTCGCTGGGTATCATGAAGATCCCAAAAAACTTTTAGAAAAAACCTTTGAAGATATTGAAGGCTATAACGATATTGTAATATTAAAAAACATCAATTTTGAAAGTCATTGTGAACATCATATGGTTCCAATTATTGGAAGGGCAACAATTGGATATTACCCAAACAAAAGAGTTGTAGGTATATCTAAATTAGCAAGAGTACTTGATGTTTTTGCTAAAAGACTTCAAACGCAAGAAACAATGACATCACAAATACTTAATTGTATTGACTCTGCTTTATCACCTAAAGGAACTGCAGTTTTTATTGATGCAGAACATCACTGTATGAGCACAAGAGGCGTTTTAAAAAATGATGTCACTATGACTACTAATCAATTTAGTGGTTGCTTTTTAGAAGATATCAATTTACAAGACAGATTTTTGAAAATGGCCAATTAGGTCTTAAGATATTTTTAATAAATATTAATAGAAAAAATCATGAAAATTGCACCAATAATTTATTTGATAGGCTTGTTGTTGTGCATACTTTCTTTGTTTATGATAATACCCGCTCTCGTAGATTGGTTCTATGGGAATGATGACTGGCCGGCTTTCGTTGGCGCATCCTTCATAACTTTATTTGTTGGTTCTATCTGCTACCTTTCAAACAAAGGAATAGTTACAGAACATCTAGAATTAAGACAAGCTTTTCTATTAACTAATAGTGCTTGGATATCGATCGCCTTATTCGGCTCAATACCGTTTATGTTATCTGAGATTGATATGAGTTTTACGGATGCAATTTTTGAATCCACTTCTGGCATCACCACAACTGGAGCAACCGTAATAAACAATTTAGACACGACATCACATGGTATTTTAATTTGGAGAGCGCTTCTTCAATGGTTAGGAGGAGTTGGTATTATTGTAATGGCACTAGCTGTTTTACCAATGTTGTCTATAGGTGGTATGCAACTCTTCAAAACAGAGTCTTATGAGACTCCAGATAAAGTTGTACCCAAAGCAGCTAGTTTTGCTGCTGGGATAAGTATGGTATATATCTCATTAACAACATTATGGGCTTTAATGTTATGGATTGCTGGCATGCCCATTTTTGACTCTATAGCACATGCAATGACAACTATAGCAACTGGTGGTTATTCAACCAAATCAGAATCCTTGGCAGCTTTCGGATCATCTTCAATAGAAATAATAATTATTTTTGGAATGATAGTTGGCTCATTACCCTTTGTGCACTACTTATCGATATCTAAAAATGGTTTTAAAAATTTAATTAAAGATGATCAAGTTAAGTTATTTTTAACACTAATAATTTTTGTAGTATTCGTCATATCAATTTATTTAAGCTTTCAAAATATTCCATATGTAGACGCCATCAGATTAGCTTCTTTTAACGTCATATCAATTCTTACTGGAACCGGCTTTGGAACATCTGACTTTAATAATTGGGGTGGTTTTCCAACAACTATTCTTCTTATTTTAATGTTCGTGGGTGGATGTGCAGGTTCAACAACTTGTGGGTTAAGAATGGCTAGAATACAAGTATTGGTTGCAAACGCCAAAGCCCAAATTTCTAAACTTATAAGACCTCATGCTGTTGTAGTTTCTTATTATAACCAAAAACCAATTCCAGAAAACGTTGCTGAATCAGTCATGGGTTTCTTTTTTCTATATATAATATCTTTTGCTATTATTGCATGCCTTTTAGGGATGCTTGGATTAGATCTGATAACTGCAATTTCTGGTGCAGCATCAGCAATTGGCAACGTTGGACCAGGTCTGGGAGATATTATTGGACCAACTGGCTCTTATCAAACAATCCCTGATATGGGAAAGTTTTTTTTGTGTGCTGGAATGATTTTGGGTAGGTTAGAAATTTTTGCGATTCTAGTTATGTTTTCACCGCTATTTTGGAAAAACTAAAAGTTAATTAGGGTGTGAAAACAAACGCTCTGTTTTACAAAATTCACAAGTAACTCTGATATCTCCATTTTCATCTGCAATTTCGCTCAATTCTTTTTTGTCCAAGTTGTTCAAAGCAAATTGTACTCTATCTTGAGAACAACGACACTTATCTTTAATTTCAATTTCATTGTAAGTTATAACTTTAAGCTCACTAAATAATCTAAAAAGAATATCCTTGGATGAAAGTTTTGTGGATAAAAACTCTTCTTTTTTTAAAGTAGATAAAAAACTTCTTGAAAGTTCCCAAACTTCTTTATTCGTTTCTTCTAAAAATTTATTCTTAATAGGCATTTTTTGGAGCATAATCAAACCACCTGGAAATAAATCTGCTCTGTCAGCTTCATCTATGTCATAATAATTGAAAGTAGAAAATTTTGTTTCTAATTGTTCTGAATTCGAAAAGTATAATTCAGTTGCTTTTGAAATTTCCTCTTCAAGCTCAACAATACCTTGGTATCTTTTAGAATATTTACCTTGATCTAAAGTAAATGAAATATGTCCCGAGCCCATTAATTTTACTAAATTAACATTCTCATTTTTAAAATTTTCTTTTAAACCAACGTATCCCCTTAAGCATCCATCACTTGTAATATCTGCAAATAATGTATGAACATCTCCTGATCCTTTACCCTGTATAGTAAAAACACCATCATGTTTCATTCTTGAACCCAAACAGGCAGTAATCGTTAGAGTATCCGCTAATAAACTTTCAATATTGTTAGCGTAGTTATGACGCTTTATTATATTGTATAGGACAGTATCAAACCTAACTATCATACCCCTAACTTCATTATTTGATAATTGAAAAGGGATGATATGATTTTTCATTGTCATATAATTTTCTTAATTAAAACAAAAGTGCATTATAGCTTTTTGAGCATGTAGTCTATTTTCTGCTTCATCAAAAACAACTGAATTAGTACTCTCAATTACTTCTGGAGTAACTTCTTTGTTTCGATAAGCTGGTAAGCAATGCATGAAGATAACATTTTCTTTTGCTAGCTTTATAATTTTATCATTTACTTGATATGGCATAAAACTATCTTCAGGTAAAGGGTTGGTATCTCCCATAGAACTCCAAGTATCTGTTATTATGCAATTAGCTCCCTGAGCAGCTTCATATGCGTCTTGAGTTACTATAATATTTTTGTTTCTATCTTGGGCCCAGGATAAAGTTTTTTTATCTGGGCTAATATTTTTAGGACATGCTATATAAAGTTTTATATTCAATAACGCTGAAGCCTCAATCCAACTTTGTAAAACGTTATTGCAATCACCAAACCATGCAACCTTTAGATTTTCAAAGTTTCCAAAATTTTCTTTAATTGTAACTAAATCTGCAACAACCTGACAAGGATGGCTAAAATCTGTTAATGCATTTATAACAGGTATGGAAGATGTTGAAGCAAACTTTGTCAACTGATTATGACCAAAACATCTTATCACTATTAAATCAGCATACCTCTCTAAAACACGAGCAGTGTCTTCAATAGTCTCCCTTTGACCTAACTGCATTTCTTTTTCATTTAGAATGTAACTTTTCCCACCTAATTGATTAATACCTATCTCAAAAGAAACACGGGTTCGCAGAGAAGGTTTTTCAAAAATAAGTACAACTTGTTTATCATTCATAAATTTTGGAGAAGGCTCTTTTTTCCATTTTATGGAAAGAGATACCAAATCTAAAAGTTGATCTTTGGAAAGATCTCTTAAATCAATGAAATTAGTCATTTTTTAGTTTTTTTTCATTTCTAAAATTACGTTTTGGAGTATGTCAAAGGCTTGGTCCACCTCTTCTTTTGAGGTATTTAGAGGAGGTAGCAACCTTATAGTGTTTTCAGCAGCACCTACCAATAATAAACCTTTATCTCTAGCAATATTACCAAAATCTCCTGCAGTAACTTTCTCTACTAATTGAAAACCTCTTAACATACCGGAACCTTTTTTCTGATGTAAAATAGGAGATTTATCTAAGTCAAATTTAATTAATTCATCCATTTTTTTGTCAAAGTAAAGTATCATTTTCTTTAGATTATCTAGAAAGTTATTTTCTAATAAAAGATCAAGGACAGCATTCGCTGAACGCATCGCAAGTGGATTTCCACCAAACGTACTTCCATGAGTTCCAGGTATCATAGCATCGCCAACTTTTGCTTTTGCTAAAACAGCTCCTACTGGAAACCCTCCACCAAGACCTTTAGCAAGAGCTATAATATCAGGTTCTATTTCTTCTTGCTGATAAGCAAATAGAGATCCTGACCTTCCCATTCCGATTTGGACTTCATCTGAGATTAATAAAGATCCATTTTTTTTAGCAATTTCTTGTAGTGATTTAAGGTATCCAGCAGGTGCTTTTCTTGCTCCTCCTTCTCCTTGGACAGGCTCGACCAGGATTGCCGCTACATGTTTACCAATATGTTTTTTAAGGTTTTCAATATCTCCCCATTCGACATGAGTAAAGCCTTGTGCTGATGGGCCAAAGCCTTCTCGAAACAATGGTCTATCATTAGCGGCTAGCATTGCTAATGTTCGGCCATGAAAAGCTCCCGTAGCACAAATTATCTCTGTTCTATCTTTTTCACCGTTTGCCCAGGCAAATCTTCTTGCTACCTTAACAGCACCTTCTGTAGCCTCAGCTCCAGAATTGCAGAAAAAAACTCTTTCTGCACAAGAGTTTGCAACAAGTTTTTCAGCCACTGTTTCTTGCTCAGGTATTCTATACAGATTAGATGTATGCCATAATTTGGATGCTTGATCTTGAAGCGCTTCAACAAGTTTAGGGTGACAGTGACCAAATGCATTTACTGCAATACCACTAGCATAATCTAGATACCTTTTCCCTTCTTCTGAAATTAAAAAACTGCCCTCGCCATGAGTAAAGGCAATATCAATTCTTCCATATGTCGTCATTATTGATGGGCTGATTGGCATTTTAAACTCTTCTATAATTTATGAAAAAAATATATTAACAAGATTAAATATAAAGAAGCAATAAAGAAAACTCTATACGAAATGTTTGGATAATTTTAGTCCTTGAGCTTGATAGTTATTGGTACCCCCAGCTTCACCGTATAAAAAATTTGGGACATTAGCCATAGGTTCATAAACTAGCCTGCAAATTGTTTGTTCTTGTTCAATCAAAAAAGGAACATCATGAGACCTCACCTCTAAAACAGCTCTTGTTTTAGATGCTCCAAGGTCAGATAAACCAAAACCAGGATCAAAAAAGCCAGCGTAATGCGCTCTAAATTCTCCAACTTTAGTATCATATGCTCTCATTTCAGCTGCGTAATTAGAAGGTACAGAAACATATTCTTTACTTGCTAGAATATAAAAGGCATCTGGGCTTAAGACTAATCCAGATGAAGAAGTTCCATTTTCAGTAATTTTGGTCTGATAAATCAAATCTTCTGTTGTAATTTTTTCCCAAAAAAGTTCTCTTTTGTAGAAGCTTGGTTTGTCAACATCAATTAATCTTGTATGTTTTCTTGCCTTATATCCAATTAATCCTTTTTCACCAACCAAATCAACTGATAAAGGAACTCCATTTTTTATTTTATCAGGAAGATGGTTATCGTCTTCTGTTCTGACTAAGCCCACATGTTTTTGAAGAATTTCCATCTCTTTGTCAGTTGTAACTGAATACCCTCTTCTGATCCTAAGTTGATTTAGCCTCGAGCCTGTTCGAACTAATATTGAGAATGTTCTAGGTGAAATTTCTACATAAAGAGGCCCACTATACCCTGCAGGGACATCTTCAAATTCCTGAGCCCCATCTACTATTAATCTGGTAAAAACGTCTAATCTTCCGGTAGAACTTTTTGGGTTTGCAACACCAGTTAAATCATCTGTTAAGGCAACATTTTCTAAAAGTTTTACAATATAAACACAACCACATTCCAAAACTGCTCCATCAACAAGACTAAATTCATGCATTGCAAAATTTTTTAATCTATCCGAAACTAGGTTACCTTTGCCAGGCAAGAAAGATGCTGGAACTCTCCAAGCTTTCAGACCTAACCTAAGGTCAATTGAAGCAGGTTGGATAATATCTTTATTAATTTTATGATCACTACTAATAATGTTCTTATTAATTAACTCAGTGATTTCTTGCCCAGATAAAACGCCAGGCACTTTTTTGATTTCATTCATAATATTTTTCCAAAAATTTTATTATCCTAAGATCTTAGCCTGTAACCTGATTTAAGAACATACCATGCAAAAAAACTTAGGCCTAAATTACAAAAAAATAAAATTAAAGTTCCTTGTATAGGAGAAGCATCACTTATTCCTAAAAAACTAAATCTTAATCCATCTATAGCATAAAAAATAGGATTGCAATAAGCCACTATTTTTAGTGTCTCTGGCAACCTTTCTATTGAATAAAATGTCCCAGACAAAAAAGCTAATGGCTGAATAATAAAATTTGAAATTATCGCTAATTGATCAAACTTTTGAGCCCATATTCCTGCCAGCATGCCAATAATAGCTAATGTAAAAGCTCCTTGAAATAAAAATAAAATCATCCAAAAAAAATGATTTGGCAAACTCAGTATTCCCAAAGACCAAAGTAATAAAAAAGACCCCATAAAAACAAATAAACCTCTTGTTACACCTGCTAAAGCATGTGCTATTAAAATCTCTATTGGTCCAAGTGGGGACATCAAAAGGTCTACTATTGACCCCTGCACCTTAGCAGTCATAAAAGCAGAAGAGACATTAGCAAATGCATTTTGAATAACGCTCATCATAATTAACCCAGGCACTAAAAAAGTAATAAATGGAATTCCTTGGAAACCCGCACTCCTATCAATTGCTATAGAAAATACAATTACAAATAGTAATGTAGTAACCATAGGGGCTGTGATTGTTTGTAAAAAAACATTTGTAAATCTTTTAACCTCTTTTATGTAAAGCGTAAAAAAGCCATTCCAATTTACTCTGCCAATTTCACGTTTAACCCCTAGACTTACTTTATAATTTTTCAATAACTTGTCCTTGCAATTAAAATCTTTATAATCTTCAAAAGTATTAACGTTAAAGTTAATTAACATTAATGATAAGTTTTATGAATAATAAAGATAAAATACTTGAAAAATTAAGAAAATCTTCAATGTCTTATTTAGCACGTTATGAAGTTTCAACATATCAATTCGAAAATACTCTTAAACGAAAAATCTCTTATTACGACAGTGATCTTAACGAGAAAGAAAAAATAAATATACTAGACCAAATTAAAGCAGAGATGATTAAGGCTAAGTTCATTGATGATAAAAGATATGCAGAAATTAAAACTAGATCACTCAGAAGACAAGGTAGTTCGATTAGATTTATCTACTCTAAACTTAAAGAAAAAGGGATACCAAACGAAATAATTCAGTCATCTATTGAAAGTGTAGATGAAGGGCATGAAAATGCAGAAATAAGAGCTGCTATTAAATTTATGAAAAGAAAGAATATTGGAATATTTTCGTGTAAGAATTTAATATCTAATGAGAGGGATAAATATAATTTAAAGCAAAAATGGCTTGGCTCCCTATCAAGAAAAGGCTTTTCTTTAGAAACTATAAATAAGGTTATAGATATTAACGATATTGATAATGCAAATTTAATTTTAGAAGAACAATCATAAAGTAGGGAGGATTAAATGTCAGGTTCAAGCTTATACAAACCATCATCGAATATCATTGAAAAATCTCATGTAAATCATGAAACTTACGAAAAAATGTATGAAGAATCTATCAATGATCCTTCATTATTTTGGAAGAAACATGGGAAAAGAATTGATTGGATCAAGCCTTATTCAAAAGTAAGTGATGTGTCATACAATAAAGAAGACTTGCATATCAAATGGTTTGAGGATGGAACGTTAAATGCAAGTTTTAATTGCCTTGATAGGCATCTAAAATCTAAAGGAAATAGTGTTGCTATAATTTGGGAAGGAGATGACCCAAGTGAGAGTAAAAAAATAACCTATAACGAGCTTTATGAGGATGTTTGTAAATTTGCAAATGTCTTAAAAAAAGCTGGGGCTAAAAAAGGTGACCGTATAACAATTTATATGCCAATGATACCTGAAGCCACAATAGCAATGTTAGCTTGTACGCGAATTGGAGCAATTCACTCAGTGGTTTTTGGAGGATTTTCTCCGGATGCCTTAGCTGGGAGAATAGAAGATTGTAATTCTTCAATAATAATTACTGCAGATGAGGGTATTAGAGGGGGTAAAAAAATTCCTCTTAAAAGTAATACGGACGAAGCTATATCCAAAGCAACAATGTGTAAAACAACTATAGTTGTTAAAAGAACTGGTGGGGATATTAATTGGATAGACGGTCAGGATATATGGTACCACGAAGAGATGGCATTAGCTTCTCCTGATTGCTTGCCTACCGAAATGAACGCTGAAGATCCAATGTTTATATTATATACGTCTGGATCAACTGGCAAACCTAAAGGAGTACTTCATACTACTGGAGGATACATGGTTTATGCTTCCATGACTCATCATTATGTTTTTGATTACCAAGAAAATGAAATTTATTGGTGTACAGCTGATGTGGGGTGGGTAACAGGTCATTCATATATAGTTTATGGCCCACTATCTAATGGTGCCACCACTTTAATGTTCGAAGGTGTTCCTAATTATCCTACTGTTAGTAGATTCTGGGAAATCGTAGACAAGCATAAAGTAAATATTTTCTACACCGCTCCTACTGCAATAAGAGCGCTAATGGCGGAGGGAGATGAGCCTGTTAAAAAAACAAATAGATCTAGTTTAAGAATTTTAGGCAGTGTTGGAGAACCAATTAACCCTGAAGCCTGGAACTGGTATAATAATGTTGTAGGAGATGGAAAGTGCCCAATTGTTGATACATGGTGGCAAACTGAGACAGGTGGCATATTAATCACTCCTTTACCAGGTGCTATCCCTACAAAACCAGGATCCGCAACAAAACCATTTTTTGGCATAAAGCCTGTTCTAGTAGATAATGAAAACAATGAGCTAGAAGGGCCTTCAGAAGGTAATTTGTGCATTAATATGTCATGGCCAGGTCAAATGAGAACTGTATATGGAGATCATCAAAGGTTTATAGACACTTATTTTTCAACATTTCCTGGAAGATATTTTTCTGGTGATGGGTGCAAGAGAGATGAAGATGGCTATTATTGGATAACTGGAAGAGTTGACGATGTAATTAACGTATCAGGCCATAGAATGGGAACAGCAGAAGTTGAGTCTGCGCTAGTGGCTCATAACGATGTGGCGGAAGCAGCAGTTGTTGGTTACCCTCATGATATTAAAGGTCAAGGAATATATGCATATGTAACACTAAATATAGGCGTTGCTGCATCTGATGAATTATTAGTAGAATTAAAAAATTGGGTTAGAAAAGAAATAGGTCCTATCGCTTCACCGGATCTAATTCAATTTGCTCCTGGTCTACCTAAGACAAGATCAGGTAAAATCATGAGAAGAATTTTAAGAAAAATCGCTGCTAATGAACATAAAGACCTAGGTGATGTATCTACTTTAGCTGATCCCCTTGTAGTTCAAAATTTAGTGGAGAACAGGAAGAACTTATAAGATAAAGTTATACGCCCCATATTCTTTTTGCAAATTCTGGATAAAACTCAGATACCATTGGGGCAATACACTTTCTTAAAATTTCTATACGGTTTTTTTCTGGCAAAACCATTTGAGAGAGATTTTTATCAACTTCAAAATTAAAACCTGTAAGTTCAATAATACTATCTAAAGTCTCATTTATATTTAACCGTAATAGGGAAAATTTTTTTTGTTTTTTATCGAATTTAAATAATGCCCTATTAGTTAATAAATATTTAGGACCTCCTGGCCTATATATATTATCTTCTGAGACACCAGGAGCAGATATAAAATCTACATTTTTTACTAAAGTCCTTGGAGAGTGCTCCTCTCTAAACAAAATGACTTGCGGTACAACAAAATACATTAAAGGAGAGCCAAAAGAACCAGGAAACCTCTTCTCAAGATTTGGATACTCACCAGTTCCAACCAAATTTATATTTGCTTTGCCGTCAATTTGGACACCACCTAGAAAAAAAGTATCTATCCTTCCTTGAGCAGCACAATCAAAAAGCTCTCGAGCTCCATCTGTAAAATTATTATATTTATTTGAATGCAGAATAGTTACTCTTAGCCGTTTATTAAAATTTTTAGCCTCTTCTTTAGCTAGTAATGCCGCTGCTCCTGGAATTGGCGATGCAGCGCCAACAGCAACATGATTATCATTTTTTAATAAATCTGCTAATTGGCTAATTAACAGCTCTTCTCTTTTAATATTTAAATTCATTAAGTTTGGCCTTAAGCTAGCTCTTCAAAAAGCTTTTCATATATTGATCAAAAGTTGATTTCGTTTTTGCTGCAATTGAATATTTTTTTATTTCTTCATTGTCTGACTCATATACTCCTGGAAGCTTACATGGCCATGCGCCATTTTTAACTATTGATATACCATCAATGTACAATGCAGGCAGGCAAGTTGAAGCAGATAATTCATCTTCAAAGAAATCTGTATCTAAAATCTTTTCTACCGTTACAAAAACTTTTTTTGAAGCATGAGCCAAAGTTGCAAGCTCCCTTCTTCGGCCAATCTGTATATTACCATTTTTATCAGAACAAGAAGCATGAAAGACTAAAACATCTAATTGGACTGCCGGCAGTAAAAGTATTGGTTCATTTTCAATTCCTGAAAATTTCATAGGGTTAGAGATTATTTGCCAATCTTTTCTATTTTTTTGAACATCGGAACCGATGACTCCTCTTAATGGCATAAAGGGAACTGACTTTTCTGTAGCTTGAAGCTGAGCATGTAAAGCAGGACAAGTTGAATCTTTAATCAATATTTTACCGTTTTCAACGGCATCAGAAAATCGTGGTGCCAGACCAAATTCACCCAATGTTACTGCTGCTGTTTCAATTTCTGAAACGCATCCACTTCCAATTAACATGTCTCCTTGAATTGTTGTAAGAGGCAAACAATATAATCTTAAATTTTTAATACCTTTATTTATTAACTCTTTTGTAAATGCCATTGGCACCCCAGAATAGTCAGCAGGAATACCCAAAAGAAATCCATCTTCGATTTGATCAACAATTTCTTTGATAGTCATTTCATCAAATGATTTCATCCACCTTCTCCAAGAATGTTAATAAAAAATAATTAATAATTACTCTTTTTACCTTTTTTAAATTTTAAAATTGATTCTTTTAACATCTTTTCTTCTTCACAGCCTAAGAAACATATTTTCTCTAGTTTTTTTAAGTTAGACTCAGCCTTTTCTAACTGACCTAATGTTAAAAACATTTCGCCTTGATACTCTAAAGCTCCTTTATGTTTAGGAGATAAAACAAGCGCTTTCTCATAATAAAAAGCTGCTTTTTCTAAGTCATTTATTTTTCTGAATGAATAGCCTAAATAATTATAAACATCTGGGTCTTTGTTATTGTTATTCAAAGCTAATTTCAAACTATTGATAGCATTTTCATAAGATTCATTTTTTATAAATTTAATAGCTTCGTAGTAATACGGTGATTTAGTAACTTTTTTAGATGAATTATCAGAATCACCTCCAGCAGCGAAAGCCTGTGAAAAAAATAAAAAATAAAATAAAGATAAAATAGTTTTTAAAAATTTATGAGCATAGAGATTTTTAGATTGCAATTTTAAACTCCTTTTAAGATCATTGTATTGTAATTAATAATTTAGTTTAACCAATGAAATATTTATTTATTATTTTTACTCTATTTTTTGTTATTAAAAACGACAAAGTTTTTAGTAATGTATTACCTAATGATATATTTTCAGCATCCGAGGTAATAGAAATTCAGATGAGTGCATTACAAACAAACTCTGCATCAAATAATGAAGGCATTTATCAATGTTGGCTGTTTGCACATCCAGAAAACAAAAAATATACCGGACCCTTTCCTAATTTTATGAATATGATAGCTAATACACCATATAAAATATTGTTAAACTCTTTAAAATTTAAAACAAAATTATTGTCAAAGGATAATAATGTTGCAAAATTCTCAGTTGATGTAGATGCTTATGACAATAAACGTTACAGGTTGTTATGGATTTTGGAAAAAGCCAAAATCGATACAAAATGTTTAAAATGCTGGATGACAACAAGCGTTACCCAACCCAAATATATCGGGCTACTAAATTAATTTAAATAGAGGAATAAATGAAAACAGCAAAAGATTACTTACAAGAAGCAAATGAAGTTGTAAAAAAAATAGATGTCAAAGAGGCTATAGAAAAACATAAATCAAACTCTTCAATTTTTATTGACGTTAGAGATAGCTCAGATATTAAAAAAACAGGGACGATACTTGGTGGATTAGAAATACCTAGGGGCTTAATAGAATTTGTGGCTGACGAAGCTACTCCATTATACAACGATAAGCTTAAAAAAGACTCTGAAATTATACTAATATGCGGCGTTGGTGGACAAGCTGCATTAGCGGGAAAGACTTTAATAGAGATGGGTTATAAAAATGTTCTTAATGCTGGTGGTATACCAGATTGGGAAAAAAATGGTGGACCTATGAAGAAATAGGTTATGTAATGTCAAACAAAACTATTGGAATTTTGATGCCAGGAGACATGGGGCATGGCTGTGGTAAAGTTTTTTTAAATAATAACTTTAGGGTCATATCAGGTCTTGATGGAAGAAGTAATAGAACAAAAAAACTCTCCACAAGTGCTGGCATAGAAGATGTTGGTACTATTGATAATGTAGTCAATCATTCTGATATAATTTTATCTATACTACCTCCAGAATCAGCTCTTGGACAAGCAGAGGTAGTTAATAAAATAATTTTAAAAAATAAAAAATCGCTTACTTACGTTGATTGCAATGCTGTTTCTCCAGACACAGCCCAGAATATTTGCAATGCAATTTCATCTAAATTTTGTAATTTTATTGATGCAGGTATTATAGGTTTAAACCCTATAGTCGAAAAAGGACAAACTAGATTATATGTGTCTGGACCAAATACTAATCCAGTAAAAATTCTTGATGGAAAAGGTTTCATTGTAAAAGATTTAGGAAAAGAAATTGGAAAAGCTTCTGCCATGAAAATGGTTTATGCCAGTGCTACCAAAGGAACTTTTGCTCTTCATGCAGCCGTTTTAACGCTTGCTCACAAACTTGGCCTTTCAAGTGAATATTTTAAAGAGTTAGAATACAGTAAGCCTGATATGTTGATGGCTATGGAACGAATGGTTCCAAGGATCCCACTAGATGCTGCAAGATGGGAGGGAGAAATGTATGAAATTGCTAATACTTTTTCTAATGCGGGTGTTACACCAAAGTTTCATGAAGGTTCCGCTGATATTATGTCCCTGGCAAATAAAACACCCATTGCGAACGAAACAAGAGAAACTGTTGATACAAATCGCTCTTTGCTCCAAGCGTTAGATATGTATGTAGAAGCTCTTAAAAAATAATTATTCTTTCTTTATTTATATCTTTTAATTTAATTAACATGTATAATAATTAATTAATCTTTTAATTAAAGTTTCATTAAAAATGCGTGATAAAATTTTTAATTATATCAGTCCTAGTTTTTTTTACGGATGGATGATTGTTGCTGTTGCTAACTTAGGTATTTTTTCAAGTGGACCTGGACAGTCACATACATTTAGTGTTTTTGTAGGGCCTATCGGTAAAGATTTAGATCTATCAAGTGCATCAATTGCATCAGCTTATGGTTTGGCCACCTTAATTGCAGCATTTTTGCTCCCATATATGGGTAAACTAATAGATAAATATGGAGCAAGAAAAACTTTAATAATAGTCACTATTTTATTAGGAATTTCTTGTGTATTTTTTGGCGCAGCATCAAACTTCTTAATGTTAACTGTTGGCTTTGGTTTCCTTAGATTTTTTGGTCAAGGATCTCTTATGTTAGGTTGTGCAAATCTCGTTTCACAATGGTTTGATAAAAAACGTGGCTTTGCCATGAGCATAATGGCTCTAGGTTTTGGCATTTCGATGGCTATTCATCCTCCTTTATCTCAATTCTTGATTGATCATTATGGATGGAAATTTGCCTGGGTCTTTCTAGGAATATCCACATGGATTGTTATGGTTCCTGCGTTATATTTACTTGCTTGGAACACTCCTGAAAGTGTGGGGCTTTCTCCCGATGGTGGGGCAAAAATAGAATCAATTGATAATACAAAGGAAATAATTCAAGGTTTAGACCTTTCTCAAGCCCTTAAAGAAAGATCCTTTTATATTTTATCAGCCATGTGGTTTGGGATGGCTATGCTAGTTACAACACTTCATTTTTATCAAGTTACAATTTTAACTAATCAAGGCATAACTGCAGATTTTGCTGCTGCACTATTCACTGTTTCAGCCATAACTATGGTTTTATTTATGCCAGTCGTAGGAAAACTTTTTGATAATATTCAAACACATTACGTTCTAACAATAGGTCTACTAATAAATTGTGTTTCACTCTTAAGCATAACTTTTTCAGTTAATGAATATTATGCTTTCATTTACGCTGTTTTTTTTGGGATCAATAACGCAATAAGTATGACTATGTTTGGTTACATATGGCCAAGATATTTTGGTAGGAAACACCTTGGAAGCATTCAGGGCACTGGACAAATGATAGGTGTTATTGGTGCTTCGTTGGGACCATTGCCAGTTGGTTTAGCAATCGACTTTATAGGTGATCCCTTGGTTACAATTCGATATTTAGCCTTGTACCCATTTGTAATAAGTTTCCTTACAATTTTCTTTTTGAGGCCTCCTTCTTCTTTAACAAAAGATTAGACTATTTTTTTATTTGGAAATTTGATTGATACAGTCTTTCATAAAACAATCTAACAACTTCAAAGCCATTACAGCAATGTTGTTAGCTGTATTATGTGTTACAATAATGAGTGTCCAAGCTAAATTAGTAGGCATAGAATATCATGCGGTCCAAATCACATTTGTTAGAGCTATAGTTGTATTAATATTTCTATTACCCTTAGTGTACAAACTAGGTGGTTTCAATTTTCTTAAAACAAATAAACCTAAATTACATTTTTTTAGAGGTCTTGCTGGATTAACTGGAAACGTAATGTTCTTTCTTGCTTTCCAGAGACTTCCAGTAGCAGACGTGACAGTTATTTCCCAAGCTGTGCCTATTTTTTCATGTATTTTAGCAATAATTTTTTTAAAAGAAAACATAGGTTGGCGAAGATGGTTGGCCATAATAATTGGCTTTTTAGGCGTTATTATCGCTATAAATCCATCTGGTCAAATTGCTGTTGCGTCCATCTATGCACTTGGTGGGACGATAATGTGGTCAACGACTATAATCTTTTTAAGATTACTTGGCTCAACTGAGCATCCCGTTAAAACAGTATTTTATTTTATGTTGGTAAGTTTTATAGTCACATCATTTTTCCAACCATTTTTATGGAAAGCGCCAACTTTAGAGGTAATGCTTTTATTTATAGGGATTGGACTTGCAGCTTTTCTAACACAATTATTAATGACCTATGCTCTTCAAAAAGCATCTGCATCTATAGTAAGCCCTTTTAATTATACTGGAATTATTTGGGCAATAATTTTTGATTATTTGATATGGAATTCACACCCAGTTTTTACAACAATTTTTGGTGGGATTATTATTACTATTTCAGGAATTTACATATTTAGAAGAGAGGCTAAATTTAAAAAAGTCAGATAAATTTATTTTTAAAATGTAATTTGACGACTAATTTAAAAATAATAAATCCTATAATCGGCATAATAATCAGGCCTATATTTAAGGGAATATATTCACCTGCAAGCCCTAATAATATTCCGCCAACAGTTAAAGAACCAAAAGATAGACTTGACCACCAAGTTAAAACTCTTGCCCTAAAAAAGTCTTCGACTTCCATCTGAATAATAGTTTGGGTTCCTATACCTATAACTGTTGAAGTAAATCCAACAATTATAAAAGCCAAAGCCATTAAATACATATCTGAAATACAACCAATAATTGAACTCATTATTAATCCTAAAATTAACATGAATACCAATTTCGTTTGTATTTTTAGATTATTATTCTTTCCTAAACCTATCCAGATAGAAGCTGACAAAGCACCCAAACCTGCTGTTGCTGTGATAAGAGACAAACCTAAACTTCCCTGATTCAATATTTCCCCAGCAATAGTAGGTTGTATTTCAAGCATTCCTCTAACAAAGAATGCACTAATAAAAACTACAAATAACCCCTTTGCAATTACAGGTGTATTTAAAGCAACTTTTCCTCCTTCTATAAAACGCTTTAAAAACTTATCTTTATTATCTAAAGATTTATTTCTTTTTCTTAAAGGTATGTACATCAGAACTGGAATTAAAGGGATATATGCTAAAACTGCTATTAGGAAAGTGCTTTCTAAATTAAATAGCGCTATAAAGATTCCTGCAAACGCTGGTCCAATTACTCTTGATCCGTTAAATGAAGCTGAGTTTAATCCTACAGCACTAGATATCAAATCTCTTGGAACAACTACCGAAACAAAAACTAATCTTACTGGGTGGTAACAGGCGCTGAGCAAGCCTTGAATAATTGATAAAAAAGCTAGAGTAAATAATGAATGAAGATCAAGAAATTCTAAAAACCATACCATAGCACCCACTAATAACATCAATGTTTTGAGAATGATGCTTGCTGTCCTCATATTCCAGTTTTCAGCATAAACTGCGAAGAGTGGGCCTATTATTCCAGCTGGTGCCATCAAGGCTAAAGCTACAAAGCTGGTCCAAAAGGTTGATCCTGTGATTTCCCAGGTTAACCAACCAACTCCAATTTTCTGTATCCACAATCCTAGTAATGCAAAAGTATTACTAATAAAATATAATAAAAAAGATTTGTTGGATAATGCATTCATTACTGAAGAAAATTTTCAATTTCACTATTGAACAATGTTGCATTTTCACAATATGGTGCATGACCAACATTTTGAAATTCTATAATTTTTGCATGTGGTAATAATTTTTCTAACTCTTGTGAACGTTGTTTTGGAACAACAATATCCTTTGAAGCTTTTATAATTAGGCAATCTTGATTTAACTTTGATAGATAGTTTGTTGTATCTAAGGTTTGCATCGCCATCCCACCACATTTAATTGACTCTTCGGTAATCTCTCCACTTATTAAAGATAAAAATTTAAAAATTTCTCTGTTTTCTAAACCAGGTAACATTTCGTTTATTCTTAACTCTCCAAAATCAATATCAGACATTATAAGTCTTTCTTTTATTCTCTTTTGGTAGTTTTCTATTAGGGGTGTTCCTATTGGCAAACCAAAGCCTTTGTGAGTACAAGACAAAATTACCTTATTAGTTAACCCATAATTATTAGAACAAAAAACTTGAGCTAACATTCCTCCCATTGAGTGTCCTAAAACATCACAACGAGTAACTTTGATATTTTCTAAAAACCTTGTTAGCAATTGCGCAACAGAAATCATATCTAGGTCACCAAAGTCTGATCCTCCAAATCCTGGAAAATCTATGGCTAAAACTGATCTCTTATTTTCAAAATATTTGAATTGACATGACCAGCTTTTACTATTGCCATTAAACCCATGTAATAATAGCAGTACAGGCTTATCATTTTCATATCTAAAACGATAAGATAAATTGATATTTAGAATTTCATCAAAATAAAAATCTAACTTAGGAATATCATTAAGCTGTTCTATATAGTTCACATTATAATTCCTTATCAACTTTTTTTAGTATAACCTAATTACTAATATAATAATTCATTATTTTAAATTGATTAGATTTTGAATAAACTATTTACCGTTAATAATTAAACATAGAAATTTGCATAAAATGAATATTAAAACTGAAATAAAAAATTCAACAGAGGATATGGTTCGCTGGCGACAACACATTCACGAAAACCCTGAAACTGCATATAAAGAAATAAACACATCAAATTTTATTGCTAACAAATTAAAAGAGTTTGGTGTTGAAGTTCATCAAGAAATTGGGAAAACCGGCCTTGTTGGCATTATTCATGGCAAAAAAAAGAATTCAAATAAAACAATTGGAATTAGAGCAGATATAGACGCTCTTCCTATGAGTGAAAAAACAAATTTACCTTATGCTTCTAAAAATGAAGGGGCTATGCATGCCTGTGGTCACGATGGTCATACCACTATGTTACTAGGAGCAGCAAAATATCTAGCTGAAACAAGGAATTTTAACGGCACTGTTCACTGCATCTTTCAACCAGCAGAAGAAGGAGGAAACGCAGGCGCAAAAGCAATGATTGAAGACGGTCTTTTTAAAAGATTTAACATTGAATCTATCTGGGGAATACATAATTGGCCAGGTGTTTCGGTTGGACAAGCAGTTATTCATGAAGGTTTTGCAATGGCTGGTGGTGATATTATTGTTTTGAACATCCATGGTAAAGGTGGACACGCAGCTCAACCACAACATTCGAATGATCCAATTGTTGCAGCTGGCTTAACGATTACTGCTTTACAGAGTTTAGTGTCAAGACAATTAGATCCATTTAATAACGTTGCCCTATCACTAACCAAAATTGAAGGCGGCTCTGCTTTTAATGTAATACCTGACAATGTAACTATTGGTGGTACGCTTAGATCCACCAATAAATTACTAAGGGATGAGATGCTAGCAAAGATAAAAAATATTGCAGAAAATGCCTGTGCAATTAATAACTGCGCTCTTGATTTAGAAGTAAGACCTGGTTATCCATCTACAATTAACGATAAAAAGAGTGCTCAACTAGCCACAGCAATTTTTGAAAAAACTTACGGAAAAAATTCAATAAACAAAGTTGAAAAGCCTACAATGACGTCTGAGGACTTCTCTTATATGCTAGAGGAAAAACCTGGAGCGTATATTTGGTTAGGTGCTGGAGAAAATTCTGAAAAACTACATAGCCCATTTTATGATTTTAACGACGAGCTTTTACCAATTGGGGCAAATTATTGGGCAAACTTAGCAGAAACAATTCTTTCTGAATAAAAATTTTATAAAAGAATTTCTCCTTTTATATATCTTATAGCTTCATCGGTTTTTGGTTTTTTAAAAAATGCATTTGAGTTTGATTGTTCTAATATCTCACCTTTATTCATAAAAATTATATTTGTTGCTAACCTTTTTGCTTGAGCCATATCGTGAGTTGTTAAGATTACACATGTCCCCTTTTTATTCTCTTCTAAGATTATGTCTTCTATTAATTTTAAAGAAAAAGGGTCTAAATTTGCCGTAGGTTCGTCAAGGAGTAATATTGAGGGATGAATAAGTAGAGCTCTTGCAAGAGAAAGCCTTTGTTTTTCGCCACCAGATAAAAGTCTAGCTGATTTTTGATCATAGCCTTTCAATCCACACCTAGTAAGACAATTTTGGATCATGTTTCTATCAATATTTTTATAAATATCAGCAATGAATTCCATATTGGATAAAACAGTTCTTCTCAGTAAAGTTGGGTTTTGAAATACCAAGGCCTGTTTTTTTCTAATTACTTCATTGTTTAAATAAGAATTAAACGTGATTTCACCATTTTCAATATGAGTCAAACCATTAATTGTATGTAATAAAATAGTTTTACCTGCTCCATTAGGCCCTATAACTGCTGTTATATCTTTATGATCAATTTTGAAATTTAGTTCCTTTAAGATTTTATTTTTTTGAAAACAAACTGACAAATTTTCACCTTTGATAGGCGTTATTTTTTTTGAATTACTTTATCCTTTTTAAGCATACATATTCCGTTTAGCATTCATCTTAAAGGTGATTAATAAAAAGTTTGTAAGCAAGGCTAATAACAAGAGGATAACTCCTAAAGCCAAAGCTAGAGACAAGTTACCTTTTGACGTTTCTAGGGCGATAGCTGTTGTCATTACTCTCGTTAAATGATCAATATTACCACCTACTATTATAACAGCGCCTACTTCTGATATTGCTCTTCCGAAACCTGCTAAAACTACGGTCAAAATAGAATATCTTGCATCATAAAGATAAGCTAAAATTGCTTTATGTGCTGGTATTACCAAAGATTTAAAAAGAATTTGATACTCTTGTCTAATTTCTTCAACAATCTGGGACGTTAAAGAAACTATAATTGGTATAATTAAAATCATCTGAGCTATTATCATTGCTGTTGGAGTATATAAAATACCAAGCCAACCTAAAGGGCCTGACCTTGAGATAATTAAATATACTACTAAACCCACAACAACTGGTGGCAAACCCATCATAGTGTTAAATATAACTAATACACTATCCCTTCCCCAAAAACTTTTAATTGCTAAAAACGTCCCTAGAGGTAATCCTATAATACAAGACAACAAAAGGGATATACCACTTACTTTTAGTGAGAGAAAAAGTATTTCTATTAAACTCTCATCCAAATTTAAAACAAGATCTAATGCCTTATTTAATGCTTCTAGAATGATATTCATATTCATTTCATTTTTTTAACTAAACGAAAAAAATTTATGTCTATTTGATAGGAATTGCAATTTTTTGATTTCCGTGGCCTCATATAATTAAATGCTTAAAACAAAATTTATATTTCTATATATTCTTTTTTTTTCAAATCTTTCCCTAGCAAAAGATTATATTACTGTTCAATCTACTACCTCTACTTATAACTCGGGCTTTTACAATTATATCTTACCAATAATAAAGTCGGAAATTAATGTTGTTGCTCACGTTGTTTCAGTTGGTACGGGATCTGCCTTAAGAAATGCTTCAAATTGTGATGGTGATGTAATTATAGTTCACGCAAAAGAAAGGGAACTAGATTTTATAAAGAATGGCTTTGGGGTAAAACGATTTAATTTAATGTACAATGATTTTATAATTGTAGGTCCCACAAGCAACTTAGCTAAAATAATAAAATCAGATAGCCCCATAGAAGCTTTTACAAAAATATTTAAAACCTCATCAATTTTTGTTTCTAGGGGAGATAATTCTGGAACGCATTTTAGAGAAATGTCTATTTGGAAAAAATCTAAGTTAAGTCCCAGTAAATATTCCGGTGCTTGGTATAGAGAGGTTGGTTCTGGAATGGGAGCAACACTAAACATTGCTAGTGGCATGGGTGGATATACTCTAACCGACAGAGCATCTTGGGTTAATTTTAATAATAAAAGTGATTTAAAAATTGTTGCTGAGAAAAATAAATTATTTTTTAACCAATACGGAATTACAATGGTAAATCCTGAAAAATGTCCAAACACAAACACAGATGATGCAAAAAAATTTATAGAATGGCTAATATCACCAAAGGGACAAGTGACAATCGGAAATTTTAAAGTTAATGGTCAACAACTATTCTTTCCAAATTCAAAGGCAATCTATTAAGTGACACATTGCTCTAGCGGTAACACATGTGAGTTTTTCATTTCTTGCAGAGATATGCTTGAAGACATTTTTGTAAACTCAACTTCTCCTATTAACTTTTGCTGAAATTTATCATATTCCTCAATACTAGGAGCTACAATTTTTAATAGGTAATCTGTGTCTGAACCAGTTAATCTGTGCACTTCGATAATTTCATCGTGTTTAGTTATTAGCTTTTGGAAATCATCAATCCAATTTTTTGAATGATGACTTACCCTTATTGATAAAAAAACTACTATAGATAAATTAATAGCTTTACGGTTAAGAACTATCGTTTTGGCAGAAATTACACCATTCTCTTCCATTTTTTTTATTCTGTTCCAACAAGGAGTTGGAGATACTCCTACCCTTTTTGAAATCTCAGACAATGGCAAACCAGAGTTTTTTTGAATAAGAGTTAAAATTTTTAAATCAACATCATCTAACATGGACTCCTCCTAAAGAAAATATTTCCTTTTTTTTGTTATATAAGAAAATAAATTTTAAATGTCAAAAAATTTTATTGATAAAATAGCATATTTTTCTATTTCTTTCCCGAAGGAGAATCATTATGACAAATTTAACTCACATAGCTAATAAATTTTTATTCAAACCATTTCTTTTTATTAATTTTTTATTATTTGCCTCTAATTCATTTTCAGACAGCTTGAAGGTAATTACAATTGATTATGCCTATTACAATCCTGTAAGTTTACTAATGAAAGATAGAAAATCATTAGAAAAAGAGTTCGAAAAAGATAAAATTAAAATTAGGTGGGTTCTTTCCTTAGGATCAAATAAAGCCCTTGAATACCTCAATGGTGGCAGTATTGATTTTGGATCAACTGCAGGCGCAGCTTCTGTTATTGGAAGAGCAAATGGTATACCTATAAAAGCTATATATGTATATTCAAAACCAGAATGGACAGCTCTTGTTACAAATAAAGGTAGCGGAATTAAGAGTATCAAGGATCTTGCAGGCAAAAGAGTTGCAGTAACAAGAGGCACAGATCCGCACATATTTCTCCTTCAAGCACTTGATAGCGTAGGTTTATCTGAGAAAGATATTAAACCAGTCCTCCTTCAACACCCAGATGGTTATAGAGCATTAGTCAGTGGTCAAGTGGATGCCTGGGCAGGTTTAGATCCTCATATGGCTAAAGGTGAACTAGAAACACAAACTCCTCTATTTTATAGAAATGCTGATCTAAATACTTACGGAATATTAAATGTTAGAGAAGATTTTGCATCCAAATATCCATCAATTGTTAAAAGAGTTTTAAAGGTTTACGAAGATAATCGTAAATACTCTTTAGCAAATAAGGAGGACCTCAAAAAATCTTTAATTAAAGCTGTAAAACTCAAAGATGCAGTGGCCCAGAAACAACTGAATGAACGAACAGACATAACTAATCCATTTATTGGAGACAAGCAGATAAATACATTCTTAGCTGCAGGTAACATTCTCCAAAAAATTGGAGTAATTAAAGACTCAATCTCAATTAAGGAGGTTGTTAATGATTTAGTAGATAAAAGCTACCTGTAAATAAACTAATGGGCATTTGAATTAATGAATATTATTTTAAAAAATATACAATTAATATTTTCTATTAAAGATTTTAGTTTTTTAAATATCAAAATCATTAACAAAATAGCACAAAATAGTGTTTGTGCTATTTTACCATTAACAATTATTTTAATTTGGTACGCTTTAACTGCAACTGAAACTATAAGGAGTAATCTTTTACCACCTCCGCAGGAAGTTGTTAATGAATTATTAATTCTAGCTCATGATGGGGAACTTCTTTCACATATTTTAATTACTCTTAATAGAGTTTTTAATGGATTTATCCTTGGTGGTTTTGTTGCCTCTATCTTAGGTATAATTACTGGTATATCACCTACTTTTAGAAACTTATTTGATCCTACTATACAAGCTTTAAAAGCAGTTCCCTCATTAGCTTGGGTTCCTTTATTTATTTTATGGTTTGGTATCTTTGAAAATAGTAAAGTAGCCCTAATATCAGTTGGTGTTTTTTTTCCTATTTATTTAAATCTTATGATGGGAATTAGGCAAATTGACAAAAAAATCATTGAAGTAGCCCACATAAATAATTTAAACCACTTTCAAACAATAAGATGGGTTTTAATCCCAGGAATTATTCCTGAATGGGTTACAGGACTTAGAAGTGGGCTTGCTCTTGGTTGGATGTTTGTGATAGCAGCTGAACTAATGGGTGCAAGCGAAGGACTTGGATACCTAATGATAGATGGCCAAATGACTGGAAGGCCTGCATTAATAATAGGAGCCTTAATCTTATTTGCTATCGCTGGAAAATTGTCTGACCAATTGATCTATTTACTATCTCTACCATTTTTAAAATGGAAATCATCTTTAAATAATATGCAAGAAAGAGAAAACCATGCTTAAAATTAAAGATGTATCCAAAGTCTATAAAAACAATAATTGCTCACAAAATATTCTTAAAAATATAAACCTAACAATAGAAGATCATGAAATAGTATCTCTAGTTGGTCAAAGTGGTTGTGGGAAATCTACTTTGCTTAGAATTATATCTGGTCTGGAAAATGCTTCATCTGGTTATGTTAAACTAAATGATAATATTATAAGCAAACCAAATTCAGATATAGGTATGGTATTCCAAGACGCACGCCTAATGCCTTGGTTGAATGTCTATGATAACATCAAACTATCCATATTAAATGATGATAAAAAAACACAAAAATATAAAATTAATGAAACACTAAAAATTGTTGGCCTAGAAGACATTGGAAGTTTCTGGCCTAGACAATTATCTGGTGGAATGGCTCAAAGAGTGGCTATAGCAAGAGCGCTTGTACAACAACCAAAAGTTCTTTTACTTGATGAACCATTTAGTGCATTAGATAACTTCACAAAGAAAAATCTTCAAGATCATGTAAGGAGTTTATGGTCTTCACTAAAGATTACAATCATTATGGTTACACATGATATTAACGAAGCTACTAGTATTTCAGATCGTATTTTAATATTAAAAAAACCAATACAAAATAAAATTTCAGATAATCGTCTGATAAAAATTAATAAACCAAGATCAGATTCAGATAAAGATCAATATAATAAGTTAATAAATGACATTATTTTTAATAACAGTTCAAATCAAGTTAATGCAATCATTTAACTTATAATTACAATGACGCTGTGATACCCCCATCTACATAAAGTGTATGCCCATTAACAAAATCAGAGGCACTGGAACTCAGGAAAATGCTAGCCCCAACCAGCTCTTCTACCTTTCCCCACCTTCCTGCTGGAGTTCTCTTTTCTAACCAAGAGGTGAAATCTTTATCTGAGACCAAAGCGGCATTCAAAGGAGTATCAAAATATCCTGGTGCAATAGCATTGCATTGAATTCCATATTTAGCCCAATCCGTAGCCATACCTTTTGTAAGATTTCCAACAGCACCTTTGGTGGCTGTGTATGGAGCAATTCCTGGTCTAGCTAACAAGGTTTGGACACTAGCAATATTAATGATTTTTCCATGACCCCTTTTTATCATATGTTTAGCAACTACTTGACTAACGTTAAATACAGAAGAAATATTAGTATGTAGTAATTTCTCAAACATTTCTGAAGGAAAATCTTCAAGAGGAGTACGATATTGCATTCCTGCATTATTAATTAAAATTTCAATGGGCCCAAAATTTTTTTCAAACTCATCAATTTTTTGTTTAACTTCTTTTTGATTTGTAACGTCAAAGGAAAGTTGGAATAAAGCACATTCCGAATTTAGGTCTTTGGCTGATTTTTCTAATTTAGCTTTGTCCCTTCCATTTAAAACAATCTCTGCACCTGCTGAACTTAAACCTTTTGCCAATGCAAACCCAATCCCTTGGGATGAGCCTGTGATAAGGGCTCTTTTACCCTTAAGATTAAATAATTCAATTCCAGAAACCATTTACCTCTCCAAATTTATAGAGTTCAATATATATAAATAATAAAATTATTGCTAATTTTCTGTCTTAAATTTAATTTTACAATAGTATATATATTGGGAGAGAAAATGAAATCTTTGAAAATTCATGGTCCTGAAGATTTAAGAATAGAAGACTATCCTTTAGAAAATTTATCACCTAATCAAGTTGAAGTTTCCATTGCTGTTGGGGGTATTTGTGGAACTGATCTACACTATTATAAGCACGGAGGCTTTGGTCAAATAAAATTAAAGGAGCCAATGGTTTTGGGTCATGAGGTATCAGGTTTTATTAGCAAGATAGGATCAAATGTAAAAAATTTGTCTATCGGAGAGTTGGTTTCAGTGTCGCCATCAAGACCATGTAAAGAATGTGATTTTTGCCTAGATGGACTTCCAATTCACTGCACTAATATGAAATTTTATGGTTCTGCTATGCCATTTCCACATATTCAAGGAGCATTTAGAGAAAAACTAATTGCAGAGTCCTCACAATGTATCACAGCAAATGGACTTTCCCCTGAAGAAGCCGCCATGGCTGAACCTCTTGCTGTTTGCTTGCACGCTATCAAACAAGTTGATAATATTTTTGGTAAAAAAATATTGATTGTTGGATCTGGCCCAATTGGAACACTTTGTGTTCTATCTGCTAGAAGAGCAGGCGCAAAAGAGATTGTTGTAACTGATATTTCTGATGCATCCCTAGAGTATTCAAAATCTGTCGGCGCTGATAAAATTATCAATACTGCTAAAAACAAAAACCAAATTGAAGAGCTTCAAACGGGAAAAGGTTATTTCGACGTTGCAATTGAATGTTCTGGATCAGCCTCAGGAATAAACGATGCAATCACTTACCTGAAACCTAGAGGCGAACTTGTTCAACTTGGTTTAGGTGGTGATATACTTATGCCATTAGTTTCTGTAACTACAAAAGAACTAAAATTGAAAGGCTCTTTTAGATTTCATTCTGAATTTGGGTTAGCTGTTGAAATGATGAGAAAAAAACTAATCAACGTTAAACCTCTCATAACCCATAACATCCCATTCCAAAAAGCAGAAGAGGGGTTTAAAATCGCATTGAGCAAACATGAAAACAGCATGAAAGTACAACTAGCATTTAGTAATTATTAGATAAAATATGTATAAATTGATGTCCTAAACCCTAAAAAAAGAAAAAACAAAGTTATGATAATGGCAACGCCTAGCAAACCAAGTCCTATTTCTTTAAAAACATTCAAATTATACTCCAATGATAAAAAGTCTAAATATTAAAAATTATTATAACTCATCAAAAAGTAGATAGTTAGTTATTAAATAAAAAAACTTATTTCTATAAATATAAAATATTTGGCTTAATAGATGATCTAATCGTATAGTCAACAAAATGAAAAAATCTAAATCACAAACAAATTTTGTTAACAAAAATCAAGATGGAATAAAGATTAAAGTATACATTGAAGGCCATATGATCGGAGCAGGTAAAATGGAACTTTTTCACCTAATTTTCCAAAAGGGATCTATAAGAGCAGCTGCTAAATGTATGGGAATGAGCGAAAAAAAAGCTGGCTTCCTTCTAAAGACTTTAGAAGATATATTTCCAAATCCTATTTTAGAAAAAAAGGGAGGTAGTTTAGGTACAATTCTTACACCCTTTGGTAAAGAACTTTTAGAAAATTATCTAAAGTTAAATGACAAACTATCTTTAGAAACTAGAGATTTTATTAATTGGGTGAAAACAAAAAAATCATCTAAATGAGGGATAATAAGATGAGTAAAATTAAAGAATTTTATATTTCGCCTGATTTAGGTAATGATGATTTAACAAAATCTATTGACTGTTTTAATGAAGCTGGTGAACAAATCAAACTGCCTGTTGTTACAGAAGTTCCTCTAACTATTTATCTTAATAAACAAGAAATTGTTACAGCCATGACCCTAGGCGACATGCCTGAACTTTTAGCTGTAGGGTACCTTCTTAACCAAAAAATGCTCAAAAGTGAGGATATAATTTCAGAAATTAACTATGATAAAGAATTGCAGGTTGTAGTTGTTAGAACTGATCGCAAAACTAACTATGAAAAAAAAATGGAAAAAAAAATTCGTACCAGTGGATGTGCTGTAGGTACAGTATATGGTGATATAATGGATGATTTTTCTTCTATTAATCTTGATAAAAATTCAAAAATTAAAACTTCTTGGATATACACTCTATCTAAAAAAATTAATACAAGACCTAGCTTATATTTAAAAGCTGGTGCATTACATGGTTGCGTATTGTGTAAAAAAGACTCACCACTCCTCTATGTTGAAGATGTAGGAAGACACAATGCCGTAGATAAAATTGCAGGATGGATGTTTTTGAACAATGAAACAGCTAACGATAAAATTTTTTATACTACTGGAAGATTAACCTCTGAAATGGTTATTAAAACCGTTCAGATGGGAATACCTATTTTAATTTCTAGATCAGGGTTTACCGCATCAGGCGTTAAACTTGCTAAAGAAGCAGGCCTCACTCTAATTGGTAGAGCAAAGGGTAAAAGAATAATTATTGCAAATGGAATTGAAAGAGTTGTGTTTGATACTGATATCAATGAAATCAAAAATGAAGAATTAATTTCTGCCCAAAGATCTCTCGTTAACTAATGGTTAAATAACGTGGAAAAACATAAAAATATAATCCCATGCGTGATTTTAGCAGGAGGTATGGGTAGAAGAATGGGAGGCAAACAGAAGGCACTAATTAATCTATTAGATAGACCTTTATTATCCCACATTTTAGAAAAAATTTCAGGCAAGGTCGCCCCAATAGCCTTGAATACAAATAGTAATTTTAAAGAATTTGAAAAATTTGGCTACGATATAATCCAAGATCCTATAAAAGGAAATTTGGGCCCTCTTTCTGGAATCTTAGCCTCTTTAAACTGGGCAAAAAGTATTAAAGAGGACTGGGTTATCACATTACCATGCGATACTCCCTTTCTTCCAAATAATTTGATTAAATGTCTAGTTAAAGCTAGAGATGAAAACCCTGGAACCGATCTAGTTGTTGCTAAATCAAGAGGGTTGAATCATCCAGTTATTGCTCTTTGGAAAACTGACATTAATGATAAGTTACTATCTGCATTAAATGAAGGTGTTCGAAAAATAGATTTGTTTACTACGCAATTGAAAAAGGTTTATGTAGATTTTGATGAAAAGGGTAACCCTGAATTTGATTATTTTACAAATTTAAATTCACCACATGATCTCATTTTAGCTCAACAAATTTTGGGCAAGCTGCCTCCTTTATTTGGTGTAGCAGGTTGGTCCGGATCAGGCAAAACAACCTTATTGACTAAACTCATAGAAAATTTCACAAAAATTAACATTAATGTTGGAACCTTAAAACATGCTCACCATAAATTTGAAATAGATAAACCTGGAAAAGATTCCTTTAATTTAAGAAAATCTGGGGCTAGTCCAGTGATTATTTCATCTGAAGAGAGATTTGCCCTGATACAAGAAAATAATAAAAATGAAGAAAAAAAATTATTTGAACTTTTAGAAATATTTGGCAAACGACCTGTCCAAAAATGTGATTTAATTATCATAGAAGGATTTAAAAATGAAAATATTCCAAAGCTTGAAATTCACAGGTCTTCATTAGGTAAACCCCTACTCTTTAAAAAAGATAATAGTATATTTGCAATTGCTTCTGATCAACTGATAGAAACAAACTTACCTACATTTAATTTGAATGATATTAACGGAATAACTAATTATATAATTCAGAAATTTAAAATTTCTTAAAACTTCTAGAGTTTACAAACCCCGATGATTAAAGGGGTAAAATTTTAACATGTCACCTTTAGATACTTTTTCAATTTCTTTTGGGATTTCAACTATCCCATCAGCTCCTGTTAATGATGAAATAACACCCGCCCCCTTTTTACCAAATAAATTAACAAATGATTGATTACCATTATTAATAATTTTGGCTCTCAAAAACTCTGCTCGTTCTTTATTTTTTATATGATCAAAATCAGACTTCAAAAAAATTGTGAGAGGATCCCAGTCCAAACTTCCACCCAGTTTTAATAAAATAGGATTAATAAGTAACTTGGTGCATACAAATGCTGCCACAGGGTTTCCTGGTAGGCAAAAAATAAACTTTTCACCTAACCTACCAATAGCCATTGGTTTTCCTGGTTTCATAGCTAATTGCCATACCAAACATTCAGCCCCAATATCTCTAAGTGCATTTTGGGTATGATCTTCTATTCCGTCTGAAGCACCACCTGAAGAAATTACTACATCACTTTTAGATAATGCCTCTTCATATTTTTTAGCTAATTCTGCTCTATTATCTTTGACAATACCTAAGTCTGATATTTTTAAGTAATTTATATTTAATAATGAAAGTAACATAGGTTTATTCGAGTCAAAAATCTGCCCTACTGGTTTTGTTTTAGTTTCGGAATTGATTAATTCATCTCCAGTGGAAATTATGGAAACTGAAAGCCTTTTGAAGACCTTAACATTACTATTACCTGCAGCAGCCAATTGACCAATATCAGCAGAATTAATTAACTTTCCTTTTTTGACAATTGTTTCACCTTTCCAAAGATTTTCTCCGATAGGGCGAATATTTTGTAATTTTTTTACCTCACCTTTAACTAAAACTTCATTGCCTACTCTTTTGCATTTTTCATGCATTATAACAGTATCAACTCCTTCAGGCACAATTGCTCCAGTATAAATTTCTATAGCTTCACCAAAACCTATTATCCCTTTAAAAGGGTGTCCTGCCTTTGCCACACCAGCTACTCTAAATTTGATTTTCTGATTATCAAAAAAAGTTTGTGATGATATTCCATAACCATCTACGGCTGAATTAGTTGTTGAAGGCAAATCAATATCACTCACTATTGATTTATAATTTATTCGCATAAGTGCTTTTTGAAGAGAAACTTCTGTTGAAAAATTATTAACATTAACTTCAGCTAATAGTTTTTGTCTGGCAGCTTCAATATTTATTAGTTCATGTGACATAAGTTCTTAATTTTTTGGTTCATATCAGCTTGTTATAATTTTCACCATTAATAATATTTTTATTATTGTTTTATAATTGAGCACCAACTTTTCTTATTTTAATTTAATAATAATCTATTGGATATATTTCTCTCAAATTATAATAAATTAGTTTCAAAAGATATGGTAGCTTAGTAATTAATTGATATTATATTGTTCAACCTTGTTTTTTATTGTTGGTTTAAATTAGTTTGGAGGAAATTTAATGAACGAGCTATGGGCGTTAAGTGCAGCAGAAATATCTAAACTTTTTAAAACAAAAGAAGTATCGGCATTAGAAATTTGTAATGCTACAATTCAACATATTGAAGAAATTAACCCAAAAATTAATGCGATTGTTGTAGACACATTTCTTGAAGCAAGGGAAACGGCCTCTAGATTAGATAAAAAGCTTAAAGATAATGAAAATTTAGGCCTGCTTTCTGCTGTTCCTGTTACCGTCAAAGTAAATACTGATCAAATAGGTTATGCAAGCACAAACGGACTTCGCATTCAAAAGGACTTAATCGCAAATAAAGATAGTCCTGTAGTTAAAAACCTAAAAAACTCTGATGCTTTAATTGTTGGCAGAACAAATACACCTGCATTTAGCATTCATTGGTTTACTAGAAATAGCTTACATGGTCATTCATTAAATCCTCATAACAATAAAATTACTCCTGGAGGATCTTCTGGAGGTGCTGCGGCCGCAACGGCATCCGGAATGGGCATAATTGGACACGGCACGGATATAGCTGGCTCCATTCGCTATCCTGCTTATGCTTGTGGCATTCACGGTTTGAGACCAAGTTTAGGTCGTGTACCAATGATTAACTATACGACACCCGACAGACATATAGGTGGTCAAATCATGGCTGTGTCAGGGCCAATCGCAAGATCAATTTCAGACTTAGAAATTGGTTTAAAAGCAATGAGTGCTCAAAACTATGATGATCCTTGGTGGGCTCCTATTCCATTTGAATTTGAAAAAACACCAAAGAAAATAGCTTTAATTACTGAAATAAAAGGTTTGAAAATTGATCCAATTATTAAAAATGAACTTAGTACAGTCGCAAAATATCTTGAAAAAGCTGGTTGGATTATTGAAGAACCACAAGCTCCTGATTTTCAGGAAGCTGCAAAATTTCAAGCAACTTTATGGCTTGGAGAGTTCAGAAGGACAGGTGGGGATGCCATAAAAAAAGAAAATGACCCTGATGCAAATTTTATATTTAGTCAAATGTCTAGAAGATGTCCTGACACAAGCATAGAAAGTTTTATGGACGCACTTCAAAACAGAGCAAGAATAAGTAGAGATTGGAATAAGTTTTTTGACGAGTATCCCTTAATTTTATGTCCTGTTACAGGAGACTTACCTTTCCCAGATTTAAAAGATTTAGAATCGCAAGATTCTTTTGACTTAGTTTTTGACTCAATGCTTCCTCAAATTGCCCCTCCTTACTTAGGACTTCCTGGGTTATCTTTTGCAACTAACATTACTAACGAAAGGGTTCCTTTAGGCGTGCAATTTATTTCTAGAAGATATAGGGAAGATACTTTGCTAGAAGTGGGCTATGAGTTGGAAAAACTTTTCCCTCCTAAGACGCCTGTTATACCAAATTAAAATTTATTAAATAATAAATAAATTATTGAAAATGAAATTTATAATATTATAGAATTAAAAAAATAATAAATTTTTAAGTTGATATGATTTTTAAATCCAATGTAAAGATCACATACGCTGAATCTTGGTTACCTTTTCATCATAGATTTTTGATACATACTGTTGAGTTTTTGTCTGCCAGAATATCTCTAGAAAAGAGATATAAAAAATTTGTTAATTTAGCTCATGACAAAAGAGGAACAGAGTTGTGGGAACATGCCTTGAATTCTATGGGAATAGCGACACCAATTATAGAGCCGCTTCCTAAAAGAGATAAATCCACAGGTCTTATAATAGTTGCAAACCACCCATTTGGGGTGGCGGACGGTGTTTTTTTATCATGGTTTGCTTCTACCATTGACGAGAACTTTAAAGTGATTGCACATGGAGTTCTTCAGCGAGAACCTATTCTAGCCAACAGCATTCTACCAATAGATTTTAGCAATAGAAAAAACGCAATGAGAGATAATGTTGAAATTAGAAAAAAAGCTATAAATATACTTAAAAGTGGAGGAGTTATTGCTATTTTCCCCGCCGGCGGCGTAGCTTGGTCTAGACGAAAAGGCCAACCTATTGAAGAGGATGATTGGAAACCTATGGTTGGGAGATTAATTAATGATTCAAAATGTGATGTTATTATTACTAAATTTAATGGACAAAACTCAAATGCATTTCAAATTGCATCAAGAATTCATCAAACTATAAAACAGAGTTTATATTTATATGAGATAAAAAAGAGCCTGGATAAGCCAATGGAATTTAAGGTATTAGAGTATATTAAAAATGCTAAGTTACCCAAATTAAACGATAGAGATTTATCACTTTATCTTCAGAGTAAATTAAACAGCTCTAACTAATTATTAAATAGCTTGCCTGCTTTCTTTGAAAGACCTGGGGGTGCTGTTGGCCTTTTAAAAAATGTGTCAACGTCGTTAACATCTAGAAATCTATCTCCAGCTTTAACTATTTCTGAGTCAGGTAATTTTTTTAATGGTGTGTATTTAGGATGGTGGTGATCAATAAACGGGTTATTTCTTGCTGCATTATAACAGCACAAAAGAGTCCAACGCCTATTTGGAGAATTATTTTTGTCAGATCTGTGAAGTGTATTACAATGAAAAAACAAGGCATCCCCTGGGTCCATCTCACAATAAACTAGCTCTAATTGTTTTTTTGCTTCCTCAACTCTTTTTAAATCAACACCAACTTGGCCACTTTCAAGAAGAGCATGGTCAATTCTACCAAGATTATTAGATCCAGATAAAACCTGTAAACATCCATTTTCCTTGGTACATTTATCTAAAGCAATCATCACAGTTGCCATTAGGGGATACAAACAGCCATTGTTATACCAGTATCCATAATCCTGGTGCCATTCCCAAGCCCCACCTTCATAAGGCTCTTTTGCAGTTATTTTAGAGTGATAATGATATACTTCTCCGCCTAGTAAATCTTCCATGGTATCAACTATTTTTTCTGATCTAGCTGTAACTCCATATATGCTGTCATCGGGGTGGTTCCAAAGCATCATCTTGGTCGACAACCCTTCAGAATCTTTTCTGTCATACAAATGATTTCTGATAGCCGGGTCTAATTTAGAAGCATTTTGTAAAAGTTTTGTTTCTTCATCATTAAAAAAATTTTTAACTATAACATAACCATTTTGGTGAAAATATTTTGTTTGATTATTGTCTAAAAATGTAGCCATTAAACTAACCTTTAATAATTATCCGTATAATATTAATTCATATTTTTTAATAATTGCCAATTCTTATAACATGCTTTTATATCTGCTTCACAAGTGAATGCATCGAAAACTTTCTGTAAAAAGATTAAAAGATCTTTATTAAGCCTATTTTTGTTTTTTAATACCTCAATCCAAATTGTCATGGCACTTTCTATAACAGCAATTGGAACAGGGTCGATATTATAAATTTTTCCAGCACTTATATCCTGATCTAAATAATTTAAATTTTGAGAAAATTCTGCATGCAAATCTGTTAAATTTTTTAGAATAATGGATGTTGAACCTTCTCTGCTCTGCTTAGAGTTTGGATCCTTTTCCCATTTTCTGTCTAACAATTCTTCAAGAGGTTTCGGTATTTTTTTGATTAGAGTTTTTAAATTTTGGAAATCAAAATCTATTTTTCGTAATAAGGAAATCTTATCGTCATCATTATTAAGATTAAATTTTTCACCAGATTTGTGTGCATTATAAATTAGATACATTCTTCTTGAATTTTCAATTAAATCGGTCAATGACAATTTAACAAAAATACTTTTTTTAGAACCTTTAATTATAGTTCTTAAGTCAGCCTCTATTTGTTCTCTTTTTCTTTCAGCCATTTTATAAAAGTAAATAATATAATGATGATAAAATATTAGATGCTACAAAATTAAAACCTACAAGTTTTTTAATTAAATTAGTATTTTTTAAATAAAGTGTTAATAAGAATTAACAAATCTCAAATATTTAGGTTTATTCTTGCTTTCTTTAAAAAGTATAAAAAATTCAGCTGACAAGCTTCCACAACCATTAATTGCAATAAGCTTAATGATTATTTCAGGCTTATTCTTTGTCATTATGCATAGCGCAGTTAAATACTTATCTAAAGAGGTTCATATTTTTGAAATTGCATTCTTCCGTTGTGCGTTAGTTATTTTTGTTTTGGCACCAGTTATTTTTAAACAAGGTAAAAGTGTCCTGATTACAAAACAGCCAAAATTTCAATTTTTAAGAATTACAACAAACTCTGTTGCGATGTTGTGTTTTTTTTATGGAATCACAACAACTCCACTCGCTCAATTAACCACATTAGGCTTTACAGTTCCTATTTTTGCAACAATTCTTGCAGTAATCTTTATGGGCGAGAAAATCAGAATTCGAAGGACAAGTGCTCTAATAATAGGTTTTATTGGGACAGTAATCGTAATGCGCCCAGACATATCAATTGAGTTTGGTGCGTTATTGATAATATTTTCTTCTTTTCTATGGTCAGTATGTTTGATTTTCATTAAAAAACTTACTCAAACTGATAGTCCAATTACTATTTCTTTTTATTTTGGAATAGGCATGATACCTGCAACTTTTGCAATTGCACTTCCCGTTTTTGAAATGATTGATTTAAGACAATTTATAATTTTAGTGTTTATTGCAATTACTGGTACTTTGGCCCAAACTTTAATGAACTCCGCTTTAAAAAAAGGAGAATTAGCGCTACTCCTGCCTTTTGATTTTCTAAGGCTTATATGGTCAGTACTTATTGGGTATGCATTATTTGCAGAAGAACCACAAGTAACACTTTGGATTGGCGGCTTTCTCATAATAGGGTCTACATCCTATATAGCATGGCGAGAGTCTGTACTTAAAAAAGATAAAGTTTAAATTTAACTTAAACTACTAGCTTGATAAGCTTGCAGCACCGCCATGTTCTGCAGACCAAGTGGTAGGATCATGAAGAAAACTCTCCACTTCTGCAATAGCATTATTATCAAAATAGTTGTATTCCTTTGCTACTTTAAGAACGTCCCACCATGTTGCTAATGAATGCATTTTCAGACCAATTTTATCTAAGGTAATTTTAGTTTGAGGAAAAATATCATAGTAAAAAACAACAAACGTATGATCTACTTTTGCTCCTGCTTTTCTTAAAGCTTCACAAAATTTAATTTTACTATTTCCATCAGTAGTTAAATCTTCTACCAAAAGAATATGTGAATCATCTTTAAAGTCACCTTCAATCAGTGCATTCCTGCCAAAACCTTTAGGTTTTTTTCTCACATATTGCATTGGCAACATAAGGCGGTCAGCAATCCAAGCTGCAAATGGTATCCCTGCCGTTTCTCCACCTGCAATAGAGTCAATTGATTCAAACCCAATATTTTGAGTAATCACGGATGCAGAAAAGTCCATTAAAGTATTACGAACTCTGGGGTAAGAGATTAATTTTCTGCAATCTATATAAACTGGGCTAGCCCAACCAGACGTAAATTTAAAAGGTTCATTTGAACTAAAGCGAACAGCTTCAACTTCAATTAACATTTTTGCAGTCAACTTAGAAATGAACTCTTTATCTAAAAAACTAGTTTGAAACATATTCTTATTTTCCTTACATTTAATTGGCGCAAACACTCAATAGATAATGAGATAGTTAATTTATAAAATTAATCTTTAATAACTAATAAATAAAAAAATTAACTTTCTCGTGTAAATATAAATTTACTCTCATCTGACATTGAAGGGTTATATGAATATCTGTCTAAATCAAAGTTTTTTATTTTTTCAACATCAGTTATTTGGTTTTGGATGATAAATCTTGCCATAGCCCCACGTGCATTTTTAGCATAGAAACTAATAATTTTCTCTTTGCCATCCTTGCGCTCCATGAAAACTGGAGTAACCACTCTTAGTTCTAATGTGTTTGGCTTTATAGCATTAAAGTACTCATTAGATGCACAATTAACTAAGACGTTTGTTCCTATTTCGCGAGCATATTTATTTAAATTTTGAGAAATTTTATTATCCCAGAACTCATATAATGTATTTCCATGATCACCTTTGAGTTTACTACCCATTTCTAATCTATAGGGTTCGATTAGATCTAATGGCCTTAATAACCCATACAAACCAGATAAAATCCTGAGATGTTTTTGAGCCCAATCAAGATCATTTTCGTTTAACTTTTCTATATCTAATCCCTTATACGTATCGCCAGCAAAAGCAAAAACGGCTGCTTTTTTTTCTTGATTACCAAAATTCAAAAACCTTTCTTTATTTAAATCAGCTAATTTAGGGCTAATCCCCATCAAATCTTTTAGTTCATTCGAACTCAAATCACGTGCAATATTTATAAGGCTTTTGACATCTTCTTTGAAAATTGGCTCGGTAACATCAACACTGTTGATAGGATCCATATTTAGTTTTTTTGCAGGCGAAACTACAATTAGCATCTTAATCTCCGTTTTTTACTAAAATAATGTATACACACATAAATGTCTAGGTTATCCAATTAATAGTATTTTGAATTACAATATAAAAAAGTTATACATTCACCAATTTCTTATTATTCACTTTTTATTGGACAGTTAATGGGCTCAATTTTTTCAAAGCAATTCATAACAATAATCCTTTTGATTATTTTAGTTTTAGTTTGGAGTTCTGTTTGGTCTTTATTTAGAATTGCTATGGAATCAATCCCTCCCCTGAGTTTTCGTGTGATTATTGGTATACCAGCTTTTGTTTTATTACTGGCTCTAGGATATAAAAAAGTAAGAACAATTAAAATTCCTAGAAATAATATTAAGTCGCTTCTTCTAATTAGTTTTTTTAACGTAACTCTCTGGCAGATTTTAATGCTATATGGAATTACTATGTTAGGTGGTGGCAGGGCAGCAGTTTTAACCTACACTATGCCTGTTTGGGCTACAATATTTGCTGCAATTTTTGGATATGAGAAAATAAATCTTTCTATAGTTATTTCTTTAATTTTAGGAATGATTGGTATCTTTTTTCTATCCACTGAAATTAATATTTTTGAAAATCTTTTTGGCTTTCTAATAACTCTTTCTGCTGGTTTAAGTTGGGCTATTGGTACAATGATAGTAAAATATGGCGGGATTAAATCCGATGGACTAATTGTCGCTGGATGGCAACAAATCATTGGTATTATTCCTATTATTCCTTTCGCTCTTTATTTCGACTTAAATAATTTTGGAGAAATTGAGTTAAAGCATATATTGATAATCTTCTATGGAATATTTTTTTCAAGTGCATATACCTATTGGGCTTATTTCACAGTTTTACAAAAATTTTCTGTAAATATTACTTCTATTTCAGTAATGGCAGTACCTGTATTAGCTGTCCTAATAGACTATTTAACAATTGATTTCCCGTTCTCAACATTAGACTTGTTAGCACTAATATTTATAATTTCTGGTATTTACATCGCGGCAACAAAACCTTTTACTAAAAGATAAGGCTATTAAAAAACCAAAGATGCTTCTAAAACAATAAATGAAATTCAAGTGAGGTTTATTAATGGAACATGAAATGAGAGACGGTCGTCCTAAAACTTGGGATAAGACTAAACGTTTTTACGAGATATCATTTCCTAATGGTAAAAAAGAAATCTGGAAAAATATGACCGCACGGGAATGTTTAACAAAGTATGAAAATATGGATCCATTTGGTAATGGTTTAAAATTAAGAGAAATAGTAGGTAAAGAATTAAAATTACAAAAATTAATGGATAACAATAAAAAATGAAAATTAATAACAAAACACAAAATATATTTAAGGGTGTTTTGTTTTTCATGATAGCAATTTTATTTATATCGATTGTAGATACTATATGTAAGCTATATACAAAAGATTTTCATGCGGTTCAGATTGTATGGGGATATTTCATTGGCATTAACCTTACACTTTGGCTTTTTTTCTTTTTTAAAGGCGAAAAACTTTCCAAATTAAAAGTAACTAACAGACCCATTATTCAAATTATTCGTCCTGGTTTTTTAGTTTGTTCAATCTCTAGCCTTTTTGTCGGTTTAACGTATTTACCATTAGCAGAAGCTACAGCTATAGGGTTTGTTGCACCTTTATTTATAACTGTGCTTTCTGTACCTATACTTAAAGAAAAAGTGGGTATTCATCGCTGGTGTGCCGTAATAGTTGGGTTATTTGGTGTTATGATAATTGTACGTCCTGGTGGTAATTTTTGGCATTTGGTTTCTATTATGCCCTTAATTGGTGCATTGTTTTTTGCACTTTTTCAAATTTTGACAAGGTTACTATCTACAACTGAAAACCCACTTACGACCCTATTTTATACTGGCATAGGAGGTCTATTCTGGTCGAGCTTAATTGTGTCTTTTGTTTGGGTAGATCCTGAACCAATTCATTTATTGGTTTTTTTAGCCACAGGCATCTTGGGAGCACTGGCACACTTATGCATGATAAATGCTTTTAATTATGCTGAAGCTTCTCTATTAGCGCCTTATAATTATACAAAATTATTATGGGTAGCTGTTTTTGGTTATTTTATTTTTGATGACATCCCAAGTATTGAAATGTGGGTTGGGGCAGGAGTAATAATTTTGGCAGGACTTTATGTTCTTTACAGAGAAAAAAGGCATATAAGTACATAAATAATAATTAATTATTATTTGATTTATAAATTCAGCTTAAAACTTACCTTAATTTAACTTAGATTTAAAAAATTTAATTGAGCTATCAATGGCTAATTTCAAATCTTCTCTTGATTTTCCTGAACCACCTGTCTTGGTAAAACATTTTTTTCTAACAATTTTTGGATTTGCCTGACTACCATCAAGAAATCTCAAATTTTTATTCATTCCAATTAACACTGGATTATCACCGCAACCATTAAATGCAACACCTTTTACAATCTTGCCATTATGACTAAAAAAATGATTAGAATTTGGGAATATTATTAATTCTGCATCAGTTCCCTTTGAAACATATAAATCAATCATAGTTTTACAAGGTTTTGGTTCGTAATGACTCTCACCACCTTTAAGGACAAGAATAGGCGTTATAAAATTTCTTTGTTCATGAAAAATATTACAAGGAGGTTCCAAAGATACAATACCTGCCCATTTTTTATTATCACCAAATTTTAAATCATCCATTAACATTAAAGCTGCATGCCCACCATAACTAAACCCAGTATAAAAGAAATTATTAGGGTCTAATTCTGGTTTTTTTGAAAAATAAGAAGCTACTTGTTTTGCATAAACTTGCGCATCTGGAAATTTAGTTTTTTGATTAGCTTTAAGATTCTTTTGATAAAATGCATCTATTATGGCTACAGCAAAACCATTATTTAATGCTGCTTTTGAAAGATTTCTCATTTGTACATCTGTCTGGACTATTCCATTTGATACACTGCCAGCATCTCTTGTGCTTCCATGCTGTAAAATGATAAGTGGGAAAGGTTTCTTGATCGGGTTTTTTGGAAAAACAAGTTCAACTGGTACCTGTGAAACCCCAAATTTTTTTTCTGAAAGTTCTAATTTTATAGTTTCACCAAAACTTAGGGAAGATCCAAACAAAATCAGAGAAATAAAAATTATTAATTTATGACCTAGAAAAATATTCATTTTAATTTTCCAATCTATTTTAAAGATTATTTTTAACTTAAATTAACTTTTTTCATGATTAAACTCTGGGTCAATCGGTACCTTTATTCCATTGAGAAGATGGTTTGTCCTTCCAGCAAGTGATACTATTGATAAGAACTCAGCATATTGCTCATCACTCATACCCTTTGCTCTTGCAGCAGCAGTATGAGAATGTATGCAGTACTCACAACTATTAGCTATAGAAACAGCAGCATATATAAGCTCCTTAGTCATTGGATCAAGGTGACTTGGTTTTGCCATAACATCTTTTACATCACGCCAAGTATTTTCAAGGAGGCCTACATCAAAGGCTAGATAGTGCCATAAATTATTAATAAAATTACTTCCACGCGTAGCACGAATATCATCAAAAACTGCTTTTACTCGAGGATTTTCTTCAGGGTTCTGAGGAGGTGATATGGTCGACATTAGTTAACCTTTCTTTAACTTAAACTAATATAAACTTTACTAAAATATTTATGTTTCAGGGAAGAAAAAGTTTTAATTTTTGTATTTTAGATTGGGACGGTTAATATATTCAAAACATATAAATTGAAGTAAGTTATCTAATTGGCGGAGAGGACCTCCTCGTTATTCCATTTTAACCATCTGATTTAATTATATATTATAAAATTAAAATATTTCAGTCTACAAATCAGTCAACAATTGAACTCGTATATCTCAAAAACACTTAAATTTTGTTATATATTTTGGATAATTCTTTAATAGCAGAGTACAGTATCAGAATCTGTTGATAGTTCTAAAAGTTTGTCAGGCATTGCAAAATCAGCATTAAAACCGTCAAGTAAACTCTCATCATATCCTCTAGCTTTAGCAGACATTCCTGAGACATAGATTTTTACATCATTTTCTTTTAAAGCATCTAAGTGGGTTTTTAAATCCCCTGTTCCTTGACCAACAACTTCCCCTTCATTTTTAATGTTTAACAAATGAGTTCCATCAGCAGCTAAAAATAAATTAACTTCATTACCTTTATTAAAAGCTGTAATAGCCACTAACATCCCAAGGGTAGCTTTGTTTTTTAGCTCAGGACCGCTATGTATATGTATCAGGAATTTTGCCATTATAAAATTTCCTTATTTATAAGATTTTTTTTGTACTTTTAGCTGAAATGTTTTGGAAGTACTGATGTTATAGTTTCATCATCCATAATTGCAGTAATTTCTATTTTAATTAGACCATTCCAGTCAAGAGCGTAATCAGCTAAAGCAGCAGCACTTGTACTTTCAAGGATAGCAAAACCTCCAGTACCATCTAGATTATGATATCTAGAGAGCAGCTCAACGCCTTCAGGGGGCATGCCTCCAGTTTCCATAAATTTTTTTATAGTTTCATTTCTTGCCTCAGGTGAATGAGTCCAAGCTAGTTTGAAAAGCATTTTTTATCTCCAATTAAGTGTGTAATAATAAAGGCTATCTTCTTAATTGATGATTTACAAACAATATTATTAAATGATTACTAATGGGCATAACATGCCTGAAATTTGACCAATTTTAATATGAGATTCAAAAACAGATTATTTCTAGGCTTGATATAAGAAGTATATAAATATTACTGTCAGCCCTATCATAATCGCTAACTTTTTATATACTTCAATCATTTTAATATAAGTAAATCTGTTAAAGTTTATTAAATACCTTGAGTAATGATTTACTCGTGCTCTCCACCTTTATCATGATGGTCTAATTCTATTCTTTTACCATCAACATATATTGCACGACTTCTACTGGGTGTGAAATAACTACCAAAAAATCTAGGTTTTCTTTTTGCTGTTTCAAAAGTTACAACAGTAAATACAATTGCGCCTAATAACATTGTATGAGCTATTGCAGTTATCCCAAACACCCACATGCTTGTAAAATACATTGAAAATACCACACACCACATCCATGCTAAAACTTGCATTATCATGTGTCTTACTTGAGTATCTGGAATATTTTTAAGTGGATTCTTGTTATGGTTCATAACAACACTCCAACTATCATATATAGTTCTTTGCATTTTAACCCCCATTAAAATGTAAAATTTTATTCAATTAGCAGATGTGTATACACTATAAAAAATTTATTACAACTTTTTATAATAGTTGTTTTGTTATATGTGTCGTTACTAAAAGTATTTATAATTAATAGTTATACAACAATTATGTATGAAATAATTTATAGTTTTTGTATAACTCGGCCACCCATAGTCACTAATGGAGCGTATTTTTCAAACAATTCGAAAAATTCGCCTATCCTAGACCAGCCTTGACCTAGTTCTACATGCTTACCAAAATGTTCATCATCTAGGTGAACTTCAGAGATATTATAAATAATATTACCTGTAGTTCCTTTTGATGGGTCCATCATATCGTTGAACTCAGAAGCTTTAGAAACAAAATATTCTAAAGTATGTAATTTACCATCAACTTGTTCTAACGAGTGTGTTTCAGACATCCAATTGGCATGAGCCGACAGCAAATCATCAACTGCCTTTTCATCACTATCTGGAACTCTCATAGTGAAACCAAATGTGGTATTTCCAATTTTAAAACTCATAATATTTTCTCCTAATTCTATTATTAATTTTTATACTTATTAGTCCTGCATACTAGTTAAAGTATACATTTCATGTTCAAGCCCAAGCTTAGGAGCAATTTCTGGAATTCTTTCTGACATTATCTTTTCCATTTTTTCAGGGTCAATAATAGTAGCTTTTATCATTGCTGTGTTTTCATTAACTTTCCCAACTAAGTCATCTTTCATGAATTGTTGTCTTAATTCTAAATCACCATCATAAATAGTTTTCCATTCATCATATGAACAAGTAAATTTTGCTATTATTAACATTTCCATAAATAAAAACCTCAAATTTAAAATTAAAAGCCTATTTAAACGTTGTGTATATGTATACCTCTAAACACTCTTAAAAAAATATATCACTTAATTGCTTATTTAATGTGCAGATATAAGGTAAGAGCTTTTTTAAAATCTGAACCAAACAACTTAAATCAATCATCTAAGTCTGAAACTTAATCTATAATTTAAATTTTTAATGTTTATTACAAGATAGCTTTCATAGCTGCAATTAAGGCAACCCCATATACGACCATCATTATCAAAAGAGTGTTCACAGAAAACCCTTTCATAAAGGAAGCTTTGGCAAGCTGAGAAGCCTGATAAATTAAATCCGGCCATGTATAAGAAACAAAATCACCCTGGGTAAAAATTACTTTAATTTTTCCATTTGAGTCTACCACAGGTAATCTTCTAAACCTGTCATTTGACATAATTCTTAACCAATCAACCACGTCATCATTTTCATTTGCCACCCTAGGATTTGGAGTCATTATGTCTTCTAATTTAGTTGTTTTGGCTGATTTATTATTATTAACCAGTTTTTTAACAATATCTCTTTCTGTAACAATACCTACAACTTTATCCTTTCCATCAACTATCACAACCGACCCATAATTTTTTTCAGACATAACTTCAATAGCTTGTGATACTTTATCTTTAGCTAAAAATGTAACAGGTTTAGGTTTAGTTTTAAATTCAGGCCTATCAACAAGACGTCCACCTTTGCGCATTTCCATTTTAAATCCCCCAAAATTCTTACATTAGTTAACTAAATTAATTAGACAAAAGTCTAATATACAAAAATAGTATAATTTAGCTAAGAAAATATTAAAAATATAATAAAAATATTATTATAATTTAAATAGATGATTAATTAACAGTCATTACACAAGTTTATTTATAGGTGAGAAATATTTAAATTGTAATAAAGATGTAATTATTAAATGCTTACTCTAAATCTCAATAACCTTGGAGGGAAAAATGAGTAAGTCAAGTTACGTTGTATTAACCGTTGCGTCTGTTGATTTTAGTTATAGGCAAACTATGACTAAATTAATGTCTTCATATTCAAAAGATTTAATTGCTAATGCAGGTGCTAAAGGCACACGCTTTGGTTCAATTGCAACTGGTGAACATGCAGGAAGTCTAATTTTCATTCAATTCTATGATAATTTAGATGGTTATCAAAAAGCTCTGGAAGTTCAATCGAATTCTAACGATTTTAAAGAAATAATGAATAGCGGAAAAGCTAATATTTATTTGAGAAATATCGCTACTGCTTTACCAACAAAATTTGAAAACAGTTCAGAGCACCCTAAGTATATTGTTCTTACAAGAGCAGAAGCGGCAATGTCTGACAAAGATAAATTTTTGAATTGTATAAATGATACAGCCTCTTGTTTTAAAGATAATGGTGCACTTACATTAAGGTTTGGAAACTTACTTACTGGCTCAAATGTTGGAAATTTTCTTTTAGGTGTAGGCTATCCATCAATGGAAGCTATAGAAAAATTATTAACATTTCCATAAATAAAACCCTCAAATTTAAAATCAAAGCTTATTTAAACATTGTGTATATGTATATCTCTAAACACTCTTAAAAAAATATATCACTTAATTGCTTATTTAATGTGCAGATATGAAGTAAAAGCTTTTTTAAAATTGGAACCAAACAACTTAAATCAATCATCTAAGTCTGAAACTTACTCTATAATTTAAATTGTTAATGTTTATTACAAGATAGCTTTCATAGCTGCAATTAAGGCAACCCCATATACGACCATCATTATCAAAAGAGTGTTCACAGAAAACCCTTTCATAAAGGAAGCTTTGGCAAGCTGAGAAGCCTGATAAATTAAATCCGGCCATGTATAAGAAACAAAATCACCCTGGGTAAAAATTACTTTAATTTTTCCATTTGAGTCTACCACAGGTAATCTTCTAAACCTGTCATTTGACATAATTCTCAACCAATCAACCACGTCATCATTTTCATTTGCCACCCTAGGATTTGGAGTCATTATGTCTTCTAATTTAGTTGTTTTGGCTGATTTATTATTATTAACCAGTTTTTTAACAATATCTCTTTCTGTAACAATACCTACAACTTTATCCTTTCCATCAACTATCACAACCGACCCATAATTTTTTTCAGACATAACTTCAATAGCTTGTGATACTTTATCTTTAGCTAAAAATGTAACAGGTTTAGGTTTGGTTTTAAATTCAGGCCTATCTACAAGACGTCCACCTTTGCGCATTTCCATTTTAAATCCCCCAAAATTCTTACATTAGTTAACTAAATTAATTAGACAAAAGTCTAATATACAAAAATAGTATAATTTAGCTAAGAAAATATTAAAAATATAATAAAAATATTATTATAATTTAAATAGATGATTAATTAACAGTCATTACACAAGTTTATTTATAGGTGAGAAATATTTAAATTGTAATAAAGATGTAATTATTAAATGCTTACTCTAAATCTCAATAACCTTGGAGGGAAAAATGAGTAAGTCAAGTTACGTTGTATTAACCGTTGCGTCTGTTGATTTTAGTTATAGGCAAACTATGACTAAATTAATGTCTTCATATTCAAAAGATTTAATTGCTAATGCAGGTGCTAAAGGCACACGCTTTGGTTCAATTGCAACTGGTGAACATGCAGGAAGTCTAATTTTCATTCAATTCTATGATAATTTAGATGGTTATCAAAAAGCTCTGGAAGTTCAATCGAATTCTAACGATTTTAAAGAAATAATGAATAGCGGAAAAGCTAATATTTATTTGAGAAATATCGCTACTGCTTTACCAACAAAATTTGAAAACAGTTCTGAGCACCCTAAGTATATTGTTCTTACAAGAGCAGAAGCGGCAATGTCTGACAAAGATAAATTTTTGAATTGTATAAATGACACAGCCTCTTGTTTTAAAGATAATGGTGCACTTACATTAAGGTTTGGAAACTTACTTACTGGCTCAAATGTTGGAAATTTTCTTTTAGGAGTAGGCTATCCATCAATGGAAGCTATAGAAAAAACATATGATGATTTATTGGCTCACAGTTCTTATAAAGACCTTATGACTTTTGCAAAGGTCAATATGAGAAATATAATTAAAATCCTTTAAGTATATTTTAAATTTATTAGGGACTTTTATGAAGTCTCTAATTACCTTTTATTCTTTATTATTTGCGGATACTTTGACCTCACCATGGTAAGCAATTTCCTTAGGTGATAATGAATTCGGAATACTATTATATTGAGAAAGATAACTTCTTACTTCTTTCATGTGTTGTTCATCATCGTATTCCCATATACTCGTAACTTGATTTTTTTGGTCAACATTTTGAATTATTTTCATGTTCAGTTTTAAATCAGTATTGTGAGATTCATTTGCTATCTTTTCTGACATAACAATGAACATGTTTGCATGGTCAACATTTTGAAATGTTCTTACTGTAAGTCTTATAATAGACATATGTCATATTTCCTTAATAATTTACCTTTAGACAATTTTAATGATTTCCATAACGATTTACAAAAAAAATAAAACCTCTTATCGTAATTTTTATAGGTTACGTTCTCTGTTAAGGTAAATAATATGAAAAAACCTCTTTATGCACAAGATTTTACAAAAGGACAAATTTTTAATCTTGGTAAAAAAACTATTACCAAGGACGAAATTATTGAGTTTGCAAAAAAATATGACCCGTTTCCATTTCACCTAGATGAAGAAGAAGCAACTAAGACCGTTTTTGGAGGCATAATTTCTAGCGGTTGGCAAACTGCTCTTATTTGGTTAAGTATGATGCATGAGCAGTTTCTTACGTATGAGACAATAATGGGCTCACCAGGTCATGACTCAATGATTTGGAAAAATCCAGTTCGACCCAGTGATACATTAACTGGTACATTGGAGATTTTAGACAGTAAAATCTCAAAGAGTCGTCCAGAAATTGGTTTTGTAAAATATAAAACAGAATTGATTAACCAAGATTCCAAGCAAGTTTTTTTTACGGAGAGCACTCTAATAATCAAATCAAAACCCCAGACATAGATTTTTTAAATATATTTATTTGCCATTTTTCCTATAATTTAATCTATAATGTGTAATTATTATTAGTTATAATTTGTAAATTTTTAACATTTATAACTTAAGTAGTGGGTAGTCTTGGTGTTGAGGTACGCGAATTTAGTTCTGCAGAATTTAAATAATAAATTTATAGTAAGGGATATTAATAATGATAATTGCAATAGTTACCTTTGAGATAGATAAAGAATTAAACAATAAGGTTTTGAAAGAAAAATTTTTAGAGACATCTCCTCTATATAAGGATACTCCAGGTTTAATTAGAAAAAATTATATATGTGATATTTCAAAGAATTTAGCAGGTGGCGTTTATTGCTTTGATAATATAGAAAATGCAAAAGGTTGGTTTGATGAAGATAGGGTTAAATGGATTACAGAAAGGTACTCAGCACCAGATATAAAATTTTATGAAAATCCAGTTATAGTTGATAATAATACTGATGAAATAATTTCATAAAATTAACTTATCTTGACGGAGACAACCTCCTCAGACCTTTTTAAGATTTGATCTAATTAGTTTTTTTTATGCCTGACAGATATTTTGGAACTACTTTTTGTTCAACATATCTATCTACAAACTTTTCTATAATTTTTGATAGCCAATCCACTATCCTCTTCTCCTTGAAAGTTTTTAACAACAAAATTATTAAATTACAGATTTATTACAGTTTTATTACAAAGATAATAAATTTTAATAGATTTCTAAATATAGTTAGGTGACATATGGAAGTTATCTTAATGCCGGAGACAACCTCCTCGTTATTCCATTTTAACCATCTGATTTGAATAGATTTTATCGGCTAATGAGTGTTCAGTCTACAATTGGCTACATATATTTCAAAAAAGCATGAACTTTGTTGTCTTGCTCTGCGACAAAAGCATTTTGAGAAAAATGGTGATTTGAAATTAATCTTTTGAATGTAGTTTCATAAACTAAGTCTTCTACAGAAGTTTTGTAAAATTCTAAATATTGTTTCCAAAGTGTTTTCCAATTTATGAAATCATTGTCAGATAATTGTCTGATTTCAAATAACTTCCTTTTGCCACTATTTTCATTCATTGAATAAAATCCATTTAAGTTGAATACATAAAAGTTTCTTCATTTAGGTTATGCATTTTATAAAATATTAGACAAACTACCTACAGCCTTCTCAACTGCTAATTCAGTTTCTTCTAAGTCAGCATCGGTTATAGCAAGTGATGGGTATATTTTTGATGGTGATTTCAATATTCCATTATCGAGTAATATTTGATTGTATACTTTGCTATAGTCAGGATTTTGGTGTTTGGTAGTTCTGTAATCTATACATTCTTTATCCGTAAAAATTATATCAAATAAAGTTTCCTCTCCAACAATCTTGTGATTTATACCTGCTTTACTCAAATATTTACTTTGCATTAATTGCAACCTTTTTCCAACATCCCTAATTTTATCGTAGTTACCGGGACGTTTTAAAATTTCCATAGTTTTTAGTCCTGCAACTGCTGCTATAGGGTTACCTGAAAGTGTTCCGATTTGCATTAACCATTCATTATTTTTAACAAGGCCTTTGTCAAAATGTTTCATAATATCAGCACTCGCACCAATAGCTGCTAATGGAAAACCACCACCAATAATCTTACCTAAGGTACAAATATCTGGAACAACGTTGTAGTGTTCTTGTGCTCCTCCATAAGCTAACCTGAAACCAGTGACAATTTCGTCAAAAATTAATAAAATATTTTTCTTTTTACATAATCCTTTTAAAGCAGTGAGAAACCCTGGTATTGGTGGGATTATTCTTTGTAAAGGTTCTACTATTACAGCTGCAATATCTTGATTTTCATTCATGATATTTTCAACAGCAATTAAATCATTAAAAGGTGCTATTAACACTTCATTTTCTACTGAGCTTGGAATTCCAGCGCTATCTGGTACTGATTGTGGAAAATTTACTTCAGTAGTTGGAGATAAGCTCATTTGAGCTTCAGAGCTCATTCCATGATATCCACCTTCGAACTTAATAATTTTGTTTTTCCCAGTAAATGCCCTAGCAAGTCTCATGGCGTACATGTCAGCCTCACTTCCTGAAGCAACAAAGCGGACTTTTTCACAACACGCTACAGCCTCACAAATTGCTTCAGCTAATTCTATACCCTTAGAATTATTTGCAAAAAAAGTAGTACCGTTTGGTAATTGTTCGTATACTGCTTCAAGCACTTCAGGGTTGCCATGACCTAACAACATTGGTCCTGAACCTATAAGGTAATCTATATATTTTTTACCATTTTCGTCCCATACATGACTTCCCTGGCCTCTTGCAATAATAATATTTTCATCAAAATTACCGAACCCTGATGCTGGGAGGAATTTTTCGGCTTTTAATTTCCAATCGGATAATTTTAAGTTTTGTCTTTTCATAGCTTTATAATGAAGAGATGTAAAGTGTTTTTGTCAAAAAACCAAGCGAACCCTGATGCTGGGAGGAATTTTTCGGCTTTTAATTTCCAGTCGGATAATTTTAAGTTTTGTCTTTTCATAGCTTTATAATGAAGAGACCTAAAGTGTTTTTGTCAACAAAAACCAAGCATAGCTATGAGCTGTGACACAGTATAACTTAGCATAATTATCTAATTAGCGAAGATTAAGGGAATAGATAAAATAATGTTTAATTTATTTCTTCCGCAATTTTAGATATCACACCTTTGCTAAAGAGTTTTCCATTTGCGATGTGTAAAAACAATCTAACAACAATTGTAAATAATTTACCATTAAGTAGGATTGTCTATAACATCTAGAGCATAACTAAGTTAAACGAAATTATGATTAAATTTAAACCCTTCCAATCGCCTAAAGGGCCTTTTTCATCAAAAGTGCCCATACATTCTTTAGGTATGAGCCAAATTATTGCATATGGACTACTATTTTATCTATTTGCCCTGGTAAAAGCACCGTTGGCAGAAGCTTATGGAATAAGTGAAATTCATATATTGAGTGTTTTGAGTGTGATTGTTGGCATACAGGCGTTTCTTGGACCAGTTTTTGGATATTGGGCGGATAGATTATCAGCGTTAACAGTAATGGTATTTGGACTATTAAGTGGTGGAGTAGGTTTAGCTTTTCTCAGTTTTGGAGGAGAGTTAATATGGCTTTATATAGGTTTTATATTCATTGCATTAGGAATAGGAGGCGCTACCTATGAGCTTGCGTTTACAGCAGCTGTTCAATTAAATGAGGCCAAATCGCGCAAAAATATATCATACATTACTTTTTATGGCGCTGTGGCCAGTTCCTTGACCTGGTTACTTGTAGGGCCAATGCTTGAGACGTTCGGGCTAAGTGTGATGCTAATGCTTTTATGCTTTACTGTCTGGTCGATGGCTTTTCGTCTTGCTTGGCTCGCAAAAAAAACTACTAGCCACACTCCAAAATTAAAAAATGTAATAAGTCGTTTTAGATGGTCTGAGTTACAAAAGTCTGAGAAAATTGCAATGGTTCTTCTCGGTCTTTCAGGGGGTGCTGGCTATCTTGGCTTTAGTGCTGCTGCAATGATGTGGATTACTTGGTTCGATAATCTTTATGCAAGTGCAGCCTTCGCTGTTATTCTTGCAAGTATATATGGACCATTTCAGCTTGTTGGTAGGCTAATGGAAATGATTTTTGGAAGTGGTGTTGATGCCAGATTAACAGGAGCAATCTCATCACTTTTAGTACCAATTTCTTTATTTATGGCACAATTTGAAAATGGCATAATCTCAATAATTGCTATGGCACTGTTTGGGATGGGGCATGGGGTAACCACAGTCACACACGGTTTTGTTACTAATTTATATTTCAGAGCAGAAGTTTATGGACGCGCTAAAGGTTGGATTTCTCTTCCAAAAACACTGGGCCTTGCCTTTGGCCCTTTGGTGGGTGGGTTACTGTATCATACATTAGGGATATACTTTTTATGGTCCATAATAGCATTATCACTTTTAGCTAGTCTTTCCCTATGGGCTATTTTATCACAACAACCAACTAATCAAGTACACCTAAGTTAAAGCAGGTTATTTCTTACCTGATTTAATTATATTTAAAAAAAATAGCTGGTATTGCTGCAATATTAAGAATTGGTATCGGCTATGTTTTGGAAAATAATAACATAAGAAATTAGTCTCTTGATTACGTTAATAAAATTCATTGTAATTAAATTTACGCCTAAGACTTTTGCTCCAGAAAATTGATTATATTAGGCGTAATAAGTTCACCATCATGCTCTAATGTTTCAAGTTCATTTATAGCCTCTAAATATGTCGTAGGCTCAACACTAGACTTTCTTGCATTCAATAACTTTAAACTAAAATCCTTATTAAACTCAGGATGAGCTTGAAGAGCCAAAACTGAATCACCAATTGAAAATGAAGATATATTACAAAATAAATTACCAGCTATTAATTCAGCATTCTGAGGTAATTTTACAACCTGGTCTTGATGGAAGAAAATAAGGTTTAATTTATTAAAATTACCTAATAAGCTATTAGATTTTTTTGTTGTTATTTCTTTTATGCCAATTCCCCAACCCTTTGATGATTTTACCACATGTCCACCTAAAGCTTGAGCGATAGCTTGATGTCCAAAGCAAATTCCTAGCAAGGGTATTTTAAGATTAACAATTTTTTTTATAACTTTAAAAAGTTCTCTAATCCAAGAATGATTTTCGTAAACACCGAAGGCACTTCCAGTTATAATAAAGGCGTTATAATTATCAATTTTATCGGGGAAAATGTTATCGTAAATATTGTAAACATCAACATTCCAAAATTGTGATTTTTCATTTAAAAGTGATGAAAACATTTTATCATATGATGGGTAGTCTTGGATAAGGTCTTTGTTTATTGGTCCAGCCTGCAAAATACATAAGTTAAACAAAATCAATCGCCAATCTAAAATTATCTACAATATAGAAATCACGTTACTTTATTAAATTAAATTATAAAAAACTTATTAAGGTTATAATCAATGAATAAGCAAAATGTTATAAAAAAAATTACTAGAATGGTTTGGTGTAATTACAGCCATTATTTATTCTTTACTTGTGGCCTCTAATACAGGTTATGAGGTTTTAGGGTTTACGTTACTTTTCATTTCCGCTTTAGCAATTGGTTTATGGGCTTTGTTATGTAAGCATTATGGAATTTTACTTCTTCAGTTTTTCTACGCAAGTGCAGGAATTATTGGTGTATGGAGATGGTTTTAAAGAAGTTGTACAATAATTACTTGAATATTATTTCGTACCTACTTAAAATTTTCCCATTATGAAAATTGAATTAACAATATTTTACTCATCTATTTTAACATTTATATTTATTGTACTTACTTTAAGAGTCATTGCTTTAAGAGGTGCACCCTTTTTGAAATTTCTATCTTTCATGGGAAATATTGAAAACAATGACATTGCTCTGAAACAATCAATTAGAGCACAAGGGAACTTTATAGAATACACACCTATATTTATTATCTTACTTTTTCTGGCAGAGAATAATAATGTTAACTTATTTGTTCTAAATATTTTAGCTATAATATTTACTGTATCAAGATTATTACATGGCTTTTATTTTGGTTTTCTAAATTCTTACATTGCTCCTGAAAAATTTAAAGAAACAAAAAAGAATAGCCTATTTTTCATATGTAGAGTTGGGCCCACTATTTTAACAATTATTTCACTTCTTGTGATTGCAATTGTAAATTTAAAAAATCTTTAAAATTCTTTCCAAATTTTATTTATAAGCCATGGGGGTATGGCTAAATATTTATAAAAATCAAAATTTAGATTTTACTACTTATTTTTTTTCCATTTCTATATATTCCCGAATGTTCTTCGTATTGAGAACCATTGGGCGAATAATATTCCCAAACTCCATGTTTTTTTCCATTCTTAAAACTACCTTTGTATTCTAGTTGGCCATTAAAATAGTGAGCAATCCAAAGACCTACCTTTCTTCCATTTTTAAATTTACCCTTATAGTTTATTTCACCATTTTCAAAAAAACGTATCCAAGGACCTTCTTCAAGGTCATTTTTGTATTTACCCTTTTCAATTAACATTCCATTATTATTGTAAGTAATCCACGTGCCATCTTTTCTTCCCATCTTATAATTTGTAACTGAAAATAATTGACCGTTTTTATAATAACGAACCCATGTTCCTTCTTTTTTTCCATTCTTAAATATACCTTTAATATCCCCATCTACTTTTCCACTAAAAGGGATATTAGAGGATTTTTTATAATAATTTCCATCTTTCCAAATTAAGTCACCCATTGTTTCGCTCCAAACAACAGATACAGATAAACAGATGAGAATTGTAATTCCCAAAAACCAAAAGAGTTTTTTATAAACTTCTATCAATTGAATTATACTTTTTCTCTAAAAGATACATAACATAATCATGTCACAATTTTGGTTAACTGACACTTGGAAATGTAATTAAGTCTTACCTCATAGAGTTATGACACAGCATGACTTAACATAGTTATCTAATTGGCGGAGAGGAAGTCCTTCATACCCTTATCTTATAAGGTCTGATACTATACTATAAATTGTTATATTTCAGTATATTAATATATTTTTAGTCTAATAAGGTCTAGTAATATCCATTTAAATATACTACTTTAAGGTGGGTAGAGTGGTGGGTAGAGTATTACATGGCAGTTCTTAAGTCAGCTAAAAGTGTTGAGTCCATAAAAGAGATTGGATACCATAATTGCGGGCAAGGCTTGTACCTCCAGGTATCTAAGCAAGGCACAAAATCTTGGCTATATAGATATACAAGCCCATTAACCCGGACACGGCGAGAGATGGGTTTGGGGTCTTTTAAATTTGTAAGCTTGGCACAAGCCAGACAGTACGCGATAGAAGCCAAACGATTAGTGATAAATGGCAAAGACCCCATTGAAGAACGGAAGAAAGGTCAGGTCGAGGCTCAGTTAAAACAAGCTCGCAATTTAACTTTCAAAGAAATTGCAGAAGCGTGCATTGCCGCCAAAGCTCCTGAATGGAAGAATGCAAAACATGCTCAGCAATGGCATAACTCTCTAGAAACCTACGCTTTTCCAATCTTAGGCGAGTTACCTATCTCAGATATTAATACCGACCTCATACTTAGAGTCTTAGAGCCTATCTGGATAACAAAGGCAGAAACCGCAAGCCGTGTTCGTCAGCGCATTGAAACAATTTGGGACTATGGTAAGGCAAGAAACTATGTCGGTGGTGAGAACCCAGCGCGTCTACGTGGTCACCTAGATAAAATTCTATCGAAGACCGTCAAAGTGAAGCGGGTAAGGCACTTTCCTGCTCTACCCTACAACAACATTGGTATTTTCTTACAGGAGCTGCGGCAGCGAAATGGATATTCTGCCTTGGCTTTAGAATTTCTTATCTTGACTGCAGCTCGTACCAGTGAAGTTATCGATGCAAAGTGGTCTGAGATTAATCTTGAAAAGAAAGTTTGGACAGTGCCTGCTAGTCGCATGAAGGTAGGAAAAGAACATCGAGTTCCTTTATGCAAGCGAGCAATCGAAATCCTTTCAAATATTCCATCTAATAGAAATCTTGAAGAACATGTTTTTTCTGGGTGGAAACAAAACAAAGGTTTGAGCAACAATGCTTTACTAACCTTAGTTAAGAAGATGGATCGATCTAATATAACAGTTCATGGATTTCGAAGCACCTTCAGAGATTGGGCAGCTGAGGAAGCGCATACATTCTCAAACGAAACAATTGAGTTAGCACTAGCCCATACAATCAAGAACAAAGCCGAAGCCGCCTATAGACGCGGAGATCAGTTAGAAAGACGTAGAGAACTAATGGCTGCTTGGGATGATTATACAAATCAGCATACTCGGTCTAAGGATTAAGAAGATGAGCGCTAGAAAAGGTCAAACTCGTCTAAAAAAAATAGCCATTCAGATATCTCAAAACAAACAGCTGAGCCCAGAAGATAAAGAATTCTTGGTTAAAGCGTTGATTGAAATATCTAATGGTGGAGATGCAGAAACCGCTTTAGGTGTAAAATTTAAAAAAGGTGAAAGAAAAAGCAAATACGCAAAAGATACAAATTTGATTTTACAGTTAGCTTATGGATGGCTTGCAACAGCTATGGCACCAGAAAGTGAGGGTGGATTAGGAATGACCCTGCAAGATGCAACTACTCAGCTAACAGAAGAGTGGGGTAGGCTTCCCTCGGCACAAACTCTGCGACGTTATTGGAACAACGTAAAAAATACTCAAGAAAGAGATTTTGAAATAAAAACGGATTAAAATCCCGATTTAAGTCCTTCGACTAACTTCTTGGTTATTGTTATCAATTCAATCAAATCCATTAATTTATGATTGGAGTTGGTTAAAATGGCGACAGAAATTAAACGACAACGTATTCTGCGGATGCAAGATTTACCTGATAGAATTGGGTTTCGACCTTCCACTATTTACGAGCTGATTGCTAAAGGCAAATTCCCACGGCCTTTTAAGCTAATGCCCGGGGGAAGAGCAGCTGGATGGCTCGAAGCTACGATCGATGATTGGATCGCGTCACGAAATGACGACAGCCAGCACAACAACACAAAGTGAAACTCACGATGCGATGACCATGAGCTTAACTTAGCGTATAATCTAGGATTTACCGTTAATTTACAACTGATTTGGTCATGCGCAGCAAGCGTAAGGCAACAAAAATGACGATTAAAAAACTCCACGCCAATAAAGCGATTATATTACGTTTTATCTCAGCAATCACCTGCGATTGGCCGAACAGTTCTAAGGAGGTTGGGTTGTTTGAGATACGCTGTTTGGGTGATAAAAAAACACCTAAATCAAAAAGGTTTTCTTTAGATACGATTGATGAAGCCGTAGACTTTGCGATACTCATGAATGTCAAAGAGTATAATATCTATATGATGATTAACCCAATCAGAATGGATGCAAAAATCAAGGCTAGCAAAGCAGCCACTGATCCTGACATATTGCGGGCGCATTACAGTTTTGCAGACGCCGACGATCAAGCTGGTCTCACAGGTATTATTAAGCTCAGTGAGCTATGTGAGCCAGATATTGTCGTGACAACCGGCACCGTTCCTCACGAACGCCGTCATGCTTACTGGAGGCTTTCTGATGCGTGTACTGATTTGGAACTATGGCGCTCCACGCAGTTCAATATAGCAACCCAATTTGCAACCGACAGCAGGGTAATTAATCCGTCACGGATCATGCGCGTTGCGGGAACCGTCAGTTATCCAAATACGGACAAACAAAGGCGTGGCTATATCTCTGAGTTGGTCACCATGAAAGAGAAGGTAAACGGATGTCATTAAAACGAATTGAAGATTGGGATGATATTCTAGAGCCGCTGCAGTTGCCTTTAAATAAACCAGCTGAACCTTTTATAAAGCTCAACCGCGTCACCACATCGGAAGCGGCCTTAAACGGAGAAAACTGGCACGACAACATGCTAAAATTAGTGGCCAGTTGGGTGGCAAAAGGGAACACCGACGAGGAAATTGACGTGCTTGCAGGAAGATTGACACTGCCCGGTTATACTATTGAACAAACGTTAAAAGATGTTCGTCCCATGGTTGATAGTGCAAGGCAGAAAGGCTTCGCAATATCCGGAGAAATCCTGCAACAAAGTTCGTACATAGGCCATCACAACCAAATCTATTTAATGAAAGTTTCACGTACTGGACCAAAAGAAATCAGGCTCACTAATTTCCATGCCGAGATTATTTACGAAACCACAGTCACAAACGGTATCGATAACTCCAAAACATTTACAGTTGTGGGCGTTCTTCATAATGGAACGCCACTAAGTAAGTTTGATGTAGAGGCAAATGCATTTGATAAATTAGAATGGTTACCAACTAATTGGGGTGCAAAAGCGCAGGTTACAGTAGGCTCAATGTATAAAGCACATGTAGCTGCAGCAATTAAAGAAAGATCAAATCCGAAAGAACGGACTGTTTATAGCCATACTGGATGGATAGATAAAAACGGTAAGTTTTGCTACCTCACCAACCGTGGTGGCATAAGCGCTGCTGGCCTTAATGAAGAAATTGAAACTGAATTACAGGGCTCACTCTCGGACTATGACTTGCCTGCTCCTAATGAGAATGGTGCTGAAAAGCTTTTCGAAATCCTGCAACACTTTTTTAAACTCGTAGATGATGGAACTGGCTTGCTCCTCGTTGGTGCGGCCTTCCGCGCCACTCTTTCAGAGTTTAAAAAATGCACTGTAAGCGTCTTTCTGCAAGGCACAACGGGAACCTTCAAAACAGCTATTTCTGGATGCATACAGGCATTTTATGGAAAAGAGTTTAACGGATCACATCTTCCTGAAAACTGGAGTTCAACCAGTAATGCAATGGAAAAAAAAGCGTTCCTTTGCAAAGATGCGGTGTTCACGATTGATGACTTTGTAGCCCGTGGTACGCCTTCTGAGGTTTCTCGATCACACAAAGACGCGGAACGTGTTTTTCGCGCGCAAGGAAATCAATCTGGGCGAGACCGGTTAACATCTACAACGGAAGTTAGAGGGGCCTACATTCCGAGAGGATTGATTTTGGCAACAGGCGAAGACATTCCCAATGGGCACTCCCTACAAGCGCGTTGTGTGATTTTAAGTATCAAAAAAGGAGCCACAAAAACTGACACACTCACGGCTCTTCAGGAATTAGCAAAACAGGAAAGTCTCGCCCAATTAATGTCAAATTTTTTAAGTTGGGGCGCTGATCAGGCTGATCACAATAAAATCAAAAGCCTTATAACTGCAGCTCACGACGATTGTATTAAAGAGCTCCCCACTTCTGGCCATACAAGAATGCGAGATAATCTCGCCTCATTAACCTCCGGTATTTGGCTTTTACTGCAATTTGGCAAGGAACGCGGTGATATTTCAGATGAAGAAATACAGAAGTTCAAGGCGGCCACCTTGAATGCGGCGACCAAAGTCGCTGAATTCCAAATGAGCGTTGATCAAGAAGCCTCAGAAGCAGATCGTTTTATAGAATATCTACGCTCCTCTATCGCTATGGGTGCTGCTCATTTAGCGAATAAATATGGTACATGCCCTGATGCTCCCAGTACTTGGGGATGGAAAACAACTGGTACGCCAGACAATGAAGTAACTTATGGGCAAGGCACAAAAATTGGTTGGATTGTTGGAAAGGAAATATATCTTGATATGAAAGCGGCTTTGAGTGTGATCAAAACATTTTCTACGCGCCTCGGAAATCATTTGGGTAGTTCTGAACTCGCAATAAAAAAGGCTCTCTTTGAGGCTGGAATGTTAGAAAAAGAAGGTGAGGGCAGATACACAAAAAAAGTGAGTGTAGAGGGAAGGCGCGAAAATGTTACCTGCATTCAAGTTAGTCTCTTAATGGATATTGAAGAAATTGAGAGAGAGCCGTCCGAGGATGATGAACCTCTTGAAGAAAACTTACCATTCTGATGTCCCACTGTCCCGTTTGTCCCAGTATATAATAGGCCCCCCAAAAAATATTCATCTTTTTTACTTATCAATACATAACAACTTTATAAGAGGTATATAATAATATTGGGACAGTGGGACACTTCAACTTAACTATATGATTTATATGGGATATTAGCTGTCCCAGTTGCAATATCGTACTGGGACAATTGGGACACAATACCATATTTGGGAATGACCTATTGCGCGGAGATAAAATAGCCTCGTTCGCTAACCGCAGTTCTTTATTTGCGTTCCACAGCTCCTTACATAGGCCTTGACGTCTTTATAGTAGGGTTTTTCTTAGTTTAAGATTATTGTTCTCGGTAGGTAATAAGATATAGTGTTTTCACTCTCTTAGAGTTTGCCCCAATCTTTACGCCAGTTCTTCTCCAAATGACCGTAGTCAACAAACCAGGATTCTAACTCCTTAAGTTCATTTTGTATCTTGCGTCTTTTCTCAGATATTTGTTTGGCCTTTTCACGCTCAGCTTTTGTAAATCTTCCATGCTTAATTTTAGATTCGACGAGTCGTTTTAGACCGTCCTTGGTTCTAGGCCCTGTGCTAGCGCCGCCATGTAGTCTACATCGACCCACTGGTAATTTAGCGGGTCTTTGACATAGTGTACCTCTTCTGGTTTTTGCTTTGCACCTTTGACCTGGCCAATTAGGTCCAAAACGCCAGGGTATACCTTTTAAAAGGTTTCTTTTTGTTATCTTGTGAATATTACCTATCATGAGGTTTTATTATACCACAAATTAATACACTTATCAGCAGTGTGGTTACTTGAAACTAAAGGCCATGGTCAGTTGATCATGATCATAGGTTGCATTATTCTTTACCCATGGTCCTTGGATGGTTTTAAATTGATCATGGTTTGAAGACTCAAAAGTAGCTTCCTACTGAAACAAAACTATAATTCGCTCCAACGCCTCATGAACCAAGAACCACGGACCAATGCCCATGTATGACCGTGCTAGGGGTGGTTGAAAGTCGTGTTTTATTAGCTTTAATTGTTTCCTTTTGTTTCCACAAAAAAATTAAAGTAAATTAAACTACATCAATATAACTTACCATTCCTGACGCAGCATGTTCAAGCATATGGCAATGAAAAAGCCACTTGCCTGGATTATCAGCTAAAAAAATAAGCTTTGCTATTTCTCCTGCCTGCATTAAATAAGTATCTCTTAAAATAAAATCATTATTCCCTTTGAACTCTTGGGATTTCACAAAAAAATGATTGCCATGTAAGTGCATACTATGAGGCCATCGAGTATCATTCCAAACATCTAAGATTACAACTTGGTTTAGCTTAACTTTGGCAAGTAAATATTCATAACTTCCAATTTCTTTGTTAAAAGCCCATAATTTTTTATCTTCAGTTGCAAGAGTGCGAAAATCTTTTTCAACTCCATCCAAATTTGCTTTTGAAAGGTTGCCCATCGCTCCACCTTGCATTCGTATGCTTATAGTTTTTGCATTGTCTAATTTTGGCAAAATCCAATTAGATTTAAAATTAATGTTAGCGATGTCTTTCGTTTTATTATTTGCTTTGGTTACATTTAGGGTAAAAGCTTTCAGCTTTTTCGTATGACTAATTTCAAAAAAATCAACTTTCAAAAGGTCAATTGTATTTATAAGTAAATCTATTCTTTGTCCTGGTGCTAATGTAAAATTTTTTACTAGCATCGGATTTACTGTAACCCCATCAATAGCAATTATATTATTGTTTTTTAAGCTTGATCCAAATTTTAAAATACGAGCATTAGAAGCATTTATAAACCTTAGTCTTGCCCGACTATTTGCTTTAATTGAGTATTGGGGTGATTTTTCCCCGTTAATTGTTAGCCAATTACCTACTCTTCCTGCATGTGACCAATCCATTAATGAACCAAAAGATTTTTCATCAATTTCATAATTTTTATCTAATCTCCAATCGTCTGCTAAAATAACAATATCATCTTCTATAAGGTCATCAGTTTTATCATTTACCACTAACGGACCATACAACCCCTTTGCGACTTGTTTCCATGAATCCATATGGGCGTGATACCAATAAGTTCCAGAATGATTTAAAGGAAATTCATAAACGAAAGTTTCCCCAGGTTGAATTGGGTCTTGGGTTAAATAAGGAACCCCATCCATTTTATTGATGTTTTTAATACCATGCCAATGAATACTTGTGGGTTCATCAAGGTTATTGGTAAAATTAACCCTTAAAATATCTCCAACATTTCCTTTCAATGTTGGACCAGGATTAGTGTCATTATATAGTAATAACTCAGCAGAAGTATTATCTTTAAAACTAAAACTTGTTTTTTTGGCAGTAATTTTATAATTGATCACATTCTTATTATCTGCAAGAACAGCGTTATATTTGGTAACAACAAAAGTACAGGGTATATATTTTAAAAATTGTCGCCGAGATGTCATTTAATATCCTTATAATTTAAAA
>JAYPPH010000005.1:0-550509 GCA_038131365.1 Candidatus Marisalimonas marina | reverse complement strand
GTTTGCGGTTATCCGCTCTGTAAGACCGCGCGCCCACGGGTCCATTTCGAACATCACCATTACCCTTGAATGTTCCCGAATACTCTCAAGAAAGCGTCGCTTCTCCTTCGGAGATTTCCTGAATACGTGCGGGTCGTCGACGAGTGCAATATCGCTCTTCGGAAAATTCATATTGTCTTGATCGGGGTCAACGAGATGACAACTTCCCCCGACAGAGTCAAAAGCTGAAGCCAGCCGGTAAGCGAGATCATGGGGTCGCGATGTGGGGAAAAACTTACCTCTGAAATAAATCGAGACAGATAATGATGTTGCCCCTTGGGGATCTTGCTCGAATTTCAGAATTTCGGGCTCACGTTCCTGGTTCTTATCGGCGCCGAAAAACAGCATCACTTTCCGGGTCAAGTGCTTCAGCAACTGTCCTTAAAAGTGCTGCCTGAGTACGGTCGAGCTCTGCCCCGCTGGCGTAGTAATCTCGCAATGTGCAAATGGTGTATTTTCTGATATCGGTCGATTTGAATAAACGAAGGACTTCATGGTAGGAGCTTGGTGTTTGGAGTTGTTTAATTAACTTGTTGAGCGTGTCCTCGTCACAAGTGTACGCAGCGCGAAGGCTTGCAAGGATGCCCGCCAACGGGTCTTTTCCTTGCAACGATAGGATCAAATCTGCCGCAAGGTGATCTGAGGAGACGGCGAATGCGAAAGCTGATGGAACGCGTATCTTCCGACTGTACGGTCGTCTCAGAGCATACTTTCGGAATGTGTTGATCAAAATACTTTGTCCAAATCGAAAACGGGTGCAGCAAGATGTGGGGCACAATACCAAACTGCGTCAACATGTCCCATGCGTATCTTTTACCCCATACGGATGTTCTGCTGAGCAAGTTGCGGTTACAGGCGACACCCCAAATCGTCAACTTCTGGCTAATAACCGCCGTTCAAATGAGTTCCGCGGGTCGTCTCCAATGAGGACAATAGCGGACAAGAGACGACGTTTCTCACGTGTTGCGCGAACCGACAGCCTACGCGCCCTCGTCCAGGGCGTGACTTACGCGCCCCCGTCCAAGGCCTATCTTAGGCGCCCTCGTCCAGGGCGACGAACAGCGCCAGACCCAGCATCGACGAGCCGGTGATCCACTTCTGCCATCTCAGCGCGCCCGGATGGCGGGCGAACCAGTTGCCGGCCCGGCCGAAGGCATAGGCGATGAACAGAATCCACACCAGTCCGCCGCCGGCCAACACGGCGCCGTAAAACAGCATCTGCAGCGTGATGTTGCCGTGTTGGGCGTCGGTGAACTGCGGCAGGAAGGCGAGGAAGAAGATCGCGATCTTCGGGTTCAGGATGTTGCAGAAGAACCCCTGACGGTACAGCCGCCAGTCGTCGCGCCGGGTTTGCGTCGGTTGCAGGGTGACGGTCCCGGCGCGGCTCAGCAGGGCGCGCAGCCCGAGATAGACCAGGTATGCGATGCCCGCCCACTTGATGATCAGGAACGCCGCCGGCCATACCTTGAAGCAGCGCCGCCAGGCCGAACGAAGCCGCGAACATGTGCACCAGGATGCCGCTGGAAATACCCAGTGCCGAGATCACCCCGGCACGTGCGCCCTGGCCCATGGCACGGCTGGCGACATAGACCATGTCCGGCCCCGGTGAGATGTAGAGCGCCAGCGATGCGGCGATGAAAACGCCAAGCGTCGAGAGATCGATTTCCATGCCGGGACTGTATGTCGGTGCGTGGCGGCGGGAAACCGGGACACCCCCTTCACGAGCCTCTCCCTGTGGCCGACGGCGTGCAGGAAAGGCGGACTGAATGAGCTTGAGAACGGCTCCTGTAACGGTAAAAACAGCACGAACGAATTAAAGGAACCCGCCCGCATGCGCGCCGAATTTCAGAACATGGCCGACGAGATCGAGCAGTCCGCAGGACTGCTGAGGAGGCATCTTTGACTACGATCAGGCAAAGCTCCGTCTCGAAGAACTGAACTCCCTCGCCGAAAGCCCGGACATCTGGAACGATCCCGCCAAGGCGCAGGCGCTGATGCGCGAGCGCACCAAGGTCGAAGCCGGCATCAAGGAAGTCGACGGTCTGTACGGCGATCTGCGCGATACCGCCGATCTGCTTGAACTGGCCGAAGCCGAAGGCGACGCCGACGTCATGGCCGAGGCCGAGGCGTCGATGCGCGAACTGCTCGGCCGTGCCCAGAAGGCGCAGTTGAAAACGCTGCTGTCGGGCGAAGCCGACGAGAACGACTGCTTCCTGCAGGTCCAGGCCGGTGCCGGCGGCACAGAGGCGCAGGACTGGGCTGAAATGCTTTTGCGCATGTATACCCGCTGGGCCGACCATCACGGCTATCAGGTCGAATGGCTCGAAGAAAGCCCCGGCGAAGAAGCCGGCATCAAGTCGGCGACGCTGAAAATCTCCGGCCTCAACGCCTACGGTTGGCTGAAGACGGAAAGCGGCGTGCACCGGCTGGTGCGTATCTCGCCCTACGATTCGTCGGCGCGCCGCCACACCAGTTTTTCCTCGGCCTGGGTCTCGCCGGTCATCGACGACGACATAGACATCGAAATCGACGACAAGGACCTGCGCGTCGACACCTACCGCGCGTCCGGCGCCGGCGGCCAGCACGTCAACAAGACGGAAAGCGCGATCCGCATCACGCACCAGCCGTCCGGTATCGTCGTGCAGTGCCAGAACGACCGTTCGCAGCACAAGAACCGCGCCCAGGCGATGTCGATGCTGCGTGCGCGCCTGTACGAGATGGAACTGAAGAAGCGCGAGGACGCCGCCCAGGCGACCGAGGATACGAAAACCGAAATCGGCTGGGGCCGGCAGATCAGGTCTTACGTCCTGCAGCCCTATCAGATGGTCAAGGACCTGCGCACCGAGGTCGAGACCTCGAACACCGGGGCCGTGCTCGACGGCGACATCGACATGTTCCTGGAAGCGGCGCTGGCGTCGAAGATCAAGGACGCGGACGAAAGCGCTGCGTAAGCACGGGTGCTGCTGCATCCTTCGAGACGCCCCGGACAGGTCCGGGGCTCCTCAGGATGAGGCAATGGAGACGAACGCCTCATGCTGAGGAGCGCAGAGCGCGTCTCGAAGCATGGGCACGGCGGCTACTGCACCATTGTTTCCGGGTGCTACTGCACCACCAGTTCCTTGAACAGCACCGTGTGCACCTGTGCCGGGCGGATGATGTTCTGGATGATCTACACCAGTTCGAAGCGCAGCCGCTCCGAGCCTTCCTTGCCGACCACGTGCTGGCGCTCCTGACCGCGCAGGTGCGTCAGGATCGCGTCCATGACCTGCATTTCCGCATCCTGCAGCCGGCCCACGTCTTCCGGCATCAACTGCACGTGAATCACGGCGCGCATGAACGGCGCGCGGCATTCACCGGTTTTAAGATCGGTGCGGATTTCCGGCAACGGATGGAACACCGGTTTGCCGAGCTCAAGCTCGGCGTGATGCTGCGGACGTTCCCAGCCCATGACGGCGTGGATCAGCCCATGTAATAGGACAGGCCGCCGCCGATCAGCAGAAACACCACGACGCCGCCGATAATCGGGATCAGCAGTTTGGCTTTTGACGCCTTTTTGGAACCCTTGCCTTTTTTGCGCTTCGCGCCGTCTGCTTCGGCCATGCCTTGGCCCTCCTGAACTTGCCGGGTCGTGCCGGGTTGCGATGCGGGGATCAGAGGTTAGCCGCTCTCCGCGGCTTGTGGAAGGCTGCTGAGGCAGGAAGGCCCGCGGCTCAGGACATGATGACCCGGTCGCGGCCCTGCTGCTTCGCCTTGTAAAGGTTGGCATCGGCGGCACTGATCAGATCGCCGATTTCGATCGACTGGTCCGGAGTCACCATGGCACCGCCGATGCTGATCGTGACGTGACCGCAGACGCTCGACGACTTGTGCGGAATCTTCAGAAAGTTGACCGCTTCGCGCAGCGTCGCGCCGATCTGCGTCGCGCCTTCGAGGTTGGTCGTCGGCAGTACGCAGACGAATTCCTCGCCGCCGTATCGCGCGACCTAGTCGCCCGGCCGGTGCACGGACGACGACAGCGCCTTGGCGACCAGCGTCAGGCAGGCATCACCGGCCTGGTGGCCATAGGTGTCGTTGTACTGCTTGAAGTGATCGATATCGATCAGCAGAAGCGACAGTTCGGTGTTGCTGCGGGTCGCGCGCTGCCATTCGGCGCGGATGTGCTGGTCGAAGCTGCGCCGGTTCGGCACCCCGGTCAGGCCGTCGATGAAGGCGATGGTTTCCAGATAGTCGCGATAGCGCTTCAGTTGCAGATGGTTCCTGACCCGCGCCAGTACCACCGGGGCGACGATCGGCTTGGTGACGTAATCGACGGCGCCGGCCTCGAAGCCTTTGGCCTCGTCGGTGTCATCGGACATCGCGGTGGCGAAAATGACGGGGATGTTTTCCGTGCCCGTCGTTTCCTTGAGCTGGCGGCAGACCTGATAGCCGTCGGAGCCGGGCATCATCACGTCGAGGATGATGATGTCCGGTTTTTCCCGGACCGCCAGTTCGACGGCTTCATCGCCGGTGGTCGCGAACATGATATCGCCAAGTTCCTCGAGCGTACCGCTCATGACCTCGATGTTCAGGGGTTCGTCATCGACGATGAGGATTTTCGCCTTGGTTTCGGGTATGTTCACGCCGTACCGCCTTTATGTTCGACCAGTTCGTCCCGTAATTTATGGAGTATATGGCAGGCTTTTTCAAAATCGAGTTTGCCGACGGCGGTTTTCAGCGTCTCGAAGGTTGCGCCGCCGGACCCGTCCAGGGTGGTTTCCAACTCTTCCACCAGCTTGCGCGCGGAGATCCGCTTGGCCTTCAGGCCGGCCTCCAGTTGCTTCAATAAGCCTGGAATATCAGAGGCTTGTGCCTGTTCGGACGGCGTTTGCCCAAGCGCCTCGCCGCTCGCCTGCAGGGCGTCGAGAACGTGCCTGGTCCGTGCATGCGCGGCAATGGCCGGGGCGGGGTCGGCGCCGTCCAGACCGTTCTCGCGAAGAGCATTCTCGAGCGCACGGGATTCCCGCTGCAGGTCTTCTGCGCCGACAGTGCCTGCCAGACCGGCGACCGTATGAACCAGCCGGGCCGCTGTCTCGACGTCACCGTTGTCGAAGGCGCCGGTAAGCTCGGCCTCGAAATTTTCATATTTGTCGTTGAAGTCGCGCAGCAGCTTGAAGAAGAAGGCATCGTCGAGGCCGAGCCGGTCCTTGGCCTGGGCAAAATTGAAACCGTCTTCGCTGTCCGGTCCCGTCAGCCGGCTGTTCGCCGGTGCCGGCCCGATGGCAACAGGTTCTGCGGCAACAGGTTCCGCGGGTGCGGGGTCTGCCGAAGCCGTTACGCGACAGCCGGTGCGGTGAGTGGCGCCCTTTGCGGCGCCCACTTTGCCAGCGTGCCGAACAGCTTCGTCGCCACGATGGGCTTCGAGACGTGATCGTTCATGCCGGCGGCCAGGCAGGCATCGCGTTCCTCGTTCATGGCGTGTGCCGTCATGGCGATGATCGGCTTTGACGCCATGTCCGGCAGGGCGCGGATCTGCCGTGTCGCCTCATAGCCATCCATCTCCGGCATCTGCAGATCCATCAGGATGACATCGACACTGTCCGGATCTTTCTTCATGCGCTCGACGGCGATGCGGCCGTTGTCGGCCAGCTCGACGCGGACACCCACATCACCGAGGATGCCGGTGGCGACTTGCTGGTTGATGGCGTTGTCCTCGACCACCAGCACCCGCAGGTCCCTGATGGCGTCGTGGATCTGCGTTTCCTCGATGCTGTCCGGCATAAGGATGTCGTGCGGGGTGCCGATGCTGGAAAAATGATCTGAGATGGCATCGATCAGCAGCGAGGTGTTGACCGGCTTGACGAGGAATCCCGCCAGCCCGATCTGGTCCGCCTGGCGCACGATTTCCATGCGGTTGTGCGCGGAGATCATGAAAACTGCCGGTGCCTGCGCGCCATTGCAGGCCGCTCTGATGCGTTTGGTGAGTTCGATGCCGTTCATTTCCGGCATCCGCCAGTCGACGATCATGATGTCGCAGGACTCGCCCCTTTCGAGACTGTCGGTGAACTTCCGGATCGCTGCCTTGGCGCTCAGTTCGCAGTCGACCTGTTTGAAATTGAGGCTCCGCAGCGTATCGCCGAGGATGTCCAGCGACGTCTGATTGTCGTCGACGATCATGATCCGCAACTGCGACGGGTCGAAATGCGCCGGCAAGCTCTTGCGCAAATCGTCTTGCTGCAGCCCGATCGGCAGTTCGACGGTGAATTTGCTGCCCTTGCCGGGTGTGCTCTCGACGGTGATGCCGCCGCCCATCTTTTCCGCCAGTTCCCGGCAGATCGTCAGGCCGAGGCCGGTGCCGCCGTACTGCCGCGTCGTCGTGACGTCGGCCTGGGTGAAGGGGCAGAACAGCTTATCGTACTGCTCCGGCGTCATGCCGATGCCTGTATCCTCGACCGAAATACGAAACCGGCCGCTGTCGCCCAGGCGTTCGATCATCTCGACGCGGACGACGACTTCGCCGCTTTCGGTGAACTTGATCGCATTGCTGGTCAGGTTGGTCAGGATCTGGCCGAGCCTGAGCGGGTCGCCGACAAGGGCGCGCGGGATGTCCGGCTCTGTCCAGAACAGCACCTCGAGGTTCTTGTCGCCGACGGACTCGCTGAACAGCGAGGCGTCGTTCTGCAAAACGTCGTCAAGGCGGAACGGTACGTTTTCAAGCTCCAGGCGCCCGGCTTCCATCTTCGAGAAATCGAGGATGTCGTTGATGATGCCGAGCAGCGCATGCGCCGAATTGTGCACCTTTTCCAGATAATCGCGGGTGCGAGTCGGAATGTCGGTTTTCAGGGCCAGTTGGCGTGAGGCCGATGATGGCGTTCATCGGTGTGCGGATTTCGTGGCTCATGTTGGCCAGGAAGGATGATTTGGCGACGTTCGCGGCCTCGGCCTTTTCCTGTGCTTCCTTAAGCTCGGTGATGTCGACGCGAAAGCCGATGGAGCCGCCGTCCGGGGTGCGCCGGTCGGTTACTTTCAGCCAGCGCCCGGACGCCATCTTGCGCTCGAAAGAGCGGTCGGAGGTGCGGTGCAGTTCGGACCGTTCCTGGACCCATTCCTCGATCTTGTCCGGATCGATATTGTATTCGCCGCGTTTGGCGCCTTCGCGGATGATGTGCTCGAACGTGGTGCCGGGCACGAACAGGTCGGCGGACAAGGGGTAGTACTCGCGGTACTGGTCGTTGCACAGCGCCAGCTTGTCGTCCTTGTCGAAGTACACGAACCCCTCGTCCATCACGGCGATCGCTTCGAGAAGGCTGGAGCGGGCTTCGCGGGCCTCGCGCTCGGCGCGGACCCGCACCGTGATGTCGGAATAGGTGGTCACGAAGCCGCCGCCCGGAAGCGGCGCGCCGCGAATTTCCAGGACCGTGCCGTCCGGCCGTTCGCGGGTGAACAGGTGCGGCTCGAACTTGCGTGCCAGGGCAAGCCGTTCCTCGATCTGCGCCTTCTGGTCGCCGGGGCCGTATTCGCCGCGCTCGGCATTGATGCGGAACGCCGTCTCCAGCGGTGTGCCCGGCGGCATCATGTCCTTCGGAAAGTCCAGCAGTTCGTAAAACCGGTCGTTCATGACGACCAGGTTCAGCTTGTCGTCGACCATGGAAATACCCTGATCCATGGATTCCAGCGTTAATTCCAGAAGGTCACTCTGGCGCCTGTTCTGGTCGCGCATTTCGTCGATGCGCCGGATGTAGCGTATAATGATGAAGGCCGAGATCAGGATGATCGGCAGCATCAAAAAGCCGCCGGCGATATGCGCCAGGGTGCCTTCGATGGCTTCATTCGTGGCAGCGAGACCTTCCTCGGATCGTTTGCGGGTGGTTTCCTGCAGTTGCGCCAGCGCCGCTGCGGCCTGTCTGTCGTCGATGCGTACCAGTTGGTCGACTTCGCGAACCGTAAGCCCGTTGGCGATGGCGATCTGGGCATCGCCGAGCCGGTCGTGATAATTCTCGGCAACCTCACGCACCGTTTTCAGTGCCGCGACTTCGTCGGCGGACGGATCGGTCAGCAACAGCCGCTGAATAGCCTGCATGGCGATGGCGTAATCATCTTCTGCCTTGATCCTGTATGAATCTCTCTGGCGCAGGATGTAGTTCTTGAAGTTGTGGATCAGGCCGTTGTAGCCGAGACTCCGGTTCAACTCCGTCAGCGCCGCGGATCTCAGGGCAAGATTTTCTTCCTGCTGGCGCCAGGAGTTATTGACGTCGTTGACCGCACATAACGAGGATACAGATACACCGAGAACGCGATCGCCAGAATGCCGGCCAGGCCGATGACCAGCCGCGAATCCGCCGACATTTCTCTGGGGGGGTTACTCATCTCTCAGGACTCCGGGCGGCAATTCTTGTCATTATATCGCGGCTTGCGTCCTGTCTGGGAGAGTTATGCGCAACGGCGTTAAAATCGCCGCAGTTTCAAAGGCCTGCGCCGAACACGCTGTCGTGCATGTCGTTGATAGCAGACCCCGGCGCGGCGGAATATCGTGGTAAGCCACAATAGGGGGCGCCGCCCAGAGGGGCCTTGATATCAAAGGTTTTTCGCCGCTTCCAGCACCTCGGCGGCGTGGCCCTTGACCTTGACCTTGGGCCAGACCTGGCGAATGACGCCCTTTGCATCGACCAGGAAGGTCGCGCGCAGGATGCCCATGTACTTGCGCCCATACATGTTCTTTTCGACCCAGACGCCGAAATCCTCGCATAAGGTGCCGGTTTCGTCGGAAATCAGCTTGAACGTCGGTTCTGCTTCTCGACGAAATATCGTGCCGTTGACGCTGTCCTTGGACACCCCGACGACGGTGCAGTCGGCCTTGTCGAAGGCCTTGATATGGTCGCGGAAGTCCTGCGCCTCGGTGGTGCAGCCCGGCGTCATGTCCTTGGGATAGAAATAGATGACCGCCTTCTTGCCCTTCAGGTCCTTCAGCGACAGCGTGCCGCCGCCGTTGGTGGGAAGGGTGAAATTTGTGACTTTATCGCCGGCTTCGAGCATGGGTCGTTCTCCTGTTTATTATCTTCATGTAGTACGCCGCAAATCGGCGTCCAGATCAAATGTCGGCGCTGTCGGCATCGCCGGCGGTTTTCGGATCGCCGAGATAACGCACGAAGGCGGCGCGCACGTCGCGTTCGGTGCGGGCGAGACGTTCGGAAAGTGCGTCGAAATCGGCGTCGCCGGTGATTTCCGCAAGGTCCTCGCGCAGCGGCCCGGTAAACGTCGCGACCTTGGCATCGGTCATCTCGCCCTCGATGGTCAGCGCCAGAAACGTCTGCAGGTCCCTGTACAGGGCCTTCGCCGCGGCCAGCAACATGGCATCTGTTTCGTCGATCAAAGCCCCTGTCGCCGGCCGTAGTGAACACGTCGCGGCATTGAAACGATCTCAGGATGCGCATCAGCATACACCAGAACCAGATACTGGGCCAGGAAATCGACATCAGGCCTGACCGCCGGCGACCTGCTTGATCGACCAGATGCAGTCTGTGCCGTACTGCTTTTCGATGCGGCCCCGCATGTTGGCGACCTCCGATGCCGTCTTGGCGGTGTCGCGCGACCGGGTCACGGTATCGCGAATGCTGTCCAGCACCTTTGCGCCGATACCGCCGGTTTCGAAAATCACGCAGGCGCGGACCAGGGCCATTGCTCCCACGTCAGGCGGTTTCCGCGTAATGCGCTCGAACCCGTCGAGCGCGGTCGCCTCCGGTCCCTTGTCGCCGCTCGGCCTGAGCCGCATGTCGATCTCGTACAGCGTGCCCTCGGCGGTCATCGACATCGGCGTTGATGATGCGCTGGCCGAGGCGGCTGAAATACTGCGACACCGCCAGCGGGCGGCCACCGTCGGACTGATCGTCGGCGTCCCGGCACCGTAGATGAAGATCAGGTCGAGGTCGCTCGACGGTGTCAACTCGCGCGAGCCGAGCTTGCCGAGCGCCAGCACGCACAGTGCGCCGCCGGCGATCCTGCCGTGCGCTTTTTCGAATTCGCGGATGACTTCCGGGATCAGGGTCTGCAGCACCGCATCGGCGACGTCGCTGAAATGCCGGGCGGCGTCGGCGCCGCCGGTCACGCCGCGCAGCATCTGCACGCCGATCTGGAACCGCTTGTCGGCGTTCCAGCGCCGCGTCGCATCGAGGATATCACTCAGAAGAACATGGCGTCGGTCGGGAGCCTCGGCGCAGTCGGCGCCCAGGCTGTCGATGTCGGGCGGGGTCGTAAATCAGCGCTGAGCACCTGTCAGCAGGCTCAGGCGGCGGCTCCAGGTGCGCCGCCAGACGGGGCGCCTCGCCCATGATTTCCGACAGCAGTTGCAGCAGTTCCGGGTATGCCTGGAACATCGAGAATAGCTGCACGCCCGCCGGTAGGCCGGAAAGAAAGGCATCGAAACGGATGAAGGTGGCGTCCGGGTCGGGCTGCTTGCCGATGGCTTCGAGCAGCGCCGGGGTCAGTTCCGTCAGCAGTTCCCTGGCCCGCGTCGAGCGGGTGGCGCGGATGCGTCCGTGGTGCCAGGCGCGGATCGATTTGTCGACCACCGCCGGATCGGTGAAACCGAACCGGGCCAGGGTCTTCAGGGTCTCCGGGTCGCTTTCGGCACCGGTGAAGGCGGGTTGCCGGCATGACCGTTTCCGCCGTCAGCGCCAGCGCATCCTCAACAGATGGCCGTAATGGCCTGCACGTTTCAGGTGCATCAGATCGGCGCGGAACGCATCGGCGTCGGCATAGCCGCAGAAGGCCGCGACCTGGGCGATCCCGGCATCGTCGTCGGGCAGGGTCTGGGTCTGTTCGTCGCGCTGCATCTGCAGGCGGTGCTCGACGCGGCGCAGGAACTCGTAGGCGCGTTCCAGCGCGTCGGCGGTGTCGGCCTCGACCATGCCGTGTTCGACCAGGTGGCGGATCGCCTCGATGGTGCAGCTGGTGCGCAGCGACGGTTCGCGCCCGCCCCAGATCAGTTGCTGGTCTGGGCGAAGAATTCGATTTCGCGAATGCCGCCGCGGCCGATCTTGATGTCGTGGCCGTTGACGGCGACCTTGCCGCCGCCCTTGTGGGCATGGATCTGGCGCTTGATCGAGTGGATGTCCTGGATCGCCGCGAAGTCGAGGCTCTTGCGCCAAACGAACGGCCGCAGGTGCTGCAGGAACCTTCATACGGCCGCAATGTCATGGCGATCGGGCGGGCGCGCTGATCATCGCCGCCCGTTCCCAGTTCTGGCCCAGGCTTTCGTAATAGGTTTCCGCTGCCAGCACGGAAAGCGCCAGCGGCGTCGAGCCGGGATCGGGGCGCAGCCGCAGATCGACGCGGAACACGTAGCCGTCGGCGGTGCGCTCGTCGAGGATCTTCGCCAGGGTGCGGGTCATGCGGATGGCGTGCTGCCTGCGGGCCCGTCGGGGTCGTCGCAATCGATGATAACTAAGTACAGTGAATTTGTCCGACCATGTGTCCCACGGAATGCTTTTACATCTCGGCTCTCTAGTTATTTGGTCTACCTTTGCATCCAGTTACATCCTGTGATTGGGTCGACACCTGCCAGTTTGAGCCAAACTTAATCCCACATAAGGTGGGTCAAAATATATGCATTGCACTTTCCACGTAGCCCTTCACGTTCTGCCAGTGATGCCATAGCCTGCAGACTGTCGCCCAAAATCATCCGATTGGTCAGTTCTGATCATGGGCATAGAAATTCGGTTTTAGCTTCTGGATCAATTTCCCATCAAACATATTAGCGAATAGATCTGGTGCATTTTCCTGCGCTTTGTCATCTGCCCGTTTTTTTGACTGTCGCATAAGATCATCTATAATATGTTTGGGATTGATTTTTCTTGTATATAAAGAGGCGGTGCGGTCACTACCAAATCAGACCAATCCTGATTATCTTTGCCCCGCCAAGACTAGCTGAGGATCTAAATCTGAGTTGCGAGGATATTTCAATTCAATTGGCTTTTTATCTTCATCTCGCATTATATTTTCATATTCTGCTGTGGGAATATTGGTACGTGTATCATCTTTATGGGTAATAGTTTCAACTGGCTTTTGGTTTTTTTGCCATACTTTTTAACCCCTCACTTTGACCCAAGTTTTCATTTTGTAGCATCTGTATTTTATTTGTAGTACCCGATTGTGCATTAACCTCTCCACAGCTGTCACACTGGCTTTGCTATCAAGAGCATCACCCTGAATTCTATAAAAAAGCCCAACGGCCGAATTTTTTCAAATTATTCACACCAGTACCCAAAATGCCTTCATGGTATTAGATTTTTCTATAGCTGCTTCATTACGATAACCCTTCACCTCAATTACTAAATTAAGTGGGTCACCAAGCATACCATCATCTACTTTTGCAATGAAATCTGGGCGGTATTTGCGTGGCTCAGATCCAAATAAATAAGGTACTTCAAACCCAAGTGAATGGTTTTGACATAAGCCAGTACGCGTGGACAATTTTCTAAAGCTTCTGCCATATCTAATTCCCATTCGCTGTCACCAATCACATAATTTATATGAGACTTATGCTCATTAGTTTCATACCGGCATGTATTGGATGTAGTGAAATTGACATATATAGATGATCCTTGCATATTGTATGGATCAAGAACCGCTTTAACTAATTGTTCACCAGAATAAGTTTCAGTAATTGCAGATTTAATCTTATTTGCAGCCATATCTTTAATCTGTTCATACATTACCTGTGCTGGATAGGTATTTCCAATACACTCTAAATGATTATCTAACCAATAATGGCAAATTTTCTTTAAAGGCATGAACAGATGATGTTTAGGCTGCTCATTTGCATCCCGATAATGATTATAAAGAAGGTGCGCCGCTAAACTATATATAACTGAACTTTTTCGCGTGTCTTTAGTATGTTCTAAAGTAAGCTTGTTCCCTCTCCTACTATACCTTGGACATTGGTTATGGAAGGGCCAACTACATCAGGAGACAAACGTAAAGTATGCTCATCTGTAAAATTTGGTATTAACGCAGTTGTGGGAAGCTCTGTTCGATATCCCTCTACCTTGGAAATCTTATTTCTAGATGATCACGCTCACGAATTGCACAAACACGAATAGTCGGACGCGGTGGATTTGGTTTAGGTACAACCGGTTCTGCTGCAAAATGAAATGGGATACCTAGAACATCAGCATATTCAACATTAAAAAAACCTTCTTCATTCAACTCATATGATTGGCGACGAAGGGCACGACCAACAACCTGCTCACATAGCAGTTGAGTTCCGAAAGCACGAACTCCGAGCACATGTGTCACTGTGTTTGCATCCCAGCCTTCAGTTAGCATCGAAACTGATACGACACATCTTATTTGACCACCAAGTGACCCTGCTTTTCGAACAGTATTCATTACTTCACGAAGCATTGTTGCATCATTAATGTTTTCAGCTTCTTTTTGATTACCTGATCGTTCTAAAATTTCACGGCGAAATCTTTCAATTTCCGGAGCGGCAGCCTCTCTAAACTCTTTATCAAGAGTGTCTCCAGTCTCAAGTTGGTTGCTATCAATCAATAATGTTCTTGGAATTGATAAACGATTACCTTGCTTATCATAGTTTTGGAAAAGTTCTAATCTGCCGGGAATAGACTCTATTTCGTTATTATTATTTTCTCGGTCAAAACCTGATATATAGTCAAAAACTAGCTTAGATGTAGAAGTATTATTACAAACAACAATAAAACAGGAGGAACCAAAATTCCTTCTTTTTCCAACTTTCAAAAATCTTTTCGTAATGTCCATAAAGAGCATCTAAAGCAGTTTTTAATTCTAATGGAAGCTTATCGGGATCGGCTTTTTCCTCACCGCGCCCTTTTTTAGGCATACTTTTACCTATGTAGTCCCATAAATTTCGATAAATCGGCATTTCATGGGCGTGCTACGTTATCAGATACAGGAACACGAGGCAGTTTGACAATGCCACATTCAATTGCATCCATTAATGAAAAATCACTAGAAACCAAGGGAAAAGTGTTCCTTCTGCATAACCAGAACCTTTCAAGAAAAGGGGTGTGGCAGATAAATCGTAAACAATCTCTTACACCTAACTTACGTTTTACCATTTCAATACCTGTTATCCATAAACGTGCAGCTTCTTTGTTTTTTTCTGCTTCTTTTTATCGTCACCTTTTAAATTTTCTTCCTCTGAGAGAGTTTCTCTCGGTAACAATGGTGTGCTTCATCATTAATAACAACAATTTTTTTTGCGCTCATCAACTCACCCATGACACGCTTAATCATCTGACCTTCGCTTTCTAATGTCTGAATTTCATCTCCTCTTCCTTTTAATAAAGTTCGCCCAGTTTTTGAAATTTCTATGGTTTCACGCAATTTAAAAGCGTGATAATTGGTGATGACTATTTTTGCTTTTTCAATATCACCAAGCATATCCGAAGGAATGAGTTCCCGTGTTTTATAATAACTTTCAGGATCATTTGGTTGAAGAACGCGCAAGCGATCTTTAATTGTGATACCGGGTGTAACAATCAAGAATGCACGGGAAAATGATTTAGTTTGCGGATGACGAACAGCGTTTACAGTTTGCCAAGCAATCAGCATGGCCATTACTGTAGTCTTGCCAGCACCAGTAGCCAATTTAAATGCAATTCGAAAAATTTCTGGATTAGCCTGCTCATTAGCTATTTTTAAGCGTTTGAGTATATTTTCAGTACGTCTTCCCATTTTTGGAGCAACTTCCGCTAACCAAATAGCAGTTTCCACAGCTTCAACTTGGCAAAAGAAGGGGCGAATTGTCTCAAACTCATGTAATCGCCAAAAGCGCAGCAATTGAGCAGTTTCTGATGTTACTTGCCAGTCACGTTCATTAGGAAGCTTTCTCCATTGATCAACTAATTCTCTTATCCTGTTTATATAACCAGAGGTATTATACTCTTGCTCAGTTGATTTAAACAGTCTTTAATTTTCATTATCATTTCTTTGACGTTGGCCTTGGTGGTCTAATTAGTGATGATGGTCCAACCAAAATTGTGTTGGTTGCCCAGTCTTCTAATTCCCAGTGTCTATTAGGAAATTATAAGGTGTATTTAAAATTGGTTGATCAAAAAATTCTAATCATTTTAAAAAATAAAAATATCATTGTTGCCTCTAGCTTCTTCTTCAGTGATTAAGAAAACTATAATTTTCATTAGTGTTGGCTCTAAACGGTCTCCGTCGTTTTAAACATCGTAGCTTCTTGTTGATTAAAAAACTATAAAAAATATCCTCCAGTATAAGAAATAGAACTAACATTAAACCCCTTTTTTTGCATCACCCACACATACAAATCCATTTGTCTTTTGTAGGCTGCTTTCCATTTATCCTCTAGGGTAATTTCCATGCCCTCAGTCTTCTGTGAGGTACTTTTATAATCAACAATATGTAACTCTTCTGTCTTTGTATTTAACCAAACATCGTCTAACCCACCACCAACTTTTAAGTTACTTGCCTCATGAATAAAATGCATCCTTCCTTGTGCTCCAAAATGCATACTTTGTGTCCAAAGCTCAAAGTCTGGATGCTCGAATGGAATTAGATGTTCCATCCCCAAATTAATTAAGAAATCGTGTGTGGTTTTAGCACCACGGTATTTATCAAAATCTCTTTTAAGAAGAATGTCAGTTGCTTCATTAATATTAAAACCGGGTATGCTTGGAAACTTTATTCCTTTAACTTGAGTTAAATAAAAACAAGCAGGACATTTAACAAAGTTTTCAATGCGAGAACGACTGAGTTCGTATGCCTCATGATTTTTAGGATTATATGTGCCCCTATGTCTAGGCATAACGCTCCTCCAAAACCAATAATTAATTATACAAAAACCTTATACTCTCATGGATTAATATTCAATTTTATTTGATTTAGAGGATATAGAAGTAAAAATTAAAAAAAAAATTTGTATCTACAAAATTTTTTAATTTGGTAATCAGTAATATTTAATTATATAACACTTCATTAAATTAAATAAATACAAGTTAATATGTTTGATCACTTGGTGTTAAAGAAAACACCAACTTGCTACTCATATCTTATTATGTGATTTGAAATATATTCGATATTCGTATCAAACAAATTAAAAAATTTTTAACATATTTTAACAAAAAAGTCAAAATTTTAAAAAAATACATTATTTTACTTATACAGACATTTATTGACTTATACAGGCTTATATTGACTAATTAAAATCAGAAAATTTAGAAAAAAATTATTTTTTATTTTTTAGATTAGAACAATATTAAGAAGACAAAAGCTTTTGTAACTTTATCATTAATTCTTCTTTAACTTCTTCACTAGCTTTTGGCATTTCCTTTTTAGGTTCTTGCTTGTCTTTGAACATATTTACAGTTTTGCCTAGCAATTCTAAAGCTCTAATACGACTACTGGCATTATCTGCAAATTCAGCTTCTATTGTTAAACGGTTCAATACATATTCCTCTCTTCTCAGAGCTCTCATATGCTTTTCTTGTTCAATTTGGCATTGAATAGCCTTAATCCTTGACTGAACCTTGACGTTAGCAAAAACTCTACAAGCCATTTCATGTATTGATTTTTGTTTGGCATTTTTACTAGGGTTATAGGCAATTATGTAAGCTTGGGTATTACTCATACCCTCAACTGCCACAAGGTTTGCAAACTTTGTTTGTTTATTTGTCAATTGTTCATTATTTAGGGTCATGATGCATATAATGTTTTTCTTTAATTACAGTCGTATTTATGACTTATTATCATTATAATGGTTAATTAGCTTTAACGGGAGACCATTATGAAAAATGTTTTACATAGAATAAATTACATATGGCAGAATTTTATTGAAGATATGTTTGGCATGGGAAACTTTTCATGTCCCAGCTATCAAAATGAACAACGAAAGGCTAGTAAAAAAAGATCTTAATAATTGTAAAATTATTGGTTATTTGTTAAGAATAATTATCGCCGAGTTAAGAGCAAATTGCGGGCGATTAATAAATACAGCTAAAGCGTTGTCAGTCGTTTCAACGTAAGTTGTAACGGCTTTTTTTATGGATTGATCCACCTTATGGATTGGGCAGTTATGCCAAATTGTGCGCCCTGCTATGAAAGCAAAAGTACTAAAGAGGAGATACATATGATTAAAAAAACTTCCAAAAATAATAAAAAATTATTATTTCTAGAACCCATCAACAAGGATATGTCAGTTGATACAATTTTTAACAACTTGGTAAGAATTTTTGAGGCAAAGGGGATAAAGATTAATCATTCAAACACTTCAGAAAAAGGAGTTAAGGAATGAAAAAGACTAATACAAATATATTTTATTCTAACCCAAAAACTTACTCAGAAAAACTTGGCAATCATAAAGTTCCGGCCTCAATCTTCAGGCAAGAGCTCGTGACATGGCAGTATACAGAAGATGGTATAAAAAGAACAACTGTTGTAAGAAACTTTTCTAATGATAAACACACAGATAGTTACACATCAGAACCTATATCCTTTAAAAGAAAAGTTTGAAGGTTAACAAATAAAACCAGAAGAGAAAAAAGAGGGATAAAATCCCTCTTTTAAAGTTAATGTGTTGTGTCTTTTGGTGATGGTATAAAACCAACAAGTATTGGCTTATTGGGATGATCCTTACCAGCCTCAAACTGCTGCCTTATAAGTTCATCCATATCTTCGCCTCTTGCTTCAGCTTCCTTCCATTCCTGAAGAGCCTTATTTAGTTCTTCTTTGTACTTGGGGCTATTCATCTGCGAGTATGTTACGCCTATTTTCATCAATTTTGATTTTTCATCAAAATTAGATCTCCAAACCAAATGATGACCTTCGTATTCAATATTATCAAAAAACATCTCATATGTTTTAAGTTCTAAAACACGTGATTTAACGATTTGAAAAATATTTTTAAAGTGCATCTCTAGTGGGTAAAGATCGTATTCTTCGCCGGGCTTAAGATTATTGATAAGAGTTATATCATCTCTTGATGCATATGCTTCAATAACTTTAGGTGCAAAATAAATTTCTACACTTACTTTATTGATTTTATGCTTACCCATAAGGGTAGTTTTTACATGATTGCTTGTCATATACTTCTCCTTTTTTCACAATGTCAAACAGATGACGCAACTGTACTGTTACGTAAATTACGCCAAAGAATGTTTTCAATGTGTTAGGAGGTATTCATAAATATCCTTTTAATTTTACGTCTATTTTACTCTAATTTATCCTTAAAAACAGGATGATTAATTGACATCTTTTCTCCACTGGCTTCTTCTATTTTATCTTTTAACTCTCCTCTAATCGAAGAAACAGCTTTCAACTTAGCATCAAATGTTCCGTCGTCTTTCATTCTGACTAAGGACTCCATGATGTGTTTGGGTGGGAATGGGGGTTTATCTCCAAAATAGTGGATGTACTTCTTTAATAATTCTTCTGTCATATAAAATCTCCATTTTTTATTGGAGAGAGGTATTATCCCCTCTCCTATTTTTGGTTTATTAATTTGCTCGCTCTAGGAAGTCTACGTCGGTTTCAAAACCAATATAGCGAACCGTTATTTCAAATTGCATTTTGTCTTCAACCCATTCAGCTTCATAGTAAAGAACAGCTATTTTGTTAGTTATATAACTAGACTTGTGTCCTTTGTTCATGAGATCGCCGATATTGTCTACCAAAGCAGCTCTTGCATCAAAACTTGGATAGAAAAAAACAACTCTTTCGCAGAACGAGACAACTGCTCTTTCAAGTCTTGTATGGGTTTCAACTAAATAAACGGGGGTGTTGTCATTATGATGATTATTCATAATTATCTCCTTAGATTCACATTTCAAACAGATGACGCAACTATATTGTTGAGTAAATTACGCCGCTAAAAGTTTGGAAATTGATCTATGAAGATTTCAGTCGCAGATTTATTGATTAATAAAAGAGCGGTTCTTAAATATTTAAATAACTCTTCAATTGATGATATAAGTGGTATCGATACTTAATAACAAAATCTAAATTAATTTATCTAACAGGATGGATTCATATCATTTTGAGTCCGTAAAATTAGGAAGATAGTGTATTAAAACGTAAAATAGTTATTATGAGTTTTCAAAATTTTATATAAATGGAAATGATAATGAATTCTGGGTAGAAACATGCTGAAGAGGAAAAAAGTTTTTCAAGCCGTTTAACTCCACAATAAAAATTTAAAGCTTTTTAGTTCATCTGATTTAACTCTAAGGTCAAATTAGATTTTGATCTTAATAACAAAAATCAATCTATTAAAAGTATTCTTGGAGAAGTTAGTTTTGATGAAGTAATTCATCATTCTACATCTATTAATATTTTTGGTAATGAAATTTTTAATATTTTTCCTAAAATAAGTTTTCTGAGCAAAATATTCTAACCAATATAATACAAGAAGCATTGACTGTGTTTTGTATGACCACTAATTGAAGCCGTCTTAAGGCATGCATTAAGGTCTCTATTGTTAACTATTCTCGCTCTATAAACCTTGATATAGCCTCATGCCTTAAATCATGGAAGTGAAGATCCTTTAAGCCAGATCTCTTAATTAACCTCTTCCATGCGTTTTGAAGTGATGAGTGACTTGCGTTAAATACTGCGCCCCGAACATCTCGATTTATACTTTAGAAATTATCAAAAGCAAGCTTTACTTTCATTTTGATATAAAATTTTATCACAAATTTAAATAACCACAATTAAGCTTGTCCCCTTTTTTAATTTGATGTTGATTTGCTCCAAGCTCAAGTACAAACATTGCTTTAATTTTGCTATAAATTATATCCTCACTGAAGGCTTTTGCTTTTTTATGTATTTCTATTACTTGTCCTTCTTTGTCTAAAAAAAACAAATCAAGATCAAAATTTGTATTTTTCATCCAAAAAGTTCTTTTTTGAGAATTTTTCCAAATAAATAACATTCCTGAGTTAGGAGTAATAGACTCTCTATTCATTAAGCCATAATTTCTCTTCTCAGACGTGTCTGCAACATCTAAAAAAAACATAGTTTTATTTTTTTCATTTATTTTGATTTCGCATACAATTTCTTCAAAAACAATTGCTTTAGCATTGGAATATTTAGGTAAAAAGAAAATAATTAGGAAATATCCTAATATTAATTTAATGAAATTAAGTTTCATATTTTTTTCATACTTTTGACATTCCTTACTAAAGATATAACCTCATCACTTATTTTATTATATTTACTTTTATCACGCCAAGAACTAATCCATTCTTCAGGAATACCGTTTTTTACTCTATTATTATTCCACTTTAATGATTTTAAAAACTCACGACATTTCTGATTAATATCCATATCTAAAAAATTAACTTTATCATTCATTATAACCCAATTTCCTGCCCAAGCTTTTGCTGTCAAATACGGGTTGTACCCCCCTCCTCCTAATATAAGAGACTTTTCACAAATAGATAACAAATCATGTACAGCCTTCCAATAAGCATTAATAGACAAACTTATTCTTGATTGAGGGTCACCGCGCAACATATCTGCACCTGCTTGTATAATCAAAAGATCAGGGTTTAGTACTTTACTGTAAGGAACTATGAAATCATTAATTAAAAAATTCATATCTTCTTCATTAAAATATTCAGAAACAGGGAAATTTAATAAGTTATTAATTTTACAATCTTCTATCGAACCAGTAAAAGGCCATCTTTTTTCCTCATGTATTGATATAATATTAACTGTTTCATCATTAGAGAAAACATCCTGAACACCATCACAATGATGAGCATCTATATCTACATATAATATCTTCTTAAACCCTAACTCCTTAGCTTTTAAGATTGAGAGAACGCAATCATTAAGAAAACAAAAACCGTAGGCCTGAGATTTTCTTCCATGGTGTGTTCCTCCAGAAATATTTAAAATTCTGTTGGCTTTTTTAGCAGCAATACTCTCAATTGCTGTGATGGACGCTTTAGCAGCAGTGGCAGGTCTGGAAAAAACTTCTTTAAAAATTGGATTGTTACCAATACCAATATTATATTTAATCTTCATTTCTTGAGGAAGCGTTTGTTTTTCTTCTGCTTCTTTTAGAGCGAGGACATAGTCAACATCATGGAACTTTATCAATTCCTCAATATGGGCAGGACTATGCTTTACTATTTGCTTATCATCAATCCATCCCATCATCTTAATAAGCTCTACACTTGGCCACACACGGTCCATATCTAATGGATGGCCTTCTCCATACCTAGAACCTCTAAAAACATCACTTGTGTATAATAAATTCTGCATTGTAGTTTTTTCTAATATATATATCTATTATATAAACGTAAATTTAATAGGTTAGTATGATCAGGGGTATATTCATAGCATCAACGTTTTTTTTGATATGGGAAATCTGTTGTGTCTTTTTCAATTTACCTCCATTCATGTTACCACGCCCTTCAATGATTTTTATTTCAATTTACAATAACTGGGAAGAGCTCTTAAGACATACTGCTTACACTCTTACAGAAATTTTAGTTTCAATTTTTATTGGTACAGTAATAGGAATAACAACGGCACTAATTATTTCATCCTCACAAAAATTAAAGAGATGGGTTATGCCAATATTGCTTGCCAGTCAGTCAATTCCAGTATTTGCATTAGCTCCCCTACTGATTTTATGGCTTGGGTACGGTATGAGTAGCAAAATAGTTATAGGGGTATTAATTGTTTTTTTTCCAATCACATCTAATTTTACTGACGCATTAAATAAAGTCCCCCAAGAACTAATTGACGCTGGCAAAACATTAAATTTTACAAAAACTCAATTATTTTGGAAAATAAAAATCCCATCATCATTACCAGGATTATGTTCTGGCATTAGAGTAGCAGCTTGCTTTGCACCAATTGGGGCAGTAGTAGGAGAATGGATAGGTGGAAGTACTGGACTTGGCTCATTCATGATCTATAGCAATGCCAGACTTCAAACTGATAATATGTTTGCAGCCCTAATTATTCTTATTTTTGTAACAATTTCTATTTATAAAATTACAGATTTAATATTGAGCAAGTATGTATGGTGGAAATAAATTAAATCATTGATTTTTGAATAAAAGAATTATAAAAATTTTCTTAGCCGGGGGTGCAGGACATTTGTCTAGCTGAGAATTAACCCTTATAACCTGATCTGGTTAAAACCAGCGGAGGGAGACGCATAATGAATATAATATTCAAAATATTTACTACATCTTTTCTTTTACTCACTTCCAGTCTTGTTTACGCAAAAACTGATAAAATCACCGTTGGTTTAGATTGGTTTATAAACCCTGACCATGCACCACTGATAATCGCAGAACAAAGGGGTTATTTTAAAGAACAAGGCCTTGATGTTGAGATGATAGAACCGGCTGATCCTAATGACCCTCCAAAACTTGTTGCTGCTGGAAAATTAGACTTGGCAATTTCATATCAACCCCAACTCCACATTCAAGTTGATCAAGGTTTACCTGTAGTTAGAGTTGGAACTCTTGTAAGTGTTCCATTAAACTCACTTGTTGTATTAGAAAATGGCCCCATCAAGTCAATTTCGGATCTTAAAGGTAAAAAAATTGGCTTTTCCGTTGGAGGTTTTGAAGAAGCTTTACTTTCTGGAATGTTAGAAAAATATAATATTAAAATGACTGATGTAGATTTGGTTAATATTAATTTTTCATTATCACCATCACTAATAGCAAAAAAAGTTGATGCTGTTATTGGAGCATTCAGAAATTTTGAACTTAATCAGATGGATATAGTTAATCATCCTGGAAAAGCATTCTATCCAGAAGAACATGGGGTACCTTCATATGAAGAACTTATCTACATTTCTAATATTAAAAACAGGAAAAACCCAGTTTTTGATAAATTCTTTAAGGCTATTCAAAAAGCTACGCTAACGATTATTAATGACCCAGAAACAACTTGGAAAGATTTTTCTACTTACCGTAAAGGTCTTGATGATGAGTTAAACAAAAGGGCTTTTAAAGATACGTTAAGCAGATTTACTCTTAGGCCACAAGCACACGATTTAAAAACATATGAACAGTTTGCAAAATTTCTAAAAGAAAAAGGAATTATCAAAAAAAATATCAAGACAATAACTTTTGCAAAACCATAATAGTGTAAACTTATATTGATATTAGTCTTTTTTTATTTAAAATATTTGGATGAAATTTTTTAATAAAATAAAGTTTGGATTTCCAATTAAATGAAGTCACTAATCCTTTTTCTTATTTTACTCAGCTTATGGCTGTTAATGTCAGGACATTATACATTTTTAATCATTTCCTTAGGTATTTTGTCTTGTGCATTTTGTGTATTCGTAGCTAATAGAGCAAAACTTATAGATGACGAAGGTTTACCTTTATTTTTTTTACCTAGGTTATTGAATTATTTAATATGGCTATTTAAAGAAATATTAATATCTAACCTAAATACAGCGAAAGCAATAATTACAAACAATATAGAACCTGAAACATTTACCGTAAAAGCATCCCAAACAACTGATGTAGCTAAAGTTACTTATGCTAATTCTATAACTCTAACTCCCGGAACAGTAACCACAAAAATAAAAAATAATTCCTTTGAAGTTCATGCCCTTAATACAGATTTTGGCAAAGACGTTAGAAGCAATGAAATGGATAAGAAAGTAAAATTGTTAGAGGGAGAGCAATAATGTTCTTGGCAGCTCTAATAGCGTGTGCAATTTCTTCAATACTAGTATTAGTAAGAATAATATTAGGAAAAACAACATATGACAGGATTTTAGCAGTTAATAGCCTTGGAACTATAATTGTTTTAGGGATTGCCCTTCATGGGTTCTTTATGAATAGGCCAGAATTTTTAGATATTGCAATTGTTTATGCCCTAATCAATTTCATTGGGACAATTGCCATATTAAAACTTTTTAGCACTGGTTCGCTAAAAGGAAATGAAAAATAATGGAATTGTTTATAGATTTACTAACAGGGTTATGTTTTTTTCTAGGTTCTCTTTCTATAATTATAGGTGCGTGTGGATTAATAAAACTACCAGATGTTTTTGCCAGAATACATGCAGCAGGCATGATTGATACTGGAGGCACTGCCTTTTTTATTCTTGGAATGATTTTACAATCAGGCTGGTCATTAATTACGTTAAACTAATATTAATTGGAATTTTTATTTTTTTTACGAGTCCAGTGACTAGCCATGTTACTGCCAACCTTGCAAGGGAGAAAGGAATAATCCCCGTTGGTAAAAAAATTGGAAAGTTATTATGATTTCAGAATTAATAATAAACGCCTTTTTAGTTTCAATTATGCTGGGAATTGGAATTGCTCTTTTGAAATCCAGGTCTGTAATTTATACAGTACTTTTAACAAGCGCTTACTCATTAGTAGCTGCGCTGATGTTTATCTCTTTAGATGCTGTTGATGTCGCCTTTACTGAAGCATCTGTAGGAGCTGGAATATCGACAATTTTATTCCTGGCAGCTATGGCATTTTTGCCAAGGGAAGAGGAAAAAAATGTTACTTCTCAAGTTTTCCCAGCTATTGTTTGCTTGGTTCTTGGTGGTATCTTAATATGGTGCAGTTATGACCTACCTCAAATTGGACTCGCCTCATCCCCTATACATCAACATATTGTTCCAGAATATATTGCAGGATCGAGAAATGATATTGGAATACCAAATATTGTCACTTCAGTTTTAGCTAGTTATCGTGGCTATGATACTTTTGGAGAAACTATAGTTGTATTCACCGCTGGAATAGCTGTCTTAGCAATTTTAAAAAATAATAAGAAAGAGGTAAAAAAATTAAAATCTAAAAAGAAGGTTTTAGATAATGGATAAAAACCCAATATTAAGAATTGCAACAAAAATTCTTTTTGCTCCAATAATTTTATTTGGTTTATATGTCCAATTTCATGGAGACTTTGGTCCAGGTGGAGGTTTCCAAGCAGGGGTAATCTTTGCAAGCGCATTCATACTTTACGCAATTGTGTTTGGTCTAGAAAAAGGCAAAGAACTTTTTCCTTTAAATATCAATTTATTCTTACTTGCATTAGGTGGCATCTTGTATGGAGGTGTTGGTATTGCATCTATGTTATTAGGTGAAGAATTTTTATCCTACAATGTGTTAGGAACCTCAAACCAGGCTGGTCAACATATTGGAATATTATTAGTTGAATTTGGCGTTGGACTAACCGTTTCAAATGTTATGATTGCATTATTTTATGCTTTTGCAGATTTTAAAACGTCAGGAGAAACAAAATGATTTCTTCTTCTCTCGGTGTTTGGAATTATTGGGTAGTATTCTTATTAATGATGATAGGACTTTTCTTAGTAATAGGAAGAAAGAATTTATTAAAAAAAATTGTGGGTTTAACTATTTTCCAGACTTCTGTGTTTCTTCTTTATATTACATTTGGCAAAATACAAGGTGGCACTGCTCCAATTTTAAATAATATTAACGACACAATTTACTCTAATCCATTACCACATGTTCTCATTCTCACTGCTATTGTCGTGGGTGTTGCAACAACAGCCCTAGGTTTGTCATTAGTTTTAAGAATAAATTCTGAATATGGAAGCATAGAAGAGGATGATATATCAGCTCAAGATTTAGTTGATTATCATGAACTAATAGAAACAAATAAAAACGTAAGCGCAAAATTTAAAAAATGACAGATATTATAATTAAAAACTTGCCTATTTTAGTAGTCATCTGTCCTTTAATGATGTCTCTCATTGTAGTGCTTATTCCATATAATTTTCTAAGCTGGGTAATTACGCTCTCTACAACTTTTATTACCTTTATATTTTCACTGCTTTTATATCAAGAAGTCTATTTACATACTTCAATTTCATACGCCCTGGGTAATTGGGCCCCTCCTCTAGGTATTGAGTATGTAATAGATAAAGTATCGATTGTTCCTATTATAATAATTTCTCTAATTAGTTTTATAACAACAATTTTTTCCTCCAAGATAATGCCTGCTGAAATAAATAGCTCATCTATTTCAAAGGTTTATAGCCTGTGGTTATTAGCTATAGCAGGATTAATAGGTTTAGTAACTACAGGTGACGCGTTTAACCTTTTTGTCTTTTTAGAAATTTCTTCGCTTGCTTCGGTAGCCTTAGTCGCAATGGGAGGACAAAAAGATAAGCAAGGTTTAGTTGCAGCTTATAATTATCTTGTTCTAGGTGCTGTTGGTGCAACCCTTTATGTAATTGGTGTGGGTTTGTTATACGGAATTACCGGAACGCTAAATCTTGCTGACCTGTCAAAACGTATTGCTGAAATCAATGATAATAAAGCGCTTATAGCTGGATTTGGCTTTATGATTATTGGAATTATGGTTAAGGCAGCTGTATTTCCACTTCATATATGGCTTCCTAGAGCTTATGCCTATGCTCCTTCTGCAGTATCTGTTTTACTAGCAGCGACAGCTACAAAAGCTTCTCTGTATATATTAGCAAGAATTTTATTTTCTGTTTTTGACATTTCAGATACTTTAATAATTAACACACTACAATATGTCATTCTTCCCTTATCAATATTAGCTATGTTTGCGGGCACAATTATGGCTATCTTTGAAAAAGACATTAAGAGGTTATTAGCACATTCATCAATTGCTCAAATAGGATATATTACACTCGCCTTTGCTATTGGCACTAAGGCAAGTGTTGCAGCTGGATTTATTCATTTATTTAATCATGCCCTTATTAAAGGTGCCTTGTTTATGGCAATTACTTCTATGAGTTTTTATATCAATAAAAGAATTACAATAAATAATTTATCCGGTCTTGGCAGAGAAATGCCAATAACTTTTGTTTGTTTTGTAATATGCTCACTCAGTCTCGCAGGTATCCCATTAACTGCTGGCTTTATATCTAAATTATATATTATTAAAGCATCAATTAGTGCAGATGGTATTTGGATAGCAATGCTTATCTTAGCTAGTTCTGCTTTATCAGTCGTATATTTATGGAAAATGATAGAAGCATTATGGTTTCATGAAGGGCCCAAAAATCTTTTAATAAAAGAAAATTCACTTGTTTATATTCCCTTACTAATAATTACATTTTTAAACATATATTTCGGCCTCGATGCATCGTTAGTAGTCAATAGTAGTTTTGAAGCATCAGAACAATTGCTTGGAGCACGAAAATGATCTCCTTGGAAACTTATATTTTAATAACTATTTTATCTCCCTTAATAGTATTTTTAGTAACGCCTCTCCTATCAAGAAATCCAAACCTAAGAGACTTACTTGGTCCGCTAGGTGGAGTAATTAGTTCCTATGGGGCTATTGAAATAATGAATGCAGTCTTGGAAGGAAAAATACCTAAACTTGATGTTCTAGATATAGCTGATGGGATTAAGATTGGCTTTGAAGTTACTCCTTTAGGAGCAATATTTGGATTGGTTGCATCAGTTCTTTGGATTTTTGCTGCTATTTATTCGGTTGGATATATGCGCGGCAATCAAGAAAAAAATCAAACAAGATTTTATACATTTTATGCAATGGCTGTTCATGCAGCTTTATGCATAGCCTACTCTGGCGATCTTTTAACATTATTTATATTTTATGAAGTATTGACATTTTCTACATATCCCCTAGTTGCGCATAAACAAAATGAACTAGCGCAAAAGGCTGGACGCCTTTATATGTCTATACTAGTTGGTTCTTCAGTTATTTTCTTACTTCCTGCCATTATATGTGTTTGGGTTCTAACCGGTTCCCTTGATATGTCTAAAAATGGAGTTTTAGAAGGAAATCTTAACCCTGAATATGCCCCATATTTACTTGCAATGTTTGCCTTTGGCATTGGTAAAGCCGCGCTTATTCCAATACATAAATGGTTGCCTGCAGCCATGGTTGCCCCTACTCCTGTCTCAGCCTTACTCCATGCTGTAGCAGTTGTAAAAGCCGGTGTTTTCACGATGTTATTGATATTAACAAATGTTTTTGGGATTGATTTCTTATCTAAAACAGGGGCATCAACCTGGTTAATTTGGTTAGCTTCTTTTACATTACTAATTACGAGTATTATAGCTATTTATAAAGATGATATTAAAGCTAGATTAGCCTACTCTACAATTAGCCAATTGTCTTATATCACATTAGGTGGAGCATTAGCTTCTGCAATGGCTACTCAAGGTGCTGTTTTACATATAGTTACTCATGCTGCTGGAAAGATAACTTTGTTCTTTGTCGCAGGTGCTATTTATGTTGGTGCAAAAATGTCTAAAATTTCTGAATTAAATGGTCACGGTAAATCTATGCCTCTAATATTTTTAGCCTTTTTTATAGGGTCATTGTCTATCATTGGTGTGCCACCAATGGCAGGGTCATGGAGCAAGTTTTTTTTAATGCTGGGTGCTGCTGAAAGTGGTCATTTGTTTGTTTTAGTTGTTTTTTCTATCTCAACAATTTTGAATGCTTATTACTTAATGGAAATCCCTGCTAGAGCTTTTTTTCTTAAAAAAGATCGTGATATTAAAGTTAAAATGCCAACACTCATAACTATTCCTATTATATGCACATGTTTTCTAACTATAATTTTATTTTTTGCTATGGAACCCTTTCAAAAACTAACCTCAATAATGGTAAACTAACAATGAAGTCATTAATTAAAAAGTTTGGTAAAATAAATTCTAGTGTTCTTGGTTTATGTATTTTATTTTTAATTCTAGAATTAATTGGGCACAGGCACGGTGAAACCTCTATAGAGGACATAATTTTTTTCCCTGCTTTTTTTGGCTTCTTATCATGTATAGTAATTTTCAAAATAGGTGTAAGTTTAAGATCATTTCTTATGAAAGATGAGGATTATTATGATAGATAGTTTTCCTCCAGGATTTATAATGGTCATAGGGGCATTATTAATCCCCTTCTTACCTCATATAATTAGACAAATATACATGCTGGTATTAGTCTTATTTTCTGTATATCCCTTAACGCTTGGAATGGGAACACATTCAACTGTAAATATTTTTGATTTTGAATTTATATTATTTCAGTCTGACTCTTTAAGCCTACCTTTTGCTATTATTTTTCATATAGCAGCAGTACTAAACATAATTTATGGTGCACACGAAAAAGATTGGAAACAGCATACTGCTATTATGAGTTATAGTGGTGCTGCGATTGCAGCCGTTCATGCGGGAGATCTTTTTACCTTATTTGTTTGGTGGGAAGCGACTGCTTTTACCTCAGTGTTTTTGATACTAGCTAGCAAGACTAATCGTTCTTATAGGTCCGCTTTTAGATACATAATTATTCAAGTCACTTCAGGAATGTTTCTGCTAGCTGGCGCTTTAATTTTACTTAATAATGAAGGTAATGCACTATTCACAAAATTTGATATTAATTCGCTTTACGGACAATTCATATTTATAGCATTCGGAATTAAAGCAGCATTTCCTCTTTTAAATGGATGGCTTCAAGACTCATACCCAGAAGCATCAGAAATTGGTACAGTTGCGCTTTCAACCTTTACTACAAAATTGGCTATTTATTGTTTTGCTAAATCTTTTGCTGGTACTGAAATATTAATTGCTATTGGAGCAATAATGACATTTTATCCAATATTTTTTGCAGTTATCGAAAATGATTTAAGAAGAGTTTTAACTTACAGCTTAAATAATCAACTAGGTTTTATGATAGTCGCAATCGGAATTGGAACAGAATTAGCTATCAATGGAGCAGTTGCTCATGCATTCGCCCACATTTTATATAAAGGATTACTTTTCATGGGTATGGGAGCTGTTCTTTACAGAGTTGGAACCTGTAAAGCTTCGGAGCTAGGTGGCTTATTCAAATATATGCCAATTACAGCAATATGCACAATTATTGGAGCTATTTCAATTTCAGCATTTCCTTTATTTAGTGGCTTTGTTGCAAAATCTTTAATCATGTCAGCGCTTGGTAAGGAAGGATTAATATTAGTATATTTTATGCTTCTATTTGCTTCAGCAGGTGTACTACATCACTCTGGTATTAAAATACCCTTTTTCGCATTTTTTGCGCATGATAGTGGAATTAAAACTAAAGAAGCGCCAATTAACATGATTATTGCTATGGTAATTGCCTCAGCTTTATGTATCTTAATTGGGATATTTCCATCAATCTTTTATTCGATATTACCATACCAGATCAACTACGAACCTTATGATTTCAGTCACGTTGTTGGACAATTACAACTTTTAACATTTGCGGCTTTTGCATTTATATGTTTATGGCATTTTAAAATCTACCCACCAGAATTAAATTCAACAGTTCTCAACAGTGACTGGATTTACAGAAAAATGCTTCCTGGTGTCATTGTCCCATTAATTGATTTAGTATCAAAATTAAATGTAATTTTAGGTAAAAATATTACAAATTTTTCTATTAAAACTAAATCATATCTGGCAACTTTAATGACAACTGACAGAGTTTCTGACCGAGAAGTTGGTAAAGACGGATTTATTATTATTCAAATTTTCACGATTTTTTTAATTTTTATTTTGATATCTCAAATTTTTAAATTCTTTTAAATTTATAATGTAGTTATTTTGTTAAAAGTTATGTTATTAATTTTATATTTATAAGGTAAATCAATTGATAATGATTTATCATTCCATTATAAATTAAAAAAAATTTTAACTTGAGGAAAGCAAGATGAAAAAAGACAAAAAAGATTTACCAGCTGGTGTTCCTGAAGAAAATGTGTATGAGGATACTCATGTCTTGTTATATGTTTTTTATGCAATAGCTGCTGCCAGTGTTGTTTTACTAATGGTTAATCAATAATTGAACGAATTATCAATATACCAAGAAAAAATACTTAGCCTTGCTGCTGAAAACAAAAAAAGTAGCGCAATAGAAGATTTTAATAGATCTTACGAAATGAAAAACCCGATGTGTGGTGATGAGGTTAAAGTTCGCATTAAACTTTTAAATAATCAAATTGAAAATATTTCAGCAATAGTAAGAGGTTGTGCTCTTTGTGAAGCTTCGGCTGGCCTTACAGTAAAATTATTTAAAAAAAATGAGATGCCAAAATCAGATTTTATCGCTGATTTTTTAAATTGGCTGGGTGATAAAAATCAAAATTTATCAAAATCCCTTCCAGAAGATATAGAAATTTTTACACCTATAAGAGATATTAAAAATAGGCATAAATGCATATCAATGCCGTTTGAAGCTGCAGTTTTGTGTATTAAAGAGGATTTATAAAAAACTTAATCAGGTTTAACAGAGTGTTTACCAAACCAAATTATGGCTCCTACTAGTACTATTGGATATATTATTAGTAAAATAATACCTACATCTGGATTCATTTTTATAGCCTCTTTTATATTCTTTCTTAATAAGTATGTTTTATTAAAAAAAATCAAAAATTACTAGTACCTATATATTTTTTTTTGTTAAGTAATTATTATTAAAATTTTTAGGAAGTTAAATGAGTACAAGAGAAGTAATGGAATATGATGTTGTTGTTGTAGGGGCAGGTCCTTCAGGGCTTAGCGCTGCTATCAAACTAAAACAACTAAGTAAAAAAAATAATAAAGATATTTCAGTTTGTGTTATAGAAAAAGGATCAGAGGTTGGAGCACATATAGTTTCAGGAGCTGTTATTGAAACTAAAGCACTTGATGAGCTTATACCAGACTGGAAATCAAAAAACAGTCCGTTGAAAACAGAAGCTAAAGATGACTCATTTCTCTTTCTTACTGAAACTAAATCATACAAATTACCAACACCTCCTCAAATGCACAATAAAGGCAATTACATTATTAGCTTGAGTGACTTTACAAAATGGTTAGCAGAGCAAGCTGAAGCTCTTGAAGTTGAAATTTATCCAGGTTTTTCAGCATCAGAGATTTTGTTTAATGAAAAGAATAAAGTGATTGGTGTAGCAACTTGTGATATGGGAAGATTAAAAGATGGATCTGAAGGTCCAAATTTTGAACAAGGAATTGAATTACACGCTAAACAAACAATTTTTTCAGAAGGCTGTAGAGGGCATTTAGGAAAAACATTAATAAATAAATTCAAACTTGATGCACATTCATCCCCACAAACATATGGCATTGGGATTAAAGAACTATGGGAGGTAGATCCCCAAAAAAGCAAGCCAGGAAGTATCATGCATACAACTGGATGGCCTCTCAAAAGCGATACCTATGGAGGATCTTTCTTATACCATCTAGACAATAATAAAGTCTCGATTGGTTTCGTAATAGGCTTAGATTATAAAAACCCATATTTATCACCTTACATGGAATTTCAAAGATTTAAACATCATCCAGAAATTAAAAAAATTCTTGAAGGTGGTCGAAGAATAAATTATGGAGCAAGAGCCTTAAATGAGGGTGGTGTTCAATCCTTACCAAAATTGACCTTCCCAGGAGGTCTCCTTTCAGGCTGCGAAGCTGGGTTCCTCAATGTACCTAAAATTAAAGGGACTCATTTAGCTATGAAGTCAGGAATTTTAGCTGCAGAAGCAATTTTTGAAGATATAGATAAAACCGAAGAGATATCTAACTACGAAAAGTTAATAAAATCTAGCTGGTTATGGTCTGAATTATACAAAGTAAGGAATATTAGGCCTTCATTTAAATGGGGTTTTTGGAAAGCTTTAGCGTATAGCGCAATTGATACATATATATTTAGAGGAAAAGCACCTTGGACAATTGATCACCATGGTACTGATCATGAAAGCCTTGAAAACAAAAATAAACACCAAATAATCGATTATCCCAAACCTGACAATATAATAAGTTTTGATAGATTAACAAATGTTTCATTTTCAGGTACTAATCATGAAGAAAATCAACCTTGTCATTTAACTCTGAAAGATGAAACAGTTCCAATTACTGTAAATTTAGATTTATATGACAATCCCGAAACTCGATACTGTCCTGCAGGTGTTTATGAAATTATTACAGAAAATAATAAACCTAAATTGCAAATAAACGCACAAAACTGTGTTCATTGTAAAACTTGCGATATTAAAGACCCAACCCAAAATATTAATTGGGTTACACCCCAAGGTGGTGGCGGACCAAATTATCAAGGTATGTAAGTTTTTACTCTTTAAAGTAGACTTAGTAGTTAAATTTAATTAACATGATAATTATTTAAGGGTTTGATCATTTGAATCAATCTATTATTGGTATTTTATGGATGGTAATAACCACCATCCTATTTGTTGGCGTGACAGCTACTGTTCGATATCTAGAAGGTGAAGTCCCCGCACCTCAAGCTGCCTTTTTAAGATATGCAATTGGAACAGTCATGTTGGCTCCATCTCTTATAACTCTTACTAAATTCAAACCTGAACGTTCCTTATTTAATAAATTTGTCTTAAGAGGATTTGTACACTCAATTGGTGTAACTTTATGGTTTTATGCAATGTCAGTAATGCCAGTTGCAGAAGTTACTGCTATAGGTTTTCTTACTTATATCTTTGTATCGATTGGCGCTTCAATATTTTTGAAAGAGAAATTACACAAACATAGATTATCAGCAATATTAATTTCATTCATTGGGGCTTTAATTATATTAAGACCAGGCTTCAAAGTAATTGAAAGTGGCCAACTAGGAATGTTAATTGCAACAATGGTTTTTACTGCATCATATTTGATAGCAAAAGTTGTTTCAAAAGAAAGAACATCATCAGAAATAGTCGCTATGTTATCTATCTTTACCACTATATTTTTAATACCGTCGGCAATCTATAGTTGGGAACCTTTATCTCTTGAGGCTTTATTAATCCTTTCTTTTACGGCTCTTATAGCAACTCTTGGACATATAACTATGACTAAAGCAATTAAAGCAGCTCCTATGGTAGTTACTCAACCAGTACTATTTCTTCAACTCGTATGGGCCTCTATGGTCGGTCTATTTATATTTGACGAGGAATTTGATTTATTTGTTATAATAGGTGGGACAGTTATAATGCTCTGTGTTTGCTATGTATCCTATAGAGAGCATATACTTGGAAAAAAAATCACAAGTGAAGCTCTACAAAAAGTAATTTAATATTATTAAAAAAACAGCACCAAAAATAGTTAAACAACCTATGGCAACTAAGTTTGGGCCAAGAACTAATTTAGAAATTGATAATTTAAAATTTTCAGCTGTTGTAAGTACAGATAAAGAAGTAAAACTACAAGATGTTCCTGCACACCAACCAATTAGATGTGCTTGCATTAAAAATGCTGCTTCCCATACAGATAATAGCGGCGCAAATAAAGATAATATTGGTGCTGATGTTATTATAGGATGAATTCCTATTAAACCTAATAAGCAAACAACAAAAGGCAAAAAAACTATCATTATCCAAAAGGGAAAATTATTTCCTATATTATTTTCTATAAAATTTTGGATTTCAACTGAACCACTAAGTATTGATCCTAAAAACATAGAAATTGAAATCAATAACATTTCATCACCTGAATTTTCTATTAAATTTCTTATATTACCAAGAATTGGTTTTATTGTTTCAGGCCTTCTAAGCATCTGAAAAAGGACTAAAATAGGAATAACAATCACAATTGCGTTTAGAGCTGTTTTTTGAAAAAAATATCCAACCAATAGCACTGAGCCGCTTAAAATCAGCAGTCTTGACAAAATTGGTTTAACGCACGAAATAGCCTCTATAGTGTCTTTTAAACTTAGACGTCCAATTAAAAATCTAATAGTAAAAGAGTTAAAACATAAGGCTATGAATAGTCCAAAGATAATTCCTAACCAAGCTGAATTATTTGGTAAATAAAGTTGTCCAACAGCAAAGCTCACAAAAAATGGTGACCATAAAACAGCTGTGTTCATTCCTCTTATTGCTGCCTCACCTGCAGCTTGTCTTATTTTATTAGACGTATTTTTAGGTATAACTGACGATAAGAGTGGGAATGTTCCAATATTGAGTACTCCTCCCAAGATATGTGAAGTAACTTGAATCCCAGACAAGACCTTTGTAGATACCAAATCAGACAAAAGTTTTTGAGTTTTTTTAACTGATGGCATTGTCATTGCTGTTGATCTAAGCAACCATAAACTTGGTAAAAATGCCGCGAAGATTATAAAAAAATTACCTGCTTTTAATAAGCTTTCCTGATTAGGTAACTCTGACAAAATTAAATAGGTACCAAGGAATAAAACACATACCATTAATTTTGTAGTAAGCCTTGATAAGATAAACATTACAAATAAAAGTGACAAGTAAACGCCAATAATTATAAAATTATATATTGGTCCAAAACTGAAACCATATATAATTGGCAAAACTGCAAGCCAACAAAAGATTGTTAATATCAGTTTTAAAAACATAATTAGTTATTTCTTTAAACTAATTTTTTTCCCAAGAGCATCCGGGAAAGAAGCATTTTCATGTGTTTTTTTTATTTTAATTAGGCGTTCATAGGCCCAAACAGGATAATGCTCAACTTTTCTTAAATTAAGATTTACATTAATCAAAACTTTTTCGGCAACAGCTATTACTTGCTTTTGTTTTTTTGAAAAAATATCTAAGCAAAGATGCATTCTCTTTTGATCACAATCTACTACCAACAAACGTACGTTAAATTCTTCGTTCAGACTCATTTCATTTAAATAATGATAATGAGCTTGAAGAACAAATGGCCCTTGTTTTTCTCTAATCGCATGTGTCTCACCAATACCCAGTATCTCTTCTAAAAAAAAATCTAAAGAGCTATCAAATGCAAGAGTGTAAAAAACAACATTCATATGACCATTATAATCTATCCATTCAGCAAGAACTTTTTTAGATGGCAACACTATTGGAGTATTATATGGGCCATTATGACCTTGAATACTTTTTCTTTCTTCAGTCATTTTAAAAACCTATTTTATAATTTTTTAGATAAAATTTTTGTGGCTTCTTCAATACCCTCAACAGTCAAAGGTACCATTCTATTAGAAAAAATATTTCTTATTATATTTGTTGATTGCGAATAATTCCAATGTTCTAAGGTAGTGGGGTTTATCCATACACTAGACGGCCAGTGCGTAATAGCTCTCTCTAACCATACTTGACCACTCTCTTTATTGAAGTGTTCGTTGGCACCACCCTCTACTAGAATTTCATAAGGACTCATCGCTGCATCACCTACAAAGATACATTTGTAATCTTTACTATATGTTCTAAAAATTTCTGCAGTAGAGAATTGTTCTTTCCATCGCCTAGAATTATTCTTCCAAACACCTTCATATAGACAATTATGAAAATAGAAAAAAATTAAATTTTTGAAAACGTTTTTTGCAGCGGAAAATAGATTTTCTACCTGCATAACATAATCATCCATTGATCCACCCACATCAAGGAAAAGAATAATTTTTATTGAATTTTCTTTTTCTTTTCTTGTTTTAACATCGAGAAATCCATTTTTGGCGGAATAATTGACTGTCTCTTCTAAATCCAGTTCTTCATCAACACCAGTTCTTGCCCATTGTCTTAACCTTTTTAACGCTATTTGCATCCCTCTTGTATCTAGTTCCTTAGTATGATCAAAGTCTCTAAAAAGTCGTTTATCCCAAACTTTTACAGCTTTTCCTTGCCCTCTTCCGATTTGACCAATTCTAACTCCCTCAGGATTATATCCATATGCACCAAAAGGAGATTTGCCTGAAGTGCCTACCCATTTATTACCACCTTGATGTCGTTTTTCTTGTTCTCTTAATCTTTGCTCAAGAGTTTTCATTAACTCTTCAAAACCACCTAATGATTTTATTTCTTCCATTTCTTTTTTAGTAAAATGCCGATCTAACATTTTTTGGAGCCATTCTTTAGGGACATCTACTTTATCTAAAATATCATCTAATTTTAAATTTTCGATGCCCTTAAAATATTGACTAAATATAATATCAAAACGGTCAATTAATCTTTCATCCTTTACCAAACTGGCACGTGCTAAATAATAAAATTTGTTAATGTCAAACTCTATAAAATCAAGTTTGATACTTTCTAAGAAAGTAAAGAATTCATTTAATGTTACTGGTATTTTAGCATTTTTCAGTTTGAAAAAAAAATCTAAAAACATACTCTTATCTATTACCCCTGGCCATAAAGGCTAACCTTTCAAATAAATGAATATCTTGTTCATTTTTTATTAAGGCTCCATGAAGCTTCGGTAATAAATCTTTGCTATCACTCTTTAAATCTAAAGGGTTAATATCTTCTAATAATAACAATTTAATCCAGTCTAAAGCTTCTGAAGTTGAGGGTTTCTTTTTAAGGCCAGGTACTTCTCTAATTTCAAAAAATCGGTTAAGGGCACTATCAAGTAATGTTTTTTTTATATCAGGAAAATGGACATTAACTATCTTCTTTAATGTATCAATATCAGGAAATTGAATATAGTGAAAAAAGCATCTTCTTAGAAAAGCTTCTGGTAATTCTTTTTCATTGTTAGATGTAATAATTACAATAGGTCTTTTATTAGCTTTTATAGTTTCATTAGTTTCGTAGACATAAAATTCCATTCTATCAAGTTCTTGTAGGAGATCATTAGGAAATTCTATATCTGCTTTATCAATTTCATCTATTAACAATACTGCTCTATGTTTTGACTCAAAAGCATTCCAAATTTTACCTTTTTTTATATAGTTACTAATATTTTCGATCTTCTTATCACCTAATTGACTATCTCTCAGTCTAGTGACAGCATCATACTCATATAAACCTTGTTGAGCTTTAGTTGTAGATTTTATATTCCATTCTAAAATTTCTAAATCCATACTTTTTGATATTTGTCTAGCCAGTTCTGTTTTGCCAGTACCCGGCTCTCCTTTTATTAAAAGTGGTTTCTCGAGCGCAATTGCAGCGTTAACAGCAACATTTAATTCATCAGTTGATATATAATTGCTAGTACCTTCGAATTTCATAAAAACTCTCTCTTAAAAGTTATTTAATAGTATGAATTTTATTTTTTAATGCTTTTATATACTTAGGACTTACCTCACAACAGCCACCAACTATTGAAGCATTATTTTCTATAAATCTCAATGTGTCCTTTACAAATTTATCTATGTTAAAATCATCTCTTTTTTCTAAGATAGAAACATCATTTTCATCATTTAATAAATTGACTGATTTAAAACCATTTGGCAAACCCCCAAAAGGCTTTTTTAATTTTTTCATTATGCTAATAGACTGATGTATTGCCTCTGGTGGAGCGCAGTTTACTAAAAAAGAATTGATTTCTGTATTTTCAAATTGGTTAAGTGCATCTTCTAAACTTTCGCCAGATCTAAGTTGTGTTCCATCTTCCTCTTTAACACAAAAACTTAACCATACTTTTTTTTCAGAGCCTAAAGCAGCTTCAGTAACTACTTCTGCTTCTTCAATAGAACTTACAGTCTCACATACAAAAATATCAACATGTTGCTGTTGTATCTCAACTATTCTTTTATAAATATCCTTGGCTTCATTTTTGTTTTTCCCAAGCTCTGTTTTATAACTCATAATAAGAGGAGGTAATGATCCCAATAATAAAATATCAGTCTCTTTTGAAAATGAGTTAATTGCTTCCTTAGCAGCTTTAATTGCACTTTCTTGAAGTGGTTTGAAACTATCTTCTAAATTAAATTTTTTTAATCTATCAGGTGTTATTGTGTATGAGTTAAGAGTAATAGCCTCTGCACCAGAATTTATAAAATCTTTATGTAAATCAACGACTAATCCATAATGATCTAATAGAACTCTGGCTGACCAAAGGTAATCCGGTTTAATTTTTGATCTATGGATTAATTCCTGACCCATACCTCCATCAATAAGAGTAATTTTTCTATTCAATTTTTATCCTATTAAAAATAATTTTACTTTTCTTTATTAATTTTTATTAAAAAAATCAGTGGGATTGAAAAAAATGCAACCCAAGAGAAAAGTTTAAAGGCATCAATATACCCAACCATTAAGCTTTGTCTATTTAATTCATTGGTTAATTTTTGAATATTCAGTTCATCTAAATTATTAATTATACCATTAAAAGATAAACCTTGATTCCACAAAGACACCAATGATCCTATTTCTCCAAAATTGACCTGGCCCATATGTAAAACGACAGCAACACTTACTGAAATAAAAAAACTAGAACCTATATTTCTAACTAAGTGAAACATCGCTGTTGCTTCACCGTGAAACTTATTTGATAAAGTTGCAAAACATATCACACTTACTGGTGGCCAAGTAAGACCTACACCAAGCCCCTGCACCAGACTTGCCCATGCTATATTTGTAAAAGTCATATTAATATCAAAGGTAGACATATACCAACCAGAAATAGCTTGAATAGCAAAGCCGAAAAAAATAATAATCCTTGGGTCAACACGGCCGGTAAATGCAATAATAGCAAACCCAACAAAAGTTCCTAATCCTCTCATAGCTAATATTATTCCTATCACGGATTGTGGATATCCCCTTAATTCTTGGAGTAGCGGAGGGAAAATTACCATTGGTACAAAATTTAACATTCCAAAAAAGAAAATTAATATTAAGCCAACAGAATAATTTCTATCTTTAAATATAGTTAAATTTATAAATGGCTGCTTTGTAGTTAAACTGTGAGTAATGAAAATATATAAACCAATTATTGCTACCCCACATTCAATTATTGTCTCAGTACTTTCAAACCAACTATTCCTCTCACCTCTATCAAACATAATCTGTAACGCAGCCACACTGCATGCCAAAGCAATAAAACCAATCCAATCTAATGACATAGCTGATGATGTTGACCTTTTAGGAACAGTAGCAAGGACAGCAAATAAGGCACAAAACCCAAAAGGAACAAGTGTGTAAAAAATCCATCTCCAGTTTAATAGTTCACCTAGATAACCTCCTATTGTAGGCGCAATAACAGGACCTAAAATGGTACCCATTCCCCAAATTGCCATTGCAAGAGATATCTGTTTTCTCGGAAACACAGCCAATACTAAAGTTTGTGAGAGAGGAGGTAATGGCGCTCCAAAAACTCCTTGAGCAACTCTAGCAATTACAATTTCCTCTAGAGAATCTGACATTCCACAAAAAATTGAAGAAACTATAAATCCCAAAACGCTAACTGTTAAAATATGACGAATTTGTATTCTAGAAGAAAGCCAGCCAGCAAAAGGGGTAAATATAGCTGTTGCAACTATGTTTCCAGTAACAACCCAAGAAATTTGATCTTGAGTTGCCCCCATAGCCCCTCTCATATCCGACAATGCTATAGAAGCTATTGTAACATTCATCGCGTACAGCATAGTAACAAAAGTTGCCGTAGCTAAAATAAACCACTTAAAAGAGGTATTGTTTTCAGATATGAGGGGTTTCAATTACAACTCAAAAAATTTAAAAATATTTGCAAAAGGTTTAATAAGTAATGGCACTTCTGGTTCATGTTTTGTATCAATCTTTACAGAAACAGACATTCCCATTCTTAATTCTTTATCAGCTTGATTACTTTCTTCCACCATTTTACCAATAGATATCCTTACAGGAACTCTTTGTACAACTTTAACCCAGTTTCCTGACGAATTCTGAGGAGGAAGAATTGAAAACTCTGCTCCTGTTGCAGGACTAATACTCTCAACCTTACCATTCCAAATATTTTTTGAAAAAGTATCTGGTATAAAAGTAACTGATTGTCCTACTTTTACATGAGTTAGTTCAGTTTCTTTTAAGTTAGCTTCTACCCAAGCTTTTTTTTCATCCACAATTGCGAAAAGTACCCTGCCTAAATTAATATATTCACCTTCTTCTATATTCATTTTTGCAACCACACCCTCATGATCTGCAAAAATAGTCGATTTTTTAATATCAAACTTTATTTGATTTAATTTACTTAAATGTTTTATATAAAGTGGATGATCAGACGGATTTATATTTTCATTACCATTTAGTGTAGTTAAAATTGACCTAGCTTTATCAATATAAATTTTAAGTTTTTGTTTAGAAGATACATAAGAATGTTTAATTTCTTCTAAATCATTATTTAAGGTTACAATCTCTAAATTATTAACAGCTGATTTGTATAGATAACTGGCCTCGTCCAGTTTACTTTTAAGACCAACTTTCTTATTTACTAAATTTTTAATTCTATCTAATTCTAACTTTTGGTATTCAACTTTTTCTCTTGCAACCTGAACTTCAATATTAACTAAGGATCTAATTCTTTTCATTTCTGAAGAGTAAAATTTAATTTCTTCTTTAGCTAATTTGATTTCCTCATTAGCTTCTTTATATTTTAATTTTCTGTTTTCTAACTCTTTAATTATATTTAAAAGATTTTGCTCTTGTTCTATTAAATCAAGTTCAAGTTTTTGAGTTTCAATTTTTAGTAATTTTTGTCCTTTTGTGACTTTTTGATTATCCTTAACGTATACAAATTCTACTCTGCCTGGCAATTGAGATTGTACTGAAACGATTGGCGCTTTGATGTAAGCATTTTCTGTCTTCACAAACCTACCAAGGGAATAAAAATATCCAGTTGTTGTTAAGACGATTATAGAAGGTAAAAAGATTAAAAATATAAATCTTTTAAACTTATTACTCTTGTGCTGTTCATTATTAACATCAGTATCTTGCATTTATTTTTTCCTAAAATTTATAACTTAGAAGTTAAATCGTTTTTTAAAATTTGGAGTAAGTCTTTTAATTTATTGAGTTCTTTATCTGATAAAATTGACAGAGAATCTTTTCTATACTTTGCTGCTTTTTCTCTGATTGATTTAATTAATGGTTTAACTGTTTCTGATAAATATATGTTTTTAACACGACGATCCTTACTTTCAGTTCTTCGTATAATCCATCCTTTAATTTCCATTCGATCTAAAAGTCTACTAAGAGGAGCTTTTTCCATGTCCATAAGTGACGCCAGTTCCTTTTGGTTTATTCCATCTTTAAAAAATAAGTAAGTAAGTAATAACCACTGAGATCTTGTTAGTCCTATTGAAGCCATTTGACGATCATAAAGAACTCTAAGTAATCGCCCTACATCATGGATTAACAATCCAATATTTTCTTCAAAAACTTCTTTCAAGATTAAACCTATTGCAAAATAGTTTCCTAGTAAACTATTTTAGTTAACATATTTATTAATTAAATGAAAATCAATTTTTATATAATAGGTTATTTCTAAATTTATCTTTTTCTTGCGAGGCATTCCAATTTCTTGAATATTGAGGCGGGTTTGTTTGATTAACTTTAAGAAGTACAAAAATTGGGCCTATAAATGTTTTTGTAAAAATTTTCTGGGCCTCCAGTAATTCTTTTTCGTTCTTTATAGTTTTAGTAACAGTAAAACCAGAACCTCTAGCTATAGCCTCTAAATCAACACCTAGTGCTGTATGAGATTGTTGACCACCAGTTTCTAAATATGCTGAATTATCAACACATAAAATAATAAGATTTTTAGGCTTCATTATTCCTATAGTCGCAAGAGAGCCTAAAGACATAAGAGTATCACCGTCACCTGAAACACAAAGTACTTTGTCTTTTGGTCTAGATATTGCCAACCCAAGGGACGTCGGAATAGCTCCTCCCATAGCACCCCCAAACAAAAAAGTATTTGGACTTTCTTTTGTAAGAAAACCAATATCTTTTGCAGGGCCAGCTAATCCAGAAATAATTAAAAAATTATCTGTGTCTCCAATTAATTCAGGAATAGCTTTTTTTCTATCTAAATTTGACATATTCATAAAATATAATTCCTAAAATTTTTTTGATCCAAGTAATTTTTGTGAAAGTAAAACAGCTATTGATCTCTCAGCTTTAAATGCCATAATTAATGCAGCTTGAATTGTTTTTACTACATCATTCTCATCATAAACCTGAAGACATTTAACACCAATAGCTTCTAACGAAGGAATAACTGCTTCACCCATAGCATATTGCCAAGGGTTACCTTCTCCAAATTCACCTCTCATTGAAATGATTGTTAGAAAAGGGAATTGTCCATGCTTTATTAAAGATAATTGGTTAATACAATTTCCAACCCCACTACTCTGCATCAACAAAACCGATTTTGAACCACCTAAATAAGCACCAGCCGCAATACCAATACCTTCTTGTTCTGATGTAAGAGGAATTGCTGAAATAGAATTATCTGATATTGCTCTATCAATTAAAATTTTATGACCTGCATCAGGCACATACGAAAAAATCGTAATTCCATTATTTTTAAGTATATCAAAAAGATTATTCTGCCAGGACATATCAATATGATAAACAATTTAGAAAAGTATTCTATATTAATTTAATGAATGAATTAAGGATATAATTTAATTTTGATATACTTTTGCCGCACTAAATTTTAATTCTGGAATTTTACCAATAGGATCTAAATCTGATTTTGTTAGAATATTAGCTGCAGCTTCTTTAAAACAAAAAGGTAAAAAAATCATTCCTGAAAGAAGATTTTCATCCAACCTTACTTTAATGCTAATTTTACCACGTCTAGTTTCAATAAAAATTTTTTTACTTAAATCTAATTTTAGCTTTCTAGAGTCATCATAATTCATAAAAATTATAGGTTCTGGCTCAATATCATTAAGCACAAAAGACTTTCTGGTCATAGTTCCAGTATGCCAGTGTTCTAGCATTCGACCCGTAGATAAAATAAAGGGAAAATCTTTATCAATATCTTCATTTGGGCCAAGAATTTTAACTGGAATAATTTTAGCTAAACTATTAGTTGTTGGGAAACCATCTGTAAATATTATCTCTTCACCTGGTTCTGAAGGATTTTTTACTGGATAAGTGACAAATCCATCACTTTCTAATCTTTCCCAAGAAATATTATTTAATGATGGCATTACTAATTTCATCTCAAGGAAAATATCTTTAGGTGAGTTATATTTCCAAGATAATCCCATTCTGTTAGCTATTTCTTGAATTATCCACCAATCTTGTCTTACGTTACTTGGAGACTTTACAACAGCTCTGCCTAGTTGAACTTGTCTGTTTGTATTGGTATAGGTGCCTGTTTTTTCTGCATGTGCAGATGCTGGCAAGATTATGTCAGCATTCCAAGCGGTCTCTGTCATAAAAATATCTTGCACAACTAAATGTTCTAATTTTGCAAGTGCTTTTCTTGTATGCATTTGATCAGGATCAGACATTGCAGGGTTTTCACCTTGAACATACAATCCTTTAATTTCATTATTATAAATTGCATCTATTATTTCTACTACTGTTTTCCCCTCATCATACTCTAGAGGAGTATCCCAAAGCTTTTGCATTTCAAATTTATAATCTTGTTCATTAACTGACTTATAGTCAGGGAAAGACATGGGTATCAAACCTGCATCAGATGCACCTTGAACATTATTTTGACCTCTGAGTGGATGTAAACCTGTACCAGGTTTGCCAACATGACCAGTTATTAAGGAAAGATTAATTAATGAAAAAGCATTTTGAGTTCCATGAACATGTTGTGAAATCCCCATACCCCAAAATATGATAGATGACTTTGCCTTGGCATATATTCTAGCTACATTTTTTATTAACTCAGAATTGACACCACATAAATTTGATAATGAATTAAAATCTAAACTTTCAATTTCTTTTTTTAATACATCAAAACCTTCTGTATGGTTATTAATATAATTTTCATCATATAAATTTTCTTTTATTATTATATATATTATTGCATTTAATAAGGCTAAGTCTTGACCTGGATTAAACTGTAAATGATGAGTAGAATATCTAGATAAACTCTGTTTTCTTGGATCAATAATAATTAATTTTGTACCCCTCTTTGCAGCTTGCTTGATATATGAAGCTGCAACTGGATGGTTCTGTTCAGGACGAGCACCTATTAAAATTATACATTCAGCATCCTCAACAGACGTAAATGGGGCTGTTACAGCTGCAGAACCAACTGACTGTAATAAAGCAGCAACGGATGATGCATGACATAATCGAGTACAATGGTCTACATTATGAGTTTTGAACCCAGTCCTTACCAATTTCTGAAAAAGATAGGCTTCTTCATTAGAACCTTTTGCAGAGCCAAAACCTGCTAATGAATTCTTATTATTTTTTAATATTTTTTTAAATTTAGATGCAGCTAAATCTAATGCCTCTTCCCAGGTCGCTTTTCTAAAATATTTGTATATATCTTTCTCATCAATGGACAAATCCCATGATTTTGTTTTCTGACTAATTCTTATAAGTGGATCTTTTAGCCTAGCATGGTGATTTATATAGTCATATCCAAAACGTCCTTTGATACATAAACGATTTTCATTAGCTGGACCATTAAAACCTTCAACAGCTATAATTGAATCATCCTTGACACTTACAAGAGTTTGACAACCTACACCACAATAAGGACATAAACTTTTAATTTTATTATCCGGGTGAATTGTCTGATTATTATTTTCGTCTAATAAAGTCGTTTCTATTAAAGCGCCAGTTGGGCATGCTTGCACGCACTCTCCACAACCAACACAACTACTTTCACCCATTAATTTGTCTGTGTCAAAAATAGGATAACTATTATTTCCTCTTCCAGACATGCCTAAAACATCATTAACTTGAACGTCTCTACATGCCCTAACACATAAGCCACATTGTATACACGCATTTAAGTCAACTGTCATAGCAGGATGACTATTATCTACTTTTGGAATTAGGCTAGCATCTTTACAAGAAAATCTAGATTCTTTTATATTCCTCTTTTTTAAAGTCTTCCTAAATTGGTTATTTTCTGATCTATTGACACGAGAATTTGGTTGGTCTGTTAACAATAATTCTAAAACCAAATTTTGTGATTTAATTACATTTTTTTTATTAGTAGAAACTTTAATACCTTGTGTTGGTTTTCTAATGCATGATGCAGCTAATGATTTTTCACCTTCAATTTCAACTACACACGCTCTACAATTACCATCAGCTTTATATCCAGTTTTATCATTATGACAAAGATGAGGTATATAAATATCTTCTCTTTTAGCAATATCCCAAATTGTTTCACTTTGATTGGCCTCAACCAATTTATCGTCAAGATAAAATGAAATCTTATTTGTCATGATTATTTATTTCTTCATTAAAGTAATTAATACTAGATTTTATTGGATTTGTAGCAGCCTGTCCTAACCCACATATTGAAGAAGTTTCCATAACCTCACATAATTCTTCCAATAGCTCGATATCCCAATTTTTATTCTTCATAATTGATGAAGCTTTATCACAACCAACTCTGCAAGGCGTACATTGACCACAGCTTTCAGATTTAAAAAAATCAATCATGTTTAAAGCTACTTTTTTTATTTCATCTTTGTCGGATAAAACAACAACAGCTGCAGATCCAATGAATGTATTGTATTTATCTAGCACATCGAAGTCTAAGGGCACTTTATTTATTGAAGCTGGCAAAATACCAGAAGAAGCTCCTCCAGGTTGGTAAGCCTTGAACTTATGTCCATCTAGCATTCCACCTGCAGCTTCTATTATATCTAATATAGTTGAGCCTGAAGGTAATAAATATATACCTGGTTTTTTTATTCTTCCCGACACTGAATATGTTCTAATACCTACTCGATTATTTTTAACTACATTAGTAAAAATTTGAGGTCCGTTCCTAATTAATTTTGCAACCCAATATAGAGTTTCAACATTATGAACTAACGTAGGTCTTCCAAAAATTCCAGACTGACCAACATAAGGAGGTCTATGCCTGGGCAACCCTCTTTTCCCTTCTATACTCTCTATCATTGCGCTTTCTTCACCACAGATATATGCCCCAGCACCTCTTCTTAAATCTATAAAATTATTAGGGATAATTTTTTCTTTTTCTAATGTAAGGATTTCATCTTTTAATATTTTTAAGATTGCTGGATATTCATCTCTTAAATATATGAAACATTTTTCTGCAGAAATTGCATGAGAAGCCATTAACAATCCTTCTAAAAACATATGGGGTTCTGTTTCAAGGTAGAATTTATCTTTGAAAGTACCAGGTTCACCTTCATCAGCATTAACAGCAAGATACCTTGGTCCAACTTCTTTGTTTACAAGCTCCCATTTTTTTGCAGTTCTAAAACCTGCTCCACCTAACCCTCTTAAATCAGCTTTAATGATATTTTCATACCAGTTTTCTTTACTGTTTTTTATATGTAAATATTTAGCGTAACCTCCTTTGTTTTTATAGTCTTCAAACTTTTCATAATCAGGTATTGTTGGTGAGATTTGATTGCAAGAAATAGCATTTTTAACTTTGTTAAAATTAGCATTTTCTAAATGGTAATGTCCTATTTCAACCACAGGAGCTTTGTCACATCTACCCATGCATGGAGCTTTAAGCACCCTGATATCTTCATTTATATATTTTTTTACAAGCTCTTCTTCTAATAACTTGGAACCGAAGAGTTCACAAGAAAGCGAATTACATACCCTTAGCGTTAATTTAGCAGGCTTAGCGTCTTCTTTTTTAACTATGTCGAAATGAGCGTAGAATGAAGCCACTTCATATACCTCGACTTCACTAATGTTAAGTAATTTTGCTAATATAATTAAGCTTTTCTCAGACAAATAACCGAAATGGTCTTGTATTTTATGTAAATGCTCAATTAATAAATCTCTTCTGAACTCTAATGGAGAAAGAATTTTTTTGAGTAATAATTTATCTTCATTAGAAAATTTACTAGTGAAAGATTTTTTTTGGTTATTTTTTCTTTTCATACTAAATCTAAATTATGGATTAAAATGATTATCATAAGCTTTTACAATTTCTTGTGCCCTTGACTTTACTTCTTCTACAAGCATTCCTGGTTTATATAAATTAGAGCCTAGCCCAAAACCTGAAATATTTACATTTAACCAACTAGAAAACTTTTTTTCATCTATTCCACCAACAGCTATTGAGATAGTATTGGTAGGGAGCACGGAATTTATTGCCTTAAAATTTTCTTCTTTTAACAATGATGCTGGGAAGAACTTCAAACCATCTGCACCTGATTGTAATGCATCAAAACACTCGGTTGGAGTAAAGACACCTGGAAAACTAAACATGTTCAAATCTTTTGTTTTTTTGACAACTAACGTATTTAAATTAGGTGAAACAATTATTTGTCCACCACAATCAGAAACTGTTTGGACCTCATTTACGTGTAAAACAGTCCCTGCTCCAAAAATAGCACTCTTTCCATGAAATTTTACCATTCTCTCAATAGTTTTATATGGTTGAGGAGAGTTTAGAGGAACTTCAATGATAGTTATTCCAGCCTCAATTAATACATCTGAAATGCTCTCAGCTTCTAGCGGTGTAATCCCTCTTAATATTCCAATTAAGGGCCTTCTTTCATTGAAAATATTATTTTTGTTATTCAAAATTTAATCCTTAATTAAATTTTTTCTAAAGCTTTTTAGGCCTTCTAGAACCATATCCTCAGCAGAAAATTTTTTTAATGTTAAAACTTTATCTTCCAATAAACTTGCATAAAGTTCCATTACTTTTTCACCACCTATTAAAGCAATATCTCTCTTTTCCCAGTATTCCCTTGTTCCAAGCAATTCAATACCTAGAAGGTATCCTGATAACCTTGAATTATAAATCTCTGGTCCCCTAGAATTAATCAAGTCATCAGCTCTAATTTGAAATAAGGCACTAGTTAAATATTCTGGATTTTGAAAAATTTTGTTAGCTGAATTTAAGAATTCTTTTTTATCAATTTTTTCAGACATTAAACTATGTGTCAAAACTGTATTTTTTTTGATTACCTCAAATAGTTCACCTGACATATAAGTTTTAAAATGTTCTATTAAACCATTTTTTACTTTAATCCACTTACTATGAGTTCCAGGCAAACAAACAGAACCTTTAAAATTTAGGTTTTTATAAAAAAAACCTGCCACCTGAGTTTCTTCTCCTCTCATTACATCTGGAGGATTTATTTGAGAAACACCAGAAAAAATTTTAAGTGAAAACCTATCATCATTAACTAATGGTGAGACATAATTTATATTATTTAAATTACACGGAGTTTTTTCATAAGGAGCTTCCATCCAACCTTGGCGTGCTCCTAACATTCCACTTGCCAAAACTTCGACAACCTGGCCCTTAATTAACCATTTTTCAATCAAACTAATAAATTTTTTTTCAAAATCATTTTGTTGGATGAATTTCATGCCGTCACTTGTTTCAATTTTATCTGAAACTAATTCATTTTCTATTAAGTATGCACGAAAAAAACTCGTACCCCAATCAACAGCAATCCATCTACTCAAAAAATTACCTTAAATTATTTTTTATTAATATTAAGTCATAACCCTAATATATAAATAAAAATCTATAAAACTAAATTTCTTAAATTATTCATAGCTTTTAAACGTCCGAATATACTTAGAAGACAAAATTTAATCAAAGGATCTTCATTATCAAAATAATTCTTAATAAATTCTGCACTCACTACTTGTAGAGTAGTTTTACCTACAGATTTTGCTGTTACAGATCTCAAGGTATTTGTAAAAAGGGCCATTTCTCCAAAAGATTCACCATCATTGAATGTAGCAACTACTTTTTCATTTTTAGAAACTAACTGAACTTTGCCTGACTCTACGTAGAAAAAGAACTTCGGCTTTTGATTTATCATAAATATAATATCACCATCATCATACTCTTTAAGAGGAAACTTATCTTCTTGAACAGATAAAAACCCGTCGTCAATTAAATGATAAGTCTTACTTTTGCTATTATGAAAAATTCTATCAAGTGTATATTTTGTTATTCCCCGCATTAATGATGATGAACTTGAAATTGTTTTTCTAATGAGAGAGTTCTTAAATGCAAAAACAATGGTGTCTTCTTTTAAAATATATTTTAATTCATATGGACGGGAAACCATTGCTTCAGCAAAACCAATTGGGTCACCTTTATTCAAAGTTGTAGTTTTACCACTTTTATCTCTAGCTAAAACTGAACCCTCTTTTATAATAAAGCATTCTTCATGATCTTTATCATTTAAAAGATCATCTTTTTCTAGACTGCGAATAACATAATGACCTTCTAAATTAGGTATATATTTACTTAAGATGATATTTTTCTTTTCTTCTTTTTTATTTTCCACAGGAAACTTCCAATTATTTCTACTTATTTGGCTTACGATAAATCAGAGAACAAATCTATGCTAAGCTTGAGTAAAAGAAACTTTAATTTCACGAAATGAGAAATAGTACAATTAATATGTTATTTATAAGGTTTTAATTTTAATAAAGTAGGCTAATTTAATAATTCTACAAAAAAAAGCAGCCAAATAGGCTGCTTTATTATTTTTTTTAAAATTAGTTTATAGCCCAGTTTGAGAAACTAATTTTGTTGTCATATAGGCATCTAATCCCTCTGGACCACCCTCTGATCCATAACCTGAATCTTTTACTCCTCCAAATGGTGTATCAACAAGACCTAGGCCATGATGATTAATAGAAACCTGACCACTTTCTATTGATGCTCCTAATTGATTAGCGGTTTTAGCTGAGTTTGTATAAGCGTAGGCAGCCAAACCATAATTAAGACGGTTAGATTCTTCAACAACTTCATCTATAGAACTAAATGAATTTATAGGAGCCAATGGCCCAAATGGTTCTTCATTCATAATTCTTGCATCATTACTTACATTGGTCATGACAGTTGGTTCGAAGAAATAACCTTTATTACCTTTTCTTTTACCACCAGTTAAAATTTTTGCTCCGTTTTCAACTGCATCAGCAACAAACCCTTCAATTGCTGTAAGTCTTCTATCGTGTGCAAGAGGTCCCATCTTAACTCCCTCATCTAGACCATTTCCAACGTTAATAGATTCTGCTTCCTTTACAAATCCATCAACAAACTCTTCATAGACTGAGTCATGAACTAAAAATCTTGTTGGAGATATACATACCTGACCTGCATTTCTAAATTTATTAGCACTTAAAATTTTAACTGCTGTTTTAACATCTGCGTCTTCACACACTATTGCAGGTGAATGACCGCCTAATTCCATAGTAACTCTTTTCATATGTTTTCCAGCTAAAGATGCTAACAATTTACCTACAGCTGTTGACCCAGTAAAAGTAACTTTTCTAACAATTGGATGTGAAATTAAATATTCTGAAATTTCGGCTGGTATCCCATAAACTAAATTTATGGAACCTTTTGGCATGCCAGCTTCGTCAAAAGCTTTTATCAGCGCAGCAACACTTGCAGGTGTTTCTTCAGGACCCTTTACTATAGCTGTACAACCAGCAGCAAATGCGGCAGCTACCTTTTTCACAACTTGATTTAACGGAAAATTCCATGGTGTAAAAGCTGCAACAACACCTACAGCTTCTTTAAACACAAACTGATAAACACCTTGAGGTGCGCGTGAAGGTATAATCCTTCCATATGCTCTTCTTCCTTCTTCTGCATACCAGTCAATTGAGTCAGCAGCTCCCATTGTTTCCATTTTAGCTTCAACTAAAGGCTTACCTTGTTCCATAGTCATCAAAGTTGCGATTTCATCGGCCTTACTTCTAACGATATCAGCAGCTTTACGAAGAATTTTTGAGCGCTCGTAAGCTGAAACATTTTTCCAACTATTAAAAGCTTTCTCAGCTGCAGTTAAAGCTATATCTAAGTCCTCTTTTCTTGCATGAGATACTTTTCCAATAACCTCTTCTGTGGCTGGATTAATTATTTCAAGATTTTCTTTAGCTACTGCATCTCTCCATTCACCATCAAGAAAAAGCTTAGTATCTGGATAATTAGTTGACATATGTTAACTCCCTAAATTCAATATAAATAAAACTAAAATTTGAAAAAAATTAAGTGAAGATATTAGCTCTCTTTTAATGCAATTGGAAAATATTTTGCAAATAAATTTATATCTTCATCTAATCCGACAGTAACTCTTATACATCTATTTTGTGGAAATGAATATGGCATTCTAACAAAAATTCCATTTTTGATGAGATTTTCTAAAATGTTTTTTGCATAAACATGATCCTTTAGACAATCAATAGCTATAAAATTTGTATAAGAATTTATATATTTACAATTATTCTCTTTAACAATGTCAATTATTCTTTTTTTAGCCAATTCGACTTTTCTAATTATATCATTAATAAATTCATTGTCATCTAGTGCAGCCAAAGCGCCAACTTGAGATACTCTAGACATTCCAAAGTGATTTCTTATTTTTTCAAAATTTAATATAGTGTTTTTTTCACCAATGGCGTATCCAACTCTCAAGCCAGCCATCCCATAAGCTTTAGAAAATGTTCGCATTCTTATAACATTAGGCTCATTTTCAGAAATGTTTGGTATCAAATCAGATGGTAGAAAATCAATATATGCCTCATCTAAGCATAACATAGTCGACTTAGGAAGATTTTTAATTAAATTTTCTATGCCCTTTGGTTGATTAATTGTACCCATTGGATTATTGGGGTTTGAAACATATAGAATTTTAGCCGAAGTTTCTTTTACTTTAGCTAATAAGCCTTCTAAATCCTCAGTATCATTTTTAAAAGGCACTTTGTGTAATTTACCACCATATCCATTTACGTGGTAATTAAATGTAGGGTAGGCTCCATCGGTGGTAACAACGTTGTCACCCTCTTGGATTATTAACCTAACCAAATACCCTAGAAGTCCGTCTATACCCTCGCCAACAACAATATTCTCACTCAATACACCATGTTTTAAAGCTAGGGCATTTTTTAAATCAAAATTCTCAGGATCACCGTATTGCCATGTATTATTGATTTCTTTTTGGATTGCTTGAACAGCTTTAGCAGAAGGTCCAAAAACACTCTCATTTGCACCTATTCGAGCTCTAAAAATTTGGCTATTGGCTCTCTCCTGTGCTTCAGGGCCTACAAATGGTACTGAAGCTGGAAGACTATCAACTATATCCGTGTATTTTATACTCAATTAATACTCCAAAATTATTTATAGATTATAAACTTCTGAAGCAGTTTTTGCAAAAAGCCATTTTTTTTCATCAGAAGAAAAACTTTTCACGATTTTTTTATAGTTATTATAGAGATCCTTAAAAGATATTTTAATTTTAGAAACTGGAAAATTACTAGCAAACATACATCTTTGAGGGCTAAATAAGTCAATTAATTCTTTGATTATTTGTTCATTTTGGGAATAATTCCAATCCTTATCTTTAACGCCAAATTCAGATAGTTTAATGAATGTATTTGGCTCAAGTGACATCAACTTAATACCTTTCCTCCAATATTCCATTCCTTGCTCTGTTCTATCCCACGGAAATCCTGCATGATTAATGATTACTTTTGTATTTGGTATTAATCTTACTATTTCAATTGCTTCTTCTAAATGCCAATTAGGTATTCTTAAATCATAGTTTAAATTGTACTTTTCTAGTAATTTCAGACCATTTCTCCAGTTAATATCTTGCATACTCCCCTCACCCGTTAAATCATCAGAATTGGGTGTGAGTTTTGTGATAGGTTTTGATCTTATTCCTTTAACCATGTCAAAACTCGCCTGCTTTGCAATAACCTCTTCAGAATTCTTTTTATGAAACCACGCATGTGCTACAATAGCATTGGGAAATTTGTTTTTCTTAGATAGATTTTCTAACCATCTCGTTTCGCCAACTTGGTCGTTTCTATCCCATTCAGCTTCACAATGAATAGTACCTATGACATTATGCTCCTTTGAGTCATTTAGATAATCAATAGGCAAATAATTTTTTCTAATAAACTCATAGTTTCCTAAGAAAAAATTTTCATCAATTTTGTCACTTAAAAAAGGATAGTAGTTTTGATTAAGATCCCAGAAATGATGATGAGCATCTATAATTTCAATATCATCAGACATTTTTAAATTTATACCTCATTCCTTTTTTTTAAGATTAAGTATGAAGAAATTATTGAAATCCCTGACATAATAAATAGTGCTGTTAAACATATATTAAAATTTTCAGCACCACCAAAGAAAATTATGAGAAAACCTGCCAAACCACCTGAACCAACTTGAAAAGCTCCCATTAAGCCACTGGCAGCCCCTTTGTTTGATTTTGATGAATTAATTGCTCCAGTCATACTGTTTGCAACAGCAAAACCGTTAGAGCACCCAAACAATACACAAATTAAAGATAAAGCCAGAGGTCCATTTTCTAAAAAATTATTATTAATAAAAAAAATAAAAACTGTTGTAAAAGAACAAACCGTTCCAATTAAACACATTTTTTCTAAGCCAAGCAAAGGGCTTAATCTACTATTTATTATATTACCAAAAATATAACCTACAGAAGTTAAAGAAAACCATATTCCAAATTCAGAAATACTCACCCCTTTTCTTGCAAATTCATATGGCATAAATCCATTCATTGCAAAAAACATGGATGTTTGCATTGCTGTTGTTACTGTAAAAAAATTAAAAGAATTATTTTTTACTAATCCTTTATAAACAAGAAACATGTTATAAAAGCTAATACTCTTTGCTTTTGTTTCTAATGTTTCTTGTAACATCAATAACATACAAATAATTAACAATAGACTAATTACACCTAATGCAACGAGGTTTGTCCTCCAACCTAGAAAATCTGCTAAAAAACCTCCAAAAATAAAGCATGAAATTGGGATGACTGCCATAATTGCAGTCATTTTTGACATTTGTTTTGCCGCCTCCTTTATCTCAAAACAATCACTTAGAATTGTCCTACCAACTGATAGACACGCAGCAGCTCCAAAACCCTGGAAACATCTAAGTATCAATAAAATTTCAATGTTTGAAGATAACGAAGCTAAAAAAGCTGAAATTGAGTAAATAGAGGCGCCTAATAAAAGAATTGGCTTTCTTCCATATTTGTCAGAAAAGGGTCCTGAAAGTATCTGTCCAAGTGCTAAAAAAGTAAAATATAATGTCAAAATCAATTGAGTATCTGAAAAGGAGATATTCAAGTCATCTTTTATAACTGTGAGTGCTGGTGATATGATTGTCATTCCTATTACAGGAACAGCGACAATTACTGCCAACAAATTTATATTTGGCTTAACCAAATTTTACCGCCAATCTTATATAAAAAATTAAAAATAGAGTTTTAGTTTAATTTTTTTCAACTTCGTGAACTTCGATTACATTGCCGTCTGGGTCATAAAAAAAGATTTGCTTCCAACCTGCTACAGCAGTTTCTCCCCAATCGGAATATCTAATACCTAATTGATCGAGATGTGTTTTAAATGCTTCTAAATCGTCAGTTCGATAGGCTATATGACCTTTTTCTAATGGATTTATAGAATGACCAGTTTTAAAGCAAACATCCAAATCTTTTTCAGCTAAATGCGTTTGTATTTTTCCGTCTGAAACAAAAGCCACATCACCTGAATACCCTTTCTTCTTTTCTAAAATTGGTAAACCTTGAGTTTCTGTTTTAAGTTTCATCACATTTAAATAAAAGTCATTCATTTCATCAACTTTATCAGTAGATAAATTAATATGGTGTAATTCAATTTTCATTTTTAACCTTCAAATAATTAAGCTATTCAATCTCAAATTGAGGATATTAACAAGTTAAATGATATTTTTATATAATTTAGAAATTTAAAAAAGAATTATATTTTAAAATTCTTGCTTAATAAAATAAGTATATAATAATATATCCAATAGTTTTTACCTACTCAGAATTATATTTTTTTATATTTTAAAAGGAGTAGCCTATATGAATATAACTCTGTTTTTTTCTAAATTTTTTATTGTTTTATTAATTTTTACCTCGTCAATTGTAAACGCTGATCAAGAAACGTTAACTAAAGAAAAAATAAATAAGTTTTATAATTCTGTAGTAAGCATTGACTCTAAAGTACCTCAAGAAGCAAGAACCTCAAGAAGTCTAGGAACAACCCGACAAGGTAGTGGTGTAATTATAGATAATAATAATATTCTAACAATTGGATATATTGTAATTGAGGCTAGTGAAATTCTTATAGGGCTTCCAAACGGCAAAAAAATACCTGGAAAATTAACTGGCTATGATCACTCATCAGGATTTGGTATAGTGTCACCAATAATTAAAACTGAATTAACACCTCTTATTATAGGCAATTCCAATAATATAAAAGTAGATGATACACTTTTAATTATTCCATCACCCCAAAAGGGAATAGGTTCAATGGCAAAAATGGTTTCGAGGAGACCATTTGTAGGTTGGTGGGAATATTTATTGGAACAACCGATTTATACATTACCAATGAATCAATCGTGGGCTGGAGCCCCTCTTATTAGTTCAAAAGGTGAAATTTTAGGAGTAGGATCACTTTTTGTTCAAGATGCTGCATTCCCTGGTACAATTTCACCAGGAAACATGTTTGTTCCAATAAATTTATTGAAACCTATACTTAACGATTTAATAAAACATGGTCGACGAAAAACTGATATTAAACCTTATATGGGCATATCTACAACTGATTCTTCTGGTAAAGTTATAATTACAAGAGTTAGTAAGAAAGGACCTGCTGAAAAATCAGGTCTTAAAAAAAATGATATTATAAAAAGTGTGAATGGGAAACCTGTAAGCTCTGTTCAAGAATTATATAAAACAGTTTGGCGTTCTGGAAGCTTTGGTGTTGAAATTAATTTTGAGGTTATACGAAACGAAAAAAATATAAATTTCAAAGTCAAAACTGTAGATAGAATGGACTATTTTATAAAAAACCAATCTTATTAAAATTAATCAATTTTTGAATGGCGAGAGTGACGAGACTCGAACTCGCGACCTCCGGCGTGACAGGCCGGCGCTCTAACCAACTGAGCTACACCCCCTAAAAAGGATCAGATATACTTGATAAGGCCAGAAAAAGTTTTGGTCAAGCAAAGAATAAATTTAAGATCAAAATTACCTAATTTTTTTAAACAATTGAGGAAACAAATTTAAATTTTTAGAAAAAATTATAAACTCTATTAATAAGGCAAAAATAATTGTACTTAGTAATGTGTTTGTAAAGAATGGCAACGCCATTATATAGCATTTTATTAGTCCTTCAAGTGTATGATCATATAGACCACCACTGTACCAAACTCCAAGGTTAGAAATAATAAAAAATATAATAGCCCCTAAAAAAGTTGTAAATAGTCTAGATAAAATATTTTTACTATATTTAGAAATCAAACCAACTAAAGCTAAACTGCCCCATGTCCAGATCAACAAACTATGGAAACCTATAAAGTAATCGGTTATTGCAAAGGCTAATAAAAGAAAAGGTATAGACCACAAACCAAAAAATATTGGTAAATAAAGCGCCATTGCTATAACGGGTGTAAAGTTTGGAGGATGGGGAAGAAACCTAAAAAGAAATAAAGCCCCTATTGAACCCAACAATACAAAAACATAGTTTAAAAACATTTTATTTTTCATAATTTATTAGATAAACCTTTAAAAAAATTAACTCAAGGTAAAAAAAATTAAAAATCTGCTTCAATCTCTAAACCTATTGTTCTTCCTGCCTGAGGATAAACATAACCTACGTTACCAGATCCTAAAATTAAGTTGGTATAATATTTTTCATCTAAAACATTATTTACAAATGAATTTAAAGTGAATTTTTTAAATTTATAAGAATATTTTATATCAGATATTTGATAGGATTTTGATTTTGGAATAAGGTAATTATCATCATTACCTGCTCGAGTTTTACCAAAATATTTATAAGAATAATTAAATTTTGAGTTTTTATCTATTTCATAGGTCAAGGTTGCGTTTGCTCTCCATTTTGGAACGTATGGTGTTTCATTTCCTTTAAAATCACCTTTAGTGACATAAGAATTCATAAATGTACTGTTAGAATTTAAATCAATCTTTTCTGATATTTTTTTATCAAATTCTAATTCTATGCCTTCATGAACTGAGGGATCGTAATTTTCATTTGCGAATGAGGTAGCATTATAAAATATTTGATTTTTAATTAATGTTTTGAATGTAGATATTTTATATCTATGTTCATTGAATTTTGCTCATATCCAAGCTCAATATCATGAGAAAATTGATGTTTTAATGGATTTAAACTAGTTGAAGGGCCAACAGTGACAATTTCATCTAATCTTGGTGATCTATAAGAACGAGCAACATGTCCAAAAATTTTATGTTTTTTTTCAATTTTATAATCAGCTCCTAATGACCAAGCATAATTATCTTCTTTATTAGACAACACTTTAACTTTTGGTGCTAAATGATTATAAACTTCGATATCATAATGATGAGACCGAAGACCTACTTCATAATCCAAACCTTTAATTTTCTTATCTTTAATATTAAAAATCATTGAAGGTTCAATAATTCTTTGTTCAGCCTTATTTATGTATTGCGTATATGCCCAGTTATTTGCATCAACTTTGTAAGTTGAGTTGTAGATATCAATTCCGAACTTAGGCGTAACACCTGTCCAAAATAAACTTCCATTATTTATATATTGAGAATTTAAATGTGCCGTATTTAGAGTAGTTTTACTTTTGTACCTAATACCCCAACTCAACATTGAAGAATATTGATCTTTGTTTTCAAGTCTCAAATTAGTTGAAAGTTTACTATTATTATCAAATTTTTTTTCTTTACCTATTTTCAATGATGTAATTTTTTCTGTTCCAAAATCTTCTGGAAATCTAGAGTATTTTGGATTTGTATAAAAATCTGTTAGTAAAATACTTCCAGGTAGACGATTTTGTTCATCAGTATGTTTAAATTCTAAAAATGATCTTGAACTATCATCATTAAACTTTGTTAAATTAAACCCAAATGAACTTTGATCATAATCACTATTATTTCTATAACCATCTGTTTCTAAGTTTGTTATTGAATAATCAATAACAAAATCATCAAATTTTTTGATTGAAGAAATTACTTGTTTGTTAGTATTAAATGATTTTAAAGAATTTTTGATTTGAAATTTATCTTTTAAATAAAGAGGGTCTTTAGTAATTATATTTATTGCACCGGCAGTGGCTCCATCTCCAAATAACATGCTTGCAGTACCACCTTTTATAATTTCTATTTCTTGCACATCCTCAGTCAAAATTCTAGAGAGGTTGGTACCTGCAATTGTCATATCAGATACTCGAGTTCCATTTATTAATATTAAGACATTCCTTGTTGCTTGCTCTCCAAATCCACGTATGCGTACTGAAGATTTAACATCCACACCAGAATATAAATTTTCAAAATTTATTCCTGAAAATTTACTCAAAAGTTGTCCCAATGGTAAATGAGAGTTCTCTCTTATCATTTTGTTATTAATAATTGTAGTTGAGCTACCAACTACATTTTTATCAATTACAGTCGGATAAATTGTTATTCTAACAGGTGTTTGTTCATTTGAAAAAGTTGATTTTATGTAAAAGAAATTAAATGAAAGTAGAGTTAAAAATAAAATAAGACGCATTTTTATATAACCTCCAGCAAAAATTATAGAGCTTGAGCTCTGAACAAATTTTGTCGCTAGACGATATATAACACGTGCCATCCACTCTACCCGGAGGTTGACAAAGCGACTGTCAATGGCAGGTCTCCTGGCTTATGCTTCATAGTTTAGGCAGCCTTCCCAGAAATTTTCCAGTGGCATTGTAGCCCTTACTCAGCATTTACAGTTGCGGGGACAGCTTTGGCTTAGAATTCTAATGAATAACCAAATTCCCATTTTAAGCTTGAAGAAATATTCGAAGCACCATAAACATAAGAACTGTAATTGAATTTAGTAAATAAAAGCAAGTTATAAATTGTAATATTTTAAAATGATGAAATTAACAATTATTGGGAATGGCTATACAGCTAATTTTCTATCTAAAGACGCCTTAAAAAAAGGTTTTCAAGTCTCAATTATCACCCGCAATATATTAAAACCAAAAAAAAATATACATTATTTTAATTTTGATGATGAAATCAACATCAATAAAAAATTACAAGAAGAGAATCTAATTTCAACTGTACCACCTTCTCAAAATGGTGATGATCCTGTAATTCAAAAATATAGAAATGCAATATCTTTGAATAATAAAAAAATAATTTATTTTTCAGCCACTTCAGTTTATGGAGGAAGCATTGTTTATGAAGATACAAAAGTAAATCCACAAAATATTCGAGGGAAAAATAGACTTAAAGCAGAAACAGAATGGTTAAATACAAATAAACAGTCTTCAATTTTTAGAATATCTGGAATTTACGGACCAGGCAGACATCCTATGATTAAGTATCTTAACGGTAACAACGACGTAATTGTTAAGGATGGACATGTTTCTAACAGGATTAATGTTGAAGATTTATCTGCAATAGTTATTAAATATTTGATTGAAGATTATAAATTTAAATACCTAAATATAAGCGAAGAAAATAAAATAGAAAATTTCGAAGCCATTAAATATGTCACAGAAAAATTAAATTTAGTAACCCCCAATGCTATTTCATATAAATCTAAAAAAATTTCAGATACTATGAGATCTTTTTATGAAGTAGATAGAGAAGTAAGATCTAAAATTATTAATAATGAATTTAAATACAAATTTAAAAACAATGATTATAAAGAAACATTATTAAAATTAACGAAAAAACTATTATAAGTTTTATAATGAAATTTAAGGAAAAATTTTGTCTGGAAAGTCTTCTAACTTACAAAAAGTAACTTTTGTCAAACATTGGACTGAAAATCTATTTTCTTTTCGGATTACTCGGCCATCTAGTTTTAGATTTAGATCTGGGGAGTTTGTAATGATTGGCCTACCAAATGAAGAAGGTAAACCTATTTTAAGAGCTTATTCTATAGCTTCCCCAAGCTGGTCAGAAGAACTAGAGTTCTATTCTATAATTGTCAAAAATGGACCACTAACTTCTAAGTTAAAAAACATAAAAATCAATGATTCTATTGTTATGATGCCAAAATCTACAGGAACACTAGTGCTAGACGCTTTAAAACCAGGTAAAAGATTATTTTTATTATCATCTGGAACTGGATTTGCTCCATTTGCCTCTCTAATTCAGGAACCTGAAACTTATGAAAAATTTGAACATGTTATATTGACTCACACTTGCAGAACAGTAGATGAGTTAAACTATAGTAAAGAAACTATTAAAAATTGTTTTGATAACGATATTATAAAAGAATTTATATCCAATAAATTAATTTGTTATCATTCAACTACTAGAGAGAATTATACTAATAAAGGAAGAATTACTGATCTTATAATCTCTGGCAAACTTCTAAAAGATTTAACCCTTAGTGAAATATCTGAAAACGATAGATTTATGTTTTGTGGTTCTATGGGTCTTAACAATGATTTGAAGGAGATTATGCAAAAACATAGTTTTGAAGAAGGTGCTAACAATAAACCTGGAGATTATGTATTAGAAAAAGCTTTTGTTAACTAATTTAAAGGTGTTTAACATTTAAGCTAATGGTGGGCGGTGACGGTCTCGAACCGCCGACATTCTCGGTGTAAACGAGATGCTCTACCAACTGAGCTAACCGCCCTTTCATTAAGCTTATACGTAATTTTAATATGATTGACAACTATGAACTTATTTATTTTTTATTTAAAACTTCACAAATTTAAGGGATAAAAATCTATATGGGTTCACATTTAAAACAATTACCATCTCGGTGGATTATCAATTGTGTAGAAGCAGTTACAAATAATAAAGAACTTCAAATTTTAGATTTTGCAAGTGGTAATGGAAGACATAGTAAAAGTTTAGCAAATAATAAAAGAAAAATTACAGCTGTTGATAATGATGATGTAAAGTTGTCTACTTATAAAAATTATCAAAGTATAAAAACTATATGCTTTGATTTAGAATCAGAAGAGAGTTGGCCGTTAAAGAGAAATTATTACGATATAGTTATAGTAACAAATTACTTGTATAGGCCAAAAATTAAAAAAATCGGGGATTTGGTTAAAGAAAATGGGTATTTGTTTTATGAAACATTTGCAAGAGGTAATGAAAGATATGGGAAGCCGAGCAATCCAAATTTCTTGCTTAAAGATAGAGAGCTGATCAAAGTTTTCAAAAAAAACTTTAAAATTTTATATTATTTTAATGGCCAAGAATTTAGTAATAAAAAAAAAATTATACAAAGATGTGCAATAAAAAAAACACCTCCTAATTGGAGGTGTTTTTAAAAAGATTTATATTATTTTACCCGTTTACAGCATCTTTTAATGGGCTACCAGCTTTAAATTTTGGCTGTTTAGACGCTTTAATTTGAATTGTCTCACCTGTTCTTGGATTTCTTCCAGTTGTAGCGGCACGGTTTGCTACAGAAAAAGTCCCAAAACCAACTATTCGCACATCACCACCAGATTTTAATGCGCTAGTAATAGATGCAAATACACCATCAACAGCCTTTGCTGCATCTGATTTTGTTAGACCTGATGCATCAGCAACGCTTGCAACTAATTCATTCTTATTCATTCGTACCTCCAGGAGTTATGTTAATTATGTAAATATAGCTTAAAAAGCAAGGAAATCCTAGCAAATAATATAAATTTGTTAAAGCAAAATTAAGTGTTCATAAAATTAATGAGCAATATTTTTTTCATCTATAGATGTATTATTAGCCGGGGGTAAACTGCTAATATCTAACATATCAATTTTTTCAGGCATTGTTTCCAAGGCATTACTGATAACTTCATCAATAGAACTAACCGGAATAATTTTTAATTTATCTTTTATATTATCAGGTATTTCTATTAAATCTTTTTTATTATCAATCGGTATTAGGATAGTCTTTAATCCACCCCTCTTAGCAGCCAGTAATTTTTCTTTTAATCCACCAATTGGAAGTACACGACCTCTTAAAGTAATTTCTCCGGTCATGCCAACTGAACTTTTAATTTTAATTTCGGTTAAAGCTGAAACAATACTTGTGACCATAGCAACACCAGCAGAAGGGCCATCTTTTGGTGTAGCACCTTCTGGTACATGCACATGTATGTCACTCTTTTCAATATCTGTCGGATTTAAACCATAATTGAGAGCTTTAGATCTAATAAAAAACTCTGCAGCCTTAACGGATTCTTTCATTACATCACCAAGTTTACCAGTCGCAGTCACTTTTCCCTTACCAGGCACTTTAACAGCTTCTATTGATAATAACTCTCCACCAACTTCTGTCCACGCCAAGCCTGTAGTTATTCCAATAAGGTTTTCTTTTTCAACTTCAAGTCGCTGATAAATAGGTACACCTAAAATTTCAGTTAGATTATCTTTTGTTATAGTAAAACTTTTAGCCTCGTTTTTTTCTATAAGCGTAACTACTTTTCTTGTTAATTTTGCAATCTGTCTTTCAAGGCCTCTAACGCCAGCTTCTCTGGTGTAGGATTGAATTATAAATTTAATTGCGTCGTCATCAATTGAAAATTCTGATTTCTTTAATTTACAATTTTCCATTTGTTTATTTATCAAATGTCTTTTAGCTATCTGTAATTTTTCATCTTCTGTATAACCTGAAAGTCTTATAATTTCCATTCTATCTAAAAGAGCTTGAGGCATATTTAGAGTATTGGACGTTGTAACAAATAGAACTTTAGATAAGTCGTAATCAACTTCTAGATAATGATCTTGAAAAGTTTTATTTTGTTCTGGATCAAGTACTTCTAATAAAGCAGAAGAAGGATCACCTCTGTAATCATTACCTAATTTATCAATTTCATCTAATAAAAACAGTGGGTTAACCGTAGAAGCTTTTTTCATTCCATGTATGATTTTACCGGGCAATGATCCGATGTAGGTTCTTCTATGTCCTCTTATCTCAGCCTCATCCCGAACTCCACCAAGAGCCATTCTAATGTATTGTCTACCGGTTGCCTCCGCTATTGATTTTCCTAATGAGGTTTTTCCTACACCTGGTGGACCAACAAGACATAAAATTGGTCCTTTAATTTCTTTTGTTCTCTTCTGAACCGCTAAGAATTCAATAATTCTGTCTTTGACTTTTTCTAATCCATAATGATCGTTATCTAGTATTGTTCTAGCATTAACTATATCGGTTTTAATTTTATTTTTCTTTGTCCATGGAATTGATACTAACCAGTCTATATAAGATCTTACAACTGTTGCTTCCGCGCTCATAGGACTCATATTCTTCAGTTTTTTTAGCTCAGAAAGTGCTTTTTCTTTAGCTTCTTTGGAGAGTTTACCTTTATTTATTTTATCTTCGATTTCATCAAATTCATTCTTACCATCTTCAGAAGAACCTAATTCTTTTTGAATAGCTTTCATTTGTTCATTTAAATAGTATTCTCGTTGTGTTTTCTCCATTTGCTTCTTAACACGATTACGGATTCTTCTTTCAGTGGATAAGATTTCTATCTCGTTCTCTAACTTTAGAGTGAGCTTTTCAGTTCTTTCCAAAGGATTTATCATCTCAAGAAACTCTTGTTTCTCTTCAATGTTAAGTAATAGATGGTTTACTATTGTGTCCGTTAAAGTGCTTGGATCACTGATTTCAGAGATAGTTGATAAAATATCCGAATTTATTTTTCCGTTTAACTTAGCATATTGTTCAAATACAGTTGTTAATTTGTTTGAAAGAACATCTTTATTGTCAAATTCAAATTCTTCATCTTTTAATAATTTTATTTTTGCATTTAGATACTCTTCTGATGAAGTAATTTTTTCAATAATACACCTTGATTTACCTTCAACCAAAACTTTAACCGTACCATCTGGGAGTTTAAGCATTTGTAATATATTACCTAGTGTACCTACCTTAAAAAGGTCTTTTTGTAAGGGATCTTCAATAGACGGTTTTTTTTGGGTAACTAAAACTATTTGTTTGTTTTGTTCCATAACAAATTCTAAAGCATTTATGGATTTAATTCTTCCTACAAATAAAGGTGCAATCATGTGAGGAAAAATTACAATATCTCTTAGAGGTAATATAGGGTAAGTAGTTTCAGTCAAAATAATATCCTTTAATATAATTTCTTAACTTATAAATGATATTTATTTTTTAAACTTCAAGCTTAATAAAGTAATTTATACAGAGTTGTTAATTTCTTTTGTCTTTTTCTCGTGAACCATTAACGGCTTACTACCCTTAAGAACAACATCTTCGTTTATTATGACTTCGGCAATATCAGGTTCTGAGGGAAGTTCAAACATTGTATCCATAAGGATATTTTCTATAATTGATCTCAATCCTCTAGCGCCGGTCTTCAAAGAAATTGCTTTTTTTGCCAATGCTTTCAATGCTTTATCTCTAAACTCCAGCTTAGTATTTTCCATTTCAAAAAGTTTTTGATATTGCTTTACTAAAGCATTTTTTGGTTTGGTTAATATAGTTACTAGCGCATCTTCATCCAGATCCTCAAGAGTAGCTAATACAGGAAGTCTGCCTATAAATTCTGGGATAAGACCATATTTAACTAAATCTCCAGGTTCTACATCCTTCAACACTTCAGTTGAAGAAACTTCACCAGAATCTACGATTTCAGCACCAAAGCCAATAGAGGAATTATTGTTTCGATTAGAAATCAATTTATCTAAGCCTGCAAATGCTCCACCACAAATGAAAAGAATATTTGTAGTATCAACCTGCAAAAATTCTTGTTGTGGATGTTTTCTTCCTCCTTGGGGAGGAACAGCTGCAACAGTACCTTCCATTATTTTAAGTAGTGCCTGCTGAACACCTTCTCCACTAACATCTCTTGTGATAGAAGGATTTTCGGACTTTCTAGAAATTTTATCAACTTCATCAATATAAACAATACCCTTCTGAGCTCTTTCTACGTTATAATCAGAAGCTTGAAGTAATTTTAATATAATATTTTCTACATCTTCTCCCACATAGCCAGCTTCTGTAAGAGTTGTTGCGTCTGCCATAGTAAACGGAACATCCAATATTTTAGCAAGAGTTTGAGCTAATAGAGTTTTACCACATCCTGTAGGTCCGAACTAGTAGTATATTAGATTTAGAAATTTCTATGTCATTCATATCAAGAGAATTTGTTAATCTTTTATAATGATTATGAACTGCAACGGATAAAACTCTCTTGGCTTTTGTTTGACCTATCACGTAATCATCTAATATTTTACAAATTTCAGCGGGTGAAGGAATACCATCTTTATTTTTTGTCACAGAAGATTGGTGTTCTTCTTTAATAATATCCATGCATAATTCAACACACTCATCACAAATGAAAACAGTAGGACCAGCGATTAATTTTTTCACTTCATGCTGACTTTTCCCACAAAACGAACAATACAAAGTTGTTTTATTTTTACCTTCGTTTTTTTGTTCGTTCATTTCCTACCTCATTTGAATAAATATGAAGATTAGTATTCTATATAATGTATATTAAAAGCAAGATATAATTTAATAAAATGCTCTTATTCTACACTAGGCCTTTTATCAACAACCTCATCAATTAGACCTAACTTTAGTGCATCTTGAGGAGATAAAAAAGTATCTCTATCCATCAACGCTTCAATTTCTGCAATTTTCTTGCCAGAATGTTTTACATAAATGTTATTCAATCTTGACCGCAAGTTAATTATTTCTTTTGCATGTATTTCAATATCTGTAGCTTGTCCTTGAAAACCACCAGATGGTTGATGTGTCATAATTCTAGCATTGGGCAAGCAATATCTTTTATTTTTAGCCCCTGCTGTTAAAAGCAAAGATCCCATGCTAGCTGCTTGTCCAATACAAACTGTTGATACATCAGGCCTTATATACTCCATTGTATCATATATGGATAAACCAGACGTAACAACTCCACCAGGAGAGTTAATGTACATGGAAATATCCTTTTTAGGATTTTCTGCTTCTAAAAATAATAACTGAGCACAAACAAGAGAGGCAATATTGTCATCAACAGGACCAACTAGAAAAATTATTCTTTCCTTGAGAAGTCTTGAATAAATATCATAAGACCTCTCACCTCGGCTAGTCTGTTCAACAACCATTGGAATTAATGCAGATTTTTCTATCGGCGCTGATAATTTATTTGAAAAATCTTCTAACATTATGAGAACTCCTTAAATTATTTAATTTAATTACTAAAAATTAAGATTTTACCTTATTTTTTTTTACTGTTGTTTTGGGTTTACTACTTTTAACAGATTTGTTAGATTTTTTGGCTTTTGCGGCCTCTTTTTGAAGATCTAGTTCGTCAGATTTATATAATTCTTCAACCGAAACAGTTTTTTCCTTAACATCCGCAAGTTCTAATATGAAATCTATAATTTTATCTTCAAAAATTGGACCTGAAAGTTGCTGTTGTGCTTCAGGATTATTTTTAAAGTAATCCATTACCTGTTTTTCTTGTCCAGGGTATTTTTGGATTTCTCTCATCATAGCATTTCTTGTGTCTTCTTCTTCAACCTTAATATTATTTTTTCTTCCTATTTCAGAAAGTAAAAGACCAAGTCTTACTCTTCGCTTAGCTATTTCAGAAGCATCAGCTTTTTCTTCATCGCTCATACCTTCGTCAGCTTGGTGATCGTGTTTGTCATCTTTGTTTTCGATTTCACCTGATTTAGGTTTAGGATTCATTGCCCTACAAATACTGTTATATTCTTCTTTTTCAAGAGTTTCTGGAAGTTCAAAAGAAATAGAATCTGCTAATAAATCAAGTACCTGTCTCTTAGATTTGTCTCTACTTGCAAGGTCATGTTGTTTAACAATTTGCTCAGAAACTGCTTTTTTAAGAGAGGCTAAATCTTCCATTCCAAGATTTTTGGCAAAATCATCATTAATTACAATGTCGTTATCTTCTTTTATTTCATTAATTGTAGTTTCAAAAACTGCATCTTTACCAGCTAAATTAGCGGCTTGATAATCCTTTGGAAAAGTTACTTTTATATCAACTTTTTTGTTCACACTACATCCAACCAAACCATCTTCAAAGCCTGGAATAAATGAGTTGGAGCCAAGTTTTAAATTATGCCCTTTAGCCTCTCCCCCTTCAAATGGCACACCATCAATTTTTCCAAGAAAATCTATAACAACTGTATCCCCCAACTTTGCAGGTCTTTTGGTTTTGACAGTCTTTGTTCCCACATTCTCTCTAGCAATTTTTTCTACCGATTCATCAACCTCCTTGTCACCTACCTTAACTACAGGCTTTGTTATTTTTAGTTTTGATAAGTCAGGAATTTCAAATTCAGGCATTAACTCAACAGATAGTTTAGCTTTTAAATCCTTACCTTCTTCAAATGAAGTAATTTCAACCTTGGGCTGAGAGGATGGAACAAGTTTATTTTTTTCAATTGTTTCTTTAGTAGCGTTATCAACAGATTCCCTTACAACTTCGCCTATTATTTGCTTTCCAAATCTATTTTTAACAACTGAAACTGGAACTTTGCCAGGCCTAAAGCCAGGTAAGCTAGCTTCTTTGGCTAAATCATTGAGCTTTACATCTACTAATTTGTTTATTTCTTTTTTGGTAATAACGACTTCAAATTCGCGTTTTAAGCCTTCTGAAAAAGTTTGAGTTACAGCCATGTTTAAATCCTTAAAATCTAAATGATAAGTGGTGCGGGCGAAGGGACTTGAACCCCCACACCTTTCGATACAAGAACCTAAATCTTGCGCGTCTACCAGTTCCGCCACGCCCGCAATAATAACTTAAATAAAATTTAACAAATAGCTAACTTAGGTTCCAACAAAGGTCAAGTTAGAATAATTACAAATTTTACTGGGGCGAGTGACCGGCTTCGAACCGGCGACCTCAGGTACCACAAACCCGCGCTCTAACCAACTGAGCTACACCCGCCATGTAATAAAATTTTTTTAAACTTTATTTTAATTATAGTTAGGTATAAATATTTAATTAATCACAATTAATCAAGGTTTTATTAAATGAAAATCATTCATCATACAGCCCACAGAAATCTTAACCTTGGAACTGAAACTGCCTTCTCAGTTTTAGCAAGAGCAAACAAACTGGCTTCAGAAGGAAAAAACATAATTAATCTAGGCATTGGTCAACCTGATTTTCAAACACCTGAACATATTGTTGAAGCAGGAATAAAAGCTCTCAGAGATGGTCACCATGGATATACCCAATCAACAGGTATTCCTCAATTAAGGGAAGCTGTATCAGATGATATTGAAAGAAGACATAAAGTTAATATTTCTCCAGATCAAATTTTGATTGTACCAGGTGGAAAAGTAATTATTTTCTTTTCAGCTATGTTAATGGGTGAAAAAAACAAAGAAATTTTATACCCTAATCCAGGATTTCCAATATATGAATCAGCTATTAACTATTCTGGTGCTAAAGCAGTACCTTACAAATTAAGTGAGGATATGGGTTTTTCTTTTTCTGCTGATGATATACTTAAAAAAATTAATGAAAATACTAGCTTAGTTATAATTAATAGTCCAGCAAACCCCACAGGTGGCGTTGTACCTAAAATTGAGTTAGAGAAACTTGCTAAAGGATTGCAAGAATATCCAAATGTAGTTTTGATGAGTGACGAAATATATGATCAATTTTGTTTTGGTGAAGATAAATTCACAACTATGCTCTCTTTTCCAGAAATTAGAGACCGCCTAATCATATTGAATGGTTGGTCTAAAACATACGCTATGACTGGTTGGCGATTAGGTTATGGAATTTTCCCTGTGAAATTATATGAGATTGCTGAAAAACTAGCAGTTAATATTCACTCTTGTGTAAATGCAAGCGCCCAATTCGCTGCATTGGAGGCTTTAAAGGGTCCACAAGACTGTGTATCTCACATGAATAATACCTTCAAAAAAAGAGCAGAGATAATGTATACTCAACTTAATGAAATTGAGGGATTTAATTGTCAAAAACCTAAAGGTGCTTTTTATTGTTTTCCGAATATTACCGGAACAAATAAAAACGCAACAGAAATACAAAATATTCTTTTAGATCAGATTGGTGTTGCGACTGTAGCAGGTACTTCTTTTGGAAAATTTGGAGAGGGATATATTCGCCTCTCATGTGCTAACTCTGAAGAAGCAATAGAAGAGGCAATTTTAAGAATGAAAACTATATTCTAGGTATTTGCCTAATAATTAGGCAATTATTCTTTCATTGAATTATCATCAACAAAAACACTTTTAGTTTCAATTTCATATCTGTAAGAACCTTAAGGCGAGGTGATCATGAAAAAAATTGAAGCAATTATTAAACCATTCAAGTTGGACGAAGTTAAAAATTCCTTATCTCAAATTGGAATTCAAGGTTTAACTGTATATGAAGCTAAGGGTTTTGGTCGTCAAAAAGGGCACACTGAACTATATAGAGGTGCTGAATATGTAGTTGACTTCCTGCCAAAGGTAAAAATTGAAATCGTCATTGACGACGAACTTGTTGAACCAGCTCTAGAATGCATTGAACAGTCTGCCAAGACTGGAAGAATTGGAGATGGTAAAATATTTGTATCATCAATCGATCAAGCTATCCGGATTAGAACCGGTGAAAAAGGAAATGAAGCAATTTAACAAAATGGAGAATTAAAAATGTCAGATCCAAAATCAATTTTAAAAACAATCAAGGAAAAAGAAATACAGTTTGTAGACCTCCGTTTTACAGATCCACGTGGTAAAATGCAGCATTTATCTCAACACGTGAGCACTATTGATGAAAAATCACTTGCTGAAGGTTTTATGTTCGACGGATCATCTATTGCAGGATGGAAAGCCATCAATGAGTCAGATATGAAATTAATGCCTGATTGTTCAAGAGCAATTGTTGATCCTTTCTTCTCACAACCTACCTTGTCTATTTTTTGTGATATTTTAGATCCTATTTCTGGAGAGCCGTACGAAAGAGATCCAAGATCTACTGCTAAGCAAGCTTTAGCCTACATGGACTCCATTGGTGTGGGTGACACCGCCTATTTTGGACCAGAGCCAGAATTCTTTGTTTTTGATAACGTAAAATTTGAAGCAGAGATGAATTCTTGTTTTTATAAACTAGATTCTTCTGAAGGACCTTACAATTCTGGAAAAGATTTTGAAGAAGGCAATATGGGCCATAGACCTGGAATTAAAGGTGGATATTTTCCTGTTCCTCCAGTTGATTCAGCACAAGATTTAAGAAGTGAAATGGTTTTATCTCTTGTAGATATGGGTGTTCCAATGGAAAAACATCATCACGAAGTTGCTCCCTCACAACATGAGCTTGGTATGATGTTTGGAACTTTAATTGAAACAGCTGATAACGTTCAATTATATAAATATGCAGTTCAAAACGTTGCTCATTCATTTGGTCAAACAGCTACTTTTATGCCAAAACCCGTTGCAGGAGATAATGGAACTGGTATGCATACACATCAATCTATTTGGAAAGATGGCAAGCCACTCTTTGCTGGTGATAAATATGCTGATTTGTCTCAGACATGTTTACATTACATTGGCGGAATTATTAAGCATGCAAAGGCTCTTAACGCTTTTACTAATCCGTCAACCAATTCATATAAGAGACTAATACCAGGTTTTGAAGCACCAGTAATCTTAGCCTACTCAGCTAGAAATAGATCTGCTTCTTGCAGAATACCTTTTACAGACAGTCCTAATGGTAAAAGAGTTGAAGTAAGATTTCCAGATGCTACAGCTAATCCTTATTTAGCCTTTTCTGCTATGCTCATGGCTGGATTAGATGGAATTCAAAATAAGATTGACCCAGGTGAGGCTATGGATCAAGATTTGTATGAATTACCTGCAAGCGAGCTTGCTACAATTCCTACTGTTTGCGGATCTCTAAGAGAAGCCCTTGATGCGCTTTCAAATGATATGTCTTTTTTAACAAAAGGTAATGTTTTTACAGAAGATCAAATCGAAGCTTACATAGACCTTAAAATGGAAGAAGTAGTTCAATTTGAACATACTCCTCACCCAGTTGAATTTAAGATGTATTATTCTAGTTAAATTTTACAATTATTTATTAAAACCCAACTTTTAGTTGGGTTTTTTTTATTTTCAAATTTCCTTGAAACAGTTATATAATGTATAGGTTTTCTTAGACAAATACCATATATAGTATGTTAATGAATAAAAGCTTATTAAATAATAGTTATAATGCATCTGAAATAGAGGTCTTGGAAGGTCTCGAACCAGTACGACATCGTCCAGGTATGTATATTGGTGGAACTGACTCTAATGCTTTACACCATCTTGCTATAGAAATCATTGACAATTGCATGGATGAGGTGGTTGCAAAATTTGCATCAAGAATAAATGTAGAGCTCTTAGATGATAACATCATAACTATCAGTGATAATGGTCGTGGAATTCCTATAGATCAACATCCTAAATTTAAGGATAAATCAGCATTAGAAGTTATAATGACAACTCTACATTCTGGAGGAAAATTTTCAAATAAGAATTATACTACATCTGGAGGTTTACATGGTGTGGGTGCATCTGTTGTTAATGCATTATCTTCATTTATGATAGTCGAGGTAATTCGGTCAGGTTTCTTATATAGACAAGAATTTTCGAGAGGAATAGCAAAAACTAAACTGACAAAAATTGAAACAACTAAAAAAGGTAGTGGGACTTCTATTACCTTCAAACCAGATGATCTTATTTTTGGTGAAGGAAATTCGCTAATTCCAGATAAAATTTATCATATTTTAGAATATAAATCATACCTTTATGGTGGCGTTGAGATTGTTTGGAAATGTCCAGAAACTCTTATCAAGGATAAAGATAAAACCCCTAATCATAAAAAACTCTGTTATCAAGAAGGTTTGTTAGAATATATAAAGTTTAAAACTTCTAATATTGAACTATACACATCGTCCTTCTTTGGTGGAAATGTTAAATTAAATGAAGAAACTGTAGAATGGGTCATTAGTTGGTTTAATTCAGGAGAAACCAATTTTAATGAGACATTTTGCAATACAGTCCCTACTCCCTTAGGGGGAACTCATGAAAATGGATTTAGGCAAGCCTTAACTAGAGGAATGAGAAGTTATGCAGAGATAAAGGGTTTTAAAAAGGCAAATGAATTAATTTATGATGATCTTATGAATTCTTCAGGATCAATATTATCAGTTTTTATAAAAGATCCTCAATTTCAAGGACAAACTAAAGAAAAACTAGTTAATAACTCTGCATCTAAATTAGTAGAAACAGCCGTTAAGGATAGATTTACTACCTGGCTTTCCTCTGATACTTCAATAGGTGAAGCACTTCTAAACCGAACTCTGGAAAACTATGAAGAAAGAAAAAGGAAGAAAAAAGAAAAAGAAATTTCTAGAAAATCAATTACCAAAAAAGTCCGTTTGCCTGGTAAATTAGCAGACTGTACAAGTGATAAATTTGAAGATTCTGAATTATTTATTGTTGAAGGAGATAGCGCTGGAGGGTCAGCTAAACAGGCTAGATCTAGAGACACACAAGCTGTCCTTCCTTTGAAGGGGAAAATTCTAAATGTAGCAAGCGCTTCAAATGAAAAGATGTTACAAAATCAGGAGATTAACGATTTAAAACTAGCAATGGGGTTAGACACACTTACTCCAAAAAGTATAAAAAACTTAAGATATAATAAAATTATAATTATGACTGATGCTGATGTGGATGGTGCTCATATTGCCGCTTTATTACTCACATTTTTCTATAATTATTTTCCAGAGCTAATTGAAAAAGGTCATTTATATCTTGCACAACCACCATTATATAGAATTACTCAAAACAGCCAGTCCTACTATGCTCAAACTGAAGAAATTAAAAATGAAATTATTAATGAAAAATTTTCTGGGAAATGTACAGTAAGTAGGTTTAAAGGTTTAGGAGAAATGCCACCCGCTCAACTTAAAGAGACTACAATGTCAGTTAAGACAAGAAAATTATTAAAAATAACTATTCCTAAAAGAGACATGCACGAAGCAGATGAAAGAAGGACGGTTGATAACCTTGTCAATATTTTGATGGGGAAAAAACCTGAACTTAGATTTAAATACATCCAAGAAAATGCAAATTTAGTAGAAAATTTTGACATTTGAGTTGAATATTGTAATACGTTGTTAAAAATTATAAGGAAAAAATGTGAGTTTTGACGAACTAGGCTTAAGTAAAGAAATATTATATTCTATTAATGAAAAAGGATATAAAGAACCAACTGAAATTCAAGAAAAAGCCATACCACAAATACTAATGGGAAGAGATGTTCTTGGTTGTGCACAAACTGGGACTGGTAAGACTGGTTCTTTTGTTATACCCCTAATTGAAATCTTGAATTCTGGTAAATCAAAATCTCGAATGCCAAGATGCCTTATATTAACTCCCACAAGAGAATTGGCAATGCAGGTTTCAGAAGAATTTAACCTTCTTAATAAACACTTTAAATTACAAATGGCTTTGTTAATTGGAGGAGTTTCTTTTACAGAACAAGACCAAAAACTCTCTAAGGGAGTTGATGTGATAGTGGCTACCCCAGGTCGTCTGTTAGACCATATTGAGAGAGGTAAAGTAATAATTAAAGAAGTTAAACTACTTATAATTGATGAAGCTGATAGAATGCTAGATATGGGATTTATTCCAGATATCATTAAGGTTAATCAGTTATTACCCCGAATAAGACAAACTTTATTTTTTTCTGCCACACTTTCAAAAGAGATATTGGACATTGGCAAAGATCTATTGATCAACCCAAAAGAAATAACAATTTCACCAGAATCAACTACTTCTGAAAATATAGAAAGCATATTCGTTAAATTTGAAAAGAAAAACAGATTAAGTAATTTAAAAAATCTTATTGAATTAGAAGAAATTAGAAGTGCTGTAGTTTTTTGCAATAAAAAAAAAGATATAGATAAAGTTAATTTATTTTTAAAAAAGAACAATTATCAAACTGTTTGTTTACATGGCGACATGAGTCAAAGTTCTAGAATACAATCCTTAGATAAATTTAAAAAAGGGAATGCTCAAATATTAGTTGCCTCAGACGTTGCAGCAAGAGGGATTGATATAGATGATTTAAGCCATGTTTTTAATTTTAATGTTCCCAATAATCCTGAAGATTATGTACATCGGATCGGTAGAACTGGACGTGCTGGGAAAAAAGGGAAAGCATATACAATTTATGAAGAAATTGATGAAAAAAATATTTTAATGATAGAAAAGGTTATAAGTGAAAAAATTAAAATTAAAAATTTTAATGAAATTTTATTAAATTCTGATTTAGGAAACAAACAGGTTTTACCTTCTCCCAAAAAAAAGAAACCTAAGCTTTTGCCGATAGAAAATTATATAAATTTTAAAGATAGTGGAAAAATACCTGACTTTTTAATGTAAAATTTTTAACCTATAGCCTTTTCTAAAATTTCTGATAAATCATTTGAAATTTTTTGATTATATATCTTTTGAAGTTTAGATTTTATAATATCTTGAAGTTCTTTGTTAAAATTTTGAAACTGGGTCATAGGTAATATTAGTCTAGAAGCAACTTGAGGGTTATATTTATCAATTTCACTTATTTGTTCTACAACAAACTCATAACCAGTAAAATCACGAGAATGAAATAATAAAATATTTTCTCTTTGAAATGTCCCTATAACAGATCTTAATTTATTTGGGTTTTCTTTATCAAAATCTTTATGTTTTAAAAGTTTTTTTATAAAATCAAGACCATTTTCGCCTACATTGATAGAAGCCATGATTTCAAACCATTTTTCGAGTACTAAATCATTTTCTTTCCAATTCAGATAAAACTTATTCAAATATGGCAATGCCAATTGCGGGTTATTTAAACATAAAGATTTAAGAGATGAGATTGATAAAGTCATATTACTACTACTTGAAAAATGTTTAGCTAGATCAAGACCAGTTTCACTGTTTATTAAGGATAAATAATTAAGAATCTTACCCAACAATGATCGATGGCCATCATGTTTTGATAAGCAGATGTTATCATTGGCTAATAATGTAGCTAAATCCTCAAACGTGGATTTAAGATTAGTGGCAATCTCTATCATTAGATTTCTTCTTTTATAATAATTATCTATAGGGTCAGAATCTTTTAACAAATTTTCTAAAGATGATTTTGAAGGCAAATCTATTAACAAAGACATTAATGAATAATTCATTGAACGAGATTTTAATAAGCTTTCTAGTAATTTGGTAAGTGGCAAAATATCTTTTTTACTTTCGAGATGTTGAAAATATAAATTTTGAGATGCATCCCATTTATTAAATGCATCATCATCATGTTGAAGAATATGCAAATAATCAATCTGATCTAAATCAGTTTTAAGATAAACGGGAGCAGAAAAGTTCCTAAGGAAAGAGGGAATTAAGTTTTTGTCTTCACTATCAATAATAATTTCCTCTTTATCTTTAGTTAATAAATGGACATGCTCTTTATCAGCAATTGAATTATTAATTCTAAAATTAACAAAATGTCCTCTTTGGTTCATAAAAGCTAATTTTATTGGTATGGGTAAGTAGCTCGGTTGCTTTTTTATTTTTTGAGTTATATTCAATTTTAATTCAGAATTATTTTGAACTCTTTTTATCTCAATTTCAGGCGTGCCAGCTTTTGAATACCATTTATTAAAAATTGATAAATCGATTTTACTTCCTTTACCAAGAGCCTCAATAAAATTTTCACAAGTAACTGCTTGACCATCATAAAGATCAAAGTATGTGTCTATTCCTTTTCTATAAAATTTTTCTCCGAGGTAATTATAAAGCATGCGAATAACCTCTGCTCCTTTTTCGTAAACAGTAGGTGTATAAAAATTATTAATTTCTTTATAAGAATTTGGCCTTATTGGATGACTGTTTGAGCCCGCATCTTCTGGGAATTGAATAGATCTTAGAAGCGATACATCTTCTATTCTTTTAACTCCAGCCTCATTCATATCTGCAGAAAACTCTTGATCCCTAAAAACTGTTAGTCCTTCTTTAAGCGTTAATTGGAACCAATCTCGACATGTCACTCTATTTCCAGTCCAATTATGGAAATATTCATGAGCAACTATAGCTTCAACATTTTTTAAATCTTTATCTGTAGCTGTATTATTATCTGCAAGTACATATTTTGAATTAAAAATATTTAATCCCTTATTTTCCATTGCTCCCATATTAAAGTGACTTACTGCAACAATCATAAAAATATCTAAATCATATTCTAAGCCGTACTTGTGTTCATCCCAATACATAGCTTTTTTAAGGCTTTCCATTGCATGTTGAGTTAAATGTTTATTTCCAAATTCTGTATAAATTCTAAGCGTAATATTTCTCTTAGATCTTGTAATATAATGATCTTGGACAAACTCTAAATTACCTACAACTAATGCAAATAAATAAGAGGGTTTAGGAAATGGATCTAGCCAAACTTTATAGTGTCTCTTTTCTTCAGTTTCATCAACAATGCCTTCTTCAATTAAATTGCCATTAGAGAGTATTGTATCAAATTGAGTTGATGCTTCTATTTTAACTTTAAATAAACTTAAACAATCAGGTCTATCAGGAAACCAAGTAATTTTTCTAAAGCCTTCAGGTTCACATTGAGTACATAACATTTTATTACTCTCATACAAACCTTCTAATGACTTATTATTCTTTGGAAATATTTTAACTTCTGTAAAAATTTCAACTGATATAGCTTCCTCGGATATTGGTAAAATAATTGTTTCATTATTTTTTTTGAATTTACTTACTTCAATATTTTTTATTAAAGTATCATTTATTTTAAGCTGTAATTTATTAGTTAATAAATTTACACCATTCAACTCAATGACATTTTCAAGTTGAAATTTTTCAATGATTGATGAATTGTTTTTTTTAAAAGATATTTTTGATTTAACAATCGTAAAATTTTCATAAATCAAAAAATTAAGAAATGTATTCTTAGGTAGCCAATAAGTTGGCTTATAATCTAAACGTTTTTTAATAGTATCTTGCATAATACATTCATCTAACTTTCTCTAGCATTAGTATAAGCAAGAATTGAATGTTCTTCACAATATGGTCTACCTGGAACTATAGCAGTGCCACAAAAAGAGAAACCAGGTAGCTTTGGATCCCCCTCTGGCCAACAGCATCTATTTCTAGACCATTCTACTTTCCTTAATAATATTTTAAGAGGTAATTCTTTTTTTGTTTCATTATTAGAAACAACTTGTTGCTTTCGAGGTTCGCCAGACTTAGAGATAGGAGAGTTTCTTTTTGGCAAGCCTAATCTATGAGCTTTTCCTGCTATCGCGTTTCTTGAAACTCCTAACTCAAGACCTATTTTGGTAATAGGCAAGCCTTCATCCCATAAACTTTTTAACTTTTGTAATTTTTCTTCATCCCAAACAGAATTTTTTTCCATAACTTAACCTATTTTATTTACCAAATTTCAAGAAACTGACCAACTAGATCAATCTGACTTTCTATCATATATTTACCATAATGAATAGAGCGACCTAAACTTTTTGCCTTTTTTAATAATTTAGTTTCTTTAGGTTGCATAATTATATCAGCTATAATGGAATCACTAGAGTTTTCGATACATCAAAAGGAATTTTATCACTTTCGCTTAGGCCAAGGCTAGTAGCGTTTATGATAATATCGCAATCATTTAAAATATAATTATCTATATTTGATACATCTACCCTTAACGATTTATGTTTGGCAATTAATTTTTCTTTTAGATCAAAAGCTTTGTTTTTATCCCTGTTAATAATTTTTAGTGATTTAATGTTTGCCTCAGTCATTGCATATGCGATTGCTACTGCAGCACCACCTGCACCAAATATACAAACTCTTTTATCTTTGAGAAAATAATTTTGCCCAAGAAAACCATTCACAAAGCCTTTTCCATCAAAGTTAGTACCAATTAGGTTCCTTTCTTCATCAAATTTAATCCAATTAACTGCACCGGTGAACAAAGCATCATCATCTAGCTTTTTGCATAATTTTGTTATTAATTGTTTATGAGGAATAGTAACTGTCATTCCATGAAAATTTCTAACTAATTTGAGTGAATTGACAACATTTTCTAGGTTTTCTGGATATACATGAATGGGTATCATTACAGCATCAATATTTTTTTTATTAAAAATTGAAGTGAACAATGTAGGTGCTTTGACATGATCAATAGGATGCGCAATACAACCATAAACTTTTGTTGTAGCTAGCATTTTTATAAATTTTCTTTTTTAATAAAATTTAAAGACGCAGAATTTATACAATATCTCAACCCTGTTGGTTTAGGTCCATCTGGAAAAACATGACCTAAGTGAGCTTCACACTTTGAACAATGAACTTCGGTTCTTTGCATAAAAAAAGAATTATCAAGAGATTCACCAACCACATCGCTCGATACTGGTTCAAAAAAAGATGGCCAGCCCGAATTAGATTCAAACTTAGTTTCACTTGAAAACAAAATTACGCCACAACAAATGCAGTTATAATGGCCATCATCTTTCTTATCCCAATATGCTCCGGAAAATGCAGGCTCTGTGCCATGTTGCTGGGTTACTCGATATTGTTCATCTGTTAAATGTTTAAAATTTTTAACCATCATATAAGCTCATATATACAATTTAATATTTATTCTTAAAGCAAATAGAACTTAATAAATTTTTTATCAACTATCTAGTAACTTTTTTATAAAGATAATTCTCATTATGAATGTAATCCAACATAAAATTCCAAATGTATATGAAATATAGGCAATAAAATCATAAAATATTAACATCATTGCAAAGCAAATTATTGTTTCAAAACCTTCAGTGATACCACCAGAATAAAAAAAAGATTTTTTTTGAGTTTCTATAATATTGATTTTATTTTTTTCAATTATCCAAGCAGAAGTCAAGAAGGTAGATTGAGTAGCAACAAAACTTAATGTTAAAAACCCAATATGATAAGCATTATTTATATCTAATATTATAAATGCTAGAGGGAACGCAGAATAAAATATGAAATCACAAATGATATCATAAAATGCTCCTAGATCAGTTGGGCCACTTATTCTTGCCATGACACCGTCCAAACCATCAAACAACCTGTTTAAAAAAAGAAAAAAAATGGCAGCAACAAACATTTCTTGGGTTATGAAGAAGGCACAACAAATACCAAATAAAAATCCAATAAATGTTATATAATTTGCTTTAATATTAAATTTTATTAAGTTTTGAGCTAATGGTTTTAAAATAGGCTGTACTATTTTATTTAACTGAGCATCAATCATTTAAAATTAATTAATTTGCTAATTTATTAGGAATAATGAAAAGCTGTTTTGGATAAATTAAGTCAGGATTACTAATTTTATCTCTGTTTAACTCTACAATGTCTAAATAACGAGTACCTAACCCTAACCTTTGGTAGGCAATATTCCAAAGAGCATCACCTTTTTGAACTATTACTAATGTTTTACCATTAGCTCTTTCAATGGCCTTGCCACTTATAATTAAAGAGCTTTTATCAAGAACTTTTCCTTCTTTTCCTAACAAATATGCAAATATTTTTTGTTTTCCAGCTATGACTTTACCAGGTATGACGACAGACCACTCATCATTTGATATTTTTGAAGAAGTGGTTTCCTGTCCACTAAATCCTGCATTGACCTGAACACCTCCATACCCTTCTCCAGACAAAATTAATTGGCCTATTTCACTATCATAAGTTAATGCTAAGATTGTTATATTAGGTTCTCTTTTAACTTTAGTTTTAGAAACTTCATCAGTGTTATTTTCTTTTTTAACATCTTCATCTTTATTCTTTAAACCAGGTGCTTGTACCAATTTTGCTCCAAGTTCGCCTTTGTCATCCAGAATAGCTACAATAGGAGTATCTTTTTCATTCCCAGTCACATTAATAGCAACAGATTTATCAGCTATTATGACTTTTCCATCTTGAGAAGTTTGCTTAAAAGATAATATGTACTCCCCACTTTTTAATTGTTCTTCTGGAACGGCAACAAATTCTCCTATTTTATCAGTAGACGTAGTAGCTATTATTTTAGAACCAGATAATATTTCAATCTTAGAATTAGGAAATGCTTTTCCTGCAATAACTAAGCTACCATCAGGTCTTACTCGAACTACTTCAAGTTTTATAGTTTCAGTATTTTTGATTTCATTTTTTTTATTTTCAATTGGTTTTGCATCTACCTTATCTTTAACAAGAGGAACTATTACCTCTTTTTCTTCAGTCTCGATTGGCTTGTTAAAATCAATCAGAAAAGCAAACACAGCAAGAGCTGCACCAATTAATAGCAAGTATATTACTTTTGAAAATTTCATATAAAATCCTAAGTATTTATGATTATATACATAAATGAAATAAGTTAAATAAGAAAACATTTTTAAAAATATATTGGAGGAATTTTGAAAAAAAATATTTGTATCTTTGGAGGCTCAAAGTCAGGTAGAAATATAAACTATGAAAACTCTGCAAAAATCATTGGAAAATTGATTGCTGAAAATGGTTATAATATGATTTTTGGGGCTGGAGAAACAGGTATTATGGGGGCTTCGGCTTCATCAGCAATAAAGTATGGAGCAAAAACAACAGGCATCATACCTAACTTTTTATTTAAAAAAGATATTTTAGATACAAAACATTCAAAAGAATTTAATTCAAAAGTTATTATGACTGAAGATATGCATCAAAGAAAAAAACTAATGTATAATAAATCAGATGCGTTCTTAATTTTGCCAGGTGGTGTTGGGACACTTGATGAATGTTTTGAGGTTTTAACTTGGTGCCAACTGAAACAAATATCAAATAAGAAAGTTGGTATAATTAATTTTGATAAATACTGGGACCCATTATTAAAATTGATTAATCATTTGATTAAAGAAGAATTTATGGGTGAATATAATTTGAATTTTTTTCAAGAAATTAAAAATATAAATAATCTTAAAAAATTTTTAAAAAATATTTAAATTATCTTTAAAAGAGGTTAAGAGTATTAATATATTTCATTAATATTTTTTGTTTGCATAATTATTTTTAGTTAAGGGATTATATATGTTGGATTTATTAAAAATTGCTAAAATTGAAGCTAGCGGCGGAGACTTAAAAAGCTGTTTAAGTGATCTCTATACTGAAACTGATATAAGACCCAAAGGGTATGATAATGCTCTTGTTTGGAAGGGTGGAAAACATGATGGAAAAATTAAACCTGTATGTCACTCTCTTACTGATGCTTATGCATTATTAGGCACTATAGCTGCAGCAGATATTCTAAATCTTCCTTTTTATGCAGTACCAATGTGGTCTCAAATTAGACATGATACACAACTTGAGGCTCTTAGTTGGTTTGGTAACATGCAACAAACCTCTATAAAATGGTCTACAGCTGGCGATGCATACGTTAATGACAAGTCCGGTAAACGAGTTGTTGTAATGGGCAAATCGGGTAACGCCCCATTAAGAACACAAGCCGGCGTTTATTGTAATGTTAGACCCTATGGCCCAATAACTGTAGTTAGATGTATGCCTTGCTTACCATATTCCCAAGATAAATCTAAATTTACTGTGAATGAGAATTCAGGAATAATTCACTCAGAGATGAATACTCCAGGTATTCAAATGGCATATGCTTGTCGTCTTTTCCTAAAAATGGTCAACGATACAGGAAAATTAGGAAGAGTTGCTTTTAAACCAACCCAAGCTATGGAAGATGGAATTAATGCTGGATTACTGATTTGGCTCTTAGAGGGTACTAAATTTGAAATTGGTAGAAAATGGGCAGTCAATGCTTATGAAGAACATAAAAATAATATAGATAAAATAATTTCTCTTCTCCCTAAAAATTTTAAAGAGGGTATGGAAAACTGGTCAGGTAAAATTGAACAGCATATTGCAGATACTAATTATGGTCTTCTTGTTTGGGATATAATTAACAATCAAGAGTGCGTTGTATTAGCAACAGACCTTGATGGTGATAGATTAACAGATCTTCTTGCTGATATTTCAGATCCATTACGTAGTTTTGGTCAAAAGGTACTTGATCATGTAAATAGTGATATCAAAATTGATGATGCATGGAAATCTATGGGTTATAGAACCGGTAATGGAAGAGATATGACTTCTGTAATGTATAGAATGGAGGGTCCTCCAATCCACGAGCAAACATTAGGTTCAGCTGATGCTATGTTGCTTAGACTTTTGGACGGTGACGAAACTGTGAAAGGAACTAAAAAACCATATGATCCTAGAATTCATTTTGTCTTAATAAGAGATGCCTACTTAGATGCAAATCCTGGAAATAATGAACTTAGAGATTGGTTAAATAACGTTTTAGACACATTTGATCAAGTTTATGGGAACGACAGACCAGGTTTTATAGAAGGTTACAAAAAATTAAAGAATTTAATCAAACCTTGGTAGACCAAATTTAAGATTTATTTAAAATTGGTTCCAATCTATCCATTATTTGATTTATAAAGCTCTCTTTTGCAGCGAAACATATTCTAATATGTCCTTCACCAGACTGACCAAAGGCTATTCCAGGAGCTACACCCACATTAGTTTCTAATATTAATTTTTTAGAAAATTCTAATGAATCTTTAACACCCTTAACTTTGAAAAAAGCATAAAAAGCAGCATTAGGTACGCTACATTCAACCTGGTTCCAACTAACAAGTCTATTAAACATAATATCCCTAGATTTTTTTAAATTTATTCTAAGCTCATTAGTTATAATTTTATAATTTTGCAATGCTGCAATTAATCCATCTTGTAGGAATTCAGGCACACCAGTAGTGGTTATTTGAACTAATTTAGCAATATGACTACTTAATTCCTCAGGGTGAGTAATCCAACCTATTCTCCAACCAGTCATATTGAAACTTTTGGAAGATGAGTTAATAACTATTAGTTTGTCACTAGCTAAGGAACATTCTAAAAAACTTGGAGAAGGTAAATCGTTATAGGTAATTTGATGATAAACCTCATCAGCAACAAGCCAACAACCTACATCTCTAGTATGATTTAAAAGACGTTCTTGTTGACTTTTAGGCATCTCCCATCCTGTTGGATTACCAGGACTATTAACAAAGACCATTTTGGTTTTAGAAGTAATAGAACGAATTAATTTATCATAATCAAGAACCCACTCTCCGTCCTTAAGTTTCAAAGAAATTTCTTTAATATTCCCTTTTTTTAATAAGACAGAGGATCTAATATTTGGCCAAACTGGTCCAACCATTACAACCTCATCTCCACTATCAATTATTAGATCACAAATCAACCTTAAGCCCATCATTCCACCAGTTACGACACTGTGGTTTTCAGGTTTTGTATTAATATTAAAAATCTCGTTCATATATCTAGATATTTCTGAACGAAGTTCTTGTATTCCGTTTTGATAAGTATAAAAGGTTTTCCCTTTTACCAGAGATTCGATAGTCTTATCATAAATCAATTTACTAGTTTCAGTATCTCCCTCGCCGAACCAAGCGGGATAAACATATTTACCTGTTTCTTTTTGAAAATTTCTTCCAAAATTGGCAACTTCCATAATGGCCGTTTCTTTAAATGAAAGTATCTCGGGATTTAAACTTTGTAACAAAATTTTAACCTTGTAATTTTAAAATATAGTTTTTTAATAAATCAATGGCTTCAGAACTTTTTTCTGGATTGGAACCACCGGACTGAGCCATATCAGGTCTTCCACCTCCACCTTTACCACCCAAAGTATTTGAAACAAAATTAACTAAATCTACTGCGCTTATGTTTTGGGATAATGATTTTTCAATAGAGATTACTATTGATGCTTTATCATTAATTTTACTGATTAAACAAACAATGTTTGCATCACCACTTTTAATAATATTTTCTGCTGTAGGCTTCAAATCTTTAACTACTAAATCATCAAAAATTTCATAAACAAATGAAATATTTTTCAAACTTTCTTTTTTAAAACTTTGATTTTTAAAACCATTAGAATTCTTTTTTAATAACTTTAATTCTTTATTAATTTTTTCATTTTCTGAAACTAAATGTTCAATTTTTTGGATAACCTGTGCAGGATTACTCTTCACAAAATCAGCTATGTATTTAATTTTATTAATTTCATCATCGTAATATTTAACGGCAGCTTTATTTGTTACAGCTTCAATTCTTCTTACCCCAGAGGAAACTCCTGATTCTGCTATAATTTTAAATGAGGAAATCTCTGAAGTATTTTTAACATGTGTGCCACCACACAGCTCTACTGACCAAGCATTTCTATCATTATTATTAGTTTTTCCTATTGAAACCACTCTAACTTCTTCACCATATTTTTCTCCAAACAGAGCTATTGCACCTGTTTTAGCAGCGTCTTTAAAAGTCATTGTTTTAGTGAAGACATTATCATTACAAAAAATTCTATAATTAACTTCATCTTCAATTTCTTTAAGTTCTTTTGACGTTAAAGCCTTGTTATGACTAAAATCAAATCTTAATTTATCACTAGTAACTAATGAACCTTTCTGAGCCACATGAAGACCTAATTTTTGTCGCAGGGATTCGTGAAGTAAATGAGTAGCTGAATGGTGCGAACTAATTTGTTTCCTGAGTTCCAAATCGACGCTTTGCTTAACTTTTTGACCTGATGAAAGTTTACCTTCAGAAATTGTAATTGAAGTTAAGTGAATAACTTTGCCATTACTTAATTTTAATTTTTTTGAATTATTGACTTTTGCTCTAAAATTATCTGCAAAAATATATCCAGAATCCGATATTTGGCCACCAGATTCTGCATAAAAAATTGTTTCATGACAAATAATTTCAGCTTTTTCACCCTTAGATAAAGTATTCACGATATTGTTATTTTGAATAATTAAATCAATATTAGTATTAAGTTCGCTTTTATCGTACCCTTGGAAATTAGTTTCCGGCAGATCAAGAAGTGTTTTCAAAATATTCTGATTATATTGCGTATCTCCAGATCCTGACCAAGCTTTTCTTGCCTTCATTTTTTGGTCATTCATAGATTTATTAAAACCATTATGATCAACAGTCCAACCATATGTTTTTAATACATCTTCAGTTAAATCTATTGGAAAACCATATGTATCATATAACTCAAAAGCTTTTTCTCCTGGCAAAGTACCTCCTGATACTTTTTTATCGACCTCTCTCATTAACAGACTTAAGCCTCTATCAAGAGTGTCTTTAAACTTTACTTCTTCATCATATATTGTTTCTTCTATTATTTTTTGATGTGTTTTTAACTCAGGGAATGCTTTACCCATCTCATTAATTAAATAATTGACCAATTTATAAATTAAAGGATCTGTAGCACCTAAAATATGAGTGTGCCTCATTGCCCGTCTCATTATTCTTCTGAGTACATATCCCCTACCTTCATTAGATGGCAATAACCCTTCAGCTATTAGAAAGGAAATTGACCTTAAATGATCAGCAACAACTCTATGTGATATTATATTTTTGATGCCTGTATCGACACCAGTTACTAATGAAGAAGCCTCCACTAAATTCTTCATCATATCTATTTCATAATTATTATGTGTATTTTGTAAAACAGCAGATATACGTTCTAAACCCATTCCTGTATCAATACTAGGTTTAGGTAAATTTACCCTTTCATTATCAGAAATTTGTTCATATTGCATAAATACAAGATTCCAAATTTCAATAAATCTATCTCCATCCTCATCCTTTGATCCCGGAGGACCACCAATAACAGAATCACCATGATCATAAAAAATTTCTGAACAAGGACCGCACGGACCGGTATCTCCCATGCTCCAGAAGTTATCACTAGTTTTAATTTTGATTATTTTATTTTCATTTAAACCAGCTATTTTTTTCCATAAATTCTCAGCCTCAGTATCATTATGAAATATTGTGACCAATAGCTTTTCTTTTGGTAAACCGTATTCTTTTGTTAGAAGTTCCCACGCATGATAAATAGCTTTTTCTTTAAAGTAATCTCCAAAAGAAAAATTACCTAACATTTCAAAAAAAGTATGATGCCTTGCAGTCTTACCTACATTTTCTAAGTCATTATGCTTTCCACCAGCTCTTAAACATTTCTGAGAAGTTACTGCTCTTTGATAATCTCTTGTTTCTAGGCCAGTGAAAGTATTTTTAAATTGCACCATTCCGGCATTAGTAAATAATAGAGTTGGATCATTTTCTGGTATTAAATTACTAGAAATTATCTCCTGATGATCATTTTTTTTAAAATAATCTAGAAATTTAGATCTAATATTATTTACAGAGTTGGAATTGTACATTTGTAAGATTTTAAAATTAATTTTTTAAATAAATAACATCAATTTAGTAAAAAACAAATCTACAAAAAATTTATTTTCATTCTTCAGTAACTTGTTGCTCTGGGTTCATTAAAATTTCTTCCACAAGATTTGAGTTACCTTTAATTTTATTTTCAATTTCCAATGCTATTTCAGGATTTTCATTGAGAAAATTTTTAGCGTTTTCTCTTCCTTGACCTATTCTTTGTTCATTATAAGAAAACCAAGATCCAGATTTTTCAATAATTTCTGCAGAAACGCCTAAATCTATTATTTCTCCATTTTTAGAAATACCCTCACCATACATGATATCAAATTCAACAGTTCTAAATGGAGGTGCTACCTTATTTTTAACAACTTTTACTCTTGTCTGATTTCCAATAATGTCATCTTTATCTTTTATTGCACCTATTCTTCTAATATCCATCCTTACAGATGCATAAAATTTTAATGCATTTCCACCAGATGTGGTTTCTGGGTTTCCAAACATAATTCCAATTTTTTGTCTAATTTGGTTAATAAAAATTACTAAACAATTTGATTTAGAAATAGAAGAGGTTAACTTTCTTAAAGCTTGACTCATCAATCTAGCTTGGAGCCCCATATGACTGTCACCCATATCTCCTTCTAATTCTGCTCTAGGAACTAACGCAGCAACAGAGTCCACTACTAACACTGATATTGCCCCTGATCTTACTAATGTATCTGCAATTTCTAATGCTTGCTCACCAGCATCTGGTTGAGAAATTAATAAATCATCTATATTAACGCCTAATTTTTTTGCGTAAACAGGATCTAGAGCATGTTCTGCATCGACAAAAGCACAAGTACCACCAGTTTTTTGTGATTCTGCAACAACATGTAAGGCTAATGTTGTTTTTCCAGAACTTTCAGGTCCATATATTTCTACAATTCTTCCTTTTGGCAAACCACCAATGCCCAAGGCCACGTCCAAACCTAAAGAACCAGTTGAAATTGCTTGAACATCTATATTTTCTCCAGTTGTTCCAAGCTTCATCACTGAACCTTTGCCAAACGCTTTTTCAATTTGGCCAATTGCTGATTCTAAAGCAACATTTCTATCTTTATCACTATTGGACATTTTTATTACCTCTGCACTCATCATACTCTCCTTACCAAATAACTAAATTATAAATTAATTTACTTGGAGAATATTCACCTTTTGTTCTTTTGTCAAATTTGTTCTTATTTTGTTCTTTTATAATAAAAAAACCTAATCGTCTTTATGAACTTTTTCCATTTTTTCGTGACGCTCTTGAGCATCAACGCTTAATGAAGCAATCGGCCTGGCTTCTAATCTTCCAAGGCCTATTGGGTCACCTGTTTCTTCACAATAACCATATGTTTTAAGATCAATTCTACGTAAAGCAGCATCTATTTTACTAATAAGCTTTCTTTCTCTATCGCGTGTTCTTAATTGTATAGAAGCATCTGATTCTACCTGAGCTCTATCAGCAATGTCAGGTCTTTGAAGCCCCTCTGCAGACAAAGTGTCTTTTGTATCATTAGCCTCATCTAATAAGTCATATTTCCAATTTAAAAGTTTTTGTCTGAAATATTCTAACTGCATTTCATTCATAAACTCTTCTTTGTCATTTGGCACGTAATCTTCAGGAAGAACCACTCTACTTCCTAGCACTCCTCCTCTATTAGCGCCATTACCAAAATTTTCTAAATTTGTACTTTTTTTTATATTTGCTGATTTCACTCAAAATTTCCTTAAAAAATTTAAAAAAATAACTTATATAAAATCATATAAATAATTCAAGTATGAAATATAGTAAATATAATTTGATTTTTGAGTTTTAAGGATATTTGGCGTTATGAAATAATTTAAAAATACATTGAAATTTTTTTCTAAAATATTATTTATATCATATATCTCATAATAAAGAAAAACCAAATTGAAATACTCAGACAAATTCAATAATTCTATCAATAAACTAAAGGTAGAAGGTAGATACCGCTTTTTTAACCAGGTGCAAAGATGTGCAGGAAAACATCCAAAAGCTCTATGGAAAAAAAATAATACTTCAGACATGAAAGATATTATTGTTTGGTGTTCTAATGATTATTTAGGGATGAGCCAAAATACATTAGTAATAAACAAAATGATTAACTCAATAAAAAAGATGGGAATAGGTTCCGGAGGAACCAGGAATATATCAGGAAATAGTATTGAAGTTGTAAATTTAGAAAAAGAAATTGCAACCTTGCATCAAAAAGAAAAAGCAATTGTATTTACATCTGGTTATATCGCTAATGAAACTACCATAAGCACATTATTAAATATTTTAGATAATTCAGTTGTATTTTCAGATGAAAAAAACCATGCATCTATTATTTCAGGAATAAAAAAATCAAACGCAAAAAAAGAAATTTTTAAACATAATGATTTGGATCATTTAGAAAGTTTAATGAAAAAGTACCCTGTAGATGCCAACAAACTGATTGTTTTTGAGTCTGTTTATTCTATGGATGGAGATTTTGGTAATATTGAAGGTATAGTTAAACTAGCTAAACAATATAATGCCTTAACTTTTCTAGATGAAGTTCATGCTGTAGGTATGTATGGTGAAACAGGTGCTGGAGTTGCTGACAAGCTAGGTTTAAATAATGAAATTGACATAATTCAAGGTACACTTGGAAAAGCGTTTGGAACCATTGGAGGTTATATTTCTTCAACAAATCTTATTTGTGATGTTGTAAGAAGTTATGCCAGTGGCTTTATTTTTACTACTGCCATGCCTCCTGCTATTGCCAGTGCAGCTAAGACTTCCATTCAATATTTAAAGGAATCTAATAAAGAAAGATTATTACAACAAAAAAACACTATTTTATTAAAAAAATATTTATCTAGAGAAAATATTTCTTATTTAGATAATAAAAGCCATATAGTTCCGGTTATGGTTCATGATCCTATAAAATGTAAAGAAATAAGTAATATATTGCTGGATGAATTTGGACATTACATCCAGCCTATAAATTATCCAACAGTTCCAATGGGAACAGAGAGACTTAGGATAACGCCTGGACCACTTCATACAGAAGAAATGATAGCAAATTTAACAAATGCTCTTAAATATGCTTTTATAAAAGCCAACAGTACCGATAATATAAAAAGTGCATAATTTTTTCTAAGGTCATTATTTTGTCAATAATTAAGAAACCTTCAAATCACCCTGTATTTCCTGATAAATCAAAAGTAGCCATAGTTCTAGTTAACCTTGGCACTCCAGATGGAACAGATTATTGGTCCATGAGAAAGTACCTAAAACAATTTTTAATGGATAAAAGAGTTGTTGATCTGTTTAGACCACTATGGTGGTTAATATTAAATGGCCCCATTCTCACGTTCAGACCATCTAAATCAGGAAAAGCTTACAAAAAAATATGGGACGAACAAAATCACGGCTCTCCATTAAGAAAATTTACTATAAATCAAGCCAATAAATTAAAAAACAGCTTTAAAGACAACAAAAATTTAATAATTGATTACGCTATGAGGTATGGCAACCCAAGCATTGAAAAGGTTCTTAATAAAATAGTTGAAAAAGGATGCTCTAAGCTACTACTCGTACCTTTGTATCCTCAATATGCAGCAAGTACAACTGCAACGGTAAAAGATGAAGTTTTTAAATGGATGTTAAAACAAAGATGGCAACCTGATATAAGAACTGTTGCCCCCTGGTTTGATGACAAAAATTATATTAAAGCATTAGCAGATACTGTTAAAAGTAATTTAAAAAATAAAAATACTTTGGACAAATTGATAGTCTCTTTCCATGGTATACCTCAAAGATATTTTAAAGCTGGAGATCCTTATCATTGTCATTGTATAAAAACAGCTAGGCTTTTAAAAGAAGAGTTAAAATGGCCTGATAATAAAATACTTGTAACTTTCCAATCGAGGTTTGGACCAGAACCTTGGCTCCAACCTTATACTGACAAAACTATTGTTGAACTTGCTAAAAGTGGAAAAAAAAGAATAGCTGTTATTGCACCGGGTTTTATTTCTGATTGCTTAGAAACTCTTGAAGAATTAAATGTTGAAGCAAGAGAATTATTTATTGAACATGGAGGTGAAAGTTTTCAATATATTCCATGCTTAAATGATAATAAATTTTCAATAAAATTTTTAAATAATCTTATTAAACAAAACCTTCAAGGTTGGTAAAATAACAAACATAGTAATGTTAAAGTAAGTATTTACAATTTAGGATTTAACATTTATAAAACATGATCAAATGCGGGTATTGTGTAGTGGTAAGACCTTAGCCTTCCAAGCTAATGACGCGAGTTCGATTCTCGCTACCCGCTCCAAAAACTTACATAACTTAAATAGTATTTTTATTTTGAAAATAAAAAGTCAGAGCTAGGCTTATTATAATAATTAATCCTCCTAATACTGTTTGCAAGGAAGGTTCTTTATCATACCATAAAAAATTTATTATTAATGATATTGGAGGTATCAAATAGAGTGATAATGAAGCTTTATTTGCTCCATAATAACCAACTGAAAATGTCCAAGTTAAATAACCTAAAGCAGTTGGGAATAATGCAAGCCATAAAAACGCTAGTTTCACCTCATTATCTGAAATCATTATAAAGTTATAAGTTTCAGGGAACCAAAAAACCATAGGTAAAGTTCCAAAGACTATAGTGAAAGCAAAAGAAGTTAATGAACCATAAATTGTTACAAGAGGCTTTAAAATATGAAAATAGGAAGCCGTTAGTATAGCTGCAAATAATATTAATGTTGCACCACTACCTAATTCAAAACCTCCTTCTTGATCAATTGAAATTATAGCTACACCAATCAAACATATTAATAATCCTACCCAATGGAATATAGTGACTTTCTGTTTTAAAATAAAAAAACCAATTAAGGCTGCAAACAATGGGTTGCAATTAACAATAAAACTACTTGCGCCTGCTGAAACAGTTTGCTGACCATAATTAAGAAAAATATTATATAAAAAAATTCCAATAAATCCCGCAATAAAGAATCTGAGCAAATGTTTAAAATTTATATTTTGTTTATGTAATTTGTAAACACACCAAACAATTGAAATTGAAGCAGCAAAAACAAATCTACCAGCAGCTAGAATCATTGGATCTGATGTTTCAAGTATAAAAGACATAACAGGGAAAGAAGATCCCCAAACAAATACAGTAGTAAAGATAGCAATTACTGGGAGTATGTTTTTCATAAATATTATTAGATTAAGATAATTATTTAACTGGCAATGACAATTTGCCCAAAACATCATATTTAATTAAAAGTTTTTCTATAAATCCATTTTCAATATTTTTTTCTATAAAATTATTTATAAATTTTTCTGCATCCGGATTGCCTGGTTTACTCCCAATACATTGCTTTATAAATGTGAAAGCTCCTGGAAGAATCTTACAATTTTCTGTTTTTTTAAGGTCATCAATCAATTTTGGTTTCAATCCTGCTAAAACTTCATATTCATTTTCTTGAAAAATACTAAAGGATAAATCTATAGACTTAGCTCTAATCAGTTCAGCATTTTTAATATTTTCAGTTAACCAAAGGTCATAAGCGCTTCGCTCAGCAACCGCAATTCTAACACCTTCCCTATCAACATCACTTAGAGACTTGATATTAGAAGAATCTCTAACTAAAAAAGTTGATTCAATTAAAGTATATGGAGAACTAAAAGTAATTGACTTTGCTCTTTCTGCCTCATTTGCAATATTTCCAACATCCCATATATCATCTGAAACAGCATCGGCTAATTCTCCAGGTCTTTGAAAAGGGATTAATTTTACTTCTACATTGAGTTCATTTGCTAAAGCCTTAGCTAGATCGGGTGAAACACCTTCAGGGTCTCCATTTTTATCTGTCCCTGTCACTAATAAAAAATTACTTAAGTTAATAGCTGCCCTAAGATAACCCTTTGGCGCTAATTGTTTCAAAACTAAATCTGCCATTAAATCCCTCTATTCTTACTGGTATGACTTAAAACTTATTAATACATTTTAAATAGGAATTATAAACTAAATTATTAGATGAATTTTAGAATAAGACACTATTAACTGATTAATATTTAGGCATTTCTAAATTTATTTCAAATTATTATGCAATTTTTTTGTAATTAAAAAACTATGTAATAATTTATTGAAAAATTTAGGGGGAATCATGCAAAATCAATTTAATTTTAGTAACATAAAAAATTTATTGATAACAATTTTTTTATGTTTGTTTTCGTTTCCAGCTTTTGCTGAAATCAATAATGGTGATACAGCTTGGATTTTAACATCGACTGCTCTTGTGCTTTTCATGACTTTACCTGGGTTAGCACTTTTTTATGCGGGGTTAGTAAATTCTAAGAATGTTGTTTCTGTTTTAATGCAACATTTTGCCCTTGCTTGCATGGTTTCTATTATTTGGGTTATTATAGGATATAGCCTTGCTTTTTCCGAAGGAAATGATTGGATAGGCGGTCTTGGAAATATTTTTATGAATTCAATTGAGTTGGAAACAGCATCTGGCAGCATCCCAGAAAGCTTATTTGCCACCTTTCAAATGACCTTTGCAATTATTACCCCTGCTTTAATGATAGGTGCGTTCGTAGAAAGAATTAAATTTTCAGCAATGCTTATTTTTTTATTTTTATGGGTTCTTATAGTTTATGTTCCTGTAACACATTGGGTTTGGGGAGGTGGAATATTATCCTCATGGGGAACTATGGATTTTGCAGGAGGCATTGTAGTTCATGCTACCGCAGGAACTGGTGCTTTAGTTACAGCATTAACATTAGGTAAAAGAAGAGGCTTTCCAAAATCTTTGACACCACCACATAGTCCTATTTTAACCATGATAGGAGCATCAATGTTATGGATCGGCTGGTTTGGCTTTAATGCTGGATCAGCCTTAGGGGCAAATGCAGGAGCAGGAATGGCAATGTTAGTGACACATATTTCAGCAGCCACTGCATCTTTGGTTTGGATGTTTATTGAATGGAAAAGGTTTGGCAAACCATCCTTAGTTGGTATAGTAACTGGAATGGTAGCCGGATTAGCAACAGTGACACCTGCTTCTGGTTATATTGGAGTTCCTGGAGCTTTGATTTTAGGTTTAGGCGGAGGAGTTTTATGTTATTTAGCTGTAGACTTTATACGCGGAAAACTCCAGATAGATGATAGTTTAGATGTATTTGCGGTACATGGGGTTGGCGGTATTTTAGGAACATTATTAGTAGCTTTCCTTGCCACATCAACATTTTCAGGTCTGGGTTTGCCAGAAGGGCAAAGCGGGATGTCACAATTTTTTGTTCAATTTAAAGCTGTTATTTTAACAATTTTATGGACATCTGTTTTCACGTATTTAATACTTAAACTTACTTCACTTTTTGTTTCTCTTCGAGTTGATGAACAAGAAGAAATTGAAGGGTTAGATTTACGTTCTCATGGAGAAAAAGGCTACCATACAGATTAAGGAAAAATTAAATGAAATACTTTATAGCCATAATTAAACCCTTTAAGCTCGATGATGTAAGGAGTGCTTTAACTGAAATTGGAGTTGAAGGTCTTACAGCTTCTGAAGTTAGGGGATTTGGTAGACAAAGGGGACAGACTGAAATTTACAGAGGCGCTGAGTATAGCGTCTCTTTTGTTCCAAAACTTAAAATTGAGATAGCTGTTCCTGATGAAATGGAAAAAGCGGTTCACGAAGCTCTTCTTCAAAGTGCATCAACTGGTCAAATTGGTGATGGTAAAATTTTTGTATTAGACCTTCATAGCGCAACTAGAATTAGAACAGGTGAAACTGAAAATAACGCATTATAATCGTTAGATATACCATTCGCTTATCACACTATTACTAGTTTCTTTACAAAGATGAAGAGCTTTTGTTTTTTCTAGATTATTTCTGCTATCAAGTTTTTGCAAAGCCCATATAGCTGAACCTCTCACTAATTCGGATTCGTCTTCAAATATTAATGTTTTTAATAATGGTATTAATAATTTACTCTTACTATTACCTGCTGCAATACAACAGTTTCTAATAAATCTATCCCTTCCTATTCTCTTAATTGGAGACTTACTAAATCTAATCCTAAATGTTTTATCAGAAAGTTTTAGTAAGTTGACAAGTGAAAATTCCTGGTTTTTATTAATAAATTTTATTTCTTTTGTTTCTTGTGCATACTTATTCCATGGACAAACTGCTAAACAATCATCACATCCAAAAATTTTATTACCAATTGCTTCTCTAAACTCTTTAGGTATAGCCTTTTTATTCTCAATTGTTAGATAAGAAATACATTTTCTGGCATCTAATTTATGTGGAGCTAAAAATGCATTAGTTGGACAAATATCAATACACGCATGACATGATCCACAATGATCATTTTGAGGAGTATCATATTCTAAAGTTTTGTTAATCAAGATCACTCCTAAAAACAACCATGAACCAAAGTCTTTAGAAACTAAATTCGTGTGTTTACCTTGCCATCCTAAGCCTGCTTTTTGGGCTAGAGGTTTTTCCATTAAAGGGGCTGTATCAATAAAAACCTTAATTTTTGTTTTTTCTTTATCTAATCTAGATATTAATTTGCTTGAAAAAAGTTTTAATCTTCCTTTTATAACATCATGATAATCTCTTCCTTGAGCGTATACAGATATGTTACCTAAAAGTTTTATATTATTTTTTTTTAATGGGTCTTCCTTAGGTCCATAGTTAACACCAACAACGATAGCAGATTTAGCTTCTTCCCATAGTGAAATTGGTGATTTACGCCTTTCATAGGTTTCTTCTAACCATTTCATATCTCCGTGGAAACCCAGGTCAATAAACTCTTTTAATCTTAAACTTGTTATGGTTGAGAGATTTGGATCTGTGATCCTACAGACATCAAAGCCAAACTCATTAGCTAATTCGTGAATTAACAGCTTTTGCTTTCTCTTGTTCATTTTGTATTGTTACCAATTACAAAGGGTCAATATCACCTGAATAGTAATTTTCTAAAAAATAACGTTCATATGTTTCAAAACTTTGGTTTCTTATAGCTTCTCTAATGTTTTTCATTAAATCTAAATAAAAATGAATATTATGCCAGCTTAATAGCATAAGACCTAAAATTTCTTGCGCTTTAAAAAGATGGTGTAAATATGCTCTGGTATAATTTTTACATGTATAACAGGAACAACTACTATCTAATGGACGAATATCCAAATTATGCCTTGAATTTTTTATATTAACCTGCCCTCTAGATGTAAAAGCTTGTCCAGTTCTTCCTGATCTTGTAGGGAGTACACAATCGAACATATCAACGCCTCTCTTAACTGCACCAACTATATCGTCTGGCTTTCCAACTCCCATTAAATATCTTGGTTTATTATCTTGCATATGAATAGTAGTGTTATCTAATGTTTCAAACATTAACTTTTGTCCTTCACCAACAGCTAAACCACCTATTGCATAACCATCAAAATCAAGTTTTGTTAAGTCTTTAGCAGACTGCTGTCTTAAATCTGAATATATAGAACCTTGTACAATACCAAATTGTCCATAGCCATTTCTACTTTCAAATGCTTCTCTACTTTTCAAGGCCCAATCTAATGATAGTTTCATTGCTCTTTCAGCTTCTTCATAAGAAGCAGGATAAGGAATACACTCATCTAACTGCATAGTTATAGTGGCATCTAATGCGTTTTGAATATCTGTACTAATCTTTGGTGATAAAAAATATTTACTGCCATCTAAGTGCGATTTGAAGGTAACGCCCTCTTCTTCAACTTTTCTTAATTTACCCAAACTCATTATCTGGAAACCTCCTGAGTCTGTTAAAAGAGGTTTTTCCCATCCCATAAATTTTCTAACACCACCTAATTTCCTAATATTTTCATGCCCTGGCCTTAACATTAAATGATATGTGTTTGATAAAATTATTTGAGCACCTGATAGCTCTACATCTCTTAGATGTATTGCTTTGACTGTAGCTGCAGTTCCTACAGGCATAAAAATAGGAGTATCTATCTCTCCATGAGCTGTAAATAATTTACCAAGACGAGCATGTTTATCTTTAGATATTAATTTATATTTAAAATAATTACTCAAATTATTTATTATCCTCTCTTGAGAAAATACAACTGTCGCCATAAGAAAAAAATCTATATTTTTTTCTTATGGCATGCTCATAACATCCAAAAATTTTTTCTTTACCGTGGAATGCTGATACTAACATTAGTAAGGTTGACTTAGGTAAATGAAAATTAGTAATCATTAAATCAACTATTTTAAAATCAAATCCTGGTGTTACATATAAATCAGTAGAACCAGACCAAGGTATAATTTTCCCGTTATTAATTTTTGCTACTGTCTCTAAAATTCTTAAGCTAGTTGTACCAACAGATATAATACGTTTGTTGTTTTTTATTGCATCATTAATAATTGTTGAAGTGTTTTGATTGATTTCTCCCCACTCTTCATGCATTTTATGTTCAAATATATTTGTAACTTTTACTGGTAAAAATGTCCCAGCACCAACATGTAATGTAACTGGCGCAAATACAACACCCTTTTTATCTAACTTTTCTCTGAGCTCATCTGTGAAGTGCAACCCTGCAGTTGGCGCCGCTACAGCACCATCATTTGAAGCAAAGATTGTCTGATAATCATGTTTGTCACTATCAGTTTTTAAATTTCTTTTAATATATGGAGGAAGGGGCATACTTCCTTGAAAATCTAGTTCTTTTAATAATGCATCATGATGTTGATTAAATTCCAACAAAACATCACCAGCTATATATTTATTTATTACTTTAGCTCTTAAATTGTTTTTAAAGATGATAATATCGTCTATTTTACACTTTCTACCTGGCTTTACAAAAGATCTCCATAGATTATTCTTTACGTTTAAGTGCAAAGTTACTTCAACTTTCACATCATCTCTTTTTCCAAACAATCGAGTTGGTATCACCTTAGTATCGTTAATCACGAGAACATCACCAGCATCAAGTAGTTTATGTAGATCTCTAAAACGAAGATCTTTAATATCACCACCCAAACTAGCTAGCAAACGTGAGTTATCCCTTGGAAAACATGGTTTTTGAGCGATAAGATCAGGGTTTAGGTCATAGTCAAATAATGAAATATCCATAAAGTTACCAAAAATTATTCAAAGATTTGAATTACCCCAACAACCTCATCACTTTTATTTTTAACCACTAAACATTGGACCTTAGCTTCTCTCATTCTTTTTTCAGCAACTTGTAAATTATCTGACTCAAAAGCAATTAATGGGTTTTTATTCATTAAATCTATAGCTTTTAATTGAGAAAATTTATTATTGTCAATCAATGCTCTTCTAATATCTCCATCAGTGATAACACCAAGCAATCTCTCCTTATTACCGACCAAGGCAAGGCCAAGACGACCCTCGGTCATTTTAACAAGAACATCTTGAACAATTGCTTCCTTATCAATAAATGGCAAATTGTTTTGTTTCATCTCATCTTTAACTTTTGATAGTAACCTTTTACCTAAGGAGCCCCCAGGATGCGTTAAGGCAAAATCTTCTTGTTTAAAATTTTTGATTTCCATTAACGACACAGCTAAAGCATCTCCTAATACCATTGTTATCATTGAAGATGTGGTGGGGGCTAAATTTAATGGACATGCTTCTCTATCTACAGAGGTATCCAATATTATATCCGCTTTTGATGCAAGTGTAGATTCTTTAACACCTGTAAGTGCAATTATAGTAACTTCCAGTCTTCTAAGTGCAGGAATAAGAGCTATAATTTCACCAGTTTCACCAGAGTATGAAATAAGTAAAATTATAGATTTTCTTTGTACCTTTCCTAAATCTCCGTGTATTGCTTCGGCAGGATGTAGGAATATACTTGGTGTTCCAGTAGAGGCTAAAGTTGAGGATATTTTTCTACCAACTAATCCAGACTTACCCATACCACAAATAATTATATGGGCAGAGCTATTGCTCATTACTTTTACCGCTTTAGCAAAATCATCACCAAGCATATTTTCAAATCTTTCAATACCAAGTTTGTAAGCTTGAGTTAAGCTAAGTGCTGTTTCTATTGCTTTCATTTCAATCACCAATTATTATCAAAGTGTTTTAACTTGAAATTAATTTAAACGCCACAAAAAGGATTAAATTTTTGAAAATTCACTTTAGTTTTGCCAAGAATAAAAAATCTCAATCAGTTTCTAAGGAATTGCTAAAATTATATGGACAAGTTGAAATTTCTAATGCTGAAGTCATTGTTGCTGTAGGTGGTGATGGTGCAATGCTTTCTGCAATGAGACAAAGCATTGACTTTAGAATACCAGTATTTGGGTTGAACAGAGGAAATATTGGTTTTTTAATGAATAAATTTGATATTGGTAATTTGATTGAAAGACTAAAGGATGCAAATGAAATTATAGTGCATCCTTTAGAAATGAAGGCAATAGATTCTAACAATAGTGAATTTACTGAATTAGCAATAAATGAGGTGTCAATATTTAGAAGAACACATCAAAGCGCTATAATTTCTATAAAAATTGATGATACTGAAATGCTAAGTGAATTGACATGCGATGGTGTAATGGTAGCTACTCCAGTTGGTTCAACAGCTTATAATCTATCTGCACATGGACCAATTTTACCAATTGGATCTGAAATTTTAGCTTTAACACCTATTAGCCCATTTAGACCTAGAAGATGGAAAGGGGCTTTGCTAAAAAACAAATCAACAGTTGAGTTTAATATAATTAATCCAAAACTAAGACCTGTAAGTGCGAGCGCAGACGCTACTGAAGTCAAAAACATCAAAAAAGTTTTTGTATCACAAAGACCAGATATTAATTTAAGAATTCTCTATGACAAAACTAATAGTATGGAAGACAAATACTTGAAAGAACAATTTTCAATGTAATAATTTATGATAAAAGCTCTTGTTGCCTTTGCCACATTTCAGCATACAAGCCTTTTTTATTTAAAAGTTCTATATGAGAACCTTCTTCTTTAACTTGTCCATTATCTAAGACAATTATTTTATCAGCATCTATAACAGTTGATAATCTATGTGCTATTACGAGGGTTGTATTATTGTTAGATAATTTTTTTAAAGATTTTTCAATAGACTTCTCTGTTTTAGTATCTAGAGCAGAAGTTGCTTCATCAAAAATAAATATTTTAGGATTTTTTAAAAGTGCTCTTGCTATTGCAACTCTTTGTTTTTCTCCACCTGAGAGTTTTAAGCCTCTTTCACCAACAATAGTATCATATTCTAAATCAAGACTATCAATGAATTTATCAATTGAAGAAAGTTTAGCTGCTTTTTTTATCTCGTCCAATGAAGAGCCTGGTTTAGAATAGGAAATATTGTATTTTATTGTATCGTTAAATAAGACAGTATCTTGAGGGACAACCCCAATTTTAGATCTTAAAGATGTCTGTGTAACATCCATAATACACTGATCATCTATGTAAATTTTACCTGAAGATGGGTCATAAAATCTAAATAGGAGTTTTGATATTGTAGATTTTCCTGCTCCAGTTGGACCAACTATTGCGACTTTTTTTCCTGGCGCCACATCGAAACTTAAATTTTTAAGGATATGTCTTTTCCCGAACCAAAAATTTACATTTTTAAAACTAACTTTTCCAAACTCAACAACTAACTCTTTAGCATTTTGTTTATCAACAATATCAGGTTTTTCATCCACCAAAGCAAACATTCTTCCCATGTCTAATAAAGACTGTCTAATTTCTCTATAAACGAAGCCTAAGAAATTTAATGGTAAATATAATTGAAGTAAAAATGTATTAACAACGACAAAGTCTCCAATTGACATTTTGCCCCTAGCAATATCTTCTCCAGCCATACCCATAATTAAGAATAGCCCTAAAGCAATAATACCACCTTGGCCAATATTCACAATTGAAAGAGACGCTCTAGCCTTTACTGCAGAATCTTCGTAAGATTTCATAGCACTATTAAATCTATCTGCTTCGATTAATTCTGCATTAAAATATTTGACAGTCTCGTAATTTAATAGACTATCAACTGCTTTAGTTGATGCATTTTCATCAGCCAAATTCATCTTTCTTCTTATGGCTATTCGCCATTCTGTTACTTTAATAGTGTAAATTACATAGACTAAGACTGTAGTTACAGTAACAGCCGCATATACAAATCCAAAAGTAATCCATAAAACTATTCCAACTGTTATTAATTCAACTAATACTGGGACAATTTCAAATACAGTGAACCTAAGTAAAAATTCAATACCTTTAGCACCTCTATCTATTGCTCTAGTTAAACCCCCAGTTTGTCTATTAAGATGAAATGTTAGAGATAAACTATGCATGTGTTTAAATGCTTTTAAGGCGGCTCCTCTAACCGCCCTTTGGGCAACTCTTGCAAACACAAATTCTTTAGCTTCGTCAAAGAATACTTGCCCTAACCTTGCTAATGCGTAGGCTCCGATTACAAACCACAACAAACTTAAATCTATTGATTTTCCTTCTGAAACTAGATCAACCGCCTTTCCATATAAAAATGGGGTGTAAACAGTCACTAATGTTGCTAATCCTAAAAAAATCAAAGCCAAAATTATTCGAATTGGCATCTCTTTATTACCTTTAGGAATCACAAAGCTAATTAATTCTTTTAATGTCCTTAATGGGGACAAAATTTTATCGTTAGAAGAAAATGCTTCTGCATTTTTCATAATTTATTCCTAATTTTTTGTATTTAAGCTACGGTAAAGCTCTCACCGCAGCCACATCTAGCAATCTCATTTGGATTATTAAAATCAAAACCAGAACTGAATTTTTCTTCTTTATAATCCATTTCTGATCCAATTAAAAACATTATTGCAGCAGGATCTATACAAATAATAACACCCTTAGAAATTATTTTTTCTTCATAAGGTCTGATATCTTTAGCATATTCTACATTATACTTCATACCTGAGCAGCCTGCTGTTTTTATACCAATCCTTAGACCTATTACATCTGAATCAGCATTATCCATAATATTTTTAACTCGACTGACAGCGGCGTCTGTGAGAGTTAACAAAGGTTTTGTATCAGCAGTCATCCTAAACTCCTTGAAAATTAATAAATATCAAGTGCCATTTTAGCGTCATCACTCATTCTATCTTTTGTCCAGGCTGGTTCCCAAACTAGCTCAACCTCTACTAAACCAGTATCAGGAATTTGTGAAATTTTTTCAGCTACCTGACCTGGCATCTCTCCAGCAACAGGACAACCAGGTGCGGTAAGAGACATTTTAATTTTTATGTTATTGTATTTTAATATTTTTATTTCATATATTAAACCTAAATCATAAATATTAACTGGTAATTCAGGATCAAATATTGATTCTAGGCATTCTACTATTTGTGTTAATTCAATGGTAGATTTAGAACTATTCTTTTTTTTCCCTGCCTTTGCTATAAATGGATGTTCACCATTTGGATTGGAGTTATTAGGCATAAAAGCGGATAGAGGAAGTTGTTCAACATCATTCATTTTAAGCACCAAATATTTTTTTCACTTTAATAAGAGCATCTGCTAGTTTATCAAAATCTTTATTAGTTGTATAAGCACCAACAGACGCTCTCGTGGTAGATACTAAATTATAATGATCCATTAATGGTTGTGCACAATGATGTCCTGCTCTTACAGCAACGCCTTCCCTATCAATAATAGTAGCAATATCATGAGAATGAGCACAATCCATTGTAAAGGAAATAACACCTGTTTTATTAGGTGATTTTCCAAACACTTTAACTCCTTCAATTGAATCAATTATTGAAGTCCCATATGAAATAACTCTTTTTTCATGTAAACCAATTTTTTCAATGCCTACTTGGGATACCCAATCAATAGCTTCACCAAGAGATATAGCTTCTACGATGGGTGGGGTGCCTGCCTCAAATTTTGTTGGTGGCTCTGCATAAGTAGATTTTTCAATCTTAACAACATCAATCATATCTCCTCCACCCAAAAATGGAGGCATTTCTTCTAATAATTTATATTTACCAAATAAAACCCCTATTCCTGTTGGTCCATATAACTTATGCCCAGAGAAACAATAGAAATCACAATCTAAATCTAAAACATCAACCTTTTCATGAATAACACCTTGACATCCATCCACTACACTAATGGCACCACAATTTTTTGCGATATTACAAATTTCTTTAACTGGAAAATTTGTTCCTAAGACATTCGATACATGAGGGAAAGCAATTATTTTTGTTTTATTGGTTACTAAATTAGCGATAATTTGTGGATCAAAGTTTTGATCCGGATCTACCTCAGCAGCTATAATTTTTGCTCCTCTTTGTTGCGCAACAAGTTGCCAAGGTACAATATTAGCATGATGTTCTGCAATCGTAATAATGATTTCATCACCAGGCTTTAAATTTTTATTACCCCAGCTATAAGCAACCAAGTTTATTGCAGCAGTTGCCCCTGATGTAAAAACAATTTCTTTTTCATGGCAATTAATAAAATTAGCAACTTTTGATCGAGCTCCTTCATAATTTGAAGTGGCTTCTTCGGATAGTTTATGAAGGCCTCTATGTACATTTGAATAATCAAATGAATAATTTTTAGCAATACTATCAAGTACTTGTTGAGGTTTTTGCATAGATGCAGCTGAATCGAGATAAATAAGCTGTTTACCCCAAACTTGTCTATTTAAGGCTGGAAACTGATCTCTTATTTTTTCTACATCATAATTATTCATTTTTTGTTTTTTCTTAATCTATAATAAATGACAAAGACGATTGTGCTTCATCAAATATATAATCATGAAATTGATCATCTAAAGATTCATTGATTATATCTTTTAAAAAAGCGCTAATTAACATCTTTCTAGCTTTGTTTTCTGGTATCCCCCTACTCTTAAGGTAAAATAATTGATTATCATCCAATTCCCCAACTGTTGCTCCATGTGCACATATTACGTCATCAGCATAAATTTCAAGTTCTGGTTTAGCATTAGCCCTCGCATTTTCAGATAATAAAATTGCTTTGCTCATTTGTTGTCCATCTGTTTTTTGAGCATTTGGTGCAACTCTTACTTTACCCTGAAAAACACCTGAAGAAGAATCTCCTAATACACCACGAACAATCTGCTTTGATGTACAATTTGGTACATCATGATAAATTGCTGTTGTGAGATCATGATGTTGCTCTTTACCAGAAATATATACACCATTTAGATTTAAATTTGCATTGGGTCCATTTAAATAAGCATGAGTTTCTGATCTTGTAAAAACTCCACCTTTAACTAAAGAAAAAGAATTATAATTGGCTTCCGTAGACAAAAAAGCACAATGAGCAGATAAATTATAAGTGTTATAATGATCATTAAAAATTTTAATAGATTTTAATGAGCCTTTTTCCTTAATTTCTATCAACTGCAACGGCATTACAAGAGAAGTAATATGATCAAAATTTTCAATAAGTGATAATTTACTATTTTTCTTTATTTCTATGTATAATACCGGATGAACAGAAAATTTACTATCACCACCCTCATAGATAATCTCTATTAACTCATTAACCTTAATATCTTCATTAACTGTTAATTTTATAATTGAGGGAGTGCATGATAAAGAAACATTGGTAGTAGGATGATTTTTTAAATCACTTTCTTTAATTTTATTTAAAAATTTTAAACTTTCTTTGTCATCAAGCTCCTCCAGTGTTACACCTGATGGAAGATCAGAAGAAAGGTCCGTTCGAAAAGCACCGTCTACAAATTTTAAAAAAAATGATCCTGTTTTTTTATCAATCTTAGAAATTTTCTTCAAATCTGGTTCAATAGGCATCATTTTGATCCTAGATAAAGCACCTAATCTACTTAATCTCCATTTTTCCTCTAATGGTTTTGGCCAATTGTTAAAATCTTTGGAAGCCAAACTTCTAAAATGATTTTCATCAAATGAAGATGTAAAATTTTTAACATTCGTAATATAATCTTCTTTATTATCAAGCAGCATTAATCAATCCTGCATAACCATTTTTTTCAACCTCAAGTGCTAATTCAGGACCACCTGATTTTATTATAACCCCATCAGACAAAATATGTACAAAATCTGGAACTATATAATCTAATAATCTTTGATAATGTGTAATTACGACAATTGCATTATCATTATTTCTTTGAGCATTAACCCCTTCAGAAACAATTTTAAGAGCATCAACATCCAAACCTGAATCAGTCTCATCTAATATTGAAACTTTAGGTTTAAGCATAGCCATTTGTAAAATCTCAAAACGTTTTTTCTCACCTCCTGAAAAGCCAACATTAACAGCTCTTTTCAACATTTCATCTTTAACAAACATTTTTGATGCCTCTTTCCTTGCCTCTTTGACAAACCCTAAATGATCAAACTCTTTTTCTCCAAGGAATTTTCTTCTTGAGTTAACAGCTTCTCTAAGGAAACTCATTCCTCCAACACCAGGTAATTCAACAGGGTATTGAAATGCTAAGAATAGACCACCTCTTGCTCTTTCATCAGCTGACATTTCATTCAAAGAGTTTCCTTCTAGTAAAATTTCACCAGTTTCTAATTCATATCCCTCTCTTCCAGCCAAAGCATAAGATAGAGTACTTTTCCCAGATCCATTAGGGCCCATTATGGCATGAACTTCTCCCTTATTAACCGTCAAAGAAACTCCCTTTAGAATTTCCTTATTATCAAGTTTTAAGTGTGCATCTTTTATTTCTAGTAACGACATTATTTATTTCCGATTTTTGTTGATTAGTTAACCTACAGAGCCTTCTAAGCTTATACCGATAAGTTTTTGAGCTTCAACTGCAAACTCCATTGGTAATTCTTTCATTACCTCCTTACAGAACCCATTAACAATTAATGAAGTGGCTTGTTCTGTATCAAGCCCTCTTTGAAGACAGTAAAAAAGTTGATCTTCCGAAATTTTAGAAGTTGTTGCTTCATGCTCTACTTTTGCAGAAGGAGTATATTGATTTATATAAGGTACTGTATGAGCCCCACATTTATCACCAATTAATAAAGAATCGCATTGTGTAAAATTTCGAGATCCTGAAGCACTTTTTTGTATTTGAACCTGACCTCTATATGTGTTCTGTGCTTTACCTGCAGAAATTCCTTTTGAAATGATAGTAGATTTAGTATTTTTACCTATATGTATCATTTTAGTACCAGTATCAGCTTGTTGGGCGTTATTTGCCACAGCAACTGAATAAAATTCCCCTACAGATTCTTCACCTTTTAAAACACATGAAGGATATTTCCATGTAATAGCTGATCCGGTTTCAACTTGTGTCCAAGAAATTTTAGAACGTTTTCCAAGACAATTACCCCTTTTAGTAACAAAATTATAAATACCGCCTTTACCATCTTTGTCACCTGGATACCAATTTTGTACAGTCGAATATTTTATTTCTGCATTATCCATAGCTATTAATTCAACAACCGCAGCATGTAATTGATTTTCGTCTCTTTGAGGAGCAGTACACCCTTCTAAATAAGAAACATAGGTATCATCTTCAGCTATTATTAATGTTCGTTCAAATTGACCAGATTTTTGCTCATTAATTCTGAAATAAGTTGATAATTCCATCGGACAACGTACACCCTTAGGAATGTAAACAAAGGAACCATCTGTAAATACTGCAGAATTTAAAGCAGCATAATAATTATCGCCAATTGGTATCACAGAACCAATATATTTTTTAACAAGTTCTGGGTAATTATGAACAGCTTCAGATATCGGACAAAAAATAATACCCTCTTTTTCCAGTTTTTCTCTGAACGTGGTTGCTACAGATACTGAATCAAAAACATAATCCACGGCAACACCAGCAAGAATTTCTTGTTCTTTTATGGGAATACCTAATTTTTCATATGTTTTAAGTAATTCAGGATCAACTTCGTCTAAGCTATTTAATTTTGGCTTTGTTTTTGGAGCTGAATAATAATAAATATCTTGAAAATTGATTTCAGGGAAATCTACCATGGCCCAGTCTGGTTTTTTCATAGTTAGCCATTTTTTGTAGGCTTTTAAACGCCATTCAAGAAGCCATTCAGGCTCTTTCTTCTTTTTTGATATGAATTTTACAATTTCTTCATTCAAACCTAAAGGGGCCTTTTCAGCTTCTAGGTTAGTTACAAAACCATATTTATATGATTGAGAAACTTCTTTAACTTTATCAATTGTTTCTTGGGTCGCAACCATCTATTTTCCTTTTAATTTATATTTTTTTTTAAACGAGATTTTTCGTGTTCAATTGCAAAAGAGTTATCAAAATTTAAAAGATCATCTAAAGAAATGTCATTTAAAGAATTTCTAATAATTTCATTAACTCGATTCCATTTACCTCCTAAAAAACAAATATCACTTGATTGACAAAATGAGTCTGATTTATCTACGCATGATGTTAGGGAAATAGGCCCATCAAGTGCCTCGATTATTTCTGTTACAGTTATATTTTTAGAGTTTTTTTTAAGAGTGTACCCTCCATGATAACCACGCTCAGTTTTTAATAAGTCACTCTTTGCTAGAATGTTTTTTAAGATCTTTTGGACAGTATATAGTTTTAAACCAGTTTCTTTTGAAATTTGTGACGCGGACATAACATATTCAGGCTTTCTTGCTAGCATTCCTAAACATACAACCGCATAATCTGTCATTTTATTTAATTTTAACATGATTTATATATAGTACTCAATTGGTACTAATTAAAGGGGAAAAACTAATTTCTTACTTCATTTCTTAATTGATATTTTCCTTTATCAATTCCACTGAACATCTCTTCCAAGTCAGGGTGTTCAAGTGGCCCATTTTCACCATCTTTTACTAAATTTTGCTGGGATACGTAAGCTGTATAAAAAGTTTCAGTATTTTCAGCCATTAGATGATAGTAAGGCTGGTTTCTAGAAGGACGAATTTCAGCTGGAATTGATTGATACCATTCTTCGGTATTTGAAAATTCGGGATCTACATCAATTATTACGCCTCTGAAAGGATAAATTCTGTGTTTAACTATATCCCCAATATTAAATAATGGTTCTTTGTAAACTTTAATATCTTCTGAAGAATTAACTTTATTTTCTGATAGATTATTCTCTATTTCATTATCTTCTTTTGACATTTTATACCTTAAGAAATCATATACATTAATGCAAATGAATTAGACTTTAGACTTAACCTTTAAAACCTGTCTACCTTTATACATACCTGTTTTAAGATCAATATGATGAGGTCTATGCAATTCTCCAGTTTCTTTACTCTCAACATAAGCATCAGAGCTTAAAGCATCATGAGAACGTCTCATTCCCCTTCTTGATCTTGTGATTTTACTTTTTGGTACTGCCATTGTTTATTCTCACATTATATATATATTTATCAAAATATGGTGGAGCTGGACGGGATCGAACCGACGACCTCCTGCTTGCAAAGCAGGCGCTCTCCCAATTGAGCTACAGCCCCATATATTTATAAACTGTTAGATATCCTTAGATGGCCTAATCGTCAAGAATTATTATATTGAAAACTAAAAATATTAACAATTTAATATAATTGATATAAGTTAATTGGTTATTATTTTTAAACTAAAGGTTAAGTATTAATATGTTTTTTGGTGAAGTAAAAACTGAATTATCTCTAAATGGAATTTTGACAAGTTCTATTTTTGTTACTGATAAAAACAATAAAAAAATTAAAATTAATAAAGGAACCATAATAGAACAAAGACATATTGATCTTTTTTTAAGAGATAATATTAATTCAATAACTTGCGCCAAACTTGAAGAAGGAGATGTTGAAGAAAACACTGCCGTTCACGAAGTATCTAAAGAAATGGTTGTTAAACACAAATCCAACTTAACGATTAATAATCCAAAACAAGGAAGATGTAATTTAATCTCTAATGTTAACGGGGTCATAAAATTTAATCCTAAGCAACTTTCAAACATAAACTCCGTTACAGATAAGATTGCTGTAGCATCAAAAAAAAATTTAACATTTGTAAAAAAAAATGAAGTTGTAATATCTACTAAGGCAATTCCATTTGCTGTTAATAACCTACTATTGAAGGCAGTTATTGAAAAATGTAGTGACTGCTTTCAAGTAATACCATTTAAAAATAAATTGATTCACCTTATCCAAACCCACAATGCAACAACATCTGAAAAAATATTAGAAAAAACAATTATTGTTACAAAAGATAGATTAACAAAATGTGGAATAAATAATTTTTTTGAAAGAAAATGTGAGCATTCTGTAAAAGCTCTGTCCTATAAAATCAGAGAAAGCATGGATGAGAATGTAGATATAATATTAATTTTTGGAGCAACAGCTATTACAGACATAGATGACATAGTACCTAAGTCAATTAAAAAAAATGATGGCAAAGTAACTCGTTTAGGTATGCCTGTAGAACCAGGAAACTTAATGCTATTAGGAAATTTAAAAAAAAGTAATAAAAATATACCAGTAGTTGGAATGCCAGGATGCGCAAGATCTCCTAAAGAAAATGGTGTTGACTGGATATTGTGGCGATTATTTAGTGAAATAGATGTTTCATCAGAAGAAATAAATGATATGGGTAATGGAGGTCTTTTATGAGTAATGATGTAATTAAATTTTATCATAACCCAAGATGCTCTAAATCAAGACAAGCTCTTCAGTTAATTTCATCTCAAAATATTACACTTGAAATTATAAAATACCTGGAAGAAGGGATTTCAAAACCAGATTTAGAAAATGTTTTTAATAGGTTAGAAATTGACAGAAATAATTTTTTAAGAAAAAACGAGAAGGCATTTAAAGACTTAAATATAAACTTAAAGAAAATATCAACTGGTCAATTAATAAAATTAATAATTGAAAATCCCATTATAATACAGAGACCACTAGCAATTAAATATGAAAAAGATGTATTTATTGATGCAGTTATTGGGCGGCCTCCAGAGATGGTACTCAACCTTTTAAACTAAAATTACTTCCTTTTATGAACCTGCCCAATATGGGATTGATTTTTTTGCTTAGCAATTTCTATTTGTTTCTGACGCTCTCTAAATCTTTGTTTTTGTTTTTCATTTGAAAGATTAAAACAATGATGGCAACTTTGCCCTTTTATATAGTTTTTATGTTTCTTATCCTCATCATTTATCGGCATTCTACATGCGAAACACATGTCATGATCTCCTAAATCTAAACCATGCTTCACGGAAACTCTATAATCGAAAACAAAACAGCTACCTTTCCATTTACTATTTTTTTCAGGTATCTTTTCAAGATATTTTAAAATACCACCTTCTAAATGATATACATCTTCAAAACCAAGAGATTTTAAATATGATGTAGATTTTTCACACCTAATACCACCAGTACAAAACATAGCAATTTTCTTTTTTTTAATGTCAGGATCTTTATTAATAAGATTTTCCGCAACCCAATTTGGAAACTCTCTAAAACTTTTAATATTAGGGTTAATTGCTTTTTCAAAAGAACCAATTGATACCTCATAATCATTTCTAGTATCAATAAGAACTAAGGATTCATCGTCTATTAAACTATTCCATTTTTCTGGTTTTATATATTGTCCAACTTCTTTTTTAGGAGAGACATTTTCGACACCTAAAGTTACTATTTCTTTTTTTAATCTAATTTTCATTCTAAAAAATGGATTTTGCTCAGCAAAAGAATATTTAGGTTTTAAATCATACAAAAAGTCTAAATTCCACAATTCGTTCAAAACTTTACTTAATTCGCTTGGAACTCCTGCAATAGTCCCATTAATACCCTCATTTGCTAATAGTATAGTACCTTTCACTGAAGTATTATTAAAGATTAATTTTAAAGAAGCTTGAAAATCAGCTTTATTCTTAAGATCAAAAAATTTATAGAAAGCAGCTACTATAAAACTACTCTTATCATTGATATTTTTTTCATTTAATTGTAAAAAATTTGAGTAATCTGACTTTGGATTCATAATAATTTATTTAATTAGTTGTAAAAATTATATTAGAAAAATACATCTATCATAAATTAGAATATAAGTTAAAAGAGAATTGAAATAATTAATAAAATTTGAAACGGAGATGTAAAATGTCAGAAATAAATATAGAGCCAATTACTCTAGAAAAAGCTAACTTAATAATTAACAGTGCTATTAAAAAAGCTAGAGAAATTAAAATTAACCCTATAATGGTTGTCGTTTTAGATCACCGTGGAGCAATAAAAGCTTGTTCTGGTGAAGATGGTATTAGTAGCCTTCGTTTTAAAATAGCTCATGGCAAAGCAAATGGCGCTTTTCAAATGGGCATGGGTTCAAGGGCTTTATTTAATAGAGCAGAACAACAAGCTTATTTTATCAATGCTGTAAATGCACTTACTGATGGAGCCTTGGTGCCTGTTCCAGGTGGGGTTCTAATAAAAGATAAAAATAACAATATAGTAGGATCTCTTGGTATATCTGGTGACACTTCAGATAATGATGAAATTGCGGCAGTTGCAGGAATAGAAGCAGCAGGTTTTACTGCAGATATTGGTTAATTAATCCGTAATCAGAAAAATAAATGGTAAAATTATAAATACCAACAAAAGAAAAATTCCGTTTAAAGGATTTTCAATTTTTTTTGGATTTATATTTTCATCTATCTTGTAATAAATACCAAACATTCTTTTTATTAAATTATGTTTTTTGACTATTTGGTAATAAAATATTGCTAAAATATGTAATGAGATTAGACAATATAAAACATAGTGAGAAAAATTGTGTACCTGGACCCAATTACTCGTGTAATTGGGTGTTAGATATGATAGAGGACCATCATACAAAACATCATCACTAGAAAACAAACCTGAAATAGGTAAAATTGTCAAAATGAAAATAAACGCTATAGTTGAATAACTGCCTAAAGAGGTTTTGGTAATAAAGACATTATTGCGTTGTTTTGTTTTTGAAAATTGTTTTACTGCTTCACTTAAAGATAAATTAAAGTTTTTAAACCTTGAATGATGAGTTCCTATTAAACCCCATAAAATTCTAAATAAAATTAAACCTAGTAGAGAAGTTCCAAATAGCTCATGGATATCTAAAAAATTTAATTTTGCTGAAACTATTGAGCCAATGATTAGAAGTATTAATATTATGTGAAATAATCTTAAAGACAAATCCCATATTTTTTCTTTTGGATTATAATTAAATTGCATTAATACCTCTTAGCATTAATTTAATATCAACAATATCGAAAAGAATACTATGAAATCAAACTGGAACCCAGAAATGATGAACGCCTTTGAGATGATCAAGAAAATAGATCCTATCTTCAAAAAAGTTTTTGATCAAATTGGTTTACCACAAAATCGGACTATGAAACAAGGATTCCAAAGTTTGGCAAAAATTATAATAGGACAACAAATTTCGACTAATGTTGCGAATACAATTTATAATAAATTAATTATAGATGACGTTCTTAATGAAAACAAAATAACTTCATTATCTATAGATAAGTTGAAACAATATGGCCTATCATCACAAAAATCTTATTATTTAAAAAACCTAGCAGAGTTAATACAAAAAAAGGAGTTAAACTTAAGAACTCTAAATAAACTATCAAGTGAAGAAATTAGTAACTCATTGATTAGGGTAAAAGGTGTCGGTAAATGGACAATAAATAATTATAAAATATTTGCGCTACAGGACATCAATGCCTGGCCTGCTGCTGATTTAGCATTACAGGAAGCTATCAAAATCATTAATAAAATTAAATTAAGACCTACTGAAATAGAGATGGAAGAGATAGGAAATAAATGGTTACCTTACAGGACTGCTGCAGCCTTATTTTTATGGCACTTTTATAATAAAATAAAAATAGAAAAATTAAATGTACAAATATGATTAGTGAAAGAAAAATTATTAAATTAATTGATTTAGCAAGGAAATGTAACCTTTGCGCAATGTCTCATTTTAAAAATCTTGATAGGACTCAAGTTGATTATAAAGAAGATCTGTCTCCATTAACAAAAGCAGATATAGAAGTTAATAATATTGCCGTTGAAGGGTTGAAAAAACTATTCCCAGATATTGAAATTGTAAGCGAGGAGTCTAAAAATTCACATAATTCTCTAAAAAATAACAAGGTTTTTTGGTTAGTAGATCCAATAGATGGGACAAAAGAATTTATTAGTAAAAGTCCAAATTTCACAGTAAATTTTGCTCTTATTAAAAATAATTTTCCAGTTTTTGGTTTAATTGCACAACCATACACTGATACTGTTTGGTACAACTATAATGACAAAGCTTGGAAATTAGAAAAAAATTATAAATTTGAAAACGCAAAACAAATTGAGTGCTCTACAATTAATTATAATAAAATTAAAACCCTGAGCAGCTTAAATCATAGAACAAAGGAATTAGAAAATTGGATGTCTTTAGTTAAACCTATCAAGGATATAGATGTAGGTTCAAGTATTAAGTTTTGTTATCTAGCAGAGGGTAAAGTAGATATTTATCCTCGTACAGCTCCAACAATGGAATGGGATATAGCTGCGGGACACAGTATTCTTAAAGCTGCAGGTGGCAATCTCTATTGTGATAATGGTTTTGAAATGCAATATGGAAAAACTGATTTTAAAAACTCCAATTTCTTAGCTTTTGGAAAAACTGATAATTTGCCTTCTAAATTTTTAATTTTTTTAAATGACCAAAATTTTGAAAGTTATGAAAATGACATGAATTATGCTGTTGATGAACTAAAAAAAGAAAATTTAATCGCATTTCCTACTGAAACCGTCTACGGACTGGGAGCAATTGGCAATAGTGAAAAAGCAATAAAAAGTATTTATACTGCAAAAAAAAGACCTTTAAATAATCCTTTGATTGCCCACACTTTTAGCAGAGAAGAAGCTGAAAAATATATTGAATTCACCAATATTGCTAGGGTTTTAACAAAAAAATTTTGGCCAGGACCCCTTACGATAATTGGTCAAACAAAAAATAATCAGTTCACAAAAATATTGTCACAAGGCAAAAGCACTCTTGCTCTCAGGGTTCCATCTCATCCTGTTGCATTAGATTTAATCAAAAGAGTTAATGTACCAATATTAGCTCCTAGTGCAAATCTATCAGGTCGAGTTAGCCCAACATCAGCTGAACATGTTATAAATGATTTTGGACCAGTATTTTACGGTGAAGGTTGGAAATTATCTAAAATCATTGATCATGGTTCCTGTTCAATAGGTCTTGAGTCAACAGTTATTGATTGTCGAGGAGAAATACCTATTATTTTAAGACATGGTTTTATAACTAAAGAAATGATAACTGATGTTTTAAAAACAGATGTTTTAGATCTTGAAAATAACGATAATGAATTGATTTCTCCTGGACAGCTAAAAAGTCATTACTCTCCGAAAGCTAATGTTTTTATTAATCAAAAAACAATTATGGAAAATAGTGGATGGTTAACGTTTGGAAGCACTCCAAAATCATTGCAGAAACATAAAAACCTGTTTAACTTAAGTCCAACTAAGAATTTATTTCAAGCCTGCTTTTTGCTATATTCAGGTTTAAGGTATTTAGATTCACTGGGGGTAAAAAATATACAAGTAATGCCTATACCTAATGAAAGTATTGGCGTTGCTATAAATGATCGTTTGAAAAGAGCATCATATAAAAATTAATTTAATTTAGGAATAAAATGCAAGCTAAAGACTTAAGTGTTGAAATTAAAAATTTAAAACTAAAAAATCCACCTCTATTTAAAGAAGAAGAACACTTAAAATATATAAATGACTGGAGAGGTCAATATACTGGTAAAGCAGCAGCTATATTAAGACCGACAAATACATTAGAAGTTTCAGCCATAGTTAAATTTGCGTACGAAAATAATATTTCTATTGTTCCTCAAGGAGGTAATACTAGTTTATGTGGAGCAGCTACTCCTGATCAAAGTGGAAACTCAATAATTGTTTCACTAGAAAAGATGAATAAAGTACGCCAATTCAATAAAAAAGCACAGACAATTACAGTAGAATCTGGGATGATTTTATCTCAGATACATGAATTAGTTGAAAAAGAAGATTTATTTTTCCCATTAAGTTTAGGAGCAAAGGGATCATGTATGATTGGCGGGAATCTCTCAACAAATGCTGGTGGAGTAAATGTTCTTAAATATGGTAATACAAGAGAATTATGTTTGGGATTAGAAGTCGTTTTGCCAGATGGCAAAATAATGAATCTCCTATCTGAATTAAAAAAAGATAACACAGGATATGATCTAAAAAATATTTTTATAGGTGCAGAAGGTACTTTAGGAATTATAACAGCAGCAACTTTAAAACTTTTTCAGCTACCCAAAACAATTACAACAGTTTTTGTAGAAGCTGATAAAATTTCTAATGCAGTAGAACTATTAAATATTTTCAACTCTCATTTTCCAGACAGAATAGAATCATTTGAACTAATGCCCAAGGTATTTTGGGAAGTTGCAAATAATAATATTGAGAATATTAAACTTCCATTTGATGACCTACCTGAAATGGGTGTTTTAATTGATATATCAAGTTTTTCTAAAACAGAGATTACCCCGAATTCAGACGGTATACTTCCTATAATATTAACTATAGAAAATGTTCTTGAGGAATGTCTTGAACTAAATTTAATTTCTAATGCCACAATTTGTACTAACAAATCTCAAAGTCAATCATTATGGTCCATAAGAGAAGCTGCAGCTGAATCAGAAAAAAAAGAACTTGAAAATTCTAACTTATTGAAGTGTCTAAAGCATGATATTTCTCTACCTGTTGAATCAATAGAAAGCTTCCATAAAGAAGCTCAAATAATGATTACAAATTTTTTGCCTCGTTTAAAAACAATCTATTTTGGCCATCTTGGTGATGGTAACTTGCACTACAATGTATTTGGTAATGGATCTTTTCCTGATGGCTTTGAAGGTAAAGGTTCCGATTTAACCACTGAATTATATAAAATTGTTCATAAGTATGATGGATCGTTTTCCGCTGAACATGGAATTGGTCAATTAAAGAGGCATAATTTAAAGAGTCATAAAAACGAAGCTGCTTATTCCTTAATGACGATTATAAAAAAACAATTAGACCCCAAAGGGATTATGAACCCAGGAAAGGTCTTGTATTCATAGTTGAGGCGTATATTCTAATCTTGCTATGATTTTTTAAAACAAGAGCTAAAATGCAATATATTAAAATCATTTTATTTTTTATTTTTTTTATTAGTGGAAATGCAATAGGTGCTAATAATAATCAGACTCAATCAAATGATGTTAATTTCTCAAGTGATGAGCTTAAAGTTGATGAAAAAACAAAAGTAATGGTTGCTTCTGGCAACGTGGTAATTACGAATAACAATCGTCAAATAACAGCAGATAAAGTTGAATATGATCAAAACTTAGATAAAGCAATTGCAACAGGAAATGTAATATTAAAAGAAAAAGATGGTTCAATTTATACATCTGAAAGCGTTGTGTTAACTAATGAATTTAAATCTGTTGTGGCAATTCCATTATATGGTGAGCTGAATGACAAATCTTATATTAAAGCAACGAGTTTAAAAAAAATTGACTCTGGTGAAAGCTATTTTAAAGAAGGTGTTTATACAGCGTGTGAATGTGATTTTAAAAAAAATTCAAAACCTATATGGAGGATAGAAACAAAGCAGGTTAAACATGACCCTGCCACACAAACTATTTATTTAAAACATCCTGTAATGAAAATATTTTCTATTCCAGTCTATTATCTCCCGTATCTAAGCTTTCCAGACTGGACAGTTAAGAGAAGATCAGGTTTTTTGACACCTGTATATGGATATTCTAAACAAAATAGATTTCATATCAAAGTTCCTTATTATTATGCACCTGAAAATGATCCAACATGGGATATGACTTTTACAACTCATCAAAATGGTAAAACAGGTCATGCTGACCAACTAAATATTAGAAAAGAATATGAGAACTCATCATTAGAAACAAATATTTTTAAAGGCAATTTAGATACTAATAAATCAAATGGAGATAATGTTTTTGGTATAAATTTAAAAGCAAAATCTAATTTGGATAATAATTGGAAAATGACAATTGAAGGAAAGTATGCTGATCAAGAAACTTTCATGAGAAGATATGGATTTGATGGAAGTGATAGATACAAGAGTTATATCAATTTAGAAAAAATAAAACAAAACTCAATTTCAAGTATTGAAATATATAATATACAAAATCTTGACGAAACTAGCAGCAATAATGAACCTGTTTTAGCCCCTTCAGTATCTCACCATATATTTGATAGTAATAATAATTATAATTATGATATCAAATTAAATGCCCACTCAATTTCTAATGATGAAGGTTATGATATTAAAAGATGGTCAGGTTTGGGCCAAATTAACAAAAAGTTTGATCTAGAAAATATTGTTTTAGAAGCTGATGCAAACTTTGGCTTAGATTTGTACTCTATTCAAGGTAGGCCATCAACAGATACTAATGATAACAAGTACGTTGATAGATTTTCTTCAGGGTTTTCTTTAGCAGCTAGTAATCAATATGGCATTATAAACGAAGATATTGGAGTTGTAATTGAGCCTAAAATTCAATTCAGCTCTGTAATTTCTTCTGACCGGACCGATGAAGTACCCAATAGAGACTCAGCTGAATTTAGATTAGACCAAGCAAATTTGTTTTTAAATAATCAATATCAAGGAAGAGATAATATTCAACAAAGTGACAGAATAAATGCTGGTATTTCAACATATGTTATGACAGAAGGATTGGGTGAACTTAATTTTTTTATTGGCCAAAGTCAGAGAATAAGTGGAACACAAAAAAATATTTCTACCGCCAATGATAATAGGCAATCCCATTTAATAAATTCTATCAATTGGAACCCAAACTCTTATTATAATTTTTCATGGTTTTCATTATATAACCATCATAATTTTAAATCTGATACTTCAGACTTTACTTTTAATGGCTCTATAAATGGATGGAATTATTCAGCAAGGCATAGTTCTGTAGATGGTAATTTCATTTCTAACGGAATAGATAGAGAAGAATTGGCATTAGGTATTTCAAAAAACTTTTCTAACTGGAAAACAAGTTACTCAAGAACTTATGATTTAAGTAATAACAATGAAGAAATGATTTCTGAAACATTAGGTTTAGAATATACTGGAAGTGGTTATATGTTTGGAAACTGTTTAACTATATTATTCCAATATAAAAGTTCAGGTGGTGTAGTTGATAGAGATTTAATACCAGAAGATTCTATTTATTTAACATTTAACTTTAGAAATTTAGGTGCTTATCAATGGCAACCTAAAGAAATTAGTAAAGCACTAAATAAAAATCTAAGATATTAGTCAAATACATAAATAAATTTATCTAATAATTTATTTACCTCATCACGATTAAATTTCTTCGGCACCTGAAATACTGCTTGTCTTCCACATAGATCAAAAATTGGAATTATATCTTCTACTATGTGATAATAAGACCTGTTTGTATAATCATCAAAAAATATAAAGCTCCCCTCTTTTGATTTTAACAAACAGTATAGAAAACAGGCAACTCGAAATCTACCATCTATAAGGATTACATCTGCAAGTGTGTTGAACTGCCAAACAACACTTATATAATCTATAAAATTTTTTCTATGAGAATAAGTTTTAGGTCTTCCCCAAGATTCTAACTCGCCTAAATCAATCCAATTTAATTTGATGTCTTTTTCCCTTTTGGAAATGTTTATACTTTCTATCCAGTTTTTATCTGAATCTACAGCAACTATTTTTGCTTTAGTATTTTCAATTACATAGCTAGTTGATTTGCCTACACCATATTCAAAATAAACATCACAGTTTTTAATATATTTTTTAAATAGATAATCATCTCCATCAAAAAGAGTTATATCTGCTGTGACTTTATTAGACATTATTTATTAAAGTCTCTAATAGAAGCAAAAAATTTGAACCAATATAATCTTAATCTACCTAAAAAACTTTGATTTTTTTTAAGTTGATTATACTTTTGAATACCACATTCAGTTTTAATTTTAAAATCACCCAAAGGTAATTACTCCTATCAATTAAAATTTCATATTATATTAAAATAAAAAAATACTAATCTTTTTTAAAAATAATTATATTTTTTTCAGGATATTCAGTTTTCCACTTTCTTTGACTAGCAATAATTTCAAAAGTTTTTTCATTGTAAAAAACTACATGAGTAGGGTCTCTTCTGTAATACCAATCTTCAAATTTTTCGTTCTTAGGAATAAAAGTAGTCATTACAGCCAAAAATGAATTCTTTGCTAAAATTCCATCAATTTTTTTAAATTCTTGATATGGGTTAAAAAAATGCTCAACGACTTCTGTGCAGGTAATAAAATTGAACTTTTGCAAAAAAACTAAATTATTTGGAAAAAAGAAAGGGTCATACAACTCAATATTGATACCATCCTGTTTTAATATATGAGCTAAAGCTGGCGCATATCCACAACCATAATCTAAACCTCTATCTTCATCACAAATTTTATTTCTTATTGGATTAATTAACTTTAATAAAAAATTCTTATAACCATTTTCATCAATTTTATTATTATGCTTTAAATAGTGTTTTTTTTCTGTTGCAGGTGAAACATAGTGATTGGGATCAAGTAATATTGCCTCGCATACTTGACACCTCCAATAAATCAAATTATCAACCTTAGTAAATGATGCTACTTCATTATTTTTACAAACATTACATAAATTCATAATGAGATATTTTAAATCCCTGATATTGATTAATCGTTAATTAAAACAATTTTCCAAAAGAAATACACAAAATTATGGATAAATTTATAAGTAAATTTTTGATGCTCGAATATTCTGTTAAAATAATGATTTTAATTGGTATTTTAGGCTTACTACCTTTTATCTTTGGTTTTGTTGATTTATGGATAAATAAAGATGAATTAATTTTCAAAATTAACCTTCCAAAATACTATGGAGCAATAATATTAACGTTTTTAGGATCAAAATACTGGGGTATAATTCTAAACTTAAACGGCATTAAAAAAATATCTAATGAATTGAAAGTAAATATTATTATATGGTCAATTTTACCTTCAATTTTAGCACTAACCGTCTTAATTATTCAAAGTAGTTTTAGTATTATAATTTTAGCTTTAGGCTTTATATCATGCCAAATTATCGATGAACTTTTCTATAATAAAATTAGTTTTCCATATTGGTACATAATATTAAGGCGTATATTAACTTTAATAGTACTTATAATATTAATTTGTACCTTTATTATCATTTAATAAAAATTAATTATGTTTCCTACTAATAAAAAAAATTTACTTAAACATTTAGAAAATTTTAGTCAAAATGAGATTTTAAATTACTCATCTGAGAGAAATTATGACTTAGGAAAGCCACACAATAATGTGTCAAAACTTTCACCTTTTTTAAGAAGAAGATTTATAAGTGAAGAAGAGATTCTAAGGATTGTTTTAAAGAATAATGAAATAAAAAATATTCAAAAGTTTATCGATGAAGTCTTTTGGCGAACATATTGGAGAGGTTGGCTTGAAGCACGTCCATGGGTTTATAGTGACTATAAAAGAAATAAAGACAATCTATTAATACCTCAAAAAACTGGTATAAAATGTTTTGATCATTGGGTAGAAGAGTTAATTGATACTGGCTACCTCCATAACCACTCAAGAATGTGGTTTGCTAGCATATGGATTTTTACTCTAGGATTTAGTTGGCAATCTGGAGCTAAGTTTTTTGAAGACAACCTTTTAGATTTTTGTCCTGCCTCTAATACACTAAGTTGGAGATGGGTTGCAGGAGTTCAGACAATTGGCAAGCCTTATATTGCACGAGCAGAAAATATTAAAGAGTTTACAAAAGGTAAATTTTATCCCCAAAATCAATTAAAAGAAAATCTTAATCTGAATTTTGATAATTTATCAAATGGAAAGGCTTTACAGTTTAATGGAAAAAAATTTCAACTCTCTGGAGATGAAGAAAACATTGGTTTAATTTTAAATAAAAATGATCTTTCTATAAATCAATATTTTGATGAGAAGAGCATAAAATATAGCTCTTGCCTATACGTAACAAAACATGGAAAGAAATTGATAGATGATTTTCAGAATAGCTTACATCAAGATATTTGTAATAATGTTGATGATATAACTGTAACAGATAACTTTGAACAAATTTATGAATGGTTAAAGGATAAAAAAATTAAAAACTTAGTTATTCCCTATGAAACAATAGGTAATGAAATTTTTACTAATAAAGACTTTCTAAAAAGATTAGATTTATTAAACGTAAATTATAAATTTTTTTTAAGAGATTGGGACTTTAATGCATTTCCACATTGCACAAAGGGTTTTTTTAATTTTAAAAAAATGATAAATGAACTCTTAACTTTAGCTAATATTAATTAATAAAGTTGAGAAACTATTTTTAAAACTAAGTAAAAATTAAAATTATATTTTCAAGACTACGTGTTCTTTGGGTTTGGCCTATAAAAAACAACGATAAAACCAATTTGATGAATTATTTCAGCACCCAAATTTTTTTGAATTTGTAAACATTGTTCATCTCGTTTATCTTTATTTGGCTCTCTAATACGAATTTTAATAAGCTCATGAGCATTAAGCGATGCATCAATTTCTGAGAGAACGGCGTCTGTGAGACCATTTTGTCCTATTATAACAACTGGTTTAAGTGAATAAGAATTTTTACGTAATAGTTTTTTATCTAATCATAGAGATGTTTTTATTCATCATTTCACCAACTTTTAAATTTTATTTTAAAAACTAATTTTAAATCAGCTATTTTGATACATAAAAAACAAAATAATTAAAACTCTAAATTGAATTTAATGTTTACTAGTGAATTAAATTATTATATTGATATTTTTTTAAATATACATAATATGTATTATTATGAATAATATTAAAAATATTTCAAACCCCCTTGAAAGAAGAAGGGTCCAATTTGGCTATAGTCAGAAAGAAATATCCAAACTTATGGGCATTACCCAATCTCAGTATTCCAGAATTGAGAAAGGCACCTCTGATCCAAATAAACATTTAAAAAAATTGTCAGAAATTTTTAATTGTGAACCTAGTGAGGTTTTTCAAGGTGAAATAATACGAGAAATAGAAAAAGATTTTATAAATAACCCAACTAATATTTTTCAAAGAACATTCCATGAGAGGAAGCCTGGTTACGTCAATTTAAAGATAGATGGTTGGTTTACTAAAAAACAAATTATAGAGAACTATCAAATGTTGTTAAATGAACTTGATGAGTGGAAAACATCTGATAACGGTATTAAATGGAAACATAAAGCTGATTGAATTTATAGGCTAAAAATAAAAATTATAATAATTGAAAATTTTAATATTTATTGTAAATAACCTTTTGTGATTTCATCATGTTAATTTGAGCATAACTCATCCAACAAGAAATATAAAATGTTGAATTAGTTATTTTATTTCCTAATTCAATTTTAGAAATTGGTTCATTACTAGGTTCTATTGTTTTTATATTTTCGCTTTCAAGGATAGACTTAACGACACTGGATTTAATACCAAAATTTGTATTTTCTGGGATTACTCCAAAATTTTTACTAGCATATTGCAAGTCTAATTTTGCAACTGCAACCCCAATTACGTTACCTTTTTCATTTAATATTGGGCCACCACTATTGCCCGGCTGTATTGCAGCATCAATTTGGAAGTTTGAATAGTTATTCCCTACCCCTGTTAATGAACTTACTATTCCTTTTGTAATTTTAATAGAAGTACTTATTTTTTTTCCAAATGGAAAACCTGCTACATAAATATCTTGCAATAGGTTCGTTTGATCGTTGCTAATTGATAAAACTTGATTTGGTTTAAAATCACCTTTGATTAAGGCGAGATCATTTTGAGGATCAAAGCTAATCACTTTAGCTTCAATCACTAAATCTTTATTATGAATCTTAATTTTCTCACAGCCCTTAATAACATGGTAATTTGTAATTAAATGACCTTTTTTAGAAATTGCAAAGCCAGTACCAGAAGATGCATTTATTATTTTAGTTTCTGGAATGGAGGGTTTTTTAATATTTTCATTTTTTGAAATATATAAATCATTTCTCCATATACCCTTTTCTACTTTTCCATCACTATACGAATTTGTACCTACACCATCACGTTTATCATTTTTCCATTCACCTATATACTTTTCACCATTTCCCCATACATTTATACCTGTTCCATTTCTCTTGCCATATAGCCACTCGCCAGTATAAACCTGCCCAGAAAAACTACCATTTGGACTAAAAGTATAAGTGCCATTTCCATGATATTGGCCATTTTTAAAATCTCCAACATATACATCGCCATTTTGAGATTTAAATGTACCAAAACAATTATTCCAACTTCTTGGAGCAATATTTTTATTACAGTTAGGAAGTTTATATTTTTTTATACTTTTTATATTCTGCTTCTTACATACAAAGTCAGAGACCATTTTATTCATAGATTTGTCTGTATTAATTTTCCAGCCTTGGTCATTAGCTGATACTTTTTTTTCAAAATTAGTTCCCATTGACCCAAAATAAAATTCAAAGGAACGAATTCTGAATAAATTTCTAGTACAATCCAACTCCTTATTAACAATTGTTGATAAAGATCCCCACTTATCTGGTTTTCTTTTATTCTGCAATTGTCTAATAATATAATATTCATTAAAGGGCTTTATACTCTCATTATCAACATAAAATGAAGTGCCAGTTGTATTTACACCAATATATTTCCATTCAGCATTTGAAGAAAAATTTATACCAATGGTTAAAATTAAAAATAATAATATTTTATAAATAATTTGCATGGATAAATATTAACAAAAACATTTAATTCAGGATAGGTTATTCTGAATTTATTCTACAGTAACAGATTTTGCTAAATTCCTAGGTTGATCAACATCAGTACCTCTATCTTTAGCAACATGATAAGCCAATAATTGAGCTGGAATAGACATTAAAATTGGAGATAATAGTGATTTAAATTCAGATTCAAATTCCGGTATTTCTAATTTAGTATGAGCAAATTCTGCTTTTTCAATGCAGTTTTTATCTGAAATTAGAATTGTATTTGCACCTCTGGAATATGCTTCTTGTAAATTACTAATTGATTTGTCTTCATTTCCATCTGCAACCATAAACATTATTACAGGTATATTATCTTCTATAAGAGCAATAGGTCCATGCTTCATTTCACCTGCAGCGAACCCTTCAGCGTGAATATAACTAATCTCTTTTAATTTTAAAGCTCCTTCTAATGCCAAGGGATAAAGGGATCCTCTACCTAAAAATATTATACTTTTTGCATTTTTAATTTTATGAGCAATTAATTTAATTTCTTCTTCTATTTCTAACATTCTAGCAATAGCTGAAGGCAACATGTTTAAATATTGAGCTTTTTGTTTAATTATATTTGGGTTTAATTTATTAAATTTTTCTCCCAAGGCTAATGCTAACAAAAACAAGACCCCTAATTGTGAAGTAAATGACTTAGTACTTGCAACCCCAACCTCAGGCCCTACTCGGGTGTACAATGAATAATCAGCCTCTCTATCAATAGTACTACCCTCTACATTCACAATCGCATTAGTACTTAATCCTAGACTTTTACCATGCCTCATAGCCATAAGTGTATCTAGACTCTCTCCTGATTGAGAAATTACAAGCATTGAACTTTGTCCCAAAACAGAAGGATTTCTATACCTATATTCTGAGGCCAAATCTATAATTACAGGTATACCCGCCAGTTGTTCAATCCAGTATTTACCTACCATTGCAGCGTAATAACTTGTTCCAGCCGCACATATAATTAAGGACCCAGCCTCTTTAAAACCTAATTTATCAACATCTATTGTTATTTTAGAATCTTCTTTTAAATAGTTAGAAATCGTTTGAGGAATAACGGATGGTTGTTCAAAAATTTCTTTTTCCATAAAATGGCTGTAACCACCCTTTGTTACCAATCCAAAATCTGCTTGGATATTTACAATTTTTCTTTCAACATTATCTAATTTCTTATCAAAAATTTGAATCTTATTGATTTCAACTATTCCATGGTCTCCATCTTCTAGATAAATTATTCTTTTAGAAAGATGATCAATTGAGTGAGCATCAGAACCAACAAAATTACCATCTTCTCCAATACCAATAGCAAGAGGAGAAGAGTTTCTTGATATAAAAAGTTGATTTGGAAAATCAGTGCTAAAAGCTACAAAAGCAAATGCACCTTTAATTTCTTTTAAAACAAACCTTCCAGCTTCTAGTAAATTATTTCCTAGCTTTAAATATTTACTAAATAAATGAGGAAGGACTTCTGTATCTGTCTTACTTTGAAAAGAATAGCCTTCTGCAAGAAGTTGCTCTCTTAAAATTAGATAATTTTCAATAATACCATTATGAACAACTGCTACTTTATTTTCACTTGTTAATGGGTGAGCATTTTCAATACTTATATTCCCATGGGTAGCCCATCTAGTATGACCTAAAGCAATTGAGGTATCTTTATAGCGTTTATTACTTATTTCATTATCTAGTTTTTCTATTAATTTATTAAGCTTACCTTCAGATTTTACTGTCTGAAGAGAGCCCTCAAATGAAGAAGCTATCCCAGCAGAATCATATCCACGATATTCAAGCTTTTTCAAACCTTCTATAACTAGTTGGCTTGCATTTTCTTTACCTAAAACGGCTACAACACCACACATATCATGACCCTAAATCTAGATTGAAACACGTGTTAAAATATAATTTTGATCTTTTTATTTTTAATTTTAAGAGATATAACACTTTTATGGATATTTGTTCAATAATATTAAGTGCTGGTAAAGGAAGCCGAATGCATTCCAGCACTGCTAAGCCACTACATACTATTTGTGGCAAACCTATGATTGAATGGGTGATAGAGTCGACTAAAGTAGCAGGTATCAAAAAAAATATAATTGTAATTCCAGAAAACAATGAAGATTTCAAAGAAATCACTAAAAAACATGAGACTATTATTCAAAAAACACCATTGGGTACAGGCGATGCTGTTAAAATAGCAACTACTGCATTAAAAAAATTTGATGGTTTAGTTTTAATTTGTTTTGCTGACACACCTTTTATCAAAATAGAAAGTTTAAAAAAAATAATAGAGAGTTTTGATAATGATACAAAACTAGTTATTACAGGTTTTAAGAAAAGTGAAAAAAATCATTATGGGAAAATTCTATTTTCAAATGATAATCAACCAAGTCAAATAATTGAATATAAGGACGCAATAGAAAAAAATATAGAAACTGAATTTTGTAATGGAGGAATAATGTGCTTTCACAGTTCAATTATTCCTCAATTAGAACAAATTAAAAAAAATAAGATTACTGGGGAGTTTTACTTAACGGATTTAGTAAATATTTTACATAAAAATAAAAATAAAATTTCATTTGTAGAAATAAATGAAGAAGAAATTTTAGGTATAAATAACCAAGTTGATTTATCCATCGCTGAAAAAATTGGTCAAAATATCCTAAGAAAAAAAGCTATGTTAAATGGAGTTAAGCTTATTGATCCAGAAACAGTTTTTTTAAATTTTGACACAAAATTAGGAAAAAATATAACTATTCACCCAAATGTTGTATTCGGGAAAAAAGTTGAAATAGAAGAATCTGTTGAAATAAAATCATTTTCACATCTTGAAGAATGCAAAATTGAAACAGGATCAATTGTTGGGCCTTTTGCAAGAATAAGAGGTGGGGCTGAAATTGGTGAGAACACAAAAATTGGAAATTTTGTTGAGATAAAAAAAAGTAAGTTATCTAAAAATGTTAAAGTTAATCATTTATCTTATATTGGTGATACCGAAATTGGGTCTTCTACAAATATAGGTGCTGGCACAATTACCTGTAATTATGATGGCAAAAATAAAAATAAAACAATAATTGGAAATAATAGTTTTATTGGCTCTAATTCTACAATTATAGCACCGATAGAAATAGGTGATGATGTAGTTTTAGGAGCAGGAAGCACATTTAATAAAACAGTTCCTGATAATACATTATCTATAGGAAGAGCTCATCAGATCAACAAATCAAGAAAAAAAAATTAATAGCCTCTAAAGGATAATCTTTTGTGGGTAAATAACCCTGGCGTTACTAAGATTTTGAAATTTTGTTTTCTCCACCATAAATTATTTAACTCTATTTCTATATTCTTAAAACCATTAATCTTTTTGTTTACACTAGTCCTCTCTGCCTTATCTATAATGATTTTAAGATATTTATTACGGTCTACTAAAATTGCTAAATTAGCCCAATTCATTACAGATGATTGTACCAAAAAGAAACCTTCTTCTAGTTTTTTAATTTTTTTTGGATGTCGTATTTCTGGATTATCTAAAATATATGCAGCTGTACCTATTAACTTGTTGGCTTTAAAAGGTCTTAACAGTCTTAAAAATTTTGATGAATAACTATCTGACCAATATTTTTTATACTTATTCAAAGCAACAAATGGATCCCCAGGATTAGATTTGCTCCTTAATCGGATTTGTATTAAGTCATATTTTTTCAAAAATTCGAGAGATTTTTTTAATTGATTGTATGCAATTTCAGACGTTTCTACTAATTCCAAATCGTTTTCTAAAAGTAAGAGTGGTCCCTCAGGCATTGCCTCAGCTAATTTTTTAAAGCCATCAAGAATACCAATATTATTTTCTATTAAAATAGGTTTGTAACCAAATTTTTTCGCTATTTTTATTCCTTCTTCACTATATTCAGGAAGACATATGAATTTATTTTTTGTTAACTTTGAAAGTCCATTTTTCTGATATGAAATAAGAGAATTAGTTAAGCTGTCATATCCTTTCCAGCTTAAAATACCAATAGAGAATTCAATATTTGTAGTCATAATTTTAAAATTAGGTTTTAACTTTATCTTCAACTTTTATGTTAGCTTCAAATTCTCTTAAACGTTTATATACACTAGCTAATTCTATAATTGTTGGCCAAGCTTTTAATAAATATTGCATTGAGCCTTCAACACGTCCAAAAGCCCTGATAATTTGTTGCATAACGCCTAGAGTAACAACACCAGCTACTATAGCTGGAGCCAAAAACACATAGGCAGAGAGAACATTGGCTTGCAGGTAAGCCATACGACCAATATTAAAATATAAGTACCTAATATAACTTAAAAAATGTATAGACCTAACATCATCAAATAATTCTTCAATTTTCTTAGGGCGAATTGTTCCATCATCTTCAGCTATAACCAAAAGTTTTCTGTAAGCAGCCTCTTTCTTTTGTAAATCATACTCAACACCAACTAATCTTAACAACCATCCAAGCCCAATTAAAAAAACTGTACCTCCCAATGTCCATAATAAAGCACCTGTGATTAAACCATATTGCCAATCACCAAAAAAATATATTGGAATACCTACAGACAACCCTAACAAAATTGGAATAAATTGGAATAACACCATTAAAGACTCAATAAAACTAGTGCCAAGAGATTCCATTATACGTGAAAATTTTATAGTATCTTCTTGAACCCTTTGTGCTGCCCCTTCAATTTTACGAGCGTCATCATAAACAGAATGATACCATTCAACCATCGCTGTTCTCCATCTGAATAAGTAATGAGCTGTAAAAAAGCTAATAATTACATAAACAGCTACATATAGACCTGCAAGAGAAATAAAGGAGAATAAACTTTCCCAATATTCACTTATAGTAATCGCATTAGGTTTAGCTAAAGCCTTTTGAATCATATCATAAAACTTACCAAACCATTCGTTGATTTTTACATCTATTTTTACTTGAATCCATAATGATGACAAAATCACAAATGAACCCAGCCAGGACCATAATAACCACTTTTTAATAATAAAGAATCTAAACATCTTATGGACTTTCAAAAATAATCGTAATGATTAACTATATTTTTTTTCATGAATATTGATACTTAAAACTAATCCAGCAGCAATTAAAATAGTTAATAAAGAAGTACCTCCATAACTTATTAATGGTAAAGGTGCCCCAACTACTGGGAGCAAACCACAAACCATACCAATATTTAAACTTAAATATAGGAATATTAGAAAAGCAACACCAAAGGCTACAATCTTAGAAAAAATAGATGAAGTTTTATATGAGATTCTTAAAATTAAGCCAATTAATAAACAGAAAATAAAAACAATAGACATTGAACCTAAAAAGCCAAATTCCTCTGAAATCAGAGTAAAAATGAAATCAGTATGTTTTTCTGGCAAATAATTAAGTTTACTTTGGCTACCTAACAAATACCCTTTTCCAAAGACACCACCTGAACCTATAGCAATTTTTGACTGTATGATTTGATAACCACTTCCTAATTTATCAATCTCAGGATTCAAAAAAACTAAAATTCTATTTTTTTGGTACTCATATAATTGTTGCCAAATAATTGGAACCGAAGAGACAAGTAAAACAGAGCAAATAATTACAAATTTAATTGATATACCAACAAAAAATAATATTGCTAAACCTAGTAGAATTATCGTTAAACCAGTACCTAAATCTGGTTGGGAAATAACCAGAAAACCTGGTATTAATATTAGAAATAAAGGAATTATGTATGGAAAGAGATTTCCAATGCGGATTGTTGGTAAATATTCAAAATACCTTGCTAAAATCAATATTAATCCTAGCTTCATAAACTCTGAAGGCTGAAAATTGATACCTCCGACCGTAATCCATCTAGGCACATCACCTGACCCAAAAAATTTTACCCAAATTAAAGTTAATAAACCTAAAAAAAATGCTAGAACACTCATTTTCTTAAATAAGTAGGTCGGGGTAAGGGCTATACCAAAAAGCAAAATACAGCCAAAAATTAATCTAATAAAATGATTTTTTGCCCATGGGTCCCAACTTCCTCCAGCTGCAGAATATAATGAAATAACACCAATGAATCCTAAAAATAATATACAAAAAATAATTAACCAATTAATCCTTAAAAATTTTAATAAAAACGAAAATAAAACACTTTCAGACGAAAATTCATTTTTGTAGTTCATCATTAACCTGTTTGCTTTATATCAAATAAATGTTTAAAGACATCTCTTGCTATTGGGGCAGCTACTGATGACCCACTACCTCCATGCTCTACCACTACTGATATTGCATATTTAGGATTATTTGCAGGGGCATAACCAACAAATAGAGCATGATCTCTTTTTTTCCATTCCCTATCTTCATTTTTTACAACACCCTCTTCTCTTTCTGCTTTTGAAATTCTTACAACCTGAACGGTTCCTGTTTTACCAGCCATTTCAAACTTTTTAGATCCAATTTTGTAGTTTTTAGCTGTACCTTTTTTACCTGTCACAACTCTTTCCATTGCTTTTTTTATATAATCAAGATGTTGTTTGTTTATGTTAAGACTTTCAAACCCATTCTTATTTTTTCCTATTGTTAAGGTGGGTGTTATGTTAAGTCCATTACTGGCTATCCTTGATGCCATTGTTACAAGTTGTAATGGTGTAGTTAAAATATAACCTTGCCCAATTGAAGCATTTAATGTTTCACCAAGAGACCATCTTGACCCATCTCGCTTAAATTTCCATTCTTTATTTGGCACAACACCTTTTGCTTTATCATCTATTTCTAAGTCATAATATTGACCTAATCCAAGTTTCTTCATCATTTGTGAGATTTTGTTAATACCAACCTTTAAGCCTAGTTCATAAAAATATACATCACAGGATTGTTCAATTGCTTCTAATAGGTTAAGTTGACCATGTCCATCATCTGCCCAGCAATGAAATTCCCTGTTGCCAAGTTTTCTTGACCCAGAACAAAAAAATTTAGTTTTAAAATCTATTAAACCACTTTCTAGGGCAGCCAAAGCCACAGCCATTTTTATTGTCGAACCTGGAGGATAAACTCCAGACATACTTCTATTTAAAAAAGGAGACCGCGTATTTTTTTTTAAAATATTCCATTCTTCAGCCCCTAGTTCATTTGAAAATATATTAGGATCAAAACCAGGGGAAGATACACTACAGAGTATTTCACCATTTACAATGTCCATAACCATTAATGAACCTGAATTAGGAAAAACAATTTTATTATTTTTATCTTTGTAAAGGTATTTTTTACCATCATAAGAAAAAGAATTACTATTATTTTTATTAGTATTTAAATACTGAATTTTAAAGTTGCCCCTTTCCAGCCTTTTACTTGCAAATGCTTGTAAATCCATATCGAGAGAGATTTGAATGTCTTTTCCAGGTTTTGTTTTTTCATAAACATGAGATGCAATAACAAAACCTTTTGCGGTAACCTCATTTCTTTTTCTACCAAATTTTCCTGTTAATTCATTTTCAAAAAATTTTTCTAAACCTCTTTTGCCAACCTTAATACCTGATATTTTGATATGATTATAATTATTATCCTTATTAGAAATTTCACCAATATAACCTGTAATGTGTCCAACTATGTTTCCTTGAGGGTAAATTCTTCGCTTTGACATAAAAATTGAAATTTCTGGAAATTCAACACTTCTAATAACTAACCTAGACAAATCTTTTTTTGAAAGTTTTTTTGTTATTACAATTTTTTGAGGAATAGAAGTATCAATAACATTCATTTTATTTTTAAAATTAGAAATATCGTTTTGCTCTAATTTAATAACCTTTGATATTTTGTGAATAATATCATCTGTATTTAAATTTTCATTCCAGTTTAAGATAAGATGAAACGCATCTTCATTACCTGCTATTAGTCTCATTTTCCTATCTAATATTTTTCCTCTTTCTGGTGTGATGGCATGGAAGTCAAATTGGTTATTATCAGATAATTTTTCATATTTTTGGTTTTCGATTAATTGTAAATCAAATAGTCGCCAACTTATGGCTCCTATAACAGAGGCTTTTAATAGGGATAGAAATAGGAATCTTCTGGAAATTGTTTTATTTAATTTTATAGTATTTTTATTCTTCATGAATCAGTTTTTATTAATCTTGATATAAAAAAGATTAGATCGAATCCAGCATTTATTATTGGAAAAAATATTAATGTAATTCCCATATGAAATAACAGTGGGTTTATATCAAAAAAAGATAAATTAATTCCAATATTTAATAAAATAATTATAAAAAATGATAAGCTAAAGACAATAGTAAATGACAACCATGCTTGTTGGTTATTATCATTTAATCTAAATATTGATAAATTTTCAGTTAGTAATTTTATTAACAAGAAAAAAATTGATGATATTCCTAAGTTAACGCTGGTAATAATATCGTTTAATATACCTAAAAAAAATATTAAAATATTAGATGGATTTAAATTTAATTTTCTAATGCACAAGTAGATTGCAATCGAAATAAGACTTGGCGCTCCACTATTAAAAACAGAGAAGTAACCAAGAGATTTTTCAAAATTTATTAAAAAAAATAAAAATATGAAAAATAAACAATTTATTGAAATCTTATATAAAAGTTGTAATACGGTATTATAATTTGTCAATCTTCGAACCCTTTTTGTCTTGTTCCACTAGAGTCCAATCCCTTAAACACCAATCTAGGTTTGGGTTTTTGCAAAGGGGCAAAACCTTGAAATTTTTTGTAATTATCTGATAATTTTTTACCATTAGTTATTATAGACAAATATGTCATTCTTTGAAAATTTACTGAGGGTTTTATATAAAATTCACCAGATAAACCTTTAACAATTTTGCCAACATTTATGCCTGGAGGTAATCTTCCCCCATGTCCAGAGGTTTCTACTGTTTCACCATCTATAGGAGAAGCTTCTGATGATAAAAACTTAATTTCTAGTAATTCACCATTATTACCCTTAGCAACTGCTGGCCAATTACTTTCAGTCAAGTATATTGGTATCATAGAATTAATATCTATTGTTAAAAGTATCCTACTAGTTTTTAAACCAACATTAACAACATAACCTATTAAACCTAATGACGAAACAGCAGGATGGCCAATTTTAATACCGTAGTCCTTACCAGCATTTATTAAAACGGTATTAGCAAAAATTCCTCCTGGAGCCGTAACAACTCTACCAGTTACTATTTTGTTTTTAAATTTAGGTAAAAGGTTAAGGAGTTCTCTTAATTCTAATAATTCTTCTTCTTGGTTTTTAGCTTTAGAATTAAGAGCTCTAAGTCTTCTATTTTCATTAATTAACTTTAAGTTTTGTTCTCTTAGGGAGCCAGTTGATTTTACATCTTCAAAAATTACTGCGATTTCCCTCATGGGTTTATTAACCACGTTTGTAACTGGAGCCCAAAAGTCAAAAAGAAAAGCTTGAATGTTTCTAATAGCTATGAGATCAAGTTTCCCAATAAATACCAAGAATAAACACAATAATATTAAAACAAAATTGGACTTTCTATTAACTTTATACGTCTTTTTATTTGACGATTTAGCTGAAACCAATTTAAATCACTCAAAAAAAATAGTTAAATTATCATTAAGCCCCAATTAATACGTTTCGAAGAGAATTCATTTCATCAAGGCATCTTCCTGTACCCATAACAACGCAAGTCAATGGATCTTCTGCTATGACAACTGGCAAGCCTGTGGCCTCCCTAATAGTAGAATCCAATTCACCTAACAAAGCACCACCACCTGTTAATACTATCCCTCTTTCAACTATATCTGCAGCCAACTCTGGTGGTGTCTGTTCTAAAGCTGTTTTAGTGGCTTCAATTATCTGACCAACAGGTTCAGCTAATGCTTCACAAATTTGTGCTTGGTTAATTTCAATCTCTTTTGGAACGCCATTAACTAAATCTCTTCCTCTAACCTCAATACTTGCTCCAACACCATCCTTAGGTATTTTTGCAGTAGCAATCCCTTTTTTAATTCTTTCTGCGGTCATTTCTCCAATAAGTAGATTATGGTGACGTCTAATAAACGCTACAATTGCTTCATCAAATTTATCACCACCTACTCTAACTGAACGAGCATAAACAATGTTACCCAAGGACAATATAGCTACCTCAGTTGTTCCTCCACCAATATCTACAACCATAGAACCAGATGCTTCTGTTACTGGTAAATTTGCTCCTATTGCAGCAGCCATAGGCTCTTCTATTAAATAAACTCTTCTTGCCCCAGCTGCCTCAGCAGATTCTTGAATAGCCCTTCTTTCAACAGCAGTTGCTCCTGATGGAACACATATTACAACTTGAGGGCTAACTAAAGCAGATCTTTTGTGAACTTTTCTTATAAAATGTTTTATCATTTCTTCTGCTACATCAAAGTCAGCTATTACGCCATCAGCCATTGGTCTTATAGCCCTAATGTTGCCCGGGGTTTTTCCTAACATAGTTTTAGCTTCTTCTCCTACAGCCAAAACTTGTGACTTACCCCTTATCTCAGTAATAGCAACAACTGATGGTTCATTTAAAAGTATGCCTTGACCCTTGACATATACTAAGGTGTTTGCTGTGCCTAAATCAATAGCAAGATCAGCTGAAAACAAGCCCCTGATGTATCCAAACATAGCAAAACCCCTCAAAACTCTCTAAAAATATATCCACAAGAAATATGATATTTTAATTAATGATAATAACTCAATTAATTGAATTAATAAATATTAATTTTTATCCTTATCGACAAGCCTATTTGCAGTAATCCATGGCATCATTGCTCTTAGTTGTTTACCAACCTCTTCAATTGGATGATCTGCAGCTTTCCTTCTAGTTGCCTTAAAACTAGTTTGATTAACTTTGTTTTCAAGCATCCAATCTCTAGTAAATTTACCTGATTGAATATCATCTAGAATTTTTTTCATCTCTTTTTTTGTTTCAGAATTTATTAATCTTGGGCCTGTGACATACTCTCCGTATTCAGCTGTATTACTAATGGAGTAGTTCATATTAGCGATACCACCTTCATAGATTAAATCGACAATTAATTTTACCTCATGCAGGCATTCAAAGTAAGCCATTTCAGGTGCGTATCCAGCTTCTGTTAACGTCTCATATCCTGCTCTAATCAATTCTACTAAACCACCACATAATACAGTTTGTTCACCAAATAAATCAGTTTCACACTCTTCTTTAAAAGTTGTTTCTATTATTCCAGAACGACCACCTCCCACGGCACAAGCGTAAGATAGACCAATATCATGAGCATTACCTGAGACGTCTTGATCAATAGCAATTAAACAAGGAACACCTCCACCTTTTTGATACTCTGATCTAACTGTATGACCAGGACCTTTTGGAGCCACCATAAAAACATCAATATCATCTCTAGGTTCTATCAAATTAAAATGTACATTTAACCCATGAGCAAAAGCAATTGCAGCACCTGATTTCATGTTTTCTTTAATTTCATCCCTATAAATATCACCCTGTAGTTCATCAGGCGTTAACATCATTATTACATCAGCCCAACTTGATGCTTCGGCAACACTCATTACCTTAAAACCAGCAGATTTTGCTTTGTCAACTGATGTAGAATCTGATCTAAGGGCAACAGTAACTTCTTTTACTCCACTATCTCTTAAATTTGCAGCATGCGCATGCCCTTGACTTCCATAACCTACAATAACAACTTTTTTGTTTTTGATTAAATTTATATCAGCATCTCTGTCGTAGTACACTCGCATTAAAAAAACTCCTATTAATAAAAATTTGTAAATATAAACTTATTATCAGTTAACTTTGAATTGATCTAGTAATTTTGTCTCTGTTTTATTTCCTCTGGAAATGGCGGACACGCCAGTTCTTGAAATTTCTGTATCTCCAAGTGATTGCATTAATTCAATAAATGCATCAATCTTGCTTGGCTTACCAGTCAATTCAAAAATAAAACTTGATAAAGTTACATCTAATGTTCTTGCTCTAAATGTCTCAGCTATCCTTAGAGCCTCAACCCTATTAGCGCCTTCTACAACTAACTTAACAAGCGCTAACTCACTTTTAATAAATGGACCCTCCAATGTTAAATCTCTAACTATCCTTACTGGAACAATTCTAGATAATTGAGATTTAATTTGTTCAATTGTCATTGAAGTTCCTCTGGTAACAAGAGAAATTCGTGACAGGTTTCTTTGATTATCTATTTCTGTTACGTTAAGGCAATCAATATTATAACCTCTTCCAGAAAATAAACCTATAACTCTTGCCAATGTCCCAGGTTGATTATCTACAATCAGAGATAATGTTCTTATGGTTTCTTCTTCTTTAACTTCGTTTTTTTGATATACCGACATATTTATTTTACCTATACAAGAGCCAATCCAGCTTCAGATGTGTCATTTTTTTTATCTTCCACCCCCAAAATCATTTCATTATGAGCAGCACCAGAAGGTATCATGGGAAAACAATTTTCTTCTTTAGCCACTCTAATATCAGCAATGACTGGACCTTGATGATTTATCATCTCATCAATAGTAGATTCTAGTTTATTATACTCTTCTACCCTTAAACCTTTTATTCCAAAGCTTTCAGCAAGCAAAACAAAATCAGGTAAAGAATCAGTATAACTTTCACTATATCTTGAACCATGATTTAGCTCTTGCCACTGTCTAACCATACCCATCCACTGGTTATTAAGTATAAAAATTTTAACAGGTAACTTGTACTGAACAATTGTAGAGAGCTCTTGCATATTCATTAAAAAAGACGCTTCACCAGAAATATCAATCACCAAAGATTTTGGATGGGCAATTTGTACACCCACAGATGACGGCAAGCCATAACCCATCGTTCCTAAACCACCCGAGGTCATCCAATGATTGGGTTTAGAAAAACCAAAATATTGGGCAGCCCACATTTGATGTTGACCAACTTCAGTAGTAATAAAAGTATCAAACTCAAGTGTTTTTTCATACAAGCTCTTAATTGCTTGTTGTGGTTTTATTATACTACCTGTTTGTTTAAACCCTAATGAGTCTCTTTTTCTCCATTCTTCAATTTGTGACCACCAAGACTTTTTAGATTCTAATTCTTTTTGATTATGGAGCTTTTTTATTTCTTTATTTAACAATTTTAAAGCTTCTGAACAATCACCTACAATTCCATAATCGACAGAAACAACTTTGTTTATGGATGATTTATCAATATCTATATGAATTTTCTTAGAATTTGGAGAAAAAGCGTTTAATCTACCAGTTACTCTATCATCAAAACGTGCACCTATATTTATCATAACGTCACAATGATGCATTGCCAAATTAGCTTCGTATGTTCCGTGCATACCTAGCATGCCTAAAAAGTTTTTGTGCTTATTAGGAACTGCCCCTAAACCCATTAACGTTAGAGTAACTGGAGCATCTATTAAATCAACTAATTCTGTCAAAAGGGCTGACGCATCAGGACCTGAGTTTATTAATCCGCCACCACCATATATAATTGGTTTTTTTGAATTAATTAGTAAATTTGCTACTCTATTTATTACATCAGGATCAATCGATAGTGAATTAGGTTTAGCTTGATTAACTCTATTAATTTTTTTTGTGTATTTCACCTTGGACAATTGTATATCCTTTGGAAGATCAACAAGAACTGGTCCAGGTCTTCCATTTTGATGCAATGTCAAATGCTTCATGAATGATATTACATAAAAGATCAGCATTTTTTACTAAATAATTATGTTTAGTACATGGCCTTGATATACCAGTAGTATCAGCTTCTTGAAAGGCATCTGTACCTATTAAATGTGTTGGAACCTGTCCGCTTAAACAAATTATAGGAATAGAGTCCATTAATGCGTCAGTTAAACCAGTAATAGCATTGGTAGCCCCAGGACCAGAAGTAACCAAAACACAACCAACTTTTCCAGTTGACCTGGCATAGCCTTCAGCAGCATGAACTGCAGCTTGCTCATGCCTAACTAAAATATGTTTTAGAGATTTATGTTGAAAAATTGCATCATATAAGGGTAAAACTGCTCCACCTGGATACCCAAAAATCACTTCAACACCATTATCTACCAAGGCTTTTATAACAGCTTCAGCACCATTTATAAGATCATCATTACTCATTAGAAAATTTCCATAAAAAATAATTAAGAGGCTTAGTTAACAATTTTATAATAAACAGTCAACTTTATAATATAAAATTATAATTTTAGATATTATTATGAAATAATATTAGATATTTATAATTTTATTTGGAATAAAATTATTATTAAACCACGTAAATTGTCTTTTAACAAACCGTCTTGTATCTCTTTTACTTAAATTAACAGCATCTTTGTAAGAGATAGATTTATCTAAATATTGAAGTAACCATTTTACTCCTAGAGATTTTGAAATGGGAAGAGAACGATCAATTTTGCTTTCCCATAAGCTCTCAACTTCTGCAAGAGCACCTTTTTCAAGCATTTTATCAAACCTAAAATCACAATTTTTGTAAATTAATCTTCTTTCAGAATTAATAAATATGGAGATTATATTTTTTTCTAATTTTCCTTCACGAGGTTGTTTATGCCAAAATGTCATATTTTTTTTTGTTTGAAGAAATACACTGTAAGCACGAAGTAATCGTTGTTTATCATTACTAATTTTTATAAATTCAGGATCTATTTGACTATTTAATTGCTTAAATTTCTCTAACCCAATTTCATTGAATGTGGCCAAAGAAAGATTTTTATTTTCTTCTGAAATATCTGGTATTTTACTTAAACCATTTAAAACTGCATTAATATACAAACCAGATCCACCAACTATTATTGGGATTTTTTTAGATAATTCTACTTTTTTTAAAGTTTTTTTTAAATCGAGCAACCAATCAGCAACAGAGTAATTATTGGATCCATCGACATATCCGTATAAAAAATGTGGTATGCCTTGTAATTCCTCTTCAGAAGGCCTTGCAGATAATATTTTTAGATCTTTGTATACTTGAACAGAGTCCGCGTTTAAAATTACACCATTAATTTTTTTTGCTAATGAAATTGCAATAGCTGATTTCCCAACACATGTTGGTCCTGCAATTATTATAGCATCCTTTTGCCAACAAAAATTATCAAGAGATATATCAACTATTTTTTCAAAATTTATGGTACTAGACATGTTCATAACATTGATATATTTAAAATTTTATGAGTTTTATATTAATATCAAATACCTCTGATAGTGTAATTAATTCAAATTTAATACGTTTTATTTCTGAAGAAATAAAAAAAATTTGTAAAGCTGATATTAACTTCAAAGAGTTAAGTATAAATAAAGCATATGAATGCTTTATATCACCAAATAAATTGTCTGACCAATTATCAAAATTTATAAATAAACTAAAGAAACAGTATAAATTAGATATCAATCTAATTGATTCCCAAAATATAAGAAGAAAAAAATTACTTTTAGCCGATATGGACAGCACAATTATAAAAGAAGAAAGCCTAGATGAACTTGCCAAATTAATTGGAAAAGAAAAAGAAATAGTCCTAATAACTAAAAATGCTATGGAAGGCAAAATAGATTTTAAAAAAGCACTATTTGAGAGGGTATCCATGCTTAAAGGAACACCTTTTGATATTTTAGATAATTTAAAAACCAATGTTAGGATTAATGAAGGTGCTAGTGAGTTAATTAAAACAATGAAGCATAATGGTGCAATCACAGTGTTGGTTTCTGGTGGGTTTACTTTTTTAACGAATTACTTAAAAGACAAACTAGGCTTTGACTTTGTCCACGCTAATTATCTGCAATATTCTATTGATAAAACGGGTAAAATGATACTTAATGGTAAAGTCAGCGAGCCAATTCTTGATAAGGAAGCAAAACTAAAATATTTAAACAAGTATTTATGTGACTATACCCTAAACCCTAATGATACAATTTGTGTAGGCGATGGAGCTAATGACATTGATATGATTGTCAAATCTGGAATGGGAGTATCTTTTAATGGCAAAAGAGCTCTAAAAGACCTTGCTGATTTGCACTTTGAACATACTAATCTACTAGGACTATTATACGCTCAAGGATATTCTGACGCTGAAATTATTTCATAAATATAAAATTAATCTAATTCTATAGCGACAAACCTAGTTCCATTCTCTACCTTAACTAAAAATAGTAAGGCTTTCCTTTTTTGCTTAATTGCATTTTGTAAAGATTGGTCAATAACATCTAAAGAATTAACCTCCACTTGCCCTACTCTGACAATAACCATACCAGGCACAAGCCCAGCAGTTTGGGCAGGACTATCATCCTTTACCGAGGTAATTACAACTCCATTATCTATATTTTTTAAATTAAACTTTGATTTGTTTTTGGAATTTAATTCCTCTGCTATGAAACCTAATTTATCATATTCTTTTGTTTTACCACTTGAACTATTAGACTTGCCAATGAGGTTTTCTTTTTCTGCCAGCTCTAATTCGCCTAAAGTAACATTAAGAACTATTTCTTTACCATTTCTTAGAATAACTAAAGGTACAGATTTGCCAACAGGAGTACCTGCCACAACCTTAGGAAGCTCCTTCATACTTCCTATTTCTATATCATTAAATTTAAGAATAACGTCTCCAGTCTTTACACCAGCCTTCTCCGCAGGACCACCCTCAGTCGCAGATGATACTAGGGCTCCTTTGGCGGACTTCATGCCTAAACTATCAGCTATTTCTTGAGATATTTCTTGTATTAAAACACCAAGCCATCCTCTCTTAGTCCTTCCATATTGCTTTAGCTGATCTGTAACTTGCTTTGCTAGATTAGAAGAAACTGCAAAACCAATTCCAACGGAACCTCCTGATTGAGAAAATATTGCTGTATTGATACCTACAACATTACCTTTCATATCAAACAATGGACCTCCAGAATTTCCTCTGTTAATAGATGCATCTGTTTGAATATAATCATCATAAGAACCTGATAAGTTTCTTCCCCTAGCTGATACAATACCAGCAGTAACCGTTCCTCCAAATCCGAATGGATTACCTATAGCCATGACCCAGTCACCGACCCTAAGATCATTTGAGTCCCCAAACTTTACAGCTGTCAATTTAGTTTTTTTTGGATCAATTTTTAAAAGAGCTACGTCAGTCTTTGGGTCTTTGCCGACCACCTTAGCTTCAAAAGAGGTATCATCATACAAAATAACCATAATTTTTTCTGCATTATCAATCACATGGTTGTTTGTAATTATATATCCTGTCTCATCAATTATAAAACCTGAACCTAATGATTGTGCTTTTCTCTTTTTACCACCGGGATTATCGAATTGCTTAAAAAAATCTTCGAATGGTGACCCAGGAGGGAATGAAGGCATTTGCCGTGATTTATCTTCAATTATAGTAGTTGTTGATATATTAACCACAGAAGGACTTAATCTCTCTGCCAGGTCAGCAAAACTATCTGGAGCACTTCTAGCAAAAGAAGTGTTCATACAAAAAATAATTAAAATAAAATTAAGAATACAAACATGACTTACGTGTTTTACAAGAGACATGAACTCACCATAATGTTAATTAAGTTGATTAAATGTATAGAAAAAAAAAGGCGCTTTTATGGCTTATTAGAAATATTCATTAATTAAATATTAACGACCATCCTGCTTTCCAAAAAAACTAAAAAAATCACTATCAGGACTTAACAGCATTGTTGTTCCATCATCTGAAAATGTATTTTCATAGGCAAGCATTGAACGATAAAATTTAAAAAACTTTTCATCTTGACCAAAGGCATCAGAATAAATTTTGATAGCCTCTGCATCACCATCACCCCTCAAAGCTTCAGCTTTTCTTTTACTTTCTGCAACAAGCACTACTTTCTGTTTTTCAGCATCAGCTCGGATTTTTTGAGCTTCTTCAGCTCCTTCAGCTCTAAACTCTTTTGCTTCTTGCTGTCTTTCTGTTTTCATCCTATTGAATATATTCTGACTAGTAGCTTCCGGATAATCAGCTCTTCTAATCCTGACATCAATGATTTCCATACCTAATTTTTTTATTGTAGAATTTACTTCTTCTCCAATATCTTTAACAATATCAGTTCTAGCGTCAGATAATATTGCAGTAAGTTCATAACTACCGAATACTCTTCTAACAGAAGAGTCAATAATTGAGTCAAGTCTTTGCCTTGCGCCAAATTCATTTCTTACAGTTTGAAAAAATAATAATGGATCAATTATTTTAAATCTTGAATAAGTATCTACCTCTAGTCTTTTTTGATCAGCTAAAATAACTTCTTCAGAGTCCTGTGAAACTAATGATAAAACTCTTTTTTCAAAAAAAGTAACCTCTTGGATGAATGGTATTTTAAAGTTAAGACCAGGTTTATTAACTAACCTTTTAGGTTCTCCAAATTGAAGGACAAGAGCCTGTTGTGTTTGATCAACTATAAAAAAGGAACTTAGTAGACCAAATAACACTACAAGAACACTTACACCTGATAAAATTTTGTAAGAAGACATGATTTTAATTACCTTTTTGTTTTAATTGATCTAATGGCAGATAAGGAACAACGCCAGAAGTACTAGCTGAGCCATCCATTATAATTTTTTTAACATTAGAAAATACTTTCTCCATAGTTTCTAAGTAAATTCTTGATTCAGTTACTTCTGGATTAAGTTTATAACTCTTATAAATAGAATTAAATCTGTCCGCGTCACCTTTTGCTCTATTCACAACTTCACTTGCATAGGCTTCAGCTTCTGATATCAATTGAGCTGCCTCACCCCTAGCCCTAGGAACAATATCATTTCTAAAAGCCTCAGCTTCGTTTATGAGTGTGTCTCTATCTTGTCTTGCCCTTTGGACGTCATTAAAAGCATCAATAACTTCAGCAGGAGGGTTAACAGATAATAATTGAACATTTCGAATTTCCACACCTGCTTGGTATTCGTTTAAAAGCTCTTGAAGCATGTTTTTAGCTTTAATTTGAATTTCTTGTCTTCCACCAGTTAATGCGGTTTGTATTTTTGTCTGACCAATTATATCTCTCATAACTGATTGAGCAGCAACCTTTACTGTTTCAGGAGGATCTTGGATATTAAATAAGTACGCACCAGCATCTGCTATTTTCCAAAAAACAACAAAATCTATATCGATATTATTTTCGTCACCTGTTATCATTTTTGATTCATCAGGTACGTCTCTTCTATTAGATGTACCTGCTCCAAATGATCTATATCCTACTTCAATTCTATTATCTCGAGTAACATCTGGAGTTATTACCTTTTCTATAGGTGTTGGCAAATGGTAATGTAACCCTGGAGGAGTAGTTCTAACCCACTCTCCAAATCTCATTACAACCCCTTGCTCTTGAGGGTTAACTCTGTAGATACCAGTCATTAACCATAATCCCAAAAGAATAAATAAGAGTATAACCAAACCTTTGCCGCCCCCAAAACCAGATGGCATCATTTTTTTAAATTTTTCTCTACCTTCTTTTAGCATCTGATCTACGTCAGGTGGAGTACCATTAGAATTAGGTCTTTTTCCCCAGGGATTATTTCCACCACCACTTCCCCAAGGGCCAGAGCCATTATCGTTAATCTTATTAATAATCATTTAGGATACTCCAGAGATTTGTCTATTTTGATTAAAATTCATAAAAATTAATTTATTAAGATATTTGTATTATAATGGTACATTTCAACCTTTATTGAAAATAATTTCTAGGCAAACTTGATGACTAATAAAAAACTAGAAGAAATTAAAAAAATTTTAAGTTCTATCAAGCTCAAAAGCAGATCAAATAATATTGTTGATTCTAAAATGATAAGTGGGTTAGAGCTAAAAAATAACTCAATAACTTTTGTGCTTGAATTATCATCAGAAGAGCTTGAGTCTTCAGACCCAATTAAAAAAACTATAGAAGAAAAATTATTAACAATTTCTCAAATTGAAAAAGTTTCAATCGTTATTACTTCACATAACAAAAAAATAGAAAAAAATTTGAAAAACAATTACACACTTTCACCAGCAACTAACATAATTGCAATTGCAAGTGGTAAAGGTGGGGTTGGTAAATCTACAACTGCAATAAACCTCGCATTATCTCTAATGAAATTAGATTTTAAAGTTGGAATCTTAGACGCAGATATTTACGGCCCTAGTCTACCAAAGTTAACTGGAATTAATATTAAACCTAAAAATAATGGAAAAAAAATTATTCCACATAACGCTTTTGGCTTGCAAGCAATGTCTATCGGATTTCTAATTCCAGAAGACAAACCGACAATATGGAGAGGCCCTCTGGTAATGAGTGCTATTGAACAGCTTCTCAGAGATGTTGATTGGCAAGATTTAGATATTCTAATCATTGATATGCCCCCAGGAACGGGAGATGTTCATTTAACTTTATCTCAAAAAGTACAACTTACAGGAGCAATAATTATTTCAACACCCCAGGATTTATCATTAATTGATGCTAGAAAGGGACTTAACATGTTTAAAAAAGTTAGTGTACCTATTTTAGGTATCATTGAAAATATGAGTTATTTCCTTTGTGAAAAATGTGAAACTAAACATAAAATTTTTGGAAATGGAGGTGCCAAATCTGAGGCAAAAAAATTAGGAGTTCCATTTTTAAGTGAAATCCCTCTAGATATATTATTGAGATCAAGTGCAGATGAGGGGAAGCCTATTGTATTACAAGAACCTAATCATTTGATTTCTAAAAAATTTTTACAAATTGCCAGACTTATTTCTAATAAGCTAAAACAATAAAAAATTGAAATAGAAATAATTAAATTATTTTATTTAATTCTTTGATAATGCCAATAACTAAATTCAGGAGTATCATTAATTTTTTTAAATTCTTGTAATTTAGTTTTTTTCCAATCATTCTTATTAAGATTAAGAAATTTAGTACCTTCAATTATATTAATTTTAACCTTAGTCATTTGAATTACATCACAAAAATCTATACCCAACTTATAAATTTCTGCGCCTCCGAATAAAAAAATCTTCTGTTGTATTGTTTCTTCTAAATTATTTTTTTTTTGATCGATCCATTCACCTGCCTTTGTTATGGCCTCATCAAAAGAATTAACAACTATAGCCCCATCGAAATCATTAGTTTTGGAACGAGTTAATACTATATTGGCCCTTCCTGGTAAAGGCTTGCCAATAGATTTAAATGTTTTTCTTCCCATGATTAATGGTGCTCCCATAGTCATAGATTTCAATCTTTTTAAATCACCCGGCAAGTGCCATAATAATTTATTCCCATCACCTATGACTCTTTCCTGGTTCATGGCTACAACACATTCCATTGGATATTTTAAGTTATCCTTATTAAACATTTTAAACAGCCACTGGCGCAGAAATATTTGGGTGAGGATCGTAATCTAAGATTTCAAAATCCTCGTACTTGAAATCATTAATACTTTCAAATTTTTTGTTAAATTTTAAATATGGCAAATTTTTCACAGACCTTGATAACTGAAGTTTTGCTTGATCAAAATGGTTTTTATAAATATGTGCATCACCCAGGGTATGGACAAAATCTCCAACTGAAAGTCCCGTTACATTTGCAATCATGTGCGTTAAAATGGAATAAGACGCAATGTTAAAAGGGACTCCTAAAAAAATATCTGCGCTTCTTTGATATAATTGACATGACAACTTATTATCAGAAACGTAAAATTGAAAAAGACAATGGCATGGCGGCAAAGCCATTGAGCCTACATCAGATGGATTCCAAGCTGATACGATTAACCTTCGTGAATTTGGATTGTTTTTAATTTGTTTAATAATGTCGTTTAATTGATCAATCTTTTTTCCATCAGGAGTGTCCCAACTCCTCCATTGCTTTCCATAAACTGGACCCAAATCACCATTCTCATCGGCCCATTCATCCCATATAGATACGTTCTTCTCTTTTAAATAAGATATATTTGTATCCCCTTTTATAAACCATAGTAATTCATGAATAATTGATTTTAAGTGAAGTTTTTTTGTAGTTAACAAAGGTAATCCATCATTTAAATTAAATCTCATTTGCCAACCGAAAACTGAGTGTGTTCCTGTTCCAGTTCTGTCTTCTTTAACGTTACCCTCTTTTAATACATAATTTAATAAATCTAGATATTGCTTCATCAAAAACTCCAATAGAAAAGAATAATCTATTCTTATCATTATGTGTTCTTTAATAAAAATATTAAATGATGTATACTAAAAAGGTCATTATATGACTATGGTGATAAACGTTTTTTAGAATAAGCTTTGCGGACCCGGGGGCGGTACCCGGCGCCTCCACCATTAATAGGGGGGCGAAATAGGATCGACGCGTGTAGTAAAAATTAAATTTTCACTCGGTATTGTACCACCGTTATCGGGCTTCTTAAGTAGTTGCAAACGACAACTATGCTCCGGTAGCTGCAGCAGCGTAAGCAGCCAAAGCAACCGAAACTTAGTCCAATTTTATAGCTAAAATTGGCGGGGTTAAGTTTACCTGGCAACAGAAATACTTAGATGGCGAGAATTTATTTCTCGCCATTTTCTTTTTCCAATTATTTCTTGTAAAAATAATGTTAAAAAATATAGAATAAAATTTTGCCAAAGAATTTAAGGGAATCAATATTAGTGGATAAAAACAATAATGGTGGTTTAGAAAACGATGGTTTTGATTATGACTCCTTAGTTGAAGAGAGTTTAAAAAACGTTGTTAAAAAAGTTTTAAAAATAACATCAGAAACTGGTCTTAAAGGAAATAGTCATTTTTTTATTTCATTTAATGGAAACGATCCTAATGTAATAGTTCCTCCCGAGCTGAAAAATAATGATAACCCAGAAATTAAAATCATAATACAGCATCAATTTTGGGACTTAAGAACAACAGATGAGCACTTTGAAGTAACATTATCTTTTAATGGGCAAAAAAAGAACGTTTTAATTCCTTTTAGGTCTATTTCATCATTCACTGACCCATCAGTGGGATTTGGTCTTCAATTTAAAATTGACAATAATTATAAACTTACTTCTAAAAATATTGAAAATGAAAAGATCCAATCATCACAAATTTCCAGTATTGGATTAAATGAAGAAAATAAGTCAGGCCAAATAGTATCTTTAGACGAATTCAGAGATAAAAAATAAATCTAACTTTTTAATTAAGGAGAAATTCTTGAGCGAATTTAACTATTCACCAATGTTTCCAGTTTCAGAAGATAAGACTGAATATATTCAAATTTCTGATTCTTATGTTAATAAATCTGTAATGGATGGGGTTGAAATTTTGAAAATTGACCCCGAAGCACTCACTTTACTAACTCAAAGAGCCTTCAAGGATGTTTCTCATTTATTAAGAAAGTCTCATCTAAAACAACTCAAAGATATATTAGATGATAAAGATGCTTCACAAAATGATCATTTTGTTGCTCTAACTATGCTTAAAAATGCAAATATTTCTTCTGCTGGCGTTTTACCTATGTGTCAAGATACAGGCACAGCCATTATTATGGGTTATAAGGGAGAAAATGTTTTTACTAACTGTGATGATAGCAAACAGATATCTTTAGGTGTTTATAATACTTATAAAGAAAATAATTTAAGGTTTTCACAATTAGCTCCATTATCTATGTTTGAAGAAAAAAATACTTCTAACAATCTTCCTGCTGAAATAACTTTATTTGCCTCACAAGGAATGGAATATAAGTTTGCCTTTGTACAAAAAGGTGGGGGATCAGCTAATAAAAGTTTTTTATTTCAAGCTACACCTGCAAGTTTAAATCATAAAAGTTTGAAAGAGTTTCTTTATGACAAAATAATTTCCTTAGGAACAGCAGCCTGTCCACCCTATCATCTTTCAATTGTGATCGGAGGCACTTCAGCTGAACTAAATTTAAAAACTGTTAAACTTGGTTCAATGCGCTATTTGGATAATTTACCTACTAAAGGTGATCTAAAAACTGGGCATGCTTACAGAGATTTGGAATGGGAAAAAATTATTTTAGATATGACTAGAGAAATGGGTGTTGGAGCACAATTTGGGGGTAAATATTTTTGTCATGATGTAAGGGTTATCAGATTACCTAGACACGGCGCTTCATTACCAATAGGAATAGGTGTGTCTTGTTCCGCAGATCGTCAAGTATTAGGTAAAATCAATGAAAATGGAATTTTTGTTGAAAAATTAGAAACTGATCCGGCACAATTCTTACCTGATATTGACTTAGAAAATGTTTCATCTGATAAGACCGTTAATATTAATCTTAACAAACCTATGAAAGATATTTTAAAACAGTTGAACGAATGTAAAATTAAAACAAGGGTTAACTTAACTGGTCCTCTAATAGTTGCAAGAGATATAGCTCATGCAAAACTACTAGAAAGATTACAAAAAGATGGATCGCTTCCTGATTATATAAAAGATCACCCAGTATATTATGCGGGGCCAGCAAAAACACCAGAAGGCATGGCATCCGGTTCATTTGGCCCTACTACCGCTGGCAGAATGGACGCTTATGTGGATACATTCCAAAAAAATGGTGGCTCAATGGTTATGCTTGCTAAAGGTAACAGATCCTCTCAAGTTAGAGACGCTTGTAATAAATATGGAGGTTTTTATCTTGGCACTATTGGTGGAACAGCGGCAAAAGTTGCACTAGATTGTATAAAAAAAATTGAGGTTTTGGAGTATCCTGAATTAGGCATGGAAGCTATTTGGAAGATAGAAGTGGAGAATTTTCCAGCTTTTGTTGTCATTGACAATAAAGGAAATGATTTTTTTAAAAATTAATCAGTCATACTTTTCATCACTGAGTAAAGATCTGATTTTCCTTCAAAGCCAATTCCGTTTATTTCAGGCAAATTAACAAAACTATTTTCAACTTTTACACCATCAGGAAAACCACCATAAGGTTGGAATAGGTCAGGATAACTCTCGTTACCTCCTAATCCTAGCCCAGCTGCTATGGCTAATGACATTTGATGGCCACCATGAGGGATACATCTTGATATTTCCCAATTATTTTTTTTGAGCATTTCTATTATTTTTAAATATTCAACTAAACCATAACTCAATGCACAATCAAACTGAAGCCAATCTTTATCTTTTCTCATGCCAGCATATCTAATCAGATTTCTAGCATCCTGAACTGAAAACAAATTTTCGCCAGTTGCTAATGGCCCACTATAATGTTGACTTAGTTCTTTATGAAGTTCAAAATCAAGAGGATCACCCGGCTCTTCATACCAAAATAAGTTATATTGAGACAAAGCTTTTCCATAATTTATAGCAGTCTCTAAATCAAACCTTCCATTAGCGTCGACGGCAAGCTGTTCGCCAGGACCTAAAATTTTAAGAATAGCTTCAATTCTTTTACAATCTTCTGATAAAGATGCTCCTCCGATCTTTTTTTTCACTACAGAATAGCCAAGATCTAAATATTTTTTTATTTCATCAGTCAATCCAGTTAAACCTTGATTAGGCCAATAATATCCACCTGCCGCATAAACAAATACAGTTTTATTAGGTTTTCCATTACCATATCTTTCAGCAAGAAGTTGATATAATGGCTTTTCTTCTATCTTTGATACCAAGTCCCAGATTGCCATGTCGATAGTACCAACGGCGACAGATCTCTCCCCATGTCCACCTGGTTTTTCATTTTTCATCATAATATCCCACATTTTGTGAGGATCGAAGTTGTTACCTTCATCATTAAGGATATCTTTAGGATTAGCTTCTAATAATCTAGGGCGAAACCTTTCCCTAATAAGGTGACCTTGTCCATATCTACCATTAGAGTTAAAACCATATCCAATAACTGGTTTTCCATTTTTCTTTATATCAGAACAAACAGCAACTAAGCTAATTGTCATTTTACTAAAATTAATATATGCGTTTTTAATATCTGAACTAATAGATTTAGTTTCTTCAATAATATTTGTAATTTTCATTTTTGATGATTAAAGTTTATTTAAGAAGCTAATAAGCTAAAATAAATTGTAGGCTTTAAATTAGCCTTGGCGAGCTTTAAAACGAGGATTTCTTTTGTTGATTACGTACAAACGGCCCCTTCTTTTCACTATTTGACAGTGTCTATCTCTGACCTTTAATGTTTTTAAAGAACTAACGACTTTCATTATGTTTACCATTTGTTGAGTTTTAACTTAATTATATTAACAAATTATATTGGTCAAGATTTAATCTAATATATTTCTATTTTATTGGAACTTTATACCAATTCCACCTAGCCCACAGTAACCATTTGGATTTTTATAGAGATATTGTTGATGATATGCTTCAGCAAAATAATATTCTATATCGCGTTTAATCTCAGTTGTAATTTTTTTATAACCATTTTTATCAAGCAACTTTTGAAATTCTTTCATTGTTTCTTTTACTTCTATTAAATCTTCGTTTTCACTTACGTAAATTGCTGATCTATATTGAGTTCCAATATCATTACCTTGTCTCATGCCTTGTGTTGGATCATGTCCTTCCCAAAAAGCAATTAGAATTTTTCTTAAATTTATAATTTTGGGGTTGTAAACAACTCTAACGACTTCTGTATGCCCGGTTAAACCACTACAAACTTCTTCATATGTTGGGTTTTTAGTATAACCTCCTGCATAACCAACTGATGTATGATACACACCCTGCAATTGCCAAAAAATCTTTTCGGCTCCCCAAAAACAGCCCATACCAATTACTATTGTTTTAAAATTTTCAGGAATTTCTTTTAAATTAAGACCATTAATATCATTTTTTAAATCTTCATTTATTTCGTTTTCTCTACCAACTAAAGCATTGCTCTTCTCAACAATTCTTTCCTTATTATTAAAAAAAAACATATCACCCTCTGATTTCTAAATAATGGCAAAAATAAAGTTTAAACTAGTATAAACCAAAGCTTGACCAATATATAACTACAATATAATGAAATTATTTATTTACTAAAGGATTAGTTCAAATGAATGAGGATATTTATGGTATAAAAAAATGGGGCGATGATATTCTCGAAATCATAGAAAATGGAAATATAGGTCTTAAAAATCCATTCTTTCCACAAAACCCTCCAGTTGATCTAATTAAAGTTATTAAAAGTCTAAATGAAAGAGGTATTAACTGTCCTGTTTTACTGAGAGTTACAGATTATTTAGCTTTTAGAATTAGCCAAATAAATAAATCTTTTTCAAATGCTATAAAAGAAATAGGGTACAAAGGAGATTATAGGGGAGTATTTCCTGTAAAAGTTAATCAACAAGCTCAAGTAATTGATAGGATTGTTGAATATGGAAAAGAATTTGATTTTGGATTAGAAGTTGGTTCCAAGCCTGAACTTTTAATTGCTCTTGCTCACGATCTATCAAGTAATTCTACTATCATATGTAATGGTATTAAAGATCGAGAATTTATAAACCTAGCTCTTTTGTCACAAAAAATAGGTTTTAAAACTATTTTAGTTTTAGAAAGCCCCAGAGAACTTGATTTAATTATAGAAATTTCAAAAGAATTAAATATTCTCCCACTTTTGGGAATTAGGATTAAATTAACAAACAAGGTAAGTGGTAATTGGTCTCAATCAAGTGGAGACAGAAGCGCATTTGGCTTATCAGTTGAACAAGTTATGAATGTAATTGAACAGTTAAAAGTTAGTGGTTACCTCAAATGTTTAATTCTTCAACACTCTCACCTTGGTAGTCAAATACCTGATATAATAGAAATCAGAAAAGCTACACAAGAGGCATGTAGGTTTTTTTCAGAAATAAAAAAACAAGGTGCTCCACTGCAATTTTTAGATTTAGGTGGTGGGTTAGGCGTAGATTACACAGGTGAACAAAAATCAGCTTTTAATTCGATAAATTACTCATTAGACGAATATTGCATAAATATTGTTGAAACAGTGAAATATGAATTAGACCAATCAAATTTAGAACATCCTACCATTGTAACTGAATCTGGCAGAGCATGTATAGCTTCAAGTTCTATGTTAATTTTTAATATATTAGAAACTACTAATTTTGATGCCCAAAAGGTCACACCAGTGAACGATAAGGACCATCCTTTATTAAAAAACATGATGCAAATTCCTGATTACCTTAACTCAGAGAGAGTCCAAGAATGTTTAAATGATTTAAATTATTATAGAGATGAAATACGAACTCTATTTAGAAGCGGACAAATCGACTTGCCAAATATGGCTAAAACTGAAGAAACATATTTATATGTAATTAATAAAATAAAGAAGGTCTTATCTACGTCAACTGATATCACTGATGAACTTCAAGCTTCTATTGATAATATGGCTGATATTTATCATGGTAATTTTTCCCTATTTCAGAGTTTACCTGATGTTTGGGCGATAGATCAACTTCACCCAATAGCACCAATACAAAGATTAAATGAAAACCCTAATAGAAGAGCTGTATTAAATGATATTACTTGTGACAGCGATGGAATGATAAGTAAGTTTGTTCTTAAAGATGGTATCTCAAATACTATTCCTCTTCATGATATTAAAGAAAATGAGGATTATTTTTTAGGTGTTTTTTATATTGGGGCATACCAGGAAACATTAGGTGATCTTCATAATTTGTTTGGAGACACTAATGTTGTAACTATAAAGCTCAAAGATGATGGAGGATATCAACTCCTTCACGAACAAGAGGGAGATACCATATCTGAAGTCCTCTCCTATGTTGAATATGAACCCAAGGATATTATAAACAGGTTCAAAAGAATAGTTGAAGACGCTATTAGAAGTAGAGATTTGTCCTTATCAGAGAGGAAAAAATTAACTCTTTCATTTAAGGAGTCTATTTCTGGATATACATATTTTGAAAATTAACTAAGTACATATTAGAGGAGATTGGCAATGAATACAGTTTTAGTGATTGGTGCAGGAGGTGTTAGCAATGTAACAATTCATAAAATGGCTTCTATTTCAAATACCTTTAATAAGATAATCTTGGCAAGCAGAACCATCGATAAATGTAAAGCCATTCAAAAAAGTGTAAAAAATAAATATAATGTTGAAATTGAAATTGTTTCCTTAGACGCAGATAATGTTGAGGATACAATTTCAGTAATTAAAAGGTATGATCCATTTGTAGTTGTTAACCTTGCTCTTCCCTACCAAGACTTAAATATAATGGACGCATGTCTTTCTACAAATACTCATTATTTAGATACAGCAAATTATGAACCTAAAGATGATGCAAAATTTGAATATAAATGGCAATGGGATTATCAGAAAAAATTTTTAGAAAAAGGTCTAATGGCTTTGCTTGGCTCAGGATTTGATCCAGGCGTTACGAATGTTTTTACCGCATATACAAAAAAACATTATTTAGATCACATTGATTATTTAGATATTTTAGATTGCAATGATGGTGATCATGGACATCCATTTGCTACTAACTTTAATCCAGAGATTAATATCAGAGAAGTTACGTCAGAGAGCAAACACTGGGAAAATAATCAATGGAAAATAGGTCCGGCATTAAAAAATAAAGTATCCTTTGATTTTCCTGAAATTGGATACAAGAATATGTACTTAATGTACCATGAAGAATTAGAAAGTTTGATTAAACATTTTCCTGAAATTAAAAGAGCACGATTTTGGATGACATTTGGTGATAGTTATTTAAAACATTTAGAAGTCCTTGAAAATGTTGGCATGACTTCAATTAAGCCCGTTAATTATAATGGAACCGAAATAATACCCTTACAGTTTTTGAAAAAAATACTTCCTGATCCTGGGAGTCTTGGAGAAAGGACAAAAGGTAAAACATGTATTGGTACAATTATAACAGGTAAGAAAGATGGCAAAGAAAAAACTTTTTATACCTACAACATCTGTGATCATGAAGAATGTTTTGTAGAAGTTGGTAGTCAGGCGATTTCATATACAACTGGTGTACCAGCAATGATTGGTACCAAACTGATGTTAGAAAGAAAATGGTTCAAGCCAGGTGTGTGGAATATGGAACAATTTGATCCTGATCCATTTATGGAACTACTAAATGAATATGGTTTGCCAACAAAAACAATAGAGCTTGATAATCGAATTACCTTCTAGGCAAAAAAATGCTTCAAACAATGGGTGGAAACCCTAAAAATTTTAGTCAATTAGATTTGTATTCATTACCTAGTCCATGTTTTGTCATAGATAAAAAAGCATTACAAGATAACTTAGAAATTCTATTTGGATTGAAGGAATCCTCTAACGTCAAAGTCCTTCTTGCTCTAAAAGCGTTTTCAACATTTTCACTTGCCCCTTTAATATCGAATTATTTAGATGGTTGTTGTAGTTCAGGATTATATGAAACAAGATTAGCAAAAAAATATTTTAAAGGAGAAATAAGTACTTATTCACCAGCTTTTAAAAAAGATGAATTTAACGAAATTGCACAAAAATCTGATCATATAATTTTTAATTCAAATAACCAAATGAATGAATTTTTCGATATTGCAAGAAAATTTAATAATGAGATTGGAATAAGAATCAACCCTCTTTATTCAGAAGTTAAAAACGATAAGTACAATCCAGCTAATGTGAATTCTAGATTAGGAATTCATTTAAATGATTTAAAAAATATTGATGCTACAAAACTCTCTGGTATTCATTTTCATACGTTATGTGAGCAAAACTTCAAACCATTAGAAAATACGTGGAACCACATAAACAAAACTATAATGAATCTCTCAAAAAAACTTAAATGGATTAATTTGGGAGGTGGGCATCACATCACCAGAAAAGATTATGAAATTAATAAATTAAAACAATTTTTAAAGAAAATTGCTTATGAAACAAACTGTCAAATTTATATAGAACCTGGTGAGGCCGTGGTTTTAGACGCAGGAATCTTAATTGGTGAAATCATTGATTATTTTAAACCCAACCACAACCTCTCGCCATCAATAGCTATAACAGATATAAGTGCAACATCCCATATACCAGATGTAATAGAAGCACCATATAGACCTGCATTACTTAACGAACCAACAAAGGGTCATAAGGTACAATTAGGTGGCCCTAGTTGTCTAGCTGGTGATAATTTAGGTATTTATAACTTCAAAAAAGAACCCAGAGTTGGTGAACGCATAGCTCTATTAGACCAGGCACATTATAGTATGGTAAAAACAAATTTTTTTAATGGTGTAAAGATGCCCTCAATAGCTATTTGGGATAGTAAAACAAATGATATTGATATAATAAAAGAATTTTCTTACGAGGATTTTGAAAACAAATTATCATGAGTTTTTTCTAAGGTAAATGAAATTGAATAATAATATTTTTTTAAAATCTGAATTATCTGATACTGAAAAAAATAAAGATTTTTCTAAATTTCATATTATACCGGTTCCACTCGAAAAAACAGTTTCATATGGTAAAGGTACTAGCATGGGTCCTCAAGCCATAATAGAAGCAAGTAATGAATTAGAAAGATATACTGGGAAAAGTGAACCTTGCCTTGATGGTATATATACTCATCCTTTTTTAGACTGCAACAAACCTATAGATATAGTCATTAACGAACTTCAAAAATTAACTCAATCTGTAAGTTCTAAAAATAAGATACCCGTAATCTTAGGCGGAGAACATAGTATAACCTACGGTGCGGTAAATGGTATTTTTAAAGGCTTAGAATTAAAAAATAAAAATGAAATTGGTATATTACAAATTGATGCTCATGCTGATCTGAGAGAAAAATACGAAAATGAAGTTCATTCACATGCAAGTGTAATGTACTTACTGAGTGAAGAAAATTATAAAATCGCACAATGTGGTGTCAGAGCCTTAAGTAAGGAAGAAGCAGATAACAGAAGAAAATTTCAAATTACTTCTTATAGTGTAGAAGAAATAAAGAAAAGCGACGAATTATATTTACCACAAAATTTCCCAAAAAAAATATATATTTCCTTTGACTTGGATGGACTTGATCCGTCAATTATGCCAGCCACTGGAACACCTGTCCCAGGGGGCTTAGGTTTTAATGAAAGTTTAGAATTAATTCATAAATTGATTAAAGACAGAGAAATAGTTGGATTTGATGTCGTTGAATTATCACCAATAAAAGGGTTTCTAGCATACGACTTTACTGCTGCTACTTTAGTTTATAAAATAATGGAATTAATTAATTTAAACACAAAGAAGTAATTTACTATTTTTGAAGCCATTTCTCTGCATCTAAAGCTGCCATACATCCCATACCTGCAGCTGTAACTGCTTGCCTATAAATTTTATCAACGCAGTCTCCTGCTGCAAACACACCATCAATATTTGTTAGGGAGGTCCCAGGCTTTTGCGCAATGATATATCCCTCATCATCCATATCAATTGCTCCTCTAAATGCCTCTGTAGATGGACTATGGCCAATAGCAACAAATACACCTTCAACATTTATTATTTCTGTTTCTTTTGAAATTGTAGATGCCAATTTTAATGAATTAACACCACTTTCATTACCTTTTATTTCATCAACAACATTATTCCAGATTATTTTAACATTCTCCTTTTCAAATAATCTTTTTTGTAAAATTTTTTCTGACCTCAACTCATCTCTTCTGTGAATTAAAGTTACTTTAGAACATATATTAGATAAGTATAAAGCTTCTTCGACTGCGGTATTTCCACCACCAATGACAGCTACTTCTTTATTCCTGTAAAAAAAACCATCACAGGTCGCACAAGCAGAAACTCCTCTCCCATTGAATTCATTTTCACTTTCCAGACCAAGCCATTTTGCTTGTGCACCAGTTGCTATGATAACAGTTTCAGTTTCAAGTGTCTTATTTGAGTCTAGTTTGAGTATTTTTTTATTGTCTTTAAACTCAACACTCGTCACAATATCGTTTATTATTCTGGCACCAACTTTCTTTGCTTGTAATCTCATTTGCTCCATCATCCATGGACCCTGAACAACATCTGCATATCCAGGATAATTTTCAACATCAGTAGTAATAGTTAATTGTCCCCCAGGTTGGATACCCTCAATCACTAGTGGTTCTAAATTCGCTCTAGCAGCGTAAATAGCTGCTGTCAGGCCTGCAGCTCCAGACCCTACTATAATAACTTTTTCTTTTTTATCTGTCATACTACTTTTCTATGTCCTTTAAATACAATTGTTCTTTTTCCATTCAGGAACACTCTCTTTTCGGAATGGGCCTTAAGTGCTCTATACAGAACTCTAGATTCTATATCCCTGCCAATAGAGATTAAGTCATCTGGCATCATTTCGTGATCTACTTCTTGCGTGTCCTGTTCAATAATAGGGCCTTCGTCTAATTCTTTTGTCACATAATGAGCTGTAGCTCCAATAACTTTTACTCCTCTTTCAAAAGCTTGATGGTAAGGTTTAGCTCCCTTAAAACTAGGTAAAAAACTATGATGTATATTGATGATTTTACCTTCAAATTCGTTAGTAAAAGATTCAGACAATACTTGCATATACCTTGCTAAAACAATAAGTTCGATATTGTTATCGTATAAAATTTTCTTAATTTTTTGCTCTTGCTGATCTTTATTATTTTTATCAACAGGTAGATAATGAAAAGGTATATTAGAAAATTCAGCTATCTCTTGCGCAACTTTGTGATTTGAAATTATAGCTTTGATATTTATGTTTAAAGAATTATTCCTTACCCTAAACAAAAGATCATTCAAACAATGATCAAACTTTGAAACAAGTAAAACAGTATCCATTTTGTTATCAATCTCAGATAAGAAATGAACTCCTTTTAAATCAGATGATAATAAATTTAAACTAGACCTTAAATCTTCTATTTTTGTTTTTTCAAATAGAATAAAACTTTGTCTTATAAAAAAATTTCCATTTAGAGTATCAGTAAACTGTTTAGATTCAACAATATTACATTTATATTTGGCAAGTATAGAAGAGATCTTAGCAACTATACCAATCTGGTCTTTACAAGAAAATGTTAGAATATGAGTTTCGATTTTTTGTGACATGAACATCTAATACATTTTTTTAAATAATCAAACAACATCATAAGTTAATTTTTAAAAAAATTTGAAGATATTTCATAAAATTCACTAGCCTTTTCAACATGTAAAAAATGTCCTGCATCTTTAATTTTTTGAAAGGATACATTAGAGAAATATTTTTTAAAATTATTAAAATATTCTTCCTTAACATAGTCACTATTTTGGCCATAAATACATAAAATTTTATTTTCAATTAATTTTACATTATCAAACTCAGGAAAAGATCTAAGATCTTTCATTGATTTTTTGATTACTTCTAAGTTAATCGACCATTTGTATTTACCTTCTTCTAATTCTAAATTTTGTAAAAGAAAGGTCCTCAAAAATTTTTCATTGATGTAATTAGACAAAATTTCATCAGCATGAGTTCTATTCTTGATAGAATAGAGGTCTAAATTCAATAATATATCAATTATATTTTGATTATCTTGAACATAATTAACTGGAGCTATATCCGCTACGACAACTTTGTCAATATAAGATTCATCTAACAAGGTCATTACCATAGCTAGTTTTCCTCCCATTGAATGGCCTAACAAATCAACTTTACTGACGCCTAAATATTTTATTATTTCCATAATATCTTCTGCCATCAATAAATAGGATTGTTCTTTTTTAAATTCATTTCCTCCATGATTTCGTAAATTAGTGGTAATAACCAATTGATCTCTGTCAGAACTATATTTTTTAGCAAACGTATGCCAATTTTTACCCCGTCCATAAAGACCATGTAAAATAAATAAAACTTTATTTTGGTTTGTTTTTATAAAATCTTTACTTGTGTCGGATGATAATAATTTTCCATTTTTGAAAAAATTAAAACTTATCATGAATATCTTTCCGTTTTTGAAGTTTTTTAAATTTTAAAATTATAATTAATATGACGTTAAGTATATTAGTGATTAAATTTGGTAAAGGGTATTATAAATGGGTCAAATTATTAATGTAAATTTTAAATCATCTATTGAAGATGAATATTACGAATACAGAGAAAAATTAATTAGAATAAGGGATGATATTGAAATTTATTTGGACAATGAGACAGTTAAAGAAAATGATGAGTTAGCAATTGCACTTGCTGCAGGAAGATACGCTACAATGAAACTTGTAGAACTAACTGGCCAAAATGAAACTATAAATTTCATCAATGATTGTATAAAAACCTCTTTAAAAAATAGACGTAATTAATCTATTTAGAAATTCTAGTTATACTTCCAGAGACCTCAGCTCCCAAGTCGATAGAAAGTGCATTAGTTTTAAGGTTTCCTTCTACTTTTGCACTGCTGGCAACATTAAGAATGTTTGCTGAAACTTCGCCTTTAACCAACCCACCAAGTGTTGCTTTATCCGCTACTAAGTTTCCATCAAAAATACTATTAGATTCTAGAAGAACATCTTTAGCTCTTAATTCACCTTTAAATCTTCCTGCTACAACAACAGAGGAGCCAGCAGAATCCAAAGTACCTTCCATTACTAATTCTTCAGAAATATATGTTATCTCACTCATAATTCATACCTTTTTAAATGTTTAATTACTTCTCATCTATTTGTTCTTCTATAGCTTCATCAGCTTGTTCTTCTATTTCCTCAGCCTTTGAGTTATCAGTCTCATTCCAATTATGTACAACTCTACAATTTAAAGCTGCCCCTCTATCCATTTGAAGAGATTTGTAATGAACTTCTCCACTTATTCGAGATGTTTCAGTAAGCCAAACACTCTCAGCCTGCATTTTCCCTTCATACTCACCAGCGATCACAACCAAATCAGAATCAACTGCACCTATAAACTTTCCTGCAGAGCCAATTGTAACTTTTTCAGTTACCAAATCAGCTTCTACAAACCCATTTATTTCTATTGATTTAGCATTAGAAATTTTTCCTTTAAATCTAGCTCCAGATCCTAATACCGCTTGTTTATTAGCCATTCATAAACTCCCTTATTTTTTATTTTGTCTTTTACCAATTTGAGCTTCTACTATTGCACCTTCTTCAATTGATATATTTTCATAAAAAACTTCACCGGATATTTTACCGGAAGATTTTACTGAGACAAAATCACCAATAATTTGACCATCACATTTACCAGAAACAGTCACTACTTCAGCGTCAATACTTCCCTTCAATGAACCTGATTCCTCAACTGATAAACTATTACATTTAATATCACCTGTAACTGAACCTAATAAAACCAGACTCCCTTCAGCAGAGATTTTACCTTTAATTTTCATATCACTTGAAATAACTGATTTTTCAGTTTCAGCTTCGTTTGTTCTTCCTAACATTATGGAAATTCCTTTTCCTTCTTAGTTACATTAAACTAATTTAAGTTTTACGATTAATATTACATATCATTATTAAACCAATTAAAAAAATTATTAAAATAGATTTATTTGGTATGAATGATGCAATTAACTTGCCATAATAATATCCCTAAAATTATTTTAGAGAATTTTTTAAATGGCTGAAGAAATTATAGACCTTAGAGATCGTATTGAAAAGATGCGAGTGCAGATCGAAAATGAAGGTACAGAACAAATTGAAGAAATAGTTTCTAGAGAAGTTTTTCAAAAAACTAAATCTTCCAACATTACTTTATCAATGGAATCTAAAAAGTTTGATGCGAATCAACATAGCGAAAGCATGATCAACAACCAAGAATTAAAGACTAATGAGAACATTCCGCACAAAAATAAATCAAAAAGTGAAACTTTTCCTTCAGTTAGTCTCTCAGTTAAAAATCCACTTTCTAATAAAATTCTGATTGCTATGTTTGTTGTTCAAATATTTTCTAATTTTGGCATCTTATATTTGCTTTATAAAGGTATGGAGTAATAGGTGGTTAATTCCACATTTAATAAGTTTGGTAAAAATCTTCCTCCTGTAAAAACTGGACAACGCTTTGGAGAAGAATCCCAACCAAATAAAAAATTAGGTTTGTTTTCAGAAAGACGTTTTCTTATTTTCACAAAAAGAGGCCCTATTGAAATCGCATTTAAACCAATTCATTACACAAGCGCAATAATCTCTACTTTTGTTGGAATAACAAGTATTATATATTGGTCAGCCCAAGGAATATACTCTGCAATAGATGTTGCACAGAAAAACGATATAATTACAGAAGCTTCTGCAAATATTCCAAGCCCTATAGAAAACGATTCTGATACTGTAGTGAATGTAGAAACTCAATCAAACATAACACTTCCAACGCTAAGAAAATTTTTTGATGATAATCAAAAAGAAAATTATAAAATTTTAAAAAGTAATGATAATGAAAATACTATTTTAAATATAATAAAATATCCAATACACAAAAAGATAAAACAAACATTCTAAAACTTAGTCTTTTTAGTAGTACCAATCGAAATCAAGATATACCCAATTTATCTTCAAAGAAAATTTATAATGAGAGTAATATCATTACTTCACCTAACTCAAATTTTTCAGACAATGTTGTAGCAAAAGTCCCACATCCACCTAAATTAGGCGTTAAAGCAAAAAGCTTACGTTTTTTAGCTTCTCTTAACAACGAATTAATTCAGATGGAAAACGTATTTAAAGAAATTAATGTAAAAGTTAATAATCCTGATTTATTTAGCGTCAATTCAATTATTAACAATGATCAAGAAGTTGACCCAGAAAGTGATGATTTTTTTAGAAACTTAAGTAATCGTTTAAATTTATTAGCTGTATATAAAGAAGCTCTTCAAAACATCCCTCTTAAACCTCCTATGCAACATTATTATGTATCTAGTTCCTATGGTCCAAGAAAACATCCTTTAACAGGTAAATATAGAATGCATCATGGAATAGATTTAGCGGGAACATGGCAAGAGAATGTTACGGTTTCAGCAGATGGGACTGTTGTTTTTGCAGGTTATCATGGTTCCTTTGGTAAAGTCATTAGAATCAAACATAATTACGGAATAATGACTACTTATGGTCATTTAGCAAAAATTAATGTTAAAAGAGGTGACATTGTTAGTGAAGGCCAAGTAATTGGGAAAATGGGAAGGACTGGTAAAGTAAAAGGAGCTCACCTTCACTATGAAATTTCAGTTAATGGAAAATCTCAAAACCCTGCTAAATATATAAAGATAGGCCGAAATCTTTTAAGTAGGTCAAGCTTAAAAGGCTACGTAAATAAATCTAATTAAATATAAATTTTGGCATAATCAATGCATTTAATTTCCATATATGGAGATTATAAAATGTTTAAAAAATTAACCTCACAAGATTACAATAAAAAGATATTACTTAATAACATAAATGATTATGTAATAAGAATTGATTATTATGATGATAATGGCTCTAAAAGAAAAAAATATAACGTTCCATTAAAATATGTTTTTAATAATAATAACTCTATATCCTCAAACAACTTCCAGATATCTATTAATTAGACATAATTTTATGTAATCTAGATGCTCTTCTTCTTTGAGCACTTGATGGTATTTTCAGCATATCTCTATATTTAGCAACAGTTCTTCTTGCTACATTCATTCCATCTTTATTTAATATTCTAGCTAACTTATCATCGCTTAATGGTTTACTGGATATTTCAGAAGAAATTAAACTTTTTATAGTTTCTCTTACAGCCGAAGCGGCATGCATTTCTGAATTCTCAGAGCTAGCAATAGAAGCTGAAAAAAACTGCTTTAGTGGTAAAACCCCCCACTCAGTTAGCATGAGCTTGCTATTTGTTACTCTAGATACGGTGCTTTCATGCATCCCAATAGCATCTGAAATATCTTTAAGTATCATAGGTTTCATATGATTAAAGCCGTGCCTAAAAAAACCAGCTTGTTTTTTAACTATTTCAGAAGTGACTTTTAAAATTGTTTTGTTTCTCTGCTCTACTGCTTTTTTAAGCCAACGAGCTTCTCCTATTTTTTCAAACGTAAAACTATTAGCTTTTTCATCTAATTTATAATTTTCAATTTCATTTATATACTCTTCATCAATAGAAACAGTTGGCAAAGTAGAGCCATTTAAATCAATCCTCCAACCTTTTTCTGATCTTTTGACTATAATATCAGGTTGATCTATCAAAATTTTATCATGTAAAAAATTTTCAGCTGGCTTTGGATTAAGAGTTTTTATAACTTTTATCATTTCAAACAAACAGTTTTCAGAAACTTTGCATAGTTTGCTTATTTGTTTAAATTTACCTGAAGGAAGGTGCTGTAGGTTATCTAACAAAATATTATAATGTTCATTGAAAACATTCTTATCGATTAGTTGTAATTTCAAGCACTCTGATAAATTTTCAGAGAAGATTCCAACAGGCTCTAATTTTTTTAATCTATCTAAAATTTGTCTGATTTTTTGCTCACTTATGTTTAGGTCATTTTCGACCTCTTCAATTGAGTGTGTAAACCAACCACTAGGGTGTAAATAATCAATCATAGCTATGGCTATTGATTTGTTATCTTTTTCACTAAATTCTATATTTATTTGATTTACAAGGCTTTCTTTAAGCGAAATTTTATTCTCAAGTGTTTTTTCAATAACTTCACCTGCAGAAATATTATTTCCAGATCTTAATAATTCTCTGTCATATAATTTTTTATTTTCTGAGTTATTATTTGATGAGAGGTGTGTATCAAAAGTATTTTGTAAATCTACTTGGCTATCTTTTTTAAATGGATCAGTGGTATTTTCCATATTTTGATAAACATCAGGATTTTCATTTTTTTTATTTATTGTTTTTGTTACCAAATGCTCTTTTTGCTCTTGTATAAAAGGATTTTCTAATTGCGCTTTTTCTACAAATTCAGCTAGCTCTAAATTCGTCAACTGCAATAATTTAATTGCCTGCTGTAATTGAGGTGTCATAATTAATGACTGATTTTGTTTTATTTTAAGCTGTTGACCCAATTTCATTTTAATCTCCATAAAGTAGATTTTTTTCTTTATGAAGAAAGAGAAACAATAAAATTAATTCAAATCAAAACCTTAATTTGACAAAAAAATTATACAAAAAAATGACTTAAAAGGTTTTCAAATAAGACGAATAAGCTTAGTAAAAACAGTTATTTATATATTTTATAGAAAATTATAATTTTTTCGTTTAATATTACTTAATTAATAAAATATAATTTTAAGTCAATAAATTGGCAAAGAAAATTATTAATTTATGAGGTAAATTTAGAAATTGAATATACCTAATGAAACAAAAATAAAACCGAAATGTAAAAATTGTCAAATTATTCGTATTTTTCTATTAAGCGTAGTTTTTATTATCCTATTAAGTCTAATTCAAAGTGATAAATTACATTATCTCAAAATAATTACTCCGTATAATGCTGCTTTTCTTATAATATTCTTAGGTTTGATAATGTTTTGTGTAAAATTAACTAAACACTTAGTAGAAAAGAGAAAATAATCATTTCTATCTGTCACGTACTAATCTAACAAAATTTGGAATAAATGGTGGGAACCTTCCAAAGGTATGTCCTGTAAAAAAATTAACTGTCCATAAAAACTTTGGTTGCCAAGGGTTTATTTCACTTGTCCAAAATGACTCAGCAGGAGTATTAGGAAAAATTTTTGTATCAATTTTAACAGCTATGCATGATTTACAGACTAAACTTTCTAATTCTTTACGGTTTGGCAGACGCCAATTTCCTCCCAATTGCTGATTTGCTTGATCTATAGCTGTTTTTATTTGATTAAATTTTAATTTTACAGGGGTACCTATGCATGCCTCATTTTGCCATACCATTCCAACTGGACATGTTAACCATTCAATTTTTTCCCCTAGGTCTATGACATAATGGCCTCTAGTGATAAAGTTACTAGCCCATACATTATTGATATTTGAAAAAATTAAGAATAATATAAGTAAGGTTTGAATTTTAACTAATGATATTTTGAAGAATAACATAAAGGCCTCTTTTTTTATTAAAATTCTCAATTTGGTCTTATTCTTGCAGGAATTATGCCTAATATCATTATTATATATATAAAAAAGGCAAAAAAATGGATATAGCATCGTTAATTGGATTGATAGGTACTCTAGGAATGATAGCCGGAGCCATGGTATCTTCAGGAGGTATTGGAGCATTTGTTGATACCCCGTCTTTATTAATTGTATTCGGAGGGACATTTTTTGCTGTTATGTACAGATCGACTTTACCGATGTTCCTAGCTTCTTTTGGTACATTAGTAAAAGTTTTTATGCCTGGGGCAAAAAAACATGATGAATTAATTACTAGACTTACAGAATTAGCTGGAATTGCTAGAAAAGATGGCATGATGGCTTTAGAAGGACAGGAAGTTCCAGATAAGTTTTTTGAAAAAGGATTACAAATGCTTGTTGATGGAGCTGATGAGACAAAATTGACAGATCAGTTGAATAGAGAGTTAAAAGCAATGAAGGTTAGGCATGAAAATATGACCGGAGTATTCCAGGCCTGGGTAGACCTTGCACCAGCGATGGGAATGATTGGAACACTTATTGGTCTTGTTGCTATGTTAGGTAATATGGCCGATCCTAAGGCTATTGGTCCAGCTATGGCTGTTGCATTGTTAACAACTTTGTATGGAGCTATGATTGCTAACTGTATATTTATGCCGATTGTAACAAAATTAGAAGGTTATTCAGCTCATGAAGCCTTGTATAGAGAAATGGTTGTAATGGGTTTAAAATTTATTTCAAGAGGAGAAAGCCCTAGAAATATTACAGATCAATTAGTTGCTAATTTACCTCCAAAAATCCAAGCTCAAATTGAAGAGGCTGCATAATTTTATTAACTAGGAGTTAAAAATGGCTGAAGCTCAAGTAATAGAAGAACAAGAAGAAGAAGAATGTCCTAAATGCCCTCCTGCAGGTGCTCCTGCTTGGATGGCAACATTTGCCGACATGGCTACATTATTAATGGCATTTTTTGTTCTAATTTTATCTTTCGCAGAATTTAATGTCCCAAAGTTTAAACAGATAAGTGGTAGTTTAAAAAACGCTTTTGGTGTGCAAAAAGTAGTCCCAGTAGTCGAACAGCCAAAAGGTACTACTGTTTTATCTTTAAATTTTAGCCCATCGCCTGCTCCTTCAGTTACCAAAAATCTTACACAACAAACATCGGACTCAGAACAAAAAAATTTAGACCTTAAATCAGAAATTGATGAAGGAGATAGCGCAAAAAGTAACTCAAAAGAAGTTATGGATGCAAAAGAATTAAGTAATCAAATAAAATCAGAAGTTTCATCTGATGATGTAAACGTAGAAACAGTCAATGATAAAGTCTTGGTGACTTTAAATACAGAAAACAAAACTACAGACGAAATTTCTAATTTAATAAAAGAAACAGTTGATGCTGTAACAAGTGCTAGGGAGAAGACAGGTGCCAATGAAACAGATGTTCTAATTGGTGGCATTGATAAAGATATAAAATCAATGGCATCTGCAAATGTTGAAAATAAAGTATTAAAAGAACAGATAGATAATTTAGAAAAACAGAACACTCAAGATAAAAAAATTATTCAAGAAAAAGTTAAAAAAGCTGAATTTAGCGAAGACCAACTTAAAGTTGCCCTAAAACAAGAAATTGGACAGGGCTTAGCTGAAGTTCAAAGAGAAAAGGATAGAGTAGTTGTGACTGTTGGTTCTGCAGGTGCTTTTAATTCAGGATCAGCAAGACTTACAAAACAAGCAAGAGCAATAATGCAAAAAATTGCTAAAGTTAGTGGGAAAGGTGCCGGGCAAGTGAATGTGTCTGGACACACAGATAACGTACCGCTAATTTTTGGAGGGCAATATAGGGATAATTGGGATCTTGCAGCGGCTAGAGCTTCAAGCGTTGTACAAGAACTAGCAAAAGCTAATACTATACCTCCAGAAAAGTTACAAGCTATTAGTTTTGGAGAAACAAAACCTATAGAACAAAATGATACACGTGATGGAAGAGAGAAAAATAGACGAATTGAAATCGAAATTAAATATTGATAAAGTTATTGAAAATTTTTGGTTATATAAATGGAATTTGAAAATAATATAAATAATAATGAAGGATATTCACCCGAAGCTATTGCAAATTTTGAATTAGCTGTCGAAGAGTTTGCAGAATCTCTGCTAGCCATAAAAGCTGAGCATGCAAATATTGCAGTCTTTAGAAGTCTTCAAATCATAATGAATGGACGCAAAAGAAGAATAGGTGATTTAGGAAATGTTGAATCACCAGATGATCCAATGAAAATTGATTTAATGATTTATAATAAAGAGCATTTACAACAAGTTTTAGATTTTATCAGAGAAAGTGGATTTCCTGCCAAAAATGAAGAAGGATCTCAGTTCATTCATATAAGAGTTCCAAAGCCATCAAGAATGCAATTAGAAGAAATTGGTGACGACATAATAAGAAGAACAAATTCTATTTGCACTAGGTTGACAAAAATGAAAACTAATACAGGTCTTAGAATTAGAGCTGCTATGGAAAAAGAATTTATTGATCAACGAATTGCTAATTTAGCAAATAAAAGAATTAATGATAATTTAGATAGGTGCACTCAAGAAGTACGTATTATTGGTATTATGAAAAGAAAAAATATACTTGGTAGTTTTTTTAAGACAGTTGAGAGAGATGATAATGACCTACTAAAAATAATTAATAAAAGAGTTAAATTAGAGCAAAAAAGAATTGAAAACCAAAACCAACAAAAAATACAAGCAGAAGCACTAGCAAAACAGCAAGAAGAAAGTAATAAGATAGCAGAAGAAAATATTGCTAGTTAGCAAAATTATAAATCTGTTTCATTAATTATCTGAATATGGATTTTTCCCTTTTCTTGCCATCAATCTTATTGGCAAACCAGATAAACCAAAATCTTCCATTAAAGATGACATCAAATATCTTTTATAACTATCAGGTAAATTTTCAGGACTAGACATAAAGATGGCAAAAGTTGGAGGTCTAACATTAACTTGAGTAATATACCTTATATTGTTCCTTTTGCCTTTATAAAGAGGTGGTGGATTATTTTCTATAATTGGCGTTAACCACCTGTTCAACTTACCAGTTGAAATTCTTAAATTTAACTTTTGTTGAACATCTAAAATCATATCTAATAAATTTTCTACGCCTTGACCATGAAGTCCAGATAAAAACACAACTGGTATTTTTTTAATTTGGGAAAGTGAAATTTCTAATTGATAATAAATCTTATCTTTAGCAAGACCTTTATTATCAACTTTATCCCACATATTTGCGGCAATGATTAGCCCCCTACCTTCACCTGCAATCATTCTTGCAATAGTTAAATCTTGCTTATCTAAACCATTTGATGCATCTATGAGTAAAACACATACATTACTATATTTCACAGTTTTTAAAGTATCACTTACCATTTCTAATTCTAATGGTTTTACTATTTTTGATTTTTTTCTAAGACCTGCAGTATCAATAAAACAAATAGATTTGTTTTTATGCGACCATAGAATTTCTATAGCATCTCTAGTTACTCCAGCTTCAGAACCCGTTACTAATCTATTTTGACCAATTATCTTGTTTACTAATGTAGATTTACCTGTATTTGGACGTCCAATAAAACCCACTCTTACTGGAGAATCTTTTTCTTCTTTGTCTTTGTAGTCTTTTTGATTTGTATAATTTAAATGATTATCATTTAAATTATTTCTTAATTCATCGTATAGATCTGATAAACCTTCACCATGTTCAGCTGAAAAAGGAATAACACTTCTAAAACCAAGAGAGCCACTTTCACTCAAACCTATAAGTCCGCTTGAGCCTTCACTTTTATTTAGTAAAACAATTACTTTTTTATTAAGTTTTATTAAGTTTTTAGCAAAAGATTTTTCAACAGGTAGCACCCCTACCCTAGCATCAATGACAAATATTATTAAATCTGAATCATCGATGGCTAATTCAGTTTGAAGCCTTATCTCAGTATCAGTCTTACCAGTAAGAGTTTCATCAATTCCAGCTGTATCAATTAAAATAAAATTTAAATCTACTAGACTAGCATTTCCATACTTTCTATCTCTAGTAACTCCAGGTAGATTATTAACTATTGCTTTGTTTGAGCTAACCAAACGATTAAACAAAGTTGATTTTCCGACATTAGGCCTTCCAACTAAAGCAATTTTAATCATTTTTTTAAACTTGAAATATTAGAATTAAATTATTTATAAGCTATTAATTTTCCCATTGCAGTAAGAAAAAAAACATTCTTGTCTGCGGGTATAGGAGAGGTTGCTAATTTATCAACCAAAATAAAGCCTTTATCTTCACCAGTATTTGCATTAATAATCATAACTTTACCATTTTGATTTGAAAACAAAATATGAGAGTTAACTAATGTTGGCCCTTTATACAAAGCAAATTCTTTATCAGAAAAATAAGAGTCTTCGTTAATATATTTAGGAAATTGTCTTTGCCACCTTACATCACCTGTTTTAACGTCTAAGGCAACTAAATCTCCCATATTACCATTAATAAATATACTACCTCCCGAAAATGATGGCGTTTCAAAACCACCTACAGGAACGCTCCATAATTCTTCACTTGTATTAATATCAAATGCTGCTGTTATACCAGATTGAGAAACGACATAAAAAATACCATTATCATAAATTGGATTTGCAACTATATCCCCAGTATAAAAAAGCTTTGGTAAATTTTTGTTTGAAGAAATATTCTCTGTCCACAAAATCTCACCCGTATCTTTAGAAATTATAAAAAAAGCACCACCAGTTCCTGGAACAATAATTTTATCTCCAGCTGAAATAGGTCTTGCATTTGTGTATATTGAGCTTGAATCATTAGCTAAAAATGTTGACCAGTTAATTTCACCAGTCTCATTATTTATAGAATAAAAATTACCTTCAAAATCGCTTAAAAACATAAGGTTTTGAGTAACTGTCATACCACCTCTTAAAGGAAGGTTAAATTTTTTGCTCCAAATTTTATTACCTGAAGCTTCATTAATTGCTACCAATTCATCAAAACCATTGTGTAAATATAGAATATTTTTACCATTTTTTGATGATTTAGCAGATAAAGCGGGAGTTCCAATAATTGTATTTTCTAAATTAGAAAAAACTAACTTTTTTTGAATTACTTTTCCTGTTTTTCCACTAATTTTGAATAAATAGCCATTATTAGTCAATAAATATATATTTGAAGAAATAAAAATTGGTTTTGGTAATAAAGGATTTTTATCATCAACACTTTGATTTGTATCTATTTCCCAAATTTTTTCTAATGGAAAATCTACTAAGGCATTAACTGATTGATAATTTTCTGGATTATAAATATTTTTAATAGTAATTGGATCTTCTAATAGTGAATCGTTTTTATTTTTTTCATTCACAAAATTTAAATTAAGCACCCTGTCATTAATTGAAACATATTGGCTTAAGTCTATCTCTTCATTTGAAGAGCAACCTAAAAGAAGAGACAATAAAATGATATAAAAGAATTTAGCTAGCATTTGAGTTATAAACTTTATTGATTAAATCAAGTCTATTTTTTTGTTCAAAGCTTAAATCAGACCTTTTCAATAATTTAGTTAAAGATAATTTTGCTTCATCTACTTTGTCAAATCTAATTAACAATAAAATTTCTAATTCGGCAGCTAACAATTGTAATTTACTAGGACTACTTAAAATTGGTTCTAGTATTTGTTTTTGTTTTTCAAAAGAGCTTTTATTATCCTTCATCACACTAAGCAAACGTGAGAGATCTCTGTAGTAAATATCAATATTTGGATTCTCATAAATATCTTTATAATTAAGGATCATTTCGTCTATTTTACCAATTTTAAAATTAGCCTCGGCAATCCCAAAAAGAGAAAGAGTTTTATAACCTAAATTGTCTTGATTAATACCTTTAGAAAAATAATCTAAGCTTGATTGAAAATTTTTTTCTTCAAGTTTTTCAAGGCCTGAAAAAAACTGTGACGAACTAACTTCTAATTTTTCTATTTTCCATTTATCATAAAAAAAATATCCTAAGCCAGATGCAAATAATATAATTGAAACAGAAATGATATATTTAGAATAATCCTGCCAGATTTTTTTTAGCTGATCCTGTTTTAGCTCTTCGGAAACTTCATCAAAAATATCAGCCATTTAAAAACTCTTATTACAATTAAAGTTGAAAATTATTTATTTATTTAGATAATCATATACTACCAATAGAGCATAATTTAAAGTTAAAACGAACATTAATAATATGATTAGACTTATAAATAGACTATTTAGCGTGGAGACTGTTATTTGCTATGACGATACTTAAATTCAAATTAAATCAATCTGACAAATCTAATTTCTCTAAATTTAATCAGAATAGAAATGACATAAAAAAAGTATTTTTTTCAAAATCGGAGCTAACCTCTATATTAAGTTTGTATAGTAAACAAGTATCAAAGGGGCTTTGGAAAGATTATGCCTTAGATAGCCATAGTGAAACAGCTATTTTTTCAGTTTTTAGGCATACACATGACAAACCAATATACCAAATTATAAAAAAAAGGTTTAAAGGTCTTAAAAACAAATGTGAATTTTGTATACTTAAAGATGCAGCATTAATCAGTAAAAGTAGTGATTTGTTAATTATATTAAATAAATTAGAAAAAAAACTTAGTATAAGGAAATTTCAAATTAATTAAAAATGCTATAAAATTTTAAAAAAGAAATATTTAAGGAAAATAAAATGGATAGAAATAAACAAAGCAAAATTCAAGAATATCTAAGAAGATCACTTGGGTCCAAGACTATAAAAGTAGAAGGAAGAGAAAATAAGAATGACTCTGCGGACGTTACTAATAATGGCGAATTCTTAGGAGTTTTATTCGAAGATAATGAAGATGGAGAAACTTGCTATCATTTTAATATGACTGTTCTCGACATTGACTTAAAATAATTAATGCTAAATACCTGTTAAAATATCTTTTATTATTTTTTTAATCAAAGTTGTATCTATATCAATGAATGAAAAGCTGTACCCTAAAATAAAAATCACCAAGATTATTGAAATAAGTCTTAAATTAAAAGGAACTGCTCTGTATGATTTGTTTTCTTTTTCGGAATATAATAATTTTTCAAGCTTATTAACTTTTTCAGAAAGCTCTAAAATTACTTCTACAGATTCATTAAATTTATTTGCTAATAACTTAAATTGAACTTCATTATCACTATTGAAATTTTTATCTTCATTTTTATTTATTTGTTTTTTTTGAAATAAAGTATTTGGATTAACTATTCCTTCATTCGGAGGAATAAATTCGCTGTTAATTTTATCAAATTTTTTTATTCTACCATTTTCAGTAATTTTTTCCTGAGAATGTTTTACATTTTTTTTTGTTTCTTTCTGATCAGTTTTTTTGGAGTCTATTTTTATATGTTTTGAGAATTCATCTTCATTGGTCTCAAGGTTATTGATAGATCTCATCTTGTTTATTCTATTTCTTAAATCTAAACTTTCATTCATTTTAGAAACCTAACATTCTAAAGTTTACAAATTAATAACGACTTTTTTTAAGAACTCTTTAATCAATTTTAAAGTCCGAGAACCCCTCAGAAATTAATAATTTTTGTTTTGTTTTGATACCTCCCTTTCCACTATATCCTCCTAAATAACCATCAGATCTAATTACTCTATGACAAGGTATTTTTGGTGGATATGGATTTTTAGCACATGCATTTGCAACAGCTCTTGATGATCTAGGTCTATTTAAAATAAATGCTATTTCTTTATAAGTTTTAACACTACCCTTTGGTATTTTTTTTATTTCGTTCCAAACCTCTATTTGAAACTTCGTTCCATTTAATTGCAATTTCTTAACCTTATCTTTTTTGTAACTATTTAGAAATATAGATTAATCTATTCCTCATCTTCTTTGTTTTTCTTTTTTGTTTCTAATTTCATTTTTTTCCATCTAATCCTTTGTCCACTTATGTATTTTAAATACAATTCTTCTTTTTTACCATACTCATACCCAGAAGTTTTATTTAAAAAATAACCACCTTCTATAGGTATATTTATATAAAAATATTCTTCTTTATCTTTTTCTGCTCTTGTAATTAAATGTGTTTTTTCATTTTCATCAATTATGTTCCAAAATTCTTTCATTGGAACTTTCCTCTCAATAATACGATCTAAAGTTTCACTAAACGAAACAAATTGATGCCTGACAAATCTTTTATTTACCCTTTTAAATTTTGTAACTTTTTTAAAATTATTTTTTTTTAACTCTTCATAACATTGCTTCGAAATGCTAGTTATCCTCATCAAACAATATTCACCGTTAAATAAAGATTTTAAAATTACTTTTTTTTTCTCTATAGGGAAATTACTATCAAAGATAGTTGTATAAATTTTGTAGAACTCATCTGATTTATAATTCCAAAATCGCATTTAGTATAATTTTGCTAAATTTACATAATAATATACTATCTAGCATAAATTAATTTAATAGATAGACAATTATAATAACAATGATATTTTTCAATCATGTTTTAGCTCTGGTAGCTTTTTTTGTAACAGTTTTTGAATTTTTTGAAGAGCAATATTAATTATTGCAATTTTGTAAATACAATATTTAAAAAACAATATAAAAACAATGGTTTATAAAACTGGCACTACTCCCACTCAATTGTGCCTGGTGGTTTAGATGTAATGTCATATGTTACCCTATTTACACCTTCTACATTATTAATTATTTTAGTTGCAGTCTCACTTAGAAACTCGTGATCGAATGGAAAATAATCTGCTGTCATACCATCTACAGAAGTAACTGCTCTTAATGCACACACATAATCATATGTTCTAGCATCTCCCATTACACCAACTGTTTTAACAGGTAAGATTACAACAAATGCTTGCCAAATCTTTTTATATAAATTGTATTTTTTTATTTGCTCAATATAAATTTGGTCAGCATTTCTAAGGATTTCTAATTTCTCTTTTGTGATTTCCCCTGGACATCTAATTGCCAATCCAGGACCAGGAAAAGGATGCCTAGAAATAAAATTATCCGGAATACCTAATTCTTGCCCTAAAACTCTAACTTCATCTTTAAATAATTCTTTTAAAGGCTCAATAAGGGTCAAATTCATTTTTTCTGGTAAACCACCCACGTTATGATGAGATTTGATAGTAACTGATGGTGCTCCTGAAAAACTTACGCTTTCTATGACATCTGGGTAAAGAGTACCCTGTGCTAAAAAATCTACATCGCCAATTTCTTTTGCGTGTTTTTCAAAAACATCAATAAATAATTTACCAATAATTTTTCTTTTTTTCTCAGGATCACTAACACCTCTTAAGTGTGATAAAAATAATTTTTCTTCATCAGCTTCAACCAAATTCAGTTTGAAATGGTCTTTATATAAACCAATAACCTCTTCACTTTCATTTTTTCTCATTAAACCATTATTCACATATACACATGTAAGTTGGTTTCCAATAGCCTTATGTATTAGAATTGCAGTAACTGAGCTATCAACTCCACCAGATAATGCGCAAATTACTTTTTTATCACCTACTATGTTTTTTATTTTTGATATTGAGTCTTTTAGATAAGATTTCATATCCCAATTAAATAAACAGTCTGAAATTTTTAAAAAATTTTTTAATAAAGTAATACCATTTAATGTATGAACAACCTCAGGATGGAATTGAACAGCATAAAGATTTTTTTCTTCATTACCTATTATGGCGAATGGAGCATTTTCTGATTCTGCATAAACATCAAAACTTTTAGGAATTTTAGAAACATGGTCTCCGTGAGACATCCAGACCTCTTCATCTTGGTTATCTAAAAATAAATTTTCTAAAATTTTAATATTCTTCTTTTTTATTTTTACAAAAGATTTACCAAATTCTGAAGTTCCATGACCAGAGGTAACTTTACCACCTAACATTTCAACCATGATTTGCTGACCATAACAAATTCCTAGGATGGGTGTTCCCAATTCAAAGATTTTTGAAGGTGGCTTAGGTGCGTCCGCATCTAGAACACTTGCTGGTCCGCCAGATAAAATAATGGCTTTAGGGTTAATATCTTTTAATAGTAAGTTATTAATTTTATTAAATGGATAAATTTCACAATATACTTTTAATTCTCTAAGCCTTCTCGCAATTAATTGAGTCACTTGACTACCAAAATCAATTATTAGAACCATATCATTCTTCATAAATCATCTTTTCCTCTGGAACATTGAAATAAAAAATCCATCAGTTTTGTATCTGGCTGGATTAAGAAGTAAACTATTCTGGCCTGCATTAAAAGGATATGGTGTTTTATTCATTAAAAAAATTGTATCATTCCACATATTAAACATATTTATTTCTGAAAAGTCTGAATTGTTTTTCTTTTTAAACTTTTCTATCTGATTAAAACCTTCTTCATATAAAAAAGAACAAACCATATAAGCCAATTTTCCACCAGGTTTAACCATCAAAGAACCTTTAAGTAGAAGATCATATTGAATAGTAACAAGTTCTTCTAATTTTTTTTTACTAAAACTAAATTTTGAATCTGGACTTCGTGACCATTTACCAATTCCTGAGCATGGAGCATCAATTAAAACAAGGTCAAATTTTTTTTCTAAACCTTTGACAGACCATTCTTTATCAACAAGCCTTCTCTCCACATTATGCACTCCTGCTCTTTTAAGACGTATACCAGCATTTTCTAATCTCTTCTTATTTATATCAAAGGACACAACTCGACCTTTATTCTCCATTAAATCAGCTAAGGTTAATGATTTTCCACCAGCACCAGAGCATATTTCAGCAATTTGCATTCCTGGTTTTGGGTCAGTTAAAATTGTTGCTATCTGTGATGCTTCACCTTGAATTTCTAAATGACCGTTTTTATAAATGTCATATCCTTCTATTGGATATCTTTTTTTAAGCCTTATACCAAGTGGAGAATAATGAGAATATTCATGATCGATCTCTAGAGATCTTAACTTCATACTTAATTGATCTCGAGACATTTTTTTTATTCTATTAACTCTTATATCAAAAAAAGCTTCCTTGTTTATTGATAAAACAATTTCTAACCATTGGTCAGGAAAGCTTACCTGAATACTATTTAACAAGAATTCTTGGAGTTCATAATTAATATGATTTGGCATATTGGGGTGATTAAAATTCTTAAAGAGTTCACTATCTAAAAAATCTAAACTTATGCCACTAAAATCCTGATTAGTTTGAGAGGACAAAATAAGTAAATTTTTAATTTTAATAATATTATTTTTATAATCTTCATTTAAGAAAAACAGTTCTAAGATTACTTGATAGGAATTTATATTTTTTAAATTTAAATTTTCTAAATGCCATTTAATTTTATATCTGTTTCTTAAAATATTCCAAAAGCTCTTGGAAATGAATTTTCTATCCTTAGAACCAATAAATTTATTTGATCTAAAATAACTATTAACAATTTTGCTGGCCACTTTTTGTGAATTATCAAATGTATCTAATAATTCTTTTACCTTAATTATTCTTTCTTGATCTCTCATTAAGATGGACGATAATTTGGAGCTTCTCTGGTAATAGTGACATCATGTACATGACTTTCTTTTAGGCCAGCATTACTAATTCTTTTAAAAACACAATTTTTTTGCATTTCAGTAATGTTCTTATTACCAGTATATCCCATAGCTGATTTTAAACCACCAACTAATTGATGAAGTACGTTTGCTGAAGGTCCTTTATATGGAACTTGGCCTTCAATTCCTTCTGGTACAAGTTTTAAAGTTTCTATTTCTGCTTGGAAATATCTGTCAGCTGATCCTCTGGCCATTGCACCCAATGATCCCATTCCTCTGTAGGATTTATAAGACCTACCTTGAAATAGAAAAACCTCTCCTGGTGTCTCATCAGTTCCCGCTAATAGTGATCCTACCATTACGGCAAAAGCACCACCTGCAATAGCTTTTGCAATATCTCCTGAATATTTAATTCCACCATCTGCAATTATAGGAATAGATTCTTTTCTAGCTACTTCTGAACATTCAATGATTGCAGTTAACTGAGGAACTCCTACTCCTGCAATCATTCTAGTTGTACAGATTGATCCTGGGCCAATTCCAACTTTTACCCCATCAGCACCACAATCAATTAAAGCTTTAGTGGCGTCTGCAGTTGCCACATTCCCACCAATTAGTTCAACTTTTTTTCTAAGTTTTGAAATTGCTTTTACAGTATCTAAAACCATTTGACTATGGCCATGGGCAGTATCTACAATTAGCACATCAACACCAGCATCTATCAATGCTTCTGCTCTTGCAATACCTTCACTTCCAACGCCAGTAGCTGCTGCCACTCTCAATCTACCTTGAGCATCTTTGCAAGCGTCTGGATGATTTTGAGCTTTTTCCATATCTTTTACTGTAATTAATCCAACACAAAAGCCTTCTTCATCTACTACAACAAGTTTTTCAATGCGATGTTTATGTAAAAGTTTTCTTGCTTCTTCTCTTGATACATTTTCTTTGACAGTAACTACATCTCTAGTCATAAGAGCAGAAATTGGTTGATTAAGATCATTCGCAAATCTAACGTCTCTGTTAGTTAAAATACCAACAAGCTTATTTTTTAAACCCTCTACAACAGGTATCCCACTAATTTTATTTTCTTTCATTAATTTAAATGCTTCACCTAAAGTTTGGTCAGGTTTTATAGTAACAGGATTTACGACCATACCTGCCTCAAATTTTTTAACTTTTTGTACCTCAGAGGCCTGGTCATCAATGCTAAAGTTTTTGTGCAAAACACCCATTCCACCAAGCTGTGCCATATTTATTGCCAACCTATGTTCTGTAACAGTATCCATTGCAGCTGAAAGAAGTGGAATATTTAGGTTAATATTCTTAGTGATAGAAGTTTTTACGTCTGCATCCGCTGGTCCAAATTTACTATGGCCTGGTTGTAATAAAACATCATCAAACGTGTAAGCTTCTTCTATAATCATTTTTGACCTTAGGATTAAGATATTAAAAAGTTACCCTGTATATAAAGTTTTAAAAATAAATTTCAAAGATTAAATATAAAAATTATATTTTATTAAAACCTGTTGCAATAACATATCCCTCTACTGATTCTTTTCTACTAGCATCAGGCTTGATATGATTTACTCTAGAAAAATGTTTTTTCATCAAGGACAACGAGTCTATTTCTGCTCCTCCTTTAAAGCATTTTGCTAAAAAAACACCATTTTTATTTAAGTTTTCGATAGCAAAGTCTAGAGCTGCTTCTAATAAATAAGTAGTTCTAAGATGGTCTGTTTGTCTATGGCCCGTAGTGTTAGCAGCCATATCTGATAATATGATATCAGGCTTACAGCCAAGAATTTTTATTAACTCATCTCCTATATTTGGGTCAGTAATATCTCCTAAAATAGAAACACAACCGGCAATATCATCTGTTGGTAAAATATCTACACCAACTACTTTTTCTTTGCCAACTACTGAGCAAACTTTTTGAGAAGCTATTTGAAGCCAACCACCGGGAGCACATCCTAAATCTACAACTGAGCGTCCAGGAACAAGAAATTTATACTTTTCATCAATTTGTAATAATTTGAAGGCTGCTCTTGATTTATAACCTCTTTTTTGGGTTTCTAGAACATAAGGATCATTAATCTGTCTTCCTATCCATCTAGTGCTTGATGATTTTCTTTTTTTATCTTTTTTTAACTTTTGTGATACCCCCCTTGCACTACCAAATGATCCAGGGTTGTTTGTACTATTCATCTTTAAATTCTCTGATTGTTTTAAAAAAACAGCTTTTAGTTCCTGTATGACAAGCAGCACCAGTCTGTTCAATTAAAGCAAGTATGGTATCGTTATCACAATCTAATCTAAGCTCAATAAGTTTCTGAAAATGCCCACTCGTTTCTCCTTTTTGCCAAAGTTTTTGTCTCGAACGTGAGAAGTAATACATATCATTAGTATCAATTGTCTTCTTTAATGCTTCCTCATTCATCCAAGCCATCATTAAAACAGTCCCAGACTGAACACATTGTGCAATAACCGGAATTAGCCCATCTTTATTGAACTTGATATCTGAGAGGGCAGACTTTTCTGAGCTTTCAATTATAAAGGAGTTTATGATCAACTTAAAATTTCCTTTTGAAATTTATTACAAAATTTGAAAAATCATTACTTATACCCATCATAGACGGAACTATTACAAGCACAAGAAAAGCAGTTACACCAAGACCAAAAACTATTGTTGCTGCCATAGGGATTAAAAACTGAGCTTGGAGCGATGTTTCAAACATAAGTGCTGACAAACCACCGATTGTAGTAAGTGATGTCAGCAAAACTGGCCTAAGTCTATCTACTACACCATTAATAATAGCCTCATTAATTATTTCATTATCATTATGCTCCCTACTCTCTAGGTTACGCAAGTCATCAAGTCTACGTTCTATAGTAGAAACTAAAATTATAGAATTGTTTACAACTATCCCAGCTAAGGCCAGAAGGGCAAACATAGATAGTATAGACATTGTTAAACCTAATAAATAATGACCTAAAACCGCACCAATAAAAGCAAAAGGTATCATTATCATAATAGAGAATGGTCTTAACCATGATTTAAACACCCAAGCCAGAATAAAATAGATAAGTAACAAACCTATTATTGAACCTGTTCCCATATCAGCAAATGTTTCCTTTTGTTCCAAATCTTTCCCATCAAATCTATAAGATAAATTATATTTTTTGGCAATTTCAGGTAGCCCCTGCTCTATTAAATAGTTTCGTGCTTGAGCAGTGTTCATCATTTCAGGAAACAAGTCTCCAGAAATAGTAACTTCCCTAAATCCATTGGTTCTGTTGATTGAAGCAAAGGGAAGTGTTTCATTAATTATTGCTATTTCTTGAAGTTTAAAACTTGATCCACGTGGTGAAATTATTCTTAGATCGTTTATCATGTCTGTATTCTGTTCATCTTCAGATAATTTTAATCGGACTGTAACTTCCTCATCTCCTTTTGGAAATAGTGATATAATGCTCCCATTAATTGCTGATCTAACTTGTTCTCCTAAACCAATTATAGAAAACCCTAGAGACTGTCCCTTTTCACTTAATCTTAGATTTTTTTCTTGAATACCAAATTCAAGGTTATCACTTAGGGATGAAACACCTGGAATATTTCGAGCAATATTTATTAACTCATTAGATGCAAGTTTAAGAGTTTTTAAATCATCTCCTTGAAACCTTACATCAAGGTCTCTTCCTGGAGGACCTCCACTTGGAGCTCTAATTGTAAGGTTATCAAGACCTGGTTCATTTATAATATTTTTTCTCCAGGCACTTATGAAGTCCTTTGTTCTTATTTCTCTTTTATCAGCTGTTTTTAATTCAACAACCATGGAGCCAAGTAAATCACTGCCAATAGAGCTAGGTGTTGAATCATTAGAAAAAGAGGTTCTTGTGCCAATTGTAGACATCTTAAATTGAATAAGATCGGGTGAGGATAAGAATTCGCTAGCAGTTTTATCTAAACCCACCTTTAAATTATCAAGCATTTTAATTGTTTGGGTTTTAGTCGTCCCTGAGTGCATTTTAAAATTAGCTATTACTATATCAGCCTCTGGAGTTGGAAAAAAACTAAACAAAACTCTACCCCCAGACATCATTCCTATAGAAATAATAAACATTCCTACTGCTGTCATGAAAGTGATATATCTGTAGTTGAAAGTTGCTATTACAAACTTTCTGAAAACTCCTTCTTGAAAAGCATTGAATTTTTTATCAAACCATTGCCTAAATCTACTTTGATCCTTACTAGATCTATCATAGTGAGCTAAATGAGCTGGTAAAACAAGGAAGCATTCAATCAAGCTAGCTACCAATACGGCACATACGACCCAAGGAATAGCAGCAATAATTTCTCCAATCACGCCTTTAACCATGAATAAGGGAATAAAGGCCGCCACAGTGGTGAGCATTGCAGATATAACAGGCATTGACATTCTAGTTGCAGCAACAACCGGCGCTTTATTATGATCAAGTTTTCTCTTATTTTTTAAATATGAGGAATGTTCTCCTACCACAATTGCATCATCTACAACTATGCCAAGTGCCATTATTAACCCAAATAAGGAAATCATATTGATAGTCTGTCCAGAAACGAGCATAACCCCAAAAGTTGCAAGAAAGGCTATAGGAATACCAAAGGCTACCCAAATGGCGGTATTACGAGATAAAAATAAAAATAAAACCGCAAGTACAATGCAAAGACCACTTAAACCATTCTTTACTAATAATGATATTCTTTCTTCTATAAGATTAGCAGCAGTGTTATAAGTCTGAATCTTTATTTGTTTTCCAATGATATCTTGTGAATTAGCAATAACTTCATTGACATTTTCTGATACTTTTAGAGCATCACTAGTTTTACTTCTTCGAACCCATATCTCTACCGCAGGTTTACCGTCAATAAATTTTAAAATACTTCTTTTTTTAATGCTTGATTTTATGTTAGCTATATCACCTAATAAAATTCTTGCTCCAGAACTAGAGTTTTTTAACTCTAATTTTTTAAATGTTTCGACTAACCTTTTTTCACCTATTGTCCTAACTCTTAATGAGCCATCAGCAAAACTTCCACCTGAAACATCCTGTGTTTCAGATTTTATAAGATTTGAAATTTCATTTAAGGAAAGTTTAAGTTTAGCTACTTCTATTTGAGAAATTTCAATTAAAATTTCTTCTTCAGGCAGACCTAATATATCAACTTTATCTACACCAGAGTTTAGAAGTTTTTCTTTTAGTTTTTTTGATTTTATTCTTAATTCGGATAGTGGCAATTCACCTGACAAGACAATTCTTGTAACAGTATCAAAAAATTCACCTAAAATAATTTTAGGTTTTTCTGCTTTGTCAGGAAAATTTATTCTTGATACAGCTGTTTCAATATCTGTTCGTCCCTTTTGCATATCATGACCGTAAACAAACTCTACCTGAGTACGCGCATTACCCTCAATGGACTTAGATGTAACTTTTTTAACACCTGAAATTGGTCTCAATTCTGGTTCAAGAAGTTGGACTATATTTTTATCTATTTCTTGAGCAGTTGCTCCTGGCCAATCAATCGTGACAGCTACAATCTCAACATCAAAATCTGGAAAAAATTGTTTATTTAATCTACCTATTGATAATAAACCAACAACAATCATTAGTATCATAATTATATTTGCAGCAGTCTTATGCTCCACAAAAAACTTTAAAAAACCTGACTCTTTGAATTTTAACAAAATTTTACTCTAAATGATTATCTATATTATTAGTTTAATTAGTAATTGTGACTTTTTGATTATTTAATTTTTCAGGTATTTTTGTTATTATGATTTGATCATAATCTGATAAATTTCCATCAATAATGACATAACCATTACCTTTATATTTAATATCTACAGTTCTTTCTCTAGCAATTCTATTTTCTACAACATACACCTTGTTACCATAGATTGCTGTCTCTGGGATTTTTAATACATTTAAAAATTCATCTAATGGATAACTAACTCTTACAAAAGCACCTAGTGGAATTGAGAGATTTTTATTATCTATCTTTGCAATAATTTTACCCCCTCCCTCTTCTTCAATAATTTTCCCACCAGTTCTGATAATTTTCCCTTTAGTTGTTTTTAAAGATGTATCACTTGCTTCCCATACCACCTCAATATCTTTTCCTATTAAATTTTGTGCATTTGAGTAGATTTTAGAAGGGACAGCAAATTCTACTTCTAAATCATCAACTGAGAATATATTAGCAACTTTATCATTGCTCAAAAGAAACTGCCCCTTGTTAATTTTAATATCGTATAAAACACCATTAAATTTGGATCTCAATACAGTGTAAGAAAGATCTTCTTCTGCTTTTTCTAATAATATTTTTGATCTCACATAATCTGATTGATTTTTTGACAAAAGAATTAATTCATTATCATATTGGTTTTGAGATATTACTTTTCTAGAAAGCATCGATTTAAATCTTTTTACCTGTCTCTGCCGAATTTCTAATTGTGTTAGCAATTCTCTTGTATCAGATTTAAGTTTTTCAACTTCTAATAAATATCGCTTTTGATCTAATTTAGCCAAAACTTGGCCATTTTTTACATATGATCCATTTTTAAAGTTATCTGAAATATAAATTACCCTACCCGGAACTCCAAAACGGAGATCTCCCTGTCTGGTAGATACTATTCTGCCAAATTCATCAGATTTTGGAACATAATTATTCCTTTTTGCCTGCATAACTTTTACATAAAAAGTTTTTTCTTCAATTTTAACTTTTTTAGCTTCAGGTTTTGTAGACACTAAATATTTGTAAATAAAAAGACTTAATCCTAAAACTATTAAAAATAATAAAGTCCTAAAACTAAAAATTTTTGATAACATATGAATTCTCTTAAATTTTTCAATTTTATATATATAGTTTACACTAAATTAACTAAACTTATTTTTATTAGTATAAACCAAGCTCTATCAACTCAGAACGAATTTGTTCTGGGATTTCTTCATCTTCAGGATCATTTAAATTTAAGTCTTGAGGAATATCATTCTCAAGATAATATCTCCACCCCTGAAATGGTTTCATTTTTGTTGGAATAACTTTTATTAAATTTCTATCAAGTTCAATCTCACAACCTTTACTTCCGTCATCACGTATAACAGGAACAATATTTAATATTTTTTGCCTAACTAAAACATATCTTTTTATTATCCAGAACATCGAACCTGTCTTAATGAGTTCTGCTTTTTGTTTAGGCATATTTCTAGTTGAGTGAACTATTTTACCATAGGTTTCGAATATCATTTTCTGTCTGATTTTAAGTCTATCAATAGATTCTATGCCAACAGCTATTTTTTTTAAATGATATGACAAATCTAAACCTATTTTATAAAATAACTAAAGCAGACAAACCTAAAAATGTAAAAAATCCTATTACATCAGTTGCTGTTGTAAGGAATACAGAACTTGATATTGCTGGATCAATATTAAATTTTTCTAATGTCAAGGGTATTAATGTTCCCAAAACACCTGCAAATAAAAGGTTCGCTATCATTGCCAAACCCATAATTAGAGCAATTTGTTTATCTCCGAACCAAAGGTAGGCTAATAATACCGATAATACAGCGAACAAGAAACCGTTAACCAAACCTAACCAAGTTTCTTTTAAAACAAATTTTTGTAAATTTGTATAGTTCAACTGCCTAGTTGCAAGCGCTCTAACTGCAACAGTTACAGTTTGTGTACCTGCATTACCTCCCATAGAAGCAACTATCGGCATTAGAACTGCCAAAGCAACTAACTTTTCAATTTCTTCTTGAAAAAGCCCTATAACAGTAGACGCTAAAATTGCTGTAAACATATTTAAAATCAACCAAGAAAACCGACCTTTAATAGTTTCAACAAATGAAGCTGTTATTGATAAGTTACTAACACCAGTTAATCCTTGAAGATCTTCTTCTGCCTCCTCATTAATTACATCAACAATATCATCAACAATAATAACTCCCAACAAACGACCGACTTTGTCAATAACTGGCATATTTACTAAACCATATTGTTGAAATAATAGTGAGACTTCTTCTTGATCAGTTTCAACATTTACACTTCTAGGATTAGCTTCCATTAAATTATTCAATCTAACTGGTCTTTTAGCTGATAATAAGCGAGATAATGAAATCACGCCTAATAACCTATGAGCAGGATCCACAATATAAACAGAATAAAAATTATCTTCATTGTCTTGAGGTTGATCACGCATATGATCAATTGTCTGACCAACAGTCCAATTTCCTGGGAAAGCAAGAAATTCTCTTTGCATTAACCTTCCTGCTGATGACTCAGGAAAAGATAATGCTTCTTCAACAAGTATTCTATCAGACTTTGGAAGCTGTTTTATAATGACATTTCTATCAGCCTCTTCCAATTCTTGAAGAATTTCTACCGCGTCATCAGAATGTAGTTCAGGAATAGCTTTTGCCAAAGCTTTGGGACCAATAAAGTCAATTACCTTTTCTTGAACATTAAGGTCCAAATATACTAAAACCTCAGGATCAAGAGATTTTCCCCAGAAGACCTAAGAAATCACTTATTTGTTCATCAGTAAGCCTTTCTAACATGTCAGCTTGATCTGCTGGGTGAAGTGGTTCTATAAGTTTTTTTAAACTTCGAGCATTTTTATTACTTATTGCATTTATTATAGTGTTCTCTACAACAGGTGTAAGGCCATAAAGACTTTTAAAATTAGAATCATCATTATTTGAAATATTTTGATCCAATTTTATTTTTTCATCATTATGAACCATAACAACTCACTTATTAAGAACTATAGTATATAGATTTTTCTGATTTTCTCAGATTAATTTTCAGAATCCACCTCATTAAACACTTCTCTAATTAGCCTTAAAGATTCAAGGCCTGCTGGCGCCCCGCAATAAATTGTAATTTGTAAAACCGCATCACGAATTTGTAACCTTGTAAGACCATTATTTAGAGCGCCCCTCACATGCAATTTAAATTCATGAGACCTATTTAATGCAGCTATCATTCCTAAATTGATAAGTGATCTATCTCTATCTGATAAATTCTCCTTATTCCAAACTTCACCCCAGGCGTATTCAGTTACTAATTTTTGCATATCAGCGCCTAATTCATCGGCAGACGCTAGAGCTTTATCTACGTAAGCATCTCCTAAAACTTTTCTTCTTTTGGCTATACCTTTTTTAAACATTTCACTTTCCATATCAAAATCCCCTATAAAATTTGTTTACCAATTAAGTTAATACCACAACAAAGTAGAGCAAAATGACTTATATGATAGAACAATTTATCAGAAAGTGTTCTATTCAAAAATTTACCTAAAAAAATACCAAATGGTAATATAGGTAAAACCATTATACTCAATAAAATACTTGTAGGACTAAAAACTTCTAAGTCAAAGAAAAAAGGGAGTTTAGCAAGGTTTATTATTAGAAAATAAAAACTCATAGTACCCACGAACAACTGTCTTTCAAGTTTTAATGGCAATAAGAATATCTGAGCCGGTATTCCACCTGTTAATGCAACAAAACTAGAAAAGCCTGAAAAACCACACCAACCCATTCCCCTTAAAAAGGAGGGCTTTAAACCTACTTTTGATTTATCAGAATCTTTTTTTGTCCAAATTAAATTCTTAAAATATCTAATTGCAGTTATTAATGCCAAAATACCAATTAAGATTAAAATATATTTGTCATCTAAATATCCAAAACATAACCACCCTAAAATTTGTCCTGATAGGCCTCCTAAAACCATAATTTTTAAAATTTTAACTACAGGAAACTTTCGCCATGTGTAGGCAACAAATATATCTGTTATTAAATATAGAGGTAGCAGAACGGCAATTGCTAACTTTGGAGGGAATACAAACACCATTACTGGCAAACCAAGTGAACCTAAAGCGCCTCCAAATCCTGATTTTGAAATAGCAACCAAAATTACTGCTAAAACAGTTACAAAAATCAATATCTCTGGTTGATTTATTTGTATTAATTCATTCAGGGCTTGCTCTAACAAACTATAAAATCCTCACAAAAAATATCTAAAAAATAATAAGCTAATTGTGTTAAAAAAGATTCATAAAACTGACTTTTATGTTTATAAGATAAGAATGACTGTAAGACCAATATTAAATCATACTAAATCAACTCAAGTTCTAGAAGGAGCAGGCGTAAGACTAGATAGAGCTTTTGGATTTGGGAATACTAAAGATTTCGATCCCTTTTTACTTCTTGATGATTTTAGAAATGACAATCCAATAGACTTTCATATGGGCTTTCCATGGCATCCACATAGAGGAATCGAGACAATAACCTATATATTAAAAGGTTCTGTTGAGCATAAAGATAGCTTAGGAAATAGCGGCGAACTTAGTGATGGTGATGTGCAATGGATGACAGCAGGATCTGGTATATTGCATCAAGAAATGCCAAAAGGAAATGATAAAGGCCAAATGCATGGTTTTCAATTATGGGCAAATCTTCCCTCTAATCTAAAAATGACTAGTCCTAACTATCAAGACATAAAGGGATCAGATATCAAAGTCATTCATGAAGATGATGGAACAATTATTAAGATAGTAATTGGAGATTATAAGGGATATAAAGGGCTTATAAATGGAATTGCTTCAAACCCTCAATATTTTGATATTTATGTACCACCTAATAAAAGAAAAGTTTTTCCTGTTGCAACCTATGATAATTGTTTTGCATATATTTTTGAAGGTGAAGCCAAATTTGATTACTCTTCAACGCCAGTTGGGGTTAAAGTTGAAAAATCTTTCAACAATCAAGACTATACAATTAGAGATATGAGTGGAAACAAAACGCTTATTACCTTTGACACAGGCGATGAAATTAAACTTCTTTCAGGGGATAGAGGTGTTCGTTTTCTTTTAGTTTCTGGTAATCCAATCAAAGAACCTGTTGCCTGGCATGGTCCTATTGTTATGAATACACACGAAGAGATAAAATTAGCTATGACAGAGTTAAATAACGGTACTTTCATAAAAGAATAATGGAGATTTTAAAATGAAAATTGCAGTAATTGGTGCTGGTGCAATGGGATCTATCTATGCATCCTTTCTCGCAAAGAATAATAATGAAGTGATTGCAATCGATCTTTGGGAAGATCATTTAGATGCTATTAGGACTAATGGTTTGAGAGTTTCAGGTTTTAGTGGTGATAATACTGTCAAAAATATAAAAGCCTCAAATAAAATTGAAGATGCAAAAGATTGTGAGTTATTTATTATTGCAACCAAAGCAGATGGTGTTGGTTCGGTAGCATCAAAATTAAGTAACATTATATCAGATAACTCTCTCATTCTGACTATTCAAAATGGTCTTGGTGCAGGTGAAAGAATTGCCTCTTACATGCCATCAAAAAATATATTATTAGGAGTTGCACAAGGTTTTGGAGCATCAATGATTGGCCCAGGTCATGCCCATCATAACAATATGAGTATGATTAGAATTGGAGAAATGAATGGGGGTATTACACCCAGATTAGAAAAATTAGTTAAAATATGGTGTGATGCAGGTTTTAATGCGAAAGCATTTGAAGATATTGAACAATTAATTTGGGAAAAATTCATATGTAATGTTGCATGGAGTGGATCATGCTCAATATTTAGGAAAACCTTAGGTGAAGTCATGAGCAATGAACACATGTACAACATTGCTAAAGGTTGTGCATTAGAAGCAAAAAAGATGGGTGATTTAAAAAATGTTAATTTCACTTTTGATGATACTGTTGATTACATAACTGAATTTGGAAAAAAGCTTCTAAACTCAAAGCCATCAATGCTCCAAGATGTAGAAGCAAAAAGATTATCTGAGATTGATGCGATAAACGGAATGGTAGTGACACTAGGTATTGAAAATAATATTGATACGCCTTTCAACACAGCCGTAACTTCTATAATAAAAGCACAAGAAGCTGATTATTAATTAGATACCATATTTTTCTATCTTGCTATAAGAGCAATATTTTAATATGGTTAGATATTTATTGTAGACATGTTATCTTTCGACATGATTCATTAATAAAATAATATAACCAAAACCTCTTTATTATAAAAAGAGTTAAGACAAGGAAAATTAAAATGGCCACAGGAACAGTTAAATGGTTTAATCCTACTAAAGGGTATGGCTTCATTGAGCCAGAAGGTGGAGACAAAGATGTTTTTGTGCATATAAGTGCAGTGCAAGCAGCAGGCATGAAGACCCTTGAACCTGATCAAAAAGTCGAGTATGAACTCGAAGATGGAAAAGACGGAAAAGTTTCCGCAGGTAATTTAAAAGCACTATAAAAAATAAAAAAAACATAATTTTTAATTTACTTACCCTAATTATTTTTGTACTAGTACATGAAAACAAATTTATTAATAAAACTCCTAACTGAGACTAACGATGTAATTAAAATGACATTATTACTGAAAGCTCTCTTTACCTCTAAAGAGCTTAAAGAACTAGATAATCGTCTAAGTATTTTTCAAATGCTACTAAAAGGAAAAAAACAAAGAGAAATATCTGAAGAATTAGGTGTTGGAATTGCAACCGTGACAAGAGGTGCACAAGCGTTTGAAAATGAAAAAATATTTAAAATTGAATCTAATATAATCGACACTTTAAAGAAAAATAAATTTGATGAATGATAATAATAAAAAGGCACCAAAAATTAAAATTGAAGGCAAGCCCACATATATAAATATTGGAAGTGATCAAGACTTTTTTGAATTATTTAGAAAAATTGAAAAAAGTTTTTCAAATTGTTTTTTGTTCGAGTCCTTAGGTGAAGAAAGTAATATATCTCGCTATCATATCATAGGATTTGATCCTAAATATTTAGTGTATTCTGAAAATAAAAGTGAATTAATATTAGAAAATACAAAAAGTGCTAAAAAATTTAAATATACTTGTGAAAATCCTTATCTAAAACTAAGGGATATTATACCTCAAAATGTTATTTCAAGAAAGTATGCTGGAGGTCTAGTTGGTTTTATAAGCTATGACAGCATAAATTATTTTGAAAATTCTCTGAATATTAAAAAAAATAAAAACTTTGAGTGCTTTAAGTTTGGAATTTTTCTTGATGGTTTAATATATGACCAAATGACAGGAGAAATTTTTTACTATTTTTATGAAGAAAGCAGAATTGCAGAAATTGAAAAAATTTTAAATAAAAAACTTTCTTTTAACAAAAGCGTAAAAACTAAATTTTTAAGAGATTCAATGACGAAAGAGGAACATAGAAAAACAGTTCTAAAAATAAAAAATGATATTAAAAATGGTTTGATTTTTCAATGTGAAGTAGGATTTAAGAGTCACTATGAAATTGAAGGTGACTTAACCGAAATATATTTAAAATTAAGATCATTAAACCCATCACCTCATATGTATTATATGAAATTTAGGGATCAAGTTATAATTGGAGCTTCCCCTGAGCTACTGTTTAGACTTAAAAATGGTGAAATGGAAACCTTCCCATTAGCAGGTACTACGAAAAGAGGAGCTAATAAAACAGAAGACCTTAAATTGGCAAGAGAGTTACTAAATGATGCTAAGGAAATTGCTGAACACAATATGTTAGTGGACCTACATAGGAACGATTTAGGTAAAGTATCTAAATTTGGAACAGTTAAAGTTCGAAATCTTATGGATATTAAGAAATATTCACATGTCCAACATATCTCTTCAGAGATCGCAGGTATTATTGATGAACGTGAGGATATGTTTTCAGCGTTAGCCTCTAATTTTCCTGCTGGAACTCTGTCGGGAGCTCCTAAAATTGAAGCAATGAAAATCATTAATGAAATTGAAGAAGATGGCAGAGGTCCCTATGGAGGGGCTATTGGACAATTTGGCTTTAATGGAGATTGTACTTTTGCAATCCCTATTAGATCTATTTTCATAAAAGGAAGCAAAGCTTATGCTCAAACATGTGGTGGAAATGTATACGACTCTGATCCAGATAAAGAATACATAGAAATCGAAAGAAAGTTAGCAGCGATGAAAACAGTCTTAGACTCTTTCCAAGAAGATTTTTAATATGAACATACTAATTATTGATAATTATGATTCTTTTACTTTCAATTTATACCAATATTGTGGTGAGATTCTTAATAAATTTTTTATATCTGATCAATTCAAGGTGATTGTAAAAAGAAATGATGAATTATCCCTAGAATCTATAAAAAAATTAAATGCTAATAAAATAATTATATCACCAGGACCAGGTTCACCTGAAAATAAAGATTATTTTGGGATTTGTAGTGATGTTATTTTAAAAATGGGTCCACAAATACCTATCTTAGGAATTTGCCTTGGGATGCAAGGTATATGCTATTCGTTTGGAGGGAAGGTTATTAAGGCTAAGGAACCGATGCACGGTAAAACTTCGTTTTTAATTCATGATGGAATAGGACTTCATGCAAAAATCCCTCAAAATATTGAAATTATGAGATATCATTCACTTATTGTAGATAAAAATTCATTACCTAAATGTTTTAAAATTAATGGTATTTCACATGATGGTAATAATTTAGATTCAACCTTAGATACTAAAAACATTCCTTTTGAAAGTGAAATAATGGCTATATCACATAAAAAGTATCCAATTTATGGAATTCAATACCACCCAGAGTCATTTGGTAGTGAGGGTGGGAAAGAAATAATAGGAAATTTCCTAATTAATTTTTAAGGAAAATATAATGAAGTCTAAAGTAGTAAGAATTTATGAACAAGGTGCAGCAAACGTCTTGAAGATTGAAGAAAGCGACGTAAAGAAACTTAATTCAAATGAAGTAATGATAGAGCACTCATATGCAGGCCTAAATTTTATTGATATTAATCAGAGAAATGGTGCTTATCCATTAAAAAATTTACCATCCATTATGGGCATGGAAGCGTCAGGAACTATTGTAGAAAAAGGATCTAATGTTTCTAAATTTAATATAGGTGACAAGGTTACTCACTGCATGAATCTTGGCTCATTCTCAAAATTAATGAATTTAGACGAAAGCAGAGTCATTAAACTAAATAACCATGTTGAACTTAAAGTGGCTGCAGCTTCAACATTACAAGGATTAACATCACAATACTTAATAAATGAATCATTTCAGCTAAAAAAACATCACACTGCATTAGTACATGCTGCGGCTGGGGGTGTTGGACAAATCTTATGTCAATGGGCAAATAAAATTGGGGCCAGAGTTTTAGGTACTATTAGCACTAAAGAAAAAGAACTAATAGCAATGGAAAATGGATGCGATTATACTATCAATTATGTTAAAGAAGATTTCGTCAAAAAAGTTTTTGAAATCACAGATAATAAAGGCGTTGATGTAATATATGACTCCGTTGGCAAAAATACATTTCAAAAAGGTATAGGTTGTCTTGCTCCAAAGGGTAGAATAGTAAGTTTTGGAATATCTTCAGGCCCAATTGAACCTATAAATATAAATCAATTACGTTCATTTTCTGGCTCCATTGCAACTGGCGGGTTAAATACATACATCAAAGATAGTAGTGAAATGCAAAAAAATGCAGACGCTTTTTTTAAAATGATAATGAATAAAGATATAAAAATTAATATAGACAAAGTTTTTTCCATAGATGATATTCAAGAAGCTCAAATGATGCTTGAAAACAGGCTCTCTACAGGCTCTATTGTTCTAAAATTTTAATATAAATTCATAAAACTTATTTTAAATAAATTGAAATAATTTATAATAAATTAGGTTTATTAATTTGGAGAAAATTTATGCTTAATCTTGGCTTGTTCATGATGCCACTTCATCCGGCTAACAAAAACTTTACCACTTCCTACGAAGAGGATAGACAATTAGTTAAGTTGGCAGATAAGCTGAATTTTTCTGAGGCTTGGATGGGTGAACATTATAGTTCAACTGCGGAACCAGTAACATCTCCTTTAATTTTCCACGCCTCTTTAATATCAGAGACTAAAAAAATTAAGTTTGGGACTGGCGTCATATCATTGCCTCAACAACATCCAGCAGTGGTAGCAGGGCAAGTCAGCTTGCTAGACCATTTATCAAAAGGAAGAGTTATTCTTGGAGTTGGTGCTGGAGGCTTAGTGAGTGACTGGGAACTTTTTGACAATATGGATGGTCGTTCAAGGGCCCTAACAATGATTGAGTCAGTAGAGGCTATTATCAAATTTTGGGAAGATAATGACACTTACAGTTATAAAGGTGAGTTTTTAGATATTTCTTTAACCAAAAATGTTTTAAGTGAACTAGGAATAGGAAAATTTATTAAGCCTTTTCAACAACCATATCCAGAGATAGCAGTGTCGCTTAAAAATCCTAATTCAATGACTGCCAAATTAGCTGGAGAGAAGGGCTGGATTCCTATTTCAGGTAACTTCGTTAGTACTGATGATATTGCAACACATTGGCCAACTTATAAAGAAGCCGCAAATAATATTGGTAAAAATCCCAATTATGATAAATGGCGTGTGGGAAGAAGTGTTCTTATTACTTCTTCTGATAATGAAGCTAATGATATCTTAGATGATCCCAAAGGTGTTTTTACTAATTATTTTCTTTACTTAAACTCTGTTTCAAAACTAGCTTCTGGAATAGCTGGAGAGGATATTAATTTACAAAGCGAAATACCTGATGCAATGAAAAAAGCTAAAGATTTAATTATAATTGGTAGCGAAAAAACAGTGACGGATAAGCTAATCGAGTTAATAGATAAAGTTGGACCATTTGGAACCCTACTACTAACGGGCCATGATATTGGAGAACAAAAACAATTATGGGAAAATTCTTTTTCAACTATGTCAAATAAAATACAACCAATCCTAAGCGATTACATCAAGCAAAAATTTTAAGTTGAAATCAATTATTTTGGCATCATTTTTTGAAAAGGAAACCTGTAAGTTTTCAGAGTAAATTCATTATTCCTAGACCTTTTGTCCGCTTGACTTTCTTTAACAATCTCGCCCATCTGAGGTACTCCAGATCTTTCAGCATTTCTTTTGGCTTGATCTAAAGCTTCTTCATTTTGTTCTGTATGAGGAAATTTAAATAACTTATTTATTCCATCTTTGACAGCCCATAATACAATGAAACGATCTCCTTTGTCATATATGACAGCATGATGCTCATATACAAATTCATCAGGTGGCCTATCATACATAGGCCTACCTATAAATTCATGATTAGTATAAAAACTTAACCATATCGCAATGAATATTATTGGAACTGTAAAAAATCTTTGCCAAATATTTCTTGTAAAAAATGGTAAACAACAAATTGCACCAGCAAATGACCAAATTAACATTAACTGACCTGAGCTAATAGAAAAATCAAGCATTATATTCCACTTCCTTTTCGAATAACTTCACCATCAATGATAAGCTCATTTGTTGGATCGACATGCACAATACCATTATAATCTACTCTAAATTTAAATGCAGGTAGTTCTTGGCCTTCAGCACTAAAAAGTAATTTTTTAGTATACTCTTCTTTATAGGGATTAACTTTGAGTAATTTAACTGTAGCGTGAGTTAGCGGAGCCGGAAATTTTCTAGCATTATAGAAATGTATAGTAACAAGATAGGATCTAGCCTCAGGTGTCCTAATAGCAACCACTTCCCTGTTTTCTTTGAGATAAACAATTTTACCGTTCTGATCTACGTAAGTGTCATTAATTGTTCCCAAATCATCTCTCTCAAGATGTATCAGAGCATCATCTGGTCTTCTAAAACTAACCACATGACCCATGTTATCTTTAACCCAAATATCTAGGTCAAAAGGTTTTTCTCCATCCCATTCAAGTTCTATAAAATATTCAGCTTTAGGTTTAATTGTCTCTTTTTTTGCAACTGGATTTATTAATAAAAATGCAAGCATAAATAAGAAAACAAAACCAATAAGCATGTTAAATAGCAGATCAATAAAACCAAATGAAGATCTATATCTAGGATCACTCATAATTAGAATTATTTTCTAAAATAACCATTTGTATTTTGGTTAATACACTTCCTATTAAACCAGACAGAGTAGTACATAAAGCTGTACTCATTCCCAAAGCCATATTAGAAATTACCTTCTGAACATTTTCAACATTACTTACATCTAAATTATCAAAAGCCGAACTTAACATTAATAAGAATCCTGCAACTGTTCCTATTAAACCAAGAGTAACCATAGTTTCTGAGGCAAACCAAATATAGTTACTTATTTTTTTATATACATATTCAGATCTAAAACTTAAAAATCCTGTGGCAATTGAGGCTGCAATAAAAATAGTAATTATTATAAAACTGATTTTAGTTTGGTCTGAGTCATACAATTTCTCGAACCAACCATAGGTAAAAATTAATATTGCAGCAAAGGATACTGTAACTATTTGTATCCACCATAATAAAAAAGCTTTTGACACGGAGTACCTATAAAAAATCAATGATAATGACTTTAATTATTAATTAAAAAAATACAAAGTTAAATAAAAATATCATCAGTGAAAATTATAAATACAAGACAAACATAATACATATCAACAAACCCAATCAACCCTTGCCACAATGCGAACACATTGTTTCCTATTAGGGAATAATTATATTACATTTTTATTTAATGTTTCCATTTTGGAAACAATGAAATTCCATTTACCCCTATTCTCTTTTTAATTCTTAAGGCGTATATCATTAACAACGAAGGAATAATCCTTCTTAAAACTTAGAAAGAAATGATGAAGAAAATGGAAAATACTTTTTTAGCAAGATTAAATGAATTTGTTACCTCAGCTTTTAACAAGATTGCCGTATCAAAAACAAGAGAAGCTCTATTGAGCCTAGATGACAGAACATTAGCTGATATTGGATATACAAGACAGCAAGTATTAAATGGTGACTTCTTCAACAAGACAGATGTTGTAGATTTCCCTGCAGGAAACTTAGGTTTAGAAAAGTCAGTTAAGCAAGACAATAAGATTGAAGATAAGGTAGCTGCATAAATATTTTAAAAGATTAGTATTCGTACCTCCTCCCATGAATATTAATTGAAGATGGCATAAGAATAAGCTCATATTCCTCCCCCAAGGTAGCTGTTATGTCATCTAAAAGACAAGGACGAAGGACCCCCATCCTTCGTCCTTTTTTTCGTTTGATTATTCTTCAAATATCAAATGACTATGTGAAAAAAATTTAATATGTTAAACAATGTCAAATTTTTTAAATAAGTATTTCAAACTTAAAATTTCAAATACCCTTTGGGGAACATTTCTTCTTTTATTAACCTATTTCTTTTTTTCAGTGATGGAATTGACTGCGAAAGAATTAGGTCAATTTTTTAATCCATTTCAAATTGTATTTTCTAGGTATTTATCACAATTAATAATTTTACTTATTCTATTTAACAAAAACACAATAACTTTTTTAAAAAGTCCATTCCCGTCTCTACAAATATTAAGAGGCGCACTATTATTAATTACTACCTGTTTTATGTTTTCTGGCCTAGCTTACTTACCCTTTGCAGAAAATATTGCAATTTATATGATTGGTCCAGTAATCACTACGATACTAGCTTTCTTAATTTTAAAAGAGAAAATATCTTTTGTTCAGGTGATTATTGTTATTATTGGATTAATTGGAGCTATCATAATAGCAAACCCAAATAGTGCGTCTTTTAATTTTGCTGTTATATTTCCATTTTTAGCAGCACTATGCTTTGCTTTTTTTACTATATCAACAAAATTTCTAAACTCATCAGATTCTAATCAAACAACATTATTATATACAGCAATAACTGGCACAATTTTATCTTTACCATTTATAATTTTCTTTTGGGAATGGCCTAATTTAAATCAAACCATGCTTATGTTCTGTCTAGGATTATTAGCAACTTTGGGTCATTTTTTATTTATTGAAGCTTTAAAAATTGTTAATGCATCTTTTGCAGCCCCATTTGTCTATTTAACAGTATTGTTAGCAGCTTTCTGGGGATATATTTTATATGAAGAAGTACCTCAACAAAATACAATATTGGGAGCTTTTCTGATTATAATTGCAGGAATAATTATTACCAAATTGAAAAAATAAAATCTTTAATTTTACTAATATAATAGATTACTGCTAAGCGCCTGCGTTAAATTTAAAACCAATATTTTCAAACTTTTTAGAAAGGTTTGGCTGAATACTTTCCATTTTATCTGCTGCTTCAGGAGTAAAAGATATATCATTCATATCATGCACGCCTCCAGAAATAATTACTTGCAAGAGTCCCTCTCCCTCATCAATGTTTGTAAATGATCTGCAAACCCCTGGAGGAATGGATATTGTATCATATTTTTTTAATATTAATTCTTCAGAGCCATCATCATTCCATTTAATAAGAAACTTTCCTTCCAATACAGTAAATGTCTCAAAGGTAGCAAGATGGTTGTGTAAACCAGGGCCTTGACCAGGTGGACATTTAGCTAAAGTCATAGTTATTCCACCAGCACCTATAATTGGGGCCCCTGAATTAATGGGAGTTGTACCTTCAGACGGATCCAAGCCAATGACTGAAAGAAGTTCCCTTGCATAGACAATATCCTTACCAGCTTGAGGAACAGTCTTATCTATTTGTATTGGTAATGGTTCTAACTCAGCAAACTTAGAAACTCTTTTTTCCATAGTTGCTTTAGACAATTTTAATGTTTTCATATGTTTACCCCAATTATTACGAAAATATCGTAAACAAATTGGAAAAAAAATTAAAGAAACTTTCTGTAATTTATATAAAAAAAGGGCCAAAAGGCCCTTTAAATAGTCTGTAAAAATAATTTATAAAGTTTGTAAATTTACAGCAGCGACTTTACCATTTTTACCAGTTTCTAATTCAAAACTAATCTTAGCTCCATCATTTAAAGTATTCATTCCAGCAGCTTCAACTGCAGAAATGTGAACGAATACATCCTGAGAACCACCCTCTGGCTCTATAAAACCAAAACCTTTATTTGGATTAAACCATTTAACTGTACCGTTAGGCATATATAACTCCTTATAATCAGCTTATTTTATAAGCTTTATTGTTCAATCAAAACACGCCGGACTAGATTGAACATTATATGAGCAAGGAAGTCGATCGTATTAGCCAGAAACACTGACTGCCTTCTTAGGCTAAGATAGTAATGATCATATATGCTAAATTAAGTTATTTAGCAAATAAAAAATTGTATCATTAAAATTTCGAAAATTAAATATTATATCAAATTCTGTAATGAGTTCACAAACTTCGTCCTATCACCTTTAGAAAAACTTTTATTTTTACCCTTAAGGAAAGGATCAAATGATCTTAAATCAGACATTAAATCTCTAGTTGCTAAAATATTACCAATATTATCTTGAGTTAAAACATAACCATTATACTTTAATACATTAGCACCTTTATCTAAACACTTTGCAGCCAGAGGTATATCAGAAGTGATGACAATATCATTTGTTAAGACATTGTTAAAAATCCATTTATCTGCTTCATCTGCTCCTTCAGATACAATAACTAATTTAATTAAAATATTTTTGAATGGCCTAATACCTCCATTACAAACCATGTAGGTACTAATTTTATTACGTATAGCTACTTTTGTGATTTCATCTTTAACAGGACAAGCGTCAGCATCTACATAAATTTTTTTCATTGCCTATTAATTTCACCATAAATTTCTACAGAAGGAATTAGGCTCCGTAATCGTCTTTCTGCTTCTTCAGCTGATAATGCAGGGACAATAGAGTTTCCTTTCATATTCTCAATCTCAAGCGCTATATCAGAGTTGTCACCATCTCTATATATGTAACAAGTACGCGGCAACAAAAAATCTAATCTCCAGATAGGTACTTTTCTTGGATATCCTAGATATCTACTAACCCTGGATGCTTCTATAACAATTCGATTTTCTGTATTAATTTTTTCACCAACACTCATAATATTAATCTTTTAAATTAAAGGTTAATTTCATTTTTCATTTATATAATATATAGTTAATTTTTTAACTAAAATAATAGTGAGGAATTTATGCTTTTAGATGTTAGAACTTATAGATGCAAGCCTGGGACAATTAAAGCTCATTTGAAATTATATAGTGAAAAAGGGAAACCTGCTCAATCTAGACATTTAGGGCAGCCATTACTTTTTGCTACGACTGAAACTGGTAATCCAAACGAATACACTCATATATGGGTATACAAGAATGCAGATGACAGAGAAAAGAAAAGAGCAGCTATGTGGGCAGATGAAGATTGGATTAATTATACCCAAGAAAGCGCTAAACTAGGCGCCTTAGAATCTCAGGAAAACAAATTACTTAAGCCTGTAGATTTTTACGATATAAAAACTTAATCAAATAATTTTACGCAGGTTTTGCTGTTCTATCTAAAAACTCATCTCTTCTAGATAGATAAAAAGAATAACTATCTGGAAGATAATCTTTTGCGTTGTCTAAACTAAAATAAGTAGCAGCTTTATATACCCATTGAGTATCTGCTAGCAACTCTCTACCCATTGCTACTAAGTCTGCTCTATCATTAGCAATAATATCATTTGCTTGATCGGCATTGATGATAGCACCTACAGCCATTGAACTTATTTCAGCTTCTTTTTTAATCTTTTCTGAGTATGGAACTTGAAAACCTGGAATAATTTTTGATTTTGTAAGAACAGGAGACCCAGTAATACCTCCAGAAGAACAATCAACAACATCTACTCCCGCCAACTTTAATGCTTTTGCCAAATTTACGTTGTCGTCTAATGTGGCACCTTCGCCAGGTGCATCTATAGATGAAAGTCTATAAAAAATAGGCTTGTTATCTGGCCAAACAGATTTAATATCAGCAATGATTTCTAATGCAAATCTAATTCTATTTTCAAAAGAGCCACCATATTCATCATCTCTTTTATTCGAAATAGGAGAAAAGAATGAATGTAATAGATATCCATGAGCACCATGAATTTCTATCATATCAAATCCAGCTTTATCTGCCCTTTGCGCGGCTTCTTTAAACTCATTTCTAACTTTTCTTATATCATCTAATGTCATTTCTTTGGGGACTGGAGATTTTTCATTAATAGGAATTGCACTTGGGCCAATCGTCTGCCAGGCAGGTTCTATAGTATCATCTTTGGTTATTGGAGATGCACCATCCCAAGGCCTTAGAAAACTTGCTTTTCTACCGGCATGAGCCAACTGTATACCACTTACACAGTTATATTCTTTAAAAACCTTAGCAATTTTTGACAACCCAACGATATGGTCATCACTCCAAATACCAGTACATCCATGACCTATTCTACCTTCAGGAGAAACACCAGTAGCTTCGATGAAAGCAGCGCCCAAACCAGAAAAGGCAAACCTAGAGTAATGTTGTAAGTGCCATTCACTTATCTTACCATCTTTAGCTTTATATTGACACATAGGAGATAAAACTATTCGGTTTCTCAATGTTTTAGATTTTACATTAAAAGATGAAAATAAAGGAACGTTATTCAAAATTGACTCCTAAAATTTAATTATTATACAAAAGACCTAAGTTTGTTTGATCTTTGGGATGCAGATTGCATCATAAATGAAAGGTCTGACCCTGACAATATGAATTTCATACCCATACCAATATATTCAGACATAAGTTCTTCATTATAAACACCACCCATACCAGGGGTCTTTCCATGCTTTTTACAGGCTTCTATTACTTTCCTATAGGCTTCTTTAACTTTAGAGTTATTATAATCACCTGGAATACCCATCTCCATGCACAAGTCATTAGTACCAATTAATATTACATCAACACCTTCTACTGCTGCGATACTATCAACGTTTGAAATAGCTTCTGGGCTTTCTAACATTATTACTATTAACATGTTGTCATTAATTAGCTTTGCCACCTCTGCGATTGGTTTTTGCTTGAAATCTAATTGAGGTAATACTCCTGTCATTGATCTATGACCGTTAGGAGGATATAGACAATTTGATACTAGTCTTTGTGCAGTCGTTGCATCATCAACATGTGGAAAAACAATTCCCATTGCACCGCAATCTAAAACTCTAGTTGCATGATGATGAGCAAAATCTGGTACTCTTACAATTGGTGTTATTCCAGCATCTTGTGCTGCAACAGAAATCTGGGATGCGATATCGATATCCATACTATTATGTTCCATGTCTATAAATAACCAATCATAACCACATGTAGACATAATTTTACCAATATCAGCAGTTCTAGTTTGCCTAAGTCCTACCCCGAGACACAATTCATTTTTTAAAATTTTTTCTTTCGCAATATTTTTCATCAATCATAACCTATTGTTTAAATAATAAGCTTTTATTATTAAGAAAAAAAAATATATTTGCAAAAGTATATTTTTATTCAAACATATGTATACTTATAACATCTTCATTTCTTAACTAACCTTGGGGGAGGTAAGCAAATTAATAAAACAGATAATAAATATTATCCTGAAACAAGCCAGTCTCTTACTATTGCCTTGTTAAGAGCCAGAGAGTCAATGATGTTATCAGTAAGACCAATACTAATGAAATATGGTTTTACTGAACAACAATGGAGAGTGTTGAGAGTTTTAGGAGAAAAAGGTTGTTCAGATGCAGGACAAGTTGCTTTTGATGCTTGTATTTTAGCACCAAGCTTATCAAGAATTATAAATAAACTTGAAAACGAAAACTTTATTACAAAGTTTGTTGATCCTGATGATGGCCGTCGTATCAACCTAAAACTAACGACTCTTGGTGAAGATATGCTTAAGAAAGTAGCTCCTGACATGGATTTAATATATAAATCTATTCAAAAACGTTATGGTGAGGATAAACTAAAAAAGCTTCTTGAGCTCCTAGGCGAAATAAGTCAATGGAGAGGAAGGTAAAAAAATATTAAAGATATATTTCAAATTTCTTTGAAATCTCCTTTAAAGTATTATTTGTTTCAGGACTTAGTATAATACCTTCTTTAATAGCTTTTTTTCTTTTTCTCATAGCTGAATGTCCAGGCATTCTTACCTTATTATTATTATCTATTGGAGGATTTTTTAAACATTGCTCTGTTAGAAAACTCATTTCATTCTTAAATACGGACAAGCCTGAAAAAGCTTCAGGGTCAATGACCTGAATGAATGTAGAAAGGTTCATGAATTTAGGCTTTTGCTCCTTCCTGAGCCTGACAAGCCTTGGGACAAAGCCTCTATTCCAAGCGCCAAACCAAAACCTTTATGACCATATTCAAGTCCTCCTAATGGCATTACGGTTCCATTTTTATCTTGCACTTCTTTGGATCGTTAGTTGGTAAACCCTCAGATGTTAATAAACAGTTAAATTCAAAAAGCTCATTTTTAACAATTTTATCAGCAATCATATTGTTAGTCGTGATTGAAGCACTAATATCAATTATAACTGGATCCTCATTTGTGGGATAAGCTATAGCCATTGGATCTGGTGTCAGTAAGGGTTTAGTTCCACCAAATGGTGCAACTGTAGCAGATGATGGTACAGAACTTTTTATTATAGGTACCAAACCTTGATTTACAATTGGAAGCATATATGCAGCTAAAGCACCATTGTGATGACTGTTTTTTAAAAGAACCGTTGACGTGCCATAAACTTTTGCACGCTCGGCCGCTAGATTAAGAAATTTTTTTGTTAACCATATACCAGGTAAATGATTACCATTTATTGTCAAACAACTACCAGTGTCTTTAACTGTCTCTTCGTCACCCACGACAGTCATATTTCCTGCTTCAATATCTTTTATATATAATGGTAAAAGCCTTACACCATGGGTGGAATGGCCCATCATATCAGCCTCAATTAATATTTCTGAAGTATCTTTTGCTTTGTCTTCATCCATCCCTAACTTGACAAAAACTGATGTGCAAAATTTTATTAATTGTGATTGAGTGTGCATCTTAATCTTTATAATTTTTTATTATGTTTCAAATTTTAAAAACATTATTAGAGTTAATCATTTAGATTGATTACACATATACCTTGTAATAGAAGCATTTGCAGCTAATACAAAAGACAAAACATTGTTATCTAAAAAGAAAATATCTTGAATATGTGTCCATGGTTCATTTCTATCAAAAGCATAAGCTTTTCCAGTACCAAGGTCTAATATCTCATATTTAGATTTATTAACTAAAAAATAACCAGACTCCGTTCCTTTACCATCTTGAATTGTAATTTGAACAGGCTTTTCATCACCGGTAATTTTAAAAACTTGAATACCATTAGACCTAACGGCAGCAGCACTTTTAGGTTTGCAAGTATATTTAGTTTCTTTTGCAAAACTTTGTGAAGAAAGTAAAAGCATAGATATTAAAATTGAAAAATATTTTAAAACAATCATTTTGTACCTTTTATCATTAAACTTATATTTATAACACGTTGTAACAAATCATTTTTATACTCTTAATTATAAAGTTAAAAAATAAATATTACAAATTTAGCTATTGGATAGGACTGTCGCAGCCCTATCTAATCCCCCTTTTTGATGAGGAATTTCTGCCATTGAGAGACCCATCTCTATCCCGCTTAAAGTTCCCATTAGCATTAAATCATTAAAATCTCCTAAATGGCCTATTCTAAAAACTTTACCAGCAAGTTTTGAAAGTCCATTACCCAGCGACATATTAAAGTTTTCTAGAATTACTTTTCTAAATTCATCTGCATTGTATCCATTAGGCATTATTACAGCTGTTAAAACACTAGAATAATCTTTTTCTTCCTCACAGAGAACTTCTAATCCCCAAGCCTGCACAGCTTCCCTAGTTGCCTTTGCATGCCGGTCATGCCTTTTAAAAACGTTATCTAAACCTTCTTCATGAAGCATTACAATTGCTTCTTTGAGACCATATAAAAGATTTGTAGCCGGCGTATAAGGGAAAGATCCCTGCTTATTAGCTTCTATTTGTTCATGCCAATCCCAATAGGATCTTTTCATTTTTGATTTTTTTGCGGTCAACTTAGCTTTTTCAGACACAGCGTTAAATGATAGACCAGGCGGTAGCATCAGTCCTTTTTGGGAACCCGACACTGTTACATCGACTCCCCATTCATCATGTTTATATTCCATTGAAGCTAATCCAGAAATCGTATCTACCATTAATAGCGCTTCATGATTAGCAGAATTAATGGCTTGTCTTACTTCGTTAATTCTTGACGTGCTGCCAGTAGAGGTTTCGTTATGAACCACGCATACAGCTTTGATTTTATTTTCAGTATCTTTTTTTAACCTATCTAAAAGTTTTTCAGGTTCTACTCCCCTTCTCCAGTCAGTTTCTAAAAATTCTGTCTTAATGCCAAGTTTTAAAGCCATTTTATTCCACAATGATGCAAAATGCCCTGTTTCTACCATTAAAACAAGATCACCTTCTTCGAGAACATTTACTAACGCAGCCTCCCAAGCACCAGTTCCTGAAGCTGGATAAATAATTACATCAGATTTGGTCTTAAAAATACCTTTCATTCCATCTAAGCACTCATGAGCTAAAACAGTGAAATCAGGGCCTCTATGGTCAATCGTTGGATAATCCATAGCTCTTAAAATTCTATCAGGTACATTGGAAGGACCAGGCAATTGTAAAAAATGTTTACCTGGCATGTATTTTTTAACCATATTTTAAAATTCCTTGGTGTAAATCTAATCTTTAAATGAAAAAATTGAGATATTTATTAAATACTGTATACACTTATTATTATAAACATTCCATATAGAATTTATTTTTACATAAAGGTTTTTAAATGCCAGACGGTAATATAGACGAGTTGTTAAATACCTTAAAAAACAAAACCTCTGGAGAGGTTTACAACGATCATTTTACTCGCGGAAGATACGCAACCGACGCCTCAATTTATCAAATGATGCCTCACGGTGTTTTAGTTCCAAAAACAAAAAAAGACTTGATTGAAACAGTAAATTATTCAAGAGAAAATAATATTCCATTACTCGCTAGGGGTGGAGGCACATCACAATGCGGCCAAACTGTAAACAAAGCAATTGTTATAGATAATTCTAAATATCTGAATAAAATTTTGGATTTTGATAAGGATAATATGACATGCATCGTAGAGCCAGGGATTGTTCTCGATGAGCTTAACAGATTCCTGAAGCCTTATGGCCTCTGGTTTCCAGTAGATGTTTCGACATCAAGTAGAGCAACAATTGGTGGCATGGCTGGGAATAATAGTTGTGGGGGACGGTCAATCAGGTATGGTATGATGAGAGACAATGTCCTCGAAATTGAGGCAATATTATCAGATGGCTCGGTCTATAATTTTGGCAAGCTGGATGAGAAAAATATTTTATCATCAAAAGAATTTGCACCTAGTATTATATCAAAGCTAATTAAACTTGCTAACGACAATAAACATGAAATACTCTCAAAATTTCCAAAAGTTCTTAGACGTGTTGGTGGGTACAATATTGAGGCCTTAATCTATGATGCCATGGCCAATAGGCCAAACGGTAAAATTGGTGACGGTATAAATTTATCACATTTACTAGTTGGCTCTGAGGGGACATTGGCATATTCAGCTTCAATAAAATTGAAACTATCCCCTCTTCCATCAAAAAAAATTATGGGAATTTGTCATTTTCCTAGCTTTTATGAAGCCATGGATGCTGCCCAACACATTGTACCATTAGACCCTGTAGCTGTAGAACTGGTAGATGATACAATGATAGCATTAGCTAGGAAAATTGATATTTTCAAACCGACTGTTGAAGCCGTTGTTAAAGGAAACCCAGAGTCATTATTGTTAGTAGAATTTGCCGAAGAGAATATGGAAGAAAACCACCAGAGGCTAAAAAAACTTCACCAACTAATGAGAGATCTTGGATTTTCTTGGAGCGGTAATAAAAAAATTGGAGGCGTTATCGATGTTATTGATAGTCAACTTCAATCTAAAGTTAGTGAGATGAGAAAGTCTGGTCTCAATATAATGATGTCGATGAAACAAGATGCAAAACCTGTGTCATTTATAGAAGACTGTGCTGTTGAACTAAAAGATTTAGCTGAGTACACACATGGTTTAAACAAAATTTTTGATAAATATAATACAAAAGGAACTTGGTACGCTCATGCCTCAGTTGGTTGTCTTCACGTAAGACCAGTTCTTAATATGAAATTACAAGATGACGTTTCTAAAATGAGGAATATAGCCAATGAAACAAGCGCCCTTGTAAAAAAATTCAAAGGCTCTTATTCAGGTGAACACGGTGATGGAATAGCCAGATCCGAATTTAATGAGATCATGTTTGGTAAAAAAATGATTGATTTATTTAAGATTGTAAAAAACTCATTTGACCCAACTTGTATTTTTAACCCAGGGAAAATTATTGATGCTCCAAAATTGGATACTAGGGAATATTTTAGATATGCCCCCTCTTACAATTCTGAGAATATAAATACCATATTAGATTGGTCTTCTTGGACAGGAAATTCGGGAGGATTTCAAGGTGCAATTGAGATGTGTAACAATAATGGAGCTTGTAGGAAATTGGATGGAGGCGTGATGTGTCCATCATTCAGAGCAACTAGAGATGAAAAAGATTCTACTAGAGGCAGAGCTAATACTCTTAGATTAGCTATTTCAGGACAACTTGGAAAACAAGCTATGTATGGAAAAGAAATGTCAGATACCATGCAACTTTGTGTGTCATGTAAAGCTTGTAAAAGAGAATGTCCAACCGGTGTTGATATGGCCAAAATGAAAATTGAATATTCTCATTTAAAATATCAACAAAAAGGATTAAATATTAAAGACAAGCTCGTTTCATATTTGCCTAAATACGCGCCTATAGCATCAAAATTTTCTATATTTTTTAATCTTAGAGATCAAATACCGGGCCTAGCCAAAATAAGTGAAGTACTCTTTGGTTTTACTGCAAAAAGAAAATTACCAAAATGGCGTCAGGATTTTTTTAAAGATAGTGAACTACCTAATTCAGTTGATGAAAATGATACCAAAATACCTGTAATATTATTTGTAGATACTTTTAATAGGTATTATGAACCAGAAAACGTAAGATCGGCTATTAACGTTTTACGAGCGGCTGGGTATTACCCCTTCATTCCAGTGTCTCAAAATAGTAGTAATCCACTCTGTTGTGGAAGAACTTATTTAAGTAATGGCTTAGTTGATCAAGCTCGATTTGAAATCGAGAAAATATTAACAACTTTTGAGCCATATTTAAAAAAGGGAATTTCTGTAGTTGGCTTGGAACCATCATGCATATTATCCTTCAGAGATGAATTGCCTTCTTTAATCCAAAGTCAAAGCTCAGATTTATTAAAAGAAAACTCTTTTACATTTGAAGAGTTGTTGGTCAAAAATATTAAAAATGTTAAATTTAAAAGTCTAAATGAAAAAATTCTCATTCACGGACATTGCCACCAAAAAGCATTTGATGTCGTAAAGCCAATTGAACAAATCTTAAACAAAGTTCCAGAATTGACATTTGAAACCATTAATACAAGTTGTTGCGGTATGGCAGGTGCCTTTGGTTATGATAAAGATACCTACGATATTTCTATGAAAATGGCGAATGATAAACTTTTCCCAGCGATAAAAAAATATAAGGCTAATGTCAAAGTAATTGCAGATGGAACCTCATGCAGATGCCAAATTAAAGATGGCTTAAATATTCAAGCAATACACCTTGCCAAGTTTCTTGATAAGAATATAATTTAATAAAGCATAATCAATTTATATATTTCAAAAATGGGGTAATGATGCCAAAAAAAATTAAACGACCAACCTCATTTCATTGGGGAAGCTATTATGCTGAAACCCAAGACGACAATCTAGTAGCATTAAAACCTTATGAACTCGACAAAGATCCTTCCAGTATAGCTAATGGATTAGTTGACAGTGTGGACGACAACTTAAGAATAAAATTTCCTCATGTTAGAAGAGGATACCTCAGAGAAATTCGTAAAGAATTATCTAATCCTAAATTATCATTAGCCGGAAAAAGAGTCAGGAGCAAAAGAGGTTCTGATCCATTCGTACAAATAACCTGGGATGAAGCTATTGAAATAGTAGCTTTTGAATTAAATAGGGTAAAAAATAAATATAAGAATAAAGCTTTTTTTGCTGGCTCATATGGATGGGGCTCTGCTGGGCGATTCCATCACGCACAAAGTCAACTTCATAGATTTTTTAATTGTTATGGTGGTTATACCAAATCAGTAAACACTTACTCCTACGCAGCCAGTGAAACAATCATGCCACATGTTATTGGAATGTCTTATAGACAATTTTTAGATAATCATACTGATTGGAATAATATCAGAGATAATTCAAAAATTATTATGATGTTTGGTGGACTTCCTCTTAAAAATTCGCAAGTCACATCGGGTGGTGTTGGAAAACATACAACAAAAGAATTCATAAAAAATTGTGCTCAAAAAGGAATAGAATTTATAAATATTAGCCCTATGGAAATGGAAGCTGATATAATTAGCAATGCAGAATGGATTAAGATTAGACCAGGAACTGATACAGCGCTTATGCTTGGAATAGCTTTCGTTCTTGAAACTGAAAGCATGTTAGATAAAGAATTTTTAAATAAATACTGTACTGGATACGAGGAATTCTCAAAGTATTTAAAAGGTATATCTGATGGTAAAGCAAAGACTCCATATTGGGCTTCAAAAATTACAGGAATCCCAAGTGATACAATTTATAATCTAGCAAAAAAAATATCTTCAAATAGGACAATGATAACTGGAGCATGGGGGCTACAAAGACAACAATATGGTGAACAGCCACATTGGATGATCACTGTCCTAGCCTGTATGCTTGGACAAATTGGCTTGCCAGGAGGTGGCTTTGGATTAGGGTATAGCGCAGAAAATGGTATTGGTAATCCAGTCCAATTTCATAAGTGGCCTGCTCTAAATCAATTTAAAAATCCTGTTAATGAATTTATTCCAGTTGCAAGAATTTCTGATATGCTTTTGCAACCTGATGAACATTTTACTTACAATGGTCAAAACCTTAAATATCCAAATATAAAGCTAGTTTATTGGGCAGGAGGTAATCCTTTTCATCACCAAATGAACCTTAAAAAGCTTGTGAAAGCATTTAAGCAACCTGATACTATAATTGTTAATGAAATTTGGTGGAATAGTCTTGCCAGACACGCTGATATTGTTTTACCAGTAACAACATCCCTGGAACGAAATGATATTGGTATAAGACATTGGGATCAGACAATATCTCCAATGCATAAAAGTATAGACCCAGTCGGTGAATCTAAATCAGATTATGAGATTTTTTCTGCAATAGCTGATAAATTAAAAATATCTTCTAAATTCACAGAAAATCGTAATGAAGATCAATGGCTAAGATTTTTATGGGACGAGGCTAAAAAAGGTGCTCAAGAAGCAAACTTTTCTTTACCTGACTTTGATAAGTTTTGGAAAAGCGGGTTTCAAAATGTACTTTCACCAAAGAAACAAACAATTTTATTGGAAGAATTTAGAAATGACCCTGAAAAAAATCCTCTTCCAACTCCTTCTGGTAAAATAGAAATATTTTCTGAAACTGTAGCTGGTTTCAATTATAAAGATTGTTTAGGTCACCCATCATGGATAGAACAAGATGAATGGTTGGGCTCTAAACTTGTAAAAAAATTTCCTCTGCAACTTATTTCTGGCCAACCGCATAATAGACTGCATAGCCAACTTGACAATGGATCAGAAAGTCAAAAGGATAAAATATTAGGAAGAGAGGCAATTAAGATTAACCCAGAAGACGCCAATTCAAGAGGGTTAAAAGATGGAGAAATAGTTGAAGTATTCAATGAAAGAGGTAAATGTCTTGCTGGAGTGAAAATATCAAAGGAAGTTATGAAGGGAGTGGTTTTCCTTCCTGTTGGCGCATGGTACGACCCCTTGAGTGATGACTTTTGCATACATGGTAACCCAAATGTACTAACTGAAGATGTTGGGACATCATCGCTTGCACAAGGTCCGTCTGCTCATTCCACATTAGTTCAAATAAAAAAGTATACGAAAGATTTACCCCCTATAAAAGTTTTTGATTTACCTGATATTATTGATAAATAGAGATATTTGTTTTGAAGATTGAAATTTGTATTTTAAATCCTTACCCAAGTAAAAAATCTAATGACAAACTTAAAAAAACTGCTTTAGAGGTAATTAGCCAAAATTCTCGTATTTTTATTAATGAAGATTTTGTTGAGGACTATTTTAATTATCACCATGAAACAACAAGCATCTCTGATCTTATTAAATCTGTTGAAAACAATCATCATTCAGATGCGTTCATAGTAGCATCATATGAAGATATTGGTGTTGAAACGATTAGAAAAATTACATCTAAACCAATATTAGGTATAGGAGAAGCAAGTTTTTATACTGCAAATATAATTGCTAACAGATTTTCAATAATTACTAATATCTCACAAACTCATGAAGCTATTAAAAATAATCTAGTTAAATATGATTTGGATCATAAATGTGTTTCGCTCAAGTCTATTGAGGTCCCAATACTTGATATGGAAACTATGTCAAAAGCGAATATTAAAAAACTTGAACATGAAATTCAGAGGACAATCACTGAAGATAGGCCTGAAGCAATAATAATTACAAGTGCTGGAATATCGGATCTTACTAAAACACTTTCAGATAAATACGGTTTGGCCTTCATTGAAGGTGTAACTGCAGCTACCACACTGATTGAGAATTTAATAAAACTAAACCTAAAAATTAAGAAATTTGAAATTAAACCAAGTAGGAATTTGGGTATACCTATTTGATATTATATTAATTCATTTTCTTCATCATTTTTAATAAGAGTTTTATCTCTTTCAGAATAATTTCCAATTCCAGCACCGCCGGGTGTGAAAATTTGTAAAATTTCTCCAGCCTTTACTACTTGAGTTCCTTTTCCGTTTAGTTGTCTTTGTCCCTTTATTGAAACTGTTCCTGATTTACCATTTTCTCCACCAGCTCTTCCTCTGGCAGGATATTTAATTCTATCAAAAGAAGCTAGAAGATCCATATCTTCGTCAATTGCAGATTTTATTTCAATAACCTGTCCTAAACCTCCTATGTATTTACCCTTTCCTCCACTACCAGGACAATATTCTTTTTTTAGAAATAGTAAAGGTGCTACAGCCTCATTAATCTCAACTGGGGTTCCTTTTACACCAGAGGGATAAGCCGTTGCAGACAAACCATCTTTAACAGGTCTGGCTCCAGTCCCTCCATTAACCACTGCAGTCACTGCAAATAATGAGTTGTTATTAGCTCCTCTATCAGTTTTCCCACGAAATGTTATATTCCATAAACAAGAAGCACCCTCTGCAGGTACTTTGTCAGGTAAAGCTTTTTCCAAGCATCCGAAAACAACATCAGGAAGCATCTGCCCAATAATGTGTCTTGCACAAACTGCAGCAGGATATGGAGCATTTAATATTGATCCTACGGAGCATCTATTTCAAAAGGTTTTAAGGACCCTGCATTGTTAGGTATCTCTGCACTCACGAGGCAACTTAAACCAAAACATGTATATGCTTTAGTATAAGATAATGGAACGTTGATTCCAAATTTAGATTTATCTGATGTTCCTGTGAAATCGACAGATATTGATTTATCATTTACTACTAACTCTGCTTCAAGACAAATATCCTTTTCGAAGCCATCAATCATCATTGAGTTTCTATATGTTCCATTCGGAATTTTCTTAATTTCATTTTCAACAGCTTGAAGAGACTTACTATATATGAAATCAGATAACTCTTTCAAATCAGATATCTGAAACTCTTTCATCATTTCTACTAATCTTTTACAACCAATATCATTACAAGCGGCTAAGGAATAAACATCGCCTTCGGTTTCTATAGGTTGTCTTGTGTTTTGACTTATTAATTTTAATAAAGTTTGATCCATTACACCCTTATCAGCTAATTTTAGCATGGGTATATATAAACCCTCCATATGTATATCAGTAGCATCAGGCCCAACACCTAATCCTCCAATATCTGTCAGATGAGATGTGCAAGAAAACAAGCCAACAATCTTTTTATCCTTAAAACAAGGTGTTGTTATTACAAAATCATTTAGATGGCCAGTACCCATCCAAGGATCATTAGTAATAAAAATATCCCCCTCATTCATTGAACTAAGAGGGAAATGCTCAATAAAGTGCTTGACTGATTCAGCCATAGAATTCACGTGTCCTGGTGTTCCTGTGACAGCTTGAGCCATCATTCTTCCTTCTAAATCAAAAACGCCAGCAGAAATATCACCACATTCTCTTACTATAGGACTAAAAGCTGTTCTAACAAGTGTCTGACCCTGTTCTTCAACGACAGATAATAAACGGTTCCACATAACTTGATTTTGGATATTTTTTTTCTCATCTAATAGTTTATCTTTAGTCATGATTAATAGATTCCATTTGTAAAAAATTGTTAGACAATACTTTTGTGTTAAAGTTTTTAGACACAACTATTGTGGTCTGGTCTTCAGATATAATACATTGGCCATTAATGATATCACCAGGCTTTAATTCAGATCGTTCAAAATATGGGATTTTTATCTTTTCATTTCTTTCATAATCGACAAAATCAACCAATTTATTTTCTTTAATCTTATTAAATGATTTTATATTTTCAAAAGATGTTTTTTCTTCATTAGCGATAGATAAAGATAAAGACCAGGTTAAGATTTCTATATCAGCATTGGGTAAAATCCTCGAATATAACTTTTCATACTGTTCTTCAAATGATGACTTTATTTTAGCTGAGTGCTCGTTAGACAAATCAGAGTTATCAATAGCAACTTTTATTTCATGCCCCTGCCCTGCATATCTCATGAATGCGTATCTCTCTTCAACAAAAGAAACTTTTGTCGAAGTGTTTTGAATAATTTTTTCTGCCTCATTTCTCATTTTTTTAAGTAATTCATTTACTTTTTCTGCTTGAAATACATTTAAAAGCATTCTCAAACTCTTAACAACTTCATAACCAACCGGTGCTTTTAAGAAACCAACTGCAGAACCAACACTTGCATTAGTAGGTATAATTACAGAATTTACTCTTAATTTTTCAGCCACTCTAGCGATATGTAAAGGTGCTGCTCCACCAAATGCAATAAGAGTTCTATTTGAAGTTTCATGACCTTGTTCAACAGTATGAACTCTTGCAGCATTTGACATTGTTTCATCAACAATTTCTGAAATCGCTAATGCTGCTGTCTCATTATCCATTTTGACAATCTCAGAAATATTTTTCTTAATTGCTTTATTTGCTAAATCTTTAGAGAGTGAAATCTTACCACCTGCAAAATTGTCTGGGTTGATTTTACCAATAACTAAATCAGCATCTGTGATTGTTGGTCTCTCACCACCATTATTATAACATGCAGGACCAGGATAAGACCCCGCACTATCAGGGCCTGTAATAATTTGCTCTAGTTTATTAACTCTAGCAATAGATCCTCCACCAGCTCCAATTTCTACCATTTCTATAACTGGAATTCTTAGAGGTAATCCACTTCCCTTTTTAAATCTAGCTTTTCTATCAACCTCAAACTCTCGAGCTTTTATTGCTTTTTTATTTTCAATGATAGTAATTTTAGCTGTAGTTCCACCCATATCGAAAGAGATAACTTTGTTAAGATTGAGATCATCTGCAATAGACGTGGCAAGTATAGCCCCTCCAGCAGGTCCAGATTCAACTAATCTTACAGGATTATTACATGCACTTTCTATATTAGTTAACGTTCCTCCAGAGGTCATAAGCAACAAAGGACAATCAAATCCCTTAATTTTTAATTCATTATCTAATTTTTTAAGATAACTAGCCATTAAAGGTTTTATGTAAGCATTAACTACAGTAGTCGTAAAACGCTCATATTCTCTTATTTCAGGGCAAACATCTGATGAAATACTTACTTCTACTCCAGGTAAGTTTTCTAATAAATGATTTCTTAAAATATTTTCATTTTCTGAATTTGCATAGGAGTGTAAAAAACCAATCCCTACACTTTTGAAACCTTCTTCTTTAATTTTTTGAACCAGATTAGAAAATGTCTCAGTATTTATGGGCTCTAAGATATTACCATTAACATCAGTTCTTTCTTTAATAACAAACCTATGTTTTCTAGGAACTAATGACATTGTTTTTTCAATTAATATATCGTACTGATCAAATCTACTTTCATACCCTATATCTAAAACATCTCTAAAACCCTCAGTAGTGATAAAACATGTCTTTGCCCCTTTTCTCTCAATTACTGCATTGGTTGCAAGGGTTGTTCCATGAATAATCATCTTAATTTCAGATGATGTAATATTATTTTCATCCAAAAGCTCTGAAACTCCTTCTATTACAGCAACTTCTGGCTGTGCGATTGAGGTAAGAACTTTTTTTGTAATAAGGTTATTTTGATTTTCTAAAACTATATCTGTAAATGTACCGCCTATATCAATAGCCAATCTCATTATAAATTATCCTTATATTAATTATTGAATCATAAAGTTTACAGGTGCAGTAACTATCTCAGGAAATATTATTAATATAACTATACTTAATAACATAAGAAAAAAGAATGGTAATGCAGCTTTTGTAACTTTTAAGATATCCCTCCCGGTCATACCTTGAAGTACAAACAAATTAAAACCAACTGGTGGTGTAATTTGAGCCATTTCAACGACGACAACTGTAAATATACCAAACCATATCAAATCTATTCCAGCAATTTGTACCATTGGCAACACAACTGAGGCAGTTAAGACCATCATTGATGTACCTTCAAGAAAACATCCCAGAAAGATATATAATAAAGTTAAAATTGCTAATAGTGATAACCGCGATAATTCAAAATCACTAACTAACTGACCCAATTGTTTAGGTATCCCTGTATATCCCATTGCAACAGATAAAAAAGCAGCCCCAACAATAATAAAATTTATCATACAAGATGTTTTTACTGCACCCATTAAACTATCAATAAAACTTTTTTTATTGAGAGTTTTCGAAGACCATGCGAGTAATAAAGCACCTATTACACCTATCGTTGCAGCTTCAGTTGGTGTTGCATATCCGCCATAAATAGAACCTAATACAAAAAATATCAAAGCAAGAACTGGTAACAAATTTCTAGCAGCTTTGATTTTTTCCCAAAGAGTATACCTTACATCTTGTTTTGGAGCTAATGCTGGATTTAATTTTGATCTTATGATGATATAAGTCATGAAAATAATTATAATCATGATACCTGGCAACACACCTGCTATAAATAACCTTGAAATAGATACTTGAGCTAGAACGCCATAAACAATCAACATTATTGAAGGTGGTATCAGAAGACCTAAGGTTCCAGAGCCGGCTAATGAACCAATACTCAAAGTCTCATCATAATTTCTCTTCTTTAACTCAGGTATACTCATTCTTCCAATAGTCGCACACGTTACCGCACTAGAGCCCGCAACAGCGGCCATAATACCACATCCAACAACGTTAACATGAAGCAGCCCACCAGGTAAATTTGATAACATTGGCGCAAGCCCTTTGAACATTTCAGATGATAATCTAGTTCTGAAAAGTATTTCTCCCATCCAAATAAACAGGGGTAAAGCTGTTAAAGCCCAATTCCAACTAGCATCCCACAAAGTACTTGCCAACAAAGATCCAACTGGAGCCGGCGTAAAGAATTCTAATAAAATATAGCCAAGAGTTATAAGCGCAGGTGCCACCCATATTCCTAGTGATAAAAGAATTAAAAGAAAAATAAATAATATTAATGATAAACCTGTAGCCATTTTTTTCTCTAGGTATTGTCTTTTAATATTGGGTTAGCATTTTTTACGTATGAGGGAGGTTCACTTTTTAAAACTGTTACAAAGTCATCAATTAGAGCAATAAGGAATATAGTAACGCCAACGGACATACTAAGTCTTGGTATCCAAAATGGGATAGCTAGAAGACCAGGACTTATGTCATCAAATATAAAGGAAAAATAAACAAAATCCCAACTCCAGTAAGTTAGGTAGCTAGTTATAATTATACAAAATAATAAAGAAAAAAGTTCTTGATACCTTCTAAGTTTTTTTCCAAGAAGTCTAGTAAACAAGGTAACTCTTATGTGTTCACCATGATGAAAGGTATAAGACAAACCAAAAAATGTTAGGGCTGCTAAACTAAAGCCAGCCGTTTCAGTAGAATCTACGGTTATATTGACAAACCTACCTAAAATTTGAGCTACTATAGTAAGAGCAATCAGAACCATAAAGAATGCAGAGAGATAACCACTGTAAAGATATATCTTATTTAATATATTTCTCATGATTATCTCTCTTTTTTATTTTTTATCTCATAGATAAGTATCTATCTAATACTGCATTAGCTTCAGGGCTAGCTTTAGCTCTCCAGCTTTTCATCATTTCAAGACCGATACTTTTCATTTTACTAATAACCTCATCAGGAGCATTTTTAGAAGACATCCCATTTTTCTTTAGAATATCGATTTGCTTCTTAGTTGTTTCAGCACTCATTTCCCATCCTCTTAACTCTGCTCTTTTCGCAGCTGCGAGAATATTACTTTGGTCACTTTTTGACAACGCATCAAATGCTTTTTTACTTACCACAACAGCGTTTTTACTGAAGATAGCACCTGCATATGTGAAGTGTTTTGTATTGTCCCAAGCCTGTATATCTATACCTGTTTGTGGACTAGTAAATAAGGCTTCTATCAGACCTGTTGAAAAAGCTTGAGGAATTTCTGCAAATGGTAAAATTGTAGCATTAAAACCTAACATTGAACCCATTTGTTGAGTTGCAGTTGAGTAAATTCTTAACTTTTTACCTTTAAAGTCAGCTACACTATTTACAGGAAACTTAGTATAAAATCCCTGACCTGGCCATGGAGATGTATAAAGTATCATCAAGCCCTTTTTCGCAAATTTATCTTGAAGGTAATCCATTTGAACATCTTTTAGTAACCATGCACTAGAATAATCTGGGGCAATAAAAGGTAATCCAGCTAAGATATACATCGGGTCTTCATTACCATAAATACCTAACCTAATTTCTCCAATTGGAATTTGTCCTCTTTGAAGTGAAGTCTTAATAGCATCCAATTTAATTAGAGTATCATTTGGATTTAAATTTATATTAACCGAAGTCGTTGATTTAACTTCATCTATAAATTTAATAATATTTTGAGTATGGAAGTTACTTTTTGGGTAGCCTGAAGCCATTGTCCAATCTGCTGCATGCAAATTAAAACTAAAAGTACATAGTGCTACAAAAAGAAACATTTTCTTAAAAATTTTATTAAGCATTTTAATTCCTTTCATAAAAATTGTGTATTTATTAAGCATTCATGAAATTAAAGAGTCAAACTTAATTAATTTTGTAAAAAAAATTTAGTTGAAAATTATCATTTAATGATAAAAAATTAATCAAAAAAATTGAAGGTATCTTCTTCTAAGCAATAATTTGCTATTTCGACTCTCTTGGGAAACCAAACATTTTCAAAGGTTTTTATATATTTTATAAAATCCTCCAATCCCTTAATTCTGCCTGGTCTTCCAATAATTCTAGGATGTAATCCAATAGACATCATTTTGATATAACCGTTATTTGTTTCAGAAATAAGTTGATTAAATGATTCTCTACAATAACCACTAAAATCATCACAATGAACAAAACCATTATTTCCATCAAATCTCATGTCATTGGTATCAAATGAATAAGGGATAATCACAAATTTCTTATTATTTTTTTTGATTACATATGGAAGGTCATCATTATATGCATTAGAGTCATAAATGAAACCACCATGCTCTATCAAAAGGTCTCTTGTAAATGGAGATGTACTTGATTTTGTGTGCCAACCCCTTGGTGGATGCCCTGACAGTTTTAATATTGATGAGTAACAATCATTAATAATTTCTCTTTCCTCTTTTTTATTGAGGTAGGCATGAGAAACCCATTTGACACCATGAGCCGATATTTCATGCTTCCTGCTCAAAATTTCATTAATTAGCCAAGGTGACTTTTCTAAAGCACGAGAACAACAACTAAAAGTAGCTTTTACATCATACTTATCAAAAATATCAAAAATACGCCAAATACCTGATCTTAAGCCATATTCAAAATGAGACTCCATACAAAGATCTGGAATATCTAAAATTTTAACTTGATTATTTTCGTATATATACTCATTTTGACTATCACCTGATGAAATTGAGAGCTCTGCACCCTCCTCGATATTTACAACAAATGACACAGCCATTTTGTTATTTTGTGGCCAAAATATTTTTGGTTTGTCTTTACCATAACCAATAAAATCTCTTCCCATTTTTCAACCGTTACTAATTTTATGAGAGATTATTTCAGAAAGTTTTTGATCAATTCCTACAGATAATTTAGGGGGGAGTTTATTTTTATTAGTAATATTTTGATTCATAGTGACAGCTAATTCTGCCTGCTTTACAGCTGCCTCAGCACAATCAATTACAGGGACTCTAATCTCGTTCTGAACAATTTTTTTAAATCCCGACAATGGAGCTCCTGCAAAAATGACGACCTCCCCACCATCAATGTCTATGGCATTGTTCGCAGACTCAATTAAAGATTTTTTTTGTAATGATTGAATTTTATCTATAGATAAATTAACACCATCGATAGCCCTAAATCCTGCATATCTAGATTGTAAACCAAGTAATTCTACGCTTTCTTCGTACCAAGAGGCCATTGCATTTGTGAAGGAGATAATAGAAAATTTCTTACCAAATAGACAGGCGCTTAACATAGCTGCCTCTCCTAATCCAATGATTGGCAAATTAAACAATGTCCTTGCTGCAATCAAACCAGGATCACCAAAAGCTGCTATAATTATTGCATCATATTCTGAATGTATTTCCGCTAATTTTTCTAATACCAAAGTACCAGTAATCTGTGCTTCAACTTTTGTTGAAATATATGGAAAACCTTTTGTTGCTGTCATTGGAATTAAATTTGTGTCATGACCATTTACTAATTTTGCAGTTTCATAAAGCTTTTCAGTTATAGATTCAGTGGTATTTGGGTTAAAAAGTAAAATTTTCATATTTCTAATTTAAACCTCTAGGGATTGGAATATCTCTTTCTATTAATTTTGATTTTAGTCTACTTAATAAATGTTCAATTTCTTTGATGTCATCTTCAGTAAGAACAGGCCCAGGTGATCTTACTTTTGAAGATTTAATTATACCTCTTTTTTGTAAAACATATTTTCTTAAACCTAAGCCAATTCCAAATTGTTGTTCATGCCTTATCAATGGTAAAAATATGTCGAACAAGTCCTCTGCTATTTCTTTTTGATTATTAGAAAATAGATCATATAAATTTACCAAAATTTCAGTAAAGGCAAAACCAGTCATAATTCCGTCAGCACCTCTTTCAAGTTCTTGAGGAACATACAGACCTCCATTACCAACAAAAACACTATATTTTTTATTTAAATTAGAGTCTCTATATCTTAAAAGTCTTGATAGTTTGTTATGTCCTGGGCAATCTTCATGTTTAAACATTTCAATTGATGGATGGTTCTCCATAACATCATTTATAACACTTTCAGAAAAATAAACGTTAGTTGTAGGAGGATAATCCTGTAAGCATATTGGAATATCTTGTGTACGTTCTATAACTTGATTGAAATAATTTTTAATTTGATCATCGTTTTTTAAACCATTATAACCAGAAATCATCACACCAGAAGCACCAGTATCCATTGAAAATTTCGAAAGTAATTCCAAATTATCAAGACCTGGATTAGAAACCCCTACAATTACAGGGACACTATTAATTAATTTGCCTATATATCTTTTTATTAATAATTTTTGTTCTTCAATATTAAGTTTATGAGCTTCGCCCATAACACCGAGTATTGTCACTCCAGAGACTTTACTTTCTAAATAATATTCTGAAAGACTATCAACGGATTCAAAATCAATTGTGTTTTCGTTGTTAAATGGTGTGGTTGCTATAGCAATTACACCTTTCATTTCCTTGAATTTTTTTATCATTTATATTCCCATATTTTATTACTAATAAAAATGATTTCTCTCTTCAATAGGGTAAATCTTTAATTCTCAATTTAGCTATTTTGTGAATTTCATTTATTGCAGTTTCAAATTCTTGAGATTTACTGTTATTAACTCTTTTTTTCATATTATCTATAATCTGGTTTTTACTTAAACCTCTTACGGCAATAATAAATGGAAATTCAAATTTTAATCTATAGTCATTATTAAGTTTAGTTAAAATTTCAAACTCCTCATCAGAGCATTGATCTAAGCCAGCAGACTTTTGTTCTTCTTCAGAGAATTTTGTAAGTTTTTCTTGTTTTTTAAGTTTTTTACCAAGTTCTGGATGCGCCTTGATCAGGTTAAGTTTCTCTATTTCTGAAGCATTATCAACAATCTTTTGCATCATTAACTGGAGTTGTTCTTTTGTTTTAATCTCACTAATATTTTGAGACAGAAGTCTTTCTGGCACCCAAGCTGAATGTTCATAAATACTTTTTAGAAGGTCTATTATTTCACCTTTATCCATTTTTTGAGAAAGAAATTTAAAAGATTCATTGTACATTAATTCACCTGAGATTATTATCTTTATGCATTTAAGCATATTTTATATAAATTTAAACAGAGAAATAAATGGCAGGTCTCTCAACTCATGTTCTTGACACTAGCAAGGGGAAACCTGCAGCAGAACTTAAAATTAAATTATACAAAATACAAAATAGCGAAAGAATTTTAATTAAAACTGTTTCAACTAATGCAGATGGCCGGGTAGATGAACCATTATTATCTGCAAATAATTTAGAAGTGGCTCATTATGAATTATTATTTTTTGCAGGTGATTACTTAAAAAAACATGATAAAAATTTGAAACAAATTTTCCTTGATAAAATACCAATACGTTTTTTTATTAGTAATAATTCTGAGCATTACCATATACCGTTGTTACTATCTCCTTTTGGATACAGCACCTACAGAGGGAGCTAACAAGTGTCGTTTTTATTTCAAGAATGGTCAGAACTCGTTCTAAGATGGTTTCATGTTATAGCTGGGATTGCTTGGATTGGTTCAAGTTTTTATTTCATAGCATTAGACTTAAGTTTAAAGCAAAACAAAGATCTTCCAGAGAAAGCTCATGGAGAAGCATGGCAAGTTCATGGTGGTGGCTTTTATCATCTAGTTAAGTATCTAGTAGCGCCATCAAAATTACCTTCTGAATTAACTTGGTTTAAATGGGAAGCTTACGCAACTTGGTTTTCAGGTTTTGCATTATTAGCTCTTATTTATTATGCAGGTGCTGAACTATACATGATTGATCTTGAAAAATACGATCTTGAAAAATACGAAGCAGTAATAATCTCTTTATTAGGAATAATTTTTGGGTGGGTTATCTATGATTTCATATGCCGAATATCATTAAAAACGAACGTCTATGTACTTATTTGCTCAATATTTATTTTGATAACTGTAATGTCATGGGTTTACTCTGAAATATTCAGTTATAGAGGGGCTTTCATGCAGATTGGTACTGTTCTAGGTACTATAATGGTTGCAAATGTCCTCATGATTATTATTCCTGGTCAAAAAAAAGTTGTTAAAAGTTTATTAGCAAATGATACACCCAATCCTATTCATGGTGCTATTGCTAAACAACGTTCCCTTCATAATAATTATTTAACGCTGCCAGTAATTTTTATTATGATTTCAAATCATTATCCTCTTATTTATGCTACGGAATATTCTTGGTTAATTATTTCAATAATACTTATAATTGGAGCTCTAATTAGACATTTTTTTAACATTAAACACACTGGGGCAAAACCGCCTTATTGGGTTTGTTTTCCAATAATTTTACTAGCATCATTAATTTTCTATATTTCAGACTTAGGTAAACCACAACTACCTACAATAAAGAATACAGCTTCTTTAATAGAAAAAATTCCTGAAGACACACTTCTAAATGCGAAGGAAATCATTGTTTCTAAATGTTCTATGTGTCATGCAAGAGAACCTTTATGGGAAAATATGAAACATGCACCCAAATTAGTTAACTTAGAAACATCTGAAGATATAATTAACAATATTGAAAGTATACATAAACAGTCAGTATTATCTTACGCAATGCCACCAGGAAATATTTCTTTTCTCGAAGACAATGAGAGGAGTTTGATAAATCGACTTTATTTAAGTGTATATAATCTCAAAAGTAAATAGTCGTTGGAGAATATTATATGAAAAAATTTGATGTTGTTTTTAAAAATGGGAAAATAGTAACTGAAAATGGTGTGGAAGAATGTGACATTGGTGTTGCTGATGGAAAAATTAGTGAAATAGGTAAGATTAATGCTGAAGGAAAAATTGTAGAGGATGTTTCTAATCTATTAGTTTTGCCTGGTGGTATAGACGCCCATGTCCACATAGATCAACCATCAGGACCAGACGTTGAGATGGCTGATAATTTTCAAAGCGCTACAAAATCTGCCGCAGCTGGAGGTAATACCACAGTTTTACCCTTTGCCATGCAAGAAAAAGGACAATCCCTCAGAGAATGTGTAGAAAATTATCATAAAAAGGCCAATGGCAATTTGTTTGTTGATACTTCATTTCACTTAATTATAAGTGATCCCTCACCACAAGTTTTAGGTCAAGAGCTTCCTGCACTAGCAAGAGATGGTTATACCTCTTTCAAAGTATTTATGACATATGACGATCTAGTTTTAAATGATGAAGAACTGTTAAAAGTTTTCGAAGTAGCTAAGAATGAGAAAACACTAGTTATGGTCCATGCTGAAGGATATGATGCTATTAGATTTTTAACTAAAAAATTAGAAGATGAAGGAAAATTAGCTCCTTATTATCATGGATTGTCTAGACCTCAAATTGTGGAGAGAGAGGCAACACACAGAGCCATTAGCCATGCTCAAATAGTTGATATTCCAATCGTTATTGTTCATGTTTCTGGAGAAGAGGCACTATCTCAAATTAAATGGGCAAAAGAGAAAGGCATCAAAATTTTTTCTGAAACTTGTCCTCAATATATTTGTTTAACAGAAGATGATATGAAGGGCCTGAATATGGATTTTGAAGGTGCGAAATACGTATGCTCTCCTCCACCAAGAGATTTAGAAAGCCAACAAGCTATTTGGGATGGATTAATTGATGGAACTTTTGACATATTTTCATCAGATCATTGTCCCTTCCGTTTTAAAGATAGTAAGGGTAAAGATAGACCTGGAGCAAGAACATCTTTCAAATGGGTTCCTAATGGTATTCCAGGAGTGGAAACAAGATTGCCAATTTTGTTTTCTGAAGGTGTAAGCAAAAATAGAATTAGTTTAGAAAGATTTGTAGAGCTAACTTCTACAAATCCTGCCAAAATGTATGGCCTTTATCCTCAAAAAGGATCTATTAAGGTTGGTTCTGATGCCGACATTACAATTTGGGATCCTAATAAAAAAAATAAAATTCAACAAATTAATCTAAGTCATGGTTCCGACTATACGCCATACGAAGGTTTAGATATTACTGGATGGCCAATACAAACTTGGTTAAGAGGTAATAAAATTTATGATCAGAATGAATTCCAAGTTAATAAAAATTTAGGAAAATATATTTCCAGAGATTTTTGTATGCTTTAAATAAATAGGAAAAAAATGAGTGCGAATAATAAAAATCAAAATTTAACAAATCTAGCTTCACCAAAAATTGGTACAAAAGTAATTGAAGTTTCTGATGATTTCTTTGGCGAAGTTTCTCGAATGCTAAATGACAAAGAACCAGTTTTCATTGAAGATAAATACGATGAACATGGAAAGTGGATGGATGGATGGGAAAGTAAAAGAAGAAGAGATGGAGGAAATGATTGGGCCATAATAAAATTAGGCTCTCCAGGAATTATTTCTGAAATAAATGTTGATACAAGTTTTTTTACTGGAAATTTTCCTCCTTTTGCTTCCATCCAAGGTTTAAATGGTGATGAAAAACCTAACAAAAACTCCAAGTGGGTTGAAATACTTCCTAAATCACCATTAAAAGGAGATTCTAGTAATAAATTTAAAATTAAGTCAAAAACTAGAGTAAGTTATATAAGGTTACAAATATTTCCTGATGGAGGAGTTGCAAGATTAAGATTATTTGGTGAGGTAAAACTTGATTGGAATTTTTATGAAAATAAAAATGATCTAATTGAATTATCATCTTTAAAATTAGGTGGTTCTATAGTTGCCTATAATAATGCCCATTATGGTGATGTATCCGCCCTTCTATCTGACGGCAGAGGGAAAACAATGGGAGACGGCTGGGAAACAAGAAGAAGAAGGGAGCCCGGCCATGATTGGATTATAATAAAATTAGCAACAAAAGGTTTAGTAAAAAAAATAGAAATAGATACTGCTCATTTTAAAGGTAATTATCCTGACCAAGCATCAATTCAAATATCAAATTTTGATAAAGAGAAAAACCTAGAAGAAATTATTAATGACTCACAAAACTGGAAATACATATTGAATAAGACAAAACTTCAAGCAGATAAAATACATAATTATGAAATTGATGACAAGTTAACTCAAGAAGCTACTCATGTGAGATTGAATATTTATCCAGATGGAGGAGTATCAAGATTAAGAATTTTTGGATTGAAATTATAAATGAGTAATATTTCTATTGAAAAGTTAGATACTAAAATTTTTTCTAGATTTGGGAGCGTAATACAAAAGAAAAATGCATCAGAACTTCGCTCTATCAACCAAGGAACGACTACAAGATATCATAATATTTCTGAATTAAGTTTAGAGAACAAAAATGGAAATTCAGCTATTTCTATCTTCTCAGGCACTCCAAGAAGTTTTCCTATAGAAATAAAGATAATGGAGAAACATCCAATTGCTTCACAGAGCTTCCTTCCAATTCAAGATTATGACTGGTTAATAGTCGTTAGTGAAGAAAAAAATGAATTACCAGATTTAAATACATTAAGATGTTTTCATGTAGATGGAGATACTGGTATTACATACAATCAAAATGTTTGGCACCACCCTCTTTTAGTTAAAAAGAAACAAGATTTTTGGATAATTGATAGAATAAATGATCAAGAAGATTCTTCTATTAATTTAAAAGAATACCATTTCAAGAATAATGAGACTAGGTTTATAAACTTATAAACCTAATAATCTTTTTGATGCAGCTTTATGTTTTTCTAAAGATGAATTTAGATCAAAATTATTCAAATGACCATTTTGAGAAATTATTTCTCCATTACAAATTGTGTATGCAGTTTCTGAAGGTGTGCATAATACTAAAGCTGCGAGAGGATCACTCCATGCTCCAGACATAGCTATTTTGTTCAAGTCATATATTGCAAAATCTGCTGCTTTTCCTACTGAAATCTGGCCTATATCATTTCGGTTTAATACTTCTGCACCACCTCTAGTTGCTGTGAACAAGGCTTCTCTTGGTGAAAATTTATTAGCGCCTAAATTAACCCTCTGTAATAGCATAGCTTGGCGAGCTTCACTCAAGAGATGTCCACTATCATTGGAACTTGAACCATCTACTCCTAGTCCTACTTTGACACCTTCATCTATCCACTTTCTCAATGGTGCTATTCCACTTGCTAACCTCATATTTGAACAAGGGCAATGCGCAATTCCAGTGCCGGTTCTTGAAAACAAGTCAATTTCTTCTTTATTTAATTTTACACAATGGGCATGCCAGACATCATTACCAACCCAACCTAATTCTTCTATATACTCGCCTGGAGTCATACCAAAATGTTGTTTGGTATAAATAATATCTTCGTCATTTTCTGCCAAATGTGTATGCATGCTAACTGAATAACTTCGAGCTAACTTGGCTGTTTCTTTCATTAAATCCTGACTAACGCTAAAAGGAGAACATGGCGCCAAACTAACTTTTAACATTGCAAGGTTTGAAGGGTCATGAAACTTCTCAATTACCCTTTGACAATCTTTTATAATTGCGTCTTCATTTTCTGTAAGTGAATCTGGCGGAAGCCCACCCTTACTTACGCCTATACTCATAGATCCTCTAGTTGCATGAAATCGACAACCAACTTCTATTGCAGCCTCAATCTGATTTTCAAGCTTTGATCCGTTAGGAAAAAGATATAAGTGATCGCTGGAAGTAGTACACCCACTAATAACCATTTCAGACAATCCAATTAAAGTCGATATGTATATATCGGAAGGTAAAATGTTATTCCAAATAGGGTACAAATTTGTAAGCCAGCCAAACAATGACTCATTTTGAGAGCCTGGGTAACAGCGCGTTAAATTTTGAAATAAATGGTGATGTGTATTTACCAAACCTGGTATAACAACCATATCGGTTGCATCAATGATAATATCGGCATTTAAAAAATTTTCAATATCCCCAATTTCAACTATTTTACCATCTTCACAATAAATAGATTTATTAATAATCTCATTTCTATCATCATCCATTGTCGCAATAACACTTGCATTTTTAATTAATAATTTTGACATGATATCGCTTAAGACCTTAATACTCTTAAAATTTCAGTTGGAGTTGCTGGAGAATTAAGTAACTGAGGGTTAGACATATCTGAAGAAGCTTTAATAGCCTCTTTAAGAGCCAAGAAATGTGATATTGCTAACAGTAGAGGTGGTTCTCCAACAGCTTTAGATCTGAAGATTGTTTTTTCTTCATTGTCAGCATTTTCTAATAATTTTACATTAAAAACTTTAGGTATATCTCTACTTCCTGGTAATTTGTATGTGGATGGTCCAGTAGTCAATAATTTACCCTCTTGAGAAAAGTATAATTCTTCACACGTCAGCCATCCCAAACCTTGAACAAAACCACCTTCGATTTGACCAACATCAATGCTCTCATTTAATGATTTACCACAATCTTGTACAATATCAGCCCTTAAAATTCTACTTTCACCTGTATTAATATCTAACAAAGCTTCAGAAACAGCTGCGCCCCAAGTGAAATAAAAGTAAGGATGCCCTTTAAGGTTATCTTGGTCCCAAAAAATCTTTGGAGTTTTATAGTAACCAGTTGACGATAAAGAAATACGATTTTCCCAACAAGAAAATGCTAACTCTGAAAAAGATAAAGTTTTATTACCACAGATGACCCTACCATCACTAAAAACTATATCCTTTTTATTTTTTTTAAATAATTTTGCAGCATGATCAGTCATTCTATTTTTTATAACTTTTGATGCATTCCATGCTGCCATTCCATTTAAATCTGAGCCTGATGATGCTGCAGTTGCTGAAGTGTTAGGGACTTCTGCTGTATTTGTTGATGTGATATGTATTTGTTCAATTGGAACGTTAAAGCATTTAGCAACGACTTGGGCAACTTTAATAAATAAACCTTGCCCCATTTCAGTTCCACCGTGATTTAATCTTATCGAACCATCTGAATAGACATGCACTAGTGCACCTCCTTGATTGAGAGATGGTTTGTTAAATGAAATACCAAATTTTGCAGGCATCATGGCAATGCCTTTTCTAAAAGGTAAATTATTATTTTTTTGATTTAAGTTAAATTCCTTTATTTCTTTTATTCTCTCATTGTAATTACTTAACTTCTTTATCTCATTTAAAATTTTTTCGATTCTTGGATTTTTTACAATTTGACCATAAGGTGTCTTAAGACCATTTTGACTAGAGTAATAATTTACTTTACGAATTTCATCTATAGGCCTATTTAAAAATTGACTTACTGAATAAAGAATATTTTCAATAGTCAACATTCCTTGAGGCCCACCAAAACCTCTGAAGGCAGTATTAGAAACTGTATTTGTTTTGCATACATAACCAACTGCTTTAAGTGATTTTATAAAGTAACAGTTATCAAGATGGGTTAGTGCCCTAGTCATTACTGGACCTGAAAGATCTAAAACGTTTCCACCATTACTTAAAAGTTTTATATCCAAAGCCAAGAGCTTGCCAGTTGCAGTAAAACCAACAGTAAAGAATACTTTAAAATTGTGCCTTTTTCCTGTTGCCGTCATATCAGTATGTCTATTAAGACGTATCTTTACAGGTTTTTGAGTTATAAAAGCTCCCAATGCTGACATCGCTGCAAAAATAGTTGCTTGGCTCTCCTTTCCACCAAAGCCACCCCCTAACCTTCTAACTTTACTATCAATTTTTGCAGATGGTATATTTAATACATTTCCAACGCCATGTTGAACTTCAGTAGGGTGTTGAGTACTTGACCAAACTTGATATTCATCATTCTCACCAGGAATAGTTAGTGCAACATGAGTTTCCAAGTAAAAATGATCTTGGCCACCAATTTCAAAATTGCCAGATAACTTATATTTTGATTTTAACATATCTTTTTCAATATTGCCTTTTTGTAAAATCATAGGCTTTTCTAGGAATGATTTTTTTTTATAAGCATCATCTAAATTTAATATTGGATTCGTTGTTAACTCAGTCTCAATTTCTACTAAACTACTTGCGTAAACAGCCTCTTGATGCGTCTTTGCTAAAACAATAGCAACTGGTTGACCTAAATATGAAAAGGATTCGTCTGCTAAAACAGGCTCACCAGACTTTATGGGACCAATTTCATTATCACCAGGAATATCTTTAGCTGTTATAACTTTAGTAAAGAAAGGCAAATTTTTAAGTTTATCAGAATTAATATTTTTTATTTTTCCACAAGGGAATTTTGATAGAACGGGTGCACCATGTAATAAATTTTCTTGTTCAGGCATATCGTCTATATATAAAGCCTGACCTGTTGAATGCCTCAATGATGAATCATGAATAGGAATTTTATTTAAATTATTCACTCTTATAAATCCATTATTGATAAACTATTTCTACTTTGATTAAAGCAGGTTTCTAATCTTCTTAACAAACCCTTAATTGCCTCTAATCTATAATGACTTGAGCCTCTTAAATCAGAAATAGGTTGGATATAATTTTCTAAATTATCAATTGCAAATCCAACCGCTTCATCTAATTTTTTTTCTAGCATTAGTTTGCTTAACTTCTCTAACAATATTGGTGTTGCCGCCACTCCTCCAGCTGCAATATGTAATTCTTTGATAATATTGTTTTGCATTTGAATATTAATAGCAAGTGAAACAGTTGATATATCCTGGTCGTATCGTTTTGAGAGCTTCCAAGAAAAAATTTTATTTTTTTTATTAGCGTATGGTATTTCAATAGATGAAATAATTTCATCTTTTTTTAGGATATTCTTTCGGTAACCTCTAAAAAAATTTTTAATGTTTACCTTTCTAGTACCATTTCTTCCAAACAAGTTTAAGTTTGTATTTAAAATAAGCAGTATAGGTGCAATATCTCCGATAGGACTAGAAGTACATAAATTCCCTCCTATCGTTCCTTGATTTCTAATTTGAGGTGATCCAAATCTCTGAAGGATTTCTATTATTTCTGGGATATAAGACCTTATAGACTCCATAAAATTTTCGATTGTAACTGCGCCGCCAAGTACTATTTTATCTTTTAGGTGCTTAATAGAATTTAATTCCTTAATGTCACTTAAACATATTAAATTGCTTTCTTTTGTATTGATAATAGGTCTCTGTAAATTAAAATCTGTACCTCCAGCTAGGTATTGAAAATTATTAATTTTATTAAGATAATTTTTAAGTTCTTTTAGATTAACTGGTCTAAAGTAAGTTACATTTCCAAAATGAATTTTCTTTTGTTTATGAATTCTATCAAATCTTTTTAATGTTACCCTTTCATTAGCCAAAGATTTAATAGCTTTTATGATTGGCGAATAACCAGTACATCTACATAAATTTCCAGATATTGCCTCATTTATTGTGTCATCAGTTATCTTTTTATTAGAATTTAATAAGCTAACACCTGATATTATAAAACCAGGCGTACAGTATCCACATTGAGATGCATGTTCCTTTGCAAACGCAATTTGTAAAGAATGGGGATTTTTATCACTACCTAAACCTTCTATTGTGGTTACACTGGCACCTATTACTTGTCCCAACCTCACCAAACATGAGTTTATGGGCCTTAAGTTACCACTTCCATTTTCTTCTATAATTACCGAGCACGCGCCACAATCACCTTCGGCACAACCCTCCTTGGTTCCAGTTAATTTATTATAGTCTCTTAGCCAATTTAATAATGTTATGTCATATTGAACATTATTGACTTCGACATTTTTACCATTAACTAAAATAGCATTTTCTATAACAGCCAAAGATTTTTACCTCACATAGCAAATCATTATGTGATTATAACTGCTTAATTTTTAAAAAATCAATTAAAGATGATTGTATTATTTAATTGCTTTTTCAAACCTTTCTAAGTTATCTACGTGTAATCTTTCAGCAGTACTCCTAATATTTTCCCATACTAAGGGAGCTACAGGGAGGCCATTTGCAAGCCTATCATTATTAGTAGATATTTCTTTGTCCCCTGGTATTAAAACTTTATTTTTTTTATCTGAAGGTGGTGATGCTCTCACGAAATCTGCATAAGATTGGACTTCTTTGCTGAAATAATCCAAATCTACCATTTTTTCAACAGTCACATAAAGAGATAGCATTCCGTTAGCAAATTTTCTTTTTTCTTTATCATCAATACCTGCTGCAACTCCAGAACCAGTTAGGGCCCCACCAAGCATCTCCATCATAAAGTTAATGCCAGAACCTTTATGAAGACCAAAAGCCGTTATTGCCCCGGTTCCTTTTTCTGGATCTGGAACTTCATCATCCCTAATTTTACCGTACATAGCTTCAGGGTTTATCGTGAGATTGCCTGAGCTATCTATAAGTGCTCCATCTGGTAATTTTTTTCCACCTTTTTGAGCAACCATAACTTTACCTTCAGCCACAGTTGATGTAGCCATGTCTAAAATAATATGTTCCTTGTTTTTTACTGGTATTCCAATAGCTAATGGAGAAGTGCTTCCTCTTCTATCACTTCCACCAAAAGGAGCAACGAGTAAACTTCCACGAACATTTACAAAATGAAATGAAATCAAACCTGCATCAGCTGCTCTCTCTGCCCAATCTCCAATCCTACCTAAATGGCCAGAATTTCTTAATCCAACAACAGAAACTCCAAATTTTTTGGCTCTTGATATTCCTTCATCTACAGCATATTCACCAGCAACTTGTCCAAATCCTTGTTTGGCATCTAAACAAGCCATTGCACCTGCGTCAACGACAAGATCTGGTTTCAAATTAGGAAATACCCATCCTCTCTCCATCCACTCAACATATCTAGGCACCCTAGCGATCCCATGACTATCATGACCTTTCAAATTAGAACCACATAATCTTTCGGCTATAGTCTTCGCCTCATAATCACTACAAGATTTTGCTTGAAAAATTTCTGTTATTAATTCAATTGCATAATTAACGTCAATTCTTATTTCAGAGTTGTTTTTTTCAGACAATTTATCCCCCTAATCAAAAACATTTGTTTTAATAATTTGTATATATTTATTTAATATATTAATTAAATTTAAACTACCAAGAAAATATGTTTTATGGTTGTTTATAAAAAATAATATTCTTATGAAAAATTTAAATTCAAATTTTATTATTAGGTAAATTAAGGTATGTTATTTGTAATTTTTAATGTTAGGAGACAAAGTTGATAAAAGGATTAATAGCCCCCATTTTGACACCTTTTGATAATGATTTAAAGGTTGATCAAAAAATGTATGATGACTTAGCACATGAACTTATGAATAACGGGTGCTCTGGTTTAGCTCCCTTTGGTACAACTGGTGAAGCTTTATCAGTAGGTAATAAGGAAAGAATGCTAGCAATTGAGGGACTTATTAAATCCGGAATTGATCCCCAAAAACTTATCCCTGGTACTGGTTTATGTAATCTACCTGATACTATTGAAATTACTAAACACGCCATTGAACTTGGATGCTTAGGGGCAATGACATTGCCACCATTTTATTTTAAAGGAATGAGTGACGATGGACTTTTTGATTATTTTGAAAAACTAATTGATGGAGTTAATGATAACAGACTTAAGATTTATTTATATCATATTCCCCAGGTAAGTGGTGTAGGTCTATCCATAGACCTAGTTAAAAAACTAAAAGAATCTTACCCTGAATTCATTATAGGCATTAAAGACAGCTCAGGTGTTTGGGAAAATACTGAGGCATTGCTAAACATTAAAGATTTAGTCGTTTATCCTGGAGCTGAACTTCCTGTAATTGAAGCGATTAAACTAGGTGCACCGGGCTGTATTTCAGCGACTGCAAATTTAAATAGTAAAGATATTTCAAAAGTCATAGATCTCTGTCATTCAGGAAATTGGGACGAAGCAGAAGAACTCCAAAAGAAGGTTAAATCAGTAAGATTATTATTTCAGGATTATGCACCAATACCAGCTCAAAAATCTTTATTAGCATTACAAACTAAAAATTCTTTATGGAACAATTTAAGGCCTCCATTCAAACCAATCTCTCAAAATAAAACAACTGAATTAGCAAATAAATTGAGAGATAGTTATGGATTTGAATTTTAAGGATTAAGATGAATATTAATGACCTCACATTACCGCTGAAAGGAAGTTGTCATTGCGGCAATGTTAAATTTGAGGTTAATGCAAAATTAAAAGACCTTAGAAGGTGCAACTGTTCTATATGCTCAAGAAAAGGTTTTGTAATGGCTACGGCTTCTTCTGATGAGCTCAAAATTATATCAGGTGAAACTTATCTAAACAAATACCAATGGAATACTGAAATAGCAGAACACTATTTTTGTAGTAAATGTGGTATTAACACTCATCATAAAAGAAGATCAGATCCAAAGCAGTATGGTTATAATATTGCTTGCATTGAAGGGTTTGAAATGTCTTGGATAAAAGATGCACCTTATGTTGACAACACCAAAATGAGTATTATTAAAAAATAAAGTTAATTGAGTTTTATAGTTTTCGTTTTAGAAATTTATGTAAAATTCCAGCGAATATAATAACTAAAACCACTCGAAACATGTGATGTGGACTAATAAAGGACATGTCGGCTCCTACTGAAAGAGCCAAAATATTCATTTCTGATTGACCACCTGGAGAGAATGCTAAAAAAATTGATAATGGGTCATAGCCAATAATTGTGAGTAAATGATAAATAATTGCTAATGGAATGAATGCTATTAAGGTTGTTACTAATCCAGCAAGAATTGGCCCTGACATTTCTTTTAATGTTATATTTCTAAATAAACATCCTAGAGCTGCGCCTAACATAATTTGGATTGATATCACGAGAAAATAAATTGGCATGGCTTCAATCAATTCAAAAATATGAACTAAGGCTGATAATATCATTGGACCAATAATTGTTGGTCCTGGAATTTTTAGTTTAAGAGCTAAAAACCAACCAGTCAATGAAACAAGAAAAACATACGGTAATAGTTCCCACTTATCAAATAATGCAGGTTGAGGAGCGTTGGATACCCCTAAATTTGGAACAAACATGATTAATAAAGATGCAAAAAATACAACTACAACTATCCTTGTTGCATGAATAAGAACAAGTGCTCTGGTATTCGCTCCAATTTCCTGACCTAAAATGACCATTTCATTTAAACCACCTGGAATGGACCCATAAATAGAAGTGTGTTTATCCAACTTAATAATTCGGCTTAAATAAAAAAAAGTAGAAAGACCCATGACCAATATAAAAACTGGGATGAATAACAATGACATTCCAATTTCTGGAAGCCTGTCAAGGAGTTCAGGACCAAAATTTGCTCCAATCGTACAACCCAATAGTGCTCTACACAATGGTCTTGGCCTTTTCCCAATAATAACTGGTTTTCCAATAGCTGCAAAAAATCCACATCCTATTAGTGGCCCTAACATCCACGGCAAGGGCAAACCTATATAATATGCAACAAAGCCACTCAAAATAGCTAAAAATAAACTAAGTGTATATCTCTGTTTTTCAGGCCACCAATCAAAATATTCTTTAAAAAAATTACTGATTTTAGTCATTAATTATATCTTCATGGACGTAAACGTTACCATCCATAATTTTTCTAGATGTCCTATAGATTCCACAAGATTGTATGAAATTATCAGTAGGAGCAGTATGCAATGAAGAGGTGTTAACAATACATTCAATTGAACCTAGGGGATGTTCTAATACGACTTTATATTCATCCTCATATTTTACATTTGCTATTTTAGCGGCAACAGTGCCTTTTATCAAACAAGCAGCTGCGATACAATTAGTGCCAGTTGCAGCATGAGTTTCATGACAAGTCTTGGGTGTAAAATACCTAGAAGTTATAGTGCCGCCATTGCATGACTTAGAAAGAAGTGCAAATTTTGGTATCACCTTGTCCCTTACGTCTCCCATACCCATTTCAATCGCAGCAAGTAGTCGAATTTTTTCTATTTTTTCTAGTAAACTTTTGTTGTTATTTAACTCCTCACTGGTTTCATTACCTTTGATACCAAAATCATTTGCGTTAGCCATAACAATTGGCATTGAAACATCAAGACAAGTTACTTCAATACCCTCAATTTGAATGATTGGCTGACCCGTTGGTAGTAATTTACCAGTAGATCCTCCCACAATATTTTTGAATTTCAATAAAATTGGTGACCCTGACCCCGGAACACCTGCAATCTTGAATTGTCCAGAATAAATTATTTTATTGTTAGGGGTTGGTATATCAGCCTCAATGATTGAGCCGGTGTTAACTGACCTTATGACTATTGTAGTTTTAGGATTTTTAGCTTGAACCATTCCTCTTTCAATTGCAAAAGGGCCTACAGCAGATAACATATTTCCACAGGTTGGACCATAATCTACAATTGACTGGTCAACTGAAACTTGAGCAAAAAAATAATCTATATCAACATTTTTTATATCGCTTTTTGATACTATACACACTTTGCTTGTGACTGAAGTGGCTCCACCCATACCATTTATTTGCCTTAGGTCTGGAGATCCCATAACAGTTAATAGAAATTTTGTTAATTTTTCTCTATCACTAGGCACATCTTTTTTATCAAACAGTAGGCCCTTTGATGTCCCTCCCCTCATGTAAGCAGCGGGTATTCCAATTTGATCTGTCATGATATTCCTATAAAATTATATTCTTTAATATGTTTAAAAAGTTTTTAGTTAATTCTTTGGTAGAAGCATTTCCACCTAAGTCACGAGTTAAGTTATTATTTTCTGAAAGAGTTTTAATAACAGCTTTCTCAATGAAACTCGATGCTATATTTAGTTTTTTTAAATTTCTTTTTTCTCCAATCCAATTTAAGAGCATTCCCGTAGATAAAATTAAGGAGATTGGATTAGCTATATTTTTTCCTGCTATATCTGGAGCTGCCCCGTGTTGTGCTTGGGCCATGGCATTATGTTCTCCAGCATTTAAAGAGCCCGCCAATCCTAAAGATCCAGAAAATTCAGTGGCTAAATCTGATAATATATCACCAAACATGTTGGTAGTTACTATCACATCAAACTGACTAGGGTCTCTAACAATATGGGCCGCACAAGCATCCACAAGCATCTCTTTATATTCTATATCTTTGTTTCTGGATGCAACCGATCGACATTCTTCTAAGAAAATCCCATCTGTCAATCTCATAACATTGGCCTTGTGTATAGCATGAATTTTAGGCTTACTCTTTTCTGATACAAATTTAGTTTTTGCTATTTTAAAAGCTGTTTCAGCAATTCTTAATGATGCATCTTTGGTTATTTTTCTAATAGCTAAACCAACTCCTGGAGTAGGACTGAATTCACCAGGACCATCAAACATATTCCGATCTGAATAAAAGCCCTCAGTATTCTCTCTTACTATTATTAAGTCCATCCCCTTCGAGAGAGATTTAATATTACTAAAGTTCTTAGCAGGCCTTATATTCGCATATAAATCTAATTCGATGCGAAGTTTACCAGATGGATTAATACCGCCATCAGCAACTGATGGATAAATATTATGATCAACTGGTCCTAAAATAATTCCGTCTACTTGTTTAGAATTTTCGATAACTTGAGGAGTAATCGTTATGCCATTTTGATCTAATGATTGTAATCCGATTAAATCCTTACTTATTTTTATATCTAAATCTAATTCTTGATTTAAAAGATAAACAACTTCTAATGTTGCTTCCATTATTTCAGGACCAATACCATCTCCATCTAGGGCCAAAATTTTAATAGACATAGGTAATCTTTCTTATTCGTTATTAAAAGATACTTTATTTTTATTTACAAAAGCATGTATTCCATTAATACCATCTTTTGTTTTTGAGGATTCTGCAATCATTCTGGCTTCAAATTCCATTTGGCCCTCTAGGGAATCTAAAAAGCTATTATGAACTAAATTTTTTATTTTTCCAAAAGCAATAGAAGGACCTTCAGCTAAATTTTTCGCAATATTAATAGCTTCATTTTGAAGTTCTTTGAAATCAACAACCTTATTAACTAATCCCCAATCAAGAGCCTCGTTTGCAGACAAAACTCTGTTTGTCAAAACAAGTTCTAAGTATCTTCTTGAACCAATTATCCTTGGCAGAAAATATGTAGACGAGCCATCTGGTGTTAAACCAGCTTTTGAATAGGCTGAAACAAATGAGGCATTTTTTGAGGCAATTACTATATCTGCAAATCCAACAAAAGAAAAACCAGCTCCAGCTGCAACCCCGTTTACAGCAAGAACCAAAGGAGCATTCATTCTTGAAAATCTTGAAATAGCCCCATGTAATGTAGTTGTGACTTCTTTTAAATGAGATGATATTTTTTTTCCATATTCATAAAAAGAATGCAAATCACCGCCAGCACAAAAAGCTTTCTCTCCTGCACCAGTTAGCAGAACACTTCTAATATTTGGATTTTCGTCACATTCTAATGAAACCTTAAATAAATCCTCAGCCATTTCTTGGTTTAATGCATTGTATTGCTTAGGTCTATTCAACTCTATAAATGCAATTCCATTTTCAATTTTAAAGTTGATAGTTTTAAATTTCATTATTCTTTCTCATACTTTATTTTTTAAACTTTTTAAAACCTCATCTGTATGCTCACCAAGAAGTGGCGGAGATAGGTATAATTTAGCCGGAGTTTCAGATAATTTCACTGGAAAACCAGTCATTTTTATTTTTCTTCCTTCAGGTCCATTTGAACTAATGACCATTTCCGTATCCTTAATTAATTGACTATTGAGCGCATCTGGCAATGATACTATTTTGGCAGCTGGGCATCCTGCGTCGTTTAATTTTTTTATCCAATAATCGGAAGTTTTTAATACCATTTTTTGATTAATAATTTGATTTAAACTGTCTCTATTTTCCATTCTTTTGGCATTATTCAAATAAAGATCTTTTTCAAGCAAACTTAATAAATCTATAGTTTCCAAAAATATATGACAGAATTTATCACTAGCTGGGGCAACGGCTACTTCACCATCAGATGTTTTAAAAATTCCATAAGGTGCTAAAATGGGATGATTGTTGCCTGACTTTTTAGGAGCCTCACCTGTTACAAAACTTTCAGATGAAAGATAAGCCATCATTGAAACCAACCCAGATGTCAAACTAGACTCTACTTTTTGTCCTTTATTAGTTTTAGCCCTTGAGTTTAGAGCGCAGACAATTCCAAAGGCACAATATAAACCTGCAACTAAATCAGATATGGGCATTGCAGCTCTCATTGGACCACTGTCTTCTGTCCCGTTTAGAGACATAAAACCGCTAAGTGCTTGAGCAATAAAATCAAATGCAGGCTTATCACTCATTTCACCTTTGCTTCCAAAACCATTAACCGAAGCACTTATAATTTTTGGATTAATTGATTTTAAAGTTTTATAATCGAAACCCATTTTATCAAAAACACCAGCTTTAAAGTTTTCGACAACAACATCAGCTTCACTTAATAATGATTTTAAAATTTCTTTATCTTTTTCTTTATAAAGATCTAAAATAACGGATTTCTTATTCCTGTTGAATTGAGCAAAATAGGAACTATAACCCTCAACCATGTCTCCCTGATTTCTAACATTATCACCTTTAGGAGGCTCAATTTTAATTACCTCAGCGCCCATATCTGCCAACAACATGGTACAAAATGGTCCTGATAATACTCTTGTCAGGTCAATAACTTTTAATCCAGAGAGCGCTCCATTATTTTGAAGCATCTAAGCACCTATAGCTGTAGGAACATCATCCATAGAGTATGAAAGCAATCTATGACCGGCTCTCATAACTTGTCCAGGTAAACGATGACCAACTAATTTCTCTACATTTTTTGCAATAGAAATTGTTTTTGCCAAGTCAATCCCAGTCTCAATATTCATCTCATGTAACAAATATACAAGATCTTCAGTACAAATATTTCCAGTAGCATTTGGGGCAAATGGACATCCACCCATACCACCGAAACAACTCTCATAATTAAAAATACCTTGCTCCAAACCTGTCATTACATTCGCAAGCCCAACTCCTCTAGTATTATGGAAATGCAAAGTTATTTCAAAATCTGGAACCTTATCTCTAATAGCATTTATAGCATCTATTACAACTGGAGGTGTCGCCATACCAGTAGTATCCCCTAATGTAACTCCTTTAAAACCCATTTCTTTATATTCTTTTGAAATATCTGCTAATTTTTTAGCTGAAATATTCCCTTCAAAAGGACAACCAAAAGCAGTGGCAATGTCACCCTGAATTGGTATATTATTTTTCCCTGCAATGTCAGCAATCTCTCTAAATCCTACGAGTGAATCTTTTACTTCTCGGTTAACATTTTTTTTATTGTGACTTTCAGACGCAGATAAAAAAACAACAATCTCATCAATTTTTGATTCAACAGCTCTTTGAGCACCTCTAGCATTTGGAACTAGTGCAGCTAAAATTGTATCTGGAGATCTATTTACATTGTTCATAATTAATTCAGCATCGGCTAATTGAGGTATTGCTTTAGGAGATACAAATGAAGAAACCTCTATTCTTGGAAACCCTGCTTCTATTAAATTATTTATTATATCAATTTTGTCCTCAGTTCTAAGAATTGTTTTTTCTGATTGAAAGCCATCACGAGGGCCAACTTCAGTAACGTTTACATGCTTTAAATTCATTAACTAAACTCCAGTTGATTAGAATTAAAATCATAGTGATAAATAAAAATTATACAACATTCGCTTGACCTTTTTCTAAATAAATTGTGATACTAGTATTATAAATTTAACTTAGAAAATCGGGGGATATAATGAAACGTATTTCAAGTGCTTTATTAGTAGCTTCATCACTAATTGTTTCTACTTCTATTGCAAACGCAGACCAATTTGTTCGTATGGTTTCTGGACCATCAGGTGGATCTTGGTATCCATTAGGCGCTAAGGTAATGCAAGTTATGGAATCAAAAATAAAAGGAATTTCAACATCTAATACATCAGGTGGTGGTATTTCAAATGTTTTATCAGTTAACAGTGGTGATGCTGAAATCGGTTGGTCGTACGCACACACTGTTGCAAACGGCTATAACGGTAAAGGAAAATTCGACAAAGCTCAAAAAAATGTGAGATATTTTGCTACATTGTATGGAGCGGCTTTTCAAGTTGCAGTTAGAGCTGATTCAAAGATCAAAGGTTTCGAAGATATGAAATCAGCAAATATTAGCCCAGGAAAGCCAAAGTGGACTGGTACTGCTTTCTGTGAATCAATCCTCAAAGATTATGGATACGACTTCAACACTATTAAGAAGAACGGTGGAGTTGTGCACATGGTAAGTTATAAGGAATCAGTGGCCCTTATGAAGGACGGTCAAGCTGACGTTTTTATGGCTGCCACATCAGTTCCTCAAGCTAGCTTTATTGAATTAGAAAATAGTCCTGGCATAAGGTTTATTGGATTACCTAAAGACAGAATTGACAGAATTGTTAAAAACAATCCAGGATATATTTATGGTAAAATTCCAGCCAGTGCATACAAGTCTCTTGATAAAGACATCCCAACATTGGGTATTGTAACATCTATGATTGTTCATAAGGATTTATCAGATGACTTAGTTTATAAAATGACTAAAACATTTTGGGACAATCATGCTGAATTCGTAAAAGTTAAATCTGTATGGAAAAAAGTCCTTCTTAAAAAAGCTGTTGATGGTGCAGCTGTTCCAATACACCCAGGTGCAGCTAAGTACTATAAAGAACAAGGCGTAATGTAATTTAATAATAAAAAATTAGAGGCACAAACACATTTGTGCCTCTAATTTCCTAAACTTTTTCGAATTATCAAATGGCCGAAAATCAAAAAAAACTAGTTTACAATGAAATTAAAGAAGTAAGTTTCTTTGATGAACTTCTTGAGTGGAACAAAGACAAATCTATTTATTATTGGATAATCGTTATTTGTTCTTGGTTGTCTGTAGGCCTAGCCTTTTATCATTTGTTTGTAGCTGTATATGGAACACCAGAAGGTAGATCTTTCAGATCAATTCACCTTTCAGCCATGATGGTTTTAGCAGTATTTATTTATCCACTTTTTAGAAAGAGTATAAAAGATCCACTTTTTATAGAAAATGATCAAAAAGGAAATCTACTTAGAGCAATTGGATTTGGTTTTGATTTAGTCGTAATCTTATTAATTCTATTTGTTCAGTTATGGACAACATGGGATATTGAGAATTTTATGATGAGGTATGGCGATAAATATATTGGTGATATAATAGTCGGATCTATATTAATTTTCTTAGTTCTAGATGCGACAAGAAGAGCTGTTGGTTGGGCAATGGTAATGGTTGCAGGTTTTTTTATGCTGCATGCTCTTTATGCTCATAAATTTTTTGGTTTTTTTTACGGTCCACCAACAAGACTTCCAAAATATATCGACACACTATTCATGACTTCTGACGGTATTTATGGAATACCCTTATATGTTGCATCAACTTATATTGTTTTATTTATTATATTCGGCGGAATATTAATAAGATCAGGTGTAGGTAGATTTTTTGTAGATCTTGCAGTTGCTCTAACAGGGCATAGAACAGGTGGACCAGCTAAAGCAGCAGTTGTCGCATCTGGGATGACCGGAACAGTCTATGGTTCAGCAGTAGCTAATGTTGTTACTACTGGTTCTTTTACCATACCGCTTATGAAAAATTATGGGTATAGAGGTAAATTCGCAGCAGCTGTTGAGGCATGCGCATCATCAGGGGGACAAATTACTCCACCAATTATGGGAGCAGCCGCCTTTATAATGGCTGAATTTTTGGAAGCCCCTTACTCTTATGTTATCCTAGCAGCTATTATTCCAGCCTTTTTATATTTCACGACAATTTATTTTATGGTCCACATTGAAGCTGAAAAGCACGGTATTGAAAAAATTGATAAGTCAATACTTCCAAATGTAATAGAGGTGTTAAAAGGTGGAGGTCATATGCTTATCTCCCTTGCAGTTCTAATTGGACTTTTAATCTATGGAAAAACAGCTATGACAGCTGGTTTTTGGAGTATTGTATCAGTAATAATTTTAAGCTTCATAAGAAAAAATACTAGAATGTCAGTCGTAGATTTATTAGGCGCCTTTGAAAGTGGAATAAAATCCACAGTTCCAGTTACTATTGCATGTGCCTGTGCTGGAATAATAATTGGTTCAGTATTTGTATCTGGTCTTGGGCTTAAATTCACACAATCAGTAATTGATTTATCAGGTGGGGTGTTATTCATATTATTATGTTTAACTGCTATTTCTGCAATCATACTTGGCATGGGAATGACAACGACCGCAGTTTATATAACTGTTGCAGCCCTTATAGTTCCATCTTTAATTGAGGCAGGCATAGTGCCCATCGCGGCGCACATGTTTGCATTTTATTTTGGTGTTGTATCTACAATTACTCCACCAGTTGCCTTAGCTTCATTTGCAGGAGCTGCTATTGCAAAATCACCTCCAATGGCTACTGCTGTTGAATCAAGTAAAGTTGGAATTGCAAAATATATAGTGCCTTTCGCATTTGTATATAACCCTGCATTATTAATGCAAGGACCCGTGATATGGAGCATTTACAGCCTTATTGCTGTCCTCTTAGCTTATTGGCTCATGACATTTGGCCTAGAGGGTTGGTTTAATGGAGCATTGAATGTATATAAAAGAACCTTGGCTCTTATAGGTTCTGTAATGCTTTTAATGCCTCCGTTAGAGATGATTTATGGAATCAATGGATTATATTATAATTTTATAGGGATATTGATTTTATTAATTATCTATTTTTTACAAGGTAAGATTAATTTTAAAATGAAGACTGCCTGATGAATAAGATATTTCTTGGTAAACCAATACATTGGTTAATGATTTTAATAGCTACAGCAATAATTTTTGCATGTGGCTTTAACAAAATGCATGTGAGCAATTTTAATTTATTTATTTCAATTGTTTTTATTTCTGTTGCTGTTTTAATTTTTCTTATATTAAAAACTTCAAAACAAAAAAATTGAATAGCTAATATTTATTGCTATTCTCTTACTTGATTAAATTTCATCACAATGAGTAAGAAATGGGCAATGAAAAGAAATTAGATATTCTTTTAGAAGCTAACAAAATTAATAAAAACTTTGGTAACTTTACAGCCAACAAAGATATTGATATTTCCATCTTAAAAGGAGAAATTCATGCTCTTTTAGGAGAAAACGGAGCAGGAAAATCAACTCTTGTAAAAATATTATATGGAATATTAAAACCTGAATCTGGTACTATTAAAATAAATAATAAAGAAACTATAATTTCCTCTCCAAACATAGCTAGAAAGAATGGAATAGGAATGGTATTCCAACACTTTTCTCTATTTCCAGCTCTTACGGTGGCTGAAAATATATTAATAGCTTTGGATCATAAAATAAAATTTAAAGATTTGATTTCAAAAATCAAAGAACTTTCGAAAGAGTGGGAGTTATTTATTGACCCACTGAAAGTGGTGAGTGAACTATCTGTTGGTGAACAACAAAGAGTAGAAATTATAAGATGCTTAATGCAAAACCCTAAATTACTAATAATGGATGAGCCAACATCAGTTCTAACACCTCAGGAAATAGAAAATCTTTTTAAAATTTTAAAACGACTTGCAGCTTCGGGTTGCTCTATTTTGTATATAAGTCATAAACTAGAAGAAATAATTGAATTGGCTGACAAGGTTACTATTTTAAAGTCTGGTAAATCGATTGCCAGTATCAATGCAAAAAATACAACTACAAAATACCTTGCTGAGACTATGGTTGGCAAAGAAATAAGTACGCTTAAAAAAACACAATCAAAAATTATTTCAAAAGATACTGCCTTAGAATTAAAAAATTTGAGCAAGTCCAACGAAAGTGATTTTGGAATTTCTCTTAAAAATATAAATTTAAAAGTCAAGTATGGTGAAATACTAGGAATAGCTGGAATAGCTGGTAATGGACAAACTGAGCTAATGGAAATCTTAAGTGGAGAAACCATTTGTGAAAAAGAGGATGAAATTTTTTTAGATGACATCCCTATTGGCTTGAAAAGATATAACCGCGAGAAGGAAATTAGGTATTGAAACTATTCCTGAAGAACGAACTCTTCATGCAACAGTCCCAAATTTAAAAATTAATGAAAATACATTTCTTACTTATTTTCCAAAATATGGAGCAAAAAAGAGCTTTATAGGGAGGCTTTTAAATAATCCTGATAATAGTTTAAATGAGAGCGAGAATATAGTTAAAGAAAACGATGTGAGATGCCCTGAACCTAATCCAATGGCTAGTCAGTTGTCAGGTGGTAATTTACAAAAATTTATTTTAGGTAGGTCATTGGCCAATAATCCTAAAGTTGCAATATTTTCTCAACCAACTTGGGGAGTAGATATTGGCGCAGCCACAGCAATTAGACAAAAACTCCTTAATCTTGCTCAAACTGGGAAGGCTGTAATTGTAATTAGCCAAGATCTAGAAGAAATTTTTCAATTATCAGACAAGATAGCAGTACTCAATAATGGTAATTTAAGTGAAATTTTAAGTGCTGATGATATTTCTGCAGCAAATATAGGTTTGTTGATGGGAGGAAACTCTATAACTCAAGATGGTTTAGAGATAAAACAATGATTACATTTACTCCAAGGGATAAGATTTCAAACTATTGGACATTAATTGGTCCAATATTATCAATTTTTCTTACTATCATCTTTGGTTTATTAATTTTTACATTTCTTGGCTTCGATCCTGCCGAAACTTTGTATCAAATATTTATTTCTCCTTTCTCAAGAATAGATAGAATCAGTGACATTTTGGTGAAATCCTGTCCCTTAATAATAGTAGGTATTGGGTTAATGTTTTGCTTTAGAGCCAATGTTTGGAATATTGGGGCAGAAGGTCAGTTTATAATGGGAACATTACTTGCAGGCTCATTTGCACTATTATTTCCCAATGTTGAAACCAAGCTATTAATAATATGTATGATGATTATTGGTTTTATTGGAGGAGCCCTATGGGCATTTATACCGGCAATATTAAAAACAAAGCTGAACGTAAATGAAATTTTAGTTAGCCTAATGCTTGTTTATGTAGCAATGCTATTTATTGATTTTATTGTTAGAGGTCCCCTACGTGATCCTATGAGTTTTGGTTTTCCATTGTCTAAGCCTTATCCTGAAGGGGCATTAATAAATAAAATATCATTTCCAGGTATAGGTTATTTAGGACAACTACATTACGGAATATTTTTTATAATATTCTTAATTCCTCTTTCATGGATTTTTATCAATAAAACATTGGGTGGATTTCAAATCAATGTTTTAGGTTCAGCACCAAAGGCTGCACGTTTTGCTGGTTTTAGCCAAGATAAAATTACTATGACTGTTTTGTTATTATCAGGAGGCTTGGCTGGTGTTGCTGGGGTTATTGAAGTTTCTGCTAATATAGGCCAACTTCAACCGGAAGTCTCTTTTGGATATGGATTTACAGCTATTATAGTCGCTTTTCTTGGAAGATTAAGTCCTGTTGGAATTTTGATTGCAGGAATAATAATAGCTACGGTGAAATTAGGAGCAGACAATGCTCAAATGACTATGGGTGTCCCCAAGGTGGTCACAGGTCTATTTGAAGGAATTCTTCTATTTTTTCTTTTGACTGGTGAAACACTTCAAAAATATAAAATCAAGTGGTCTTGGAATAAATAGATATGGAACCATTAATTTTAACTATAATTGCAACTTCGATCCCATTATTAATGGCTGCAACAGGTGAGTTGGTTACTGAAAAAAGTGGCGTTTTAAACCTTGGCGTTGAGGGTATGATGCTAAGTGGGGCTGTTGGAGCATTAGGAGCAGTTTTATGGCTTGGTAATCCTTATTATGGAATAATTGCTGGAGCTATGTCTGGCTTATTTATGGCCTGTATTTTTTCAGTCTTTACTATAAATTTTATGACTAACCAAGTAGCAACAGGTTTAGGTTTAACAATTTTTGCGACTGGACTTACTGGACTTGCTGGAGCGCCATTAATTGGAAAAACAATACCTTCACTTCCAAAAATAGAGATTTTTCTTTTGTCTGATATACCTCTAATTGGCAATCTTTTATTTAAACAAGATTTAGTTGCCTATTTGTCAATAGGTATAATTATTTTAATAACCTATTTCTTAAAATATACTAAACCTGGTATTATTCTTAGGGCTGTTGGTGATAACCATGTCAGTGCTCACTCAGTAGGATACCCAGTAAAAAAGATTAGATGGTATGCAACATGTTTTGGAGGTATGTGTGCAGGTGTTGGAGGTGCTTACATACCCTTGGTATTAACACCACACTGGTCGGAAGGTATGACAGCTGGCAGGGGATGGATTGCTCTAGCTCTAGTCGTCTTTGCCTCTTGGATACCTTGGAGAATTATTGTTGGCGCATTAATTTTTGGAGGCATCACGATTGCTCAATTGGTTGGACAGGCTAGAGGATGGGCAATACCCTCTCAAATTCTTTCCATGATGCCATATTTGGCAACAATAATAGCACTAACTATAATTTCGAGTAGAATTTCAAAAAATAATAGTGTTGTACCTGCTTCTCTAGGCAAACCCTTTATTGACGCGCAATAAAAATGTCAAAAAAAAATGCACTAAAAAATAATTTAATCTAAGTCTAATTTTTTTTATTGTTATTTTAGAGATTCATTCTAAACTTTTCTGATTAATTTAGGAGTTTAAAATGTTAAAATCTTGTAAACGTATTCTATCACTGTTTGCACTTGGTGCATCAGTTATTTTATTAATAATCAGTAATTCATTTGCAAACCCAACAAAAGTTGGATTTGTATACCTTACCACTCCAGGAGATCATGGCTGGACATATGCACATGAGCTTGGCAAACAAATGGTTGAAAAACGATTTGGAAATGACGTAAAAATCTCTGTAGTAGAAAATGTACCAGAGGGTCCTGATGCAACACGAGTAATCAGAGAGCTTGCAAAACAAGGTAATGAGATTATCTTCACAACATCATTTGGTTATATGGAACCTACCTTAAAAGTTGCTAAAGAATTTCCAAATGTTAAGTTTGAGCACATCACTGGTTATAAAAGATCTAAAAATGTTGCTACTGGAAATATACGTTTTTATGAAGGTAGATACATTCAAGGTGTAGTCGCTGGCCTAATGACCAAAACAAATAAAATTGGCTATATTGGAGCTTATCCAATTGCTGAGGTTATAATGGGAATTAATGCATTTGCTCAAGGTTTAAGATCAGTAAACAAAGATGCATCTATTTCAGTTATATGGGCGAATACATGGTATGATCCTGTTAAAGAAGCTGACGCTGCCAAGGTACATATAGCTGAGGGAGCTGATATATTAGCACAACATACTGACTCACCTGCCATGCTTCAAATAGCTGAAAAGAATGGGGCATTAGGTTTTGGCCAGTCTACAGATATGTCTCCATTTGCACCTAAAGCTCAGTTATTTGCTTCAGAAAATAATTGGGGACCTTATTATATTAAGAAAATTGAACAGCTCAGAAATGGAAAATGGAGTACTGGTGATGGTCCTGATCACTGGCCTGGAAATGAGTGGGGTGGATTAAGCTCTGACATGCTTAAAATTTCTAAATTCCAAAATATGCCTAATGACGTTGCAACAAAAGCTCAGGAAGCACTTAATGGGATTAAAAATGGATCAATTAAGATTTTTGCTGGCCCTCTAGTAGATAATACTGGTAAAGAAATTATTCCAGCAGGAAAAGCTTTAGATGATGGCGCTTTATGGGGTATGAATTACTACCTCAAAGGAGTTAACGGAAAAGTTCCTGGTTAATTTAATTTATAGGTAGCCATAGTACTTTATGGCTACCTTCCTTTGAAAATGTGTCACCCGCAAAAAAAATATTATTTTTTAATAATCTTTTTCTTTATAATAGGCTCTTTAAACACATCAAGCTTTGCAAAAGCTAATGTTTCTGAAGTTGTAAATGAGGTTTTTGTTCTAGATATTTATGGTAAGAGGTATGTTTTAGCTAATGCAAAACTTATCAAAAAGGGTGACTATTTAAAAACTAAAAAAAAACCTGCCTACTTAATACTAGATGATAAAACAAAAATTTGTTTGGCCGCTAATACTTCTATTAAAATTTTAGATTTGAAAAATATAGGTAATAAAATTGAATACACATTTGATTTTAATAAGGGTGATTTATTATTAGATATAAATCAAAATAAATCTAATATTTATAATCTACATTTTCCTTTTTATGAAATAAATGGATTAACAACAGATCTGATTTTATCTTACAAAAAGCAAATAAAGTTAATAAATTTTGAGGGTAAATTAAAAATTTTTTCAAAAAAATCTCAAAAGAAAATTAACCTTGACCCCTACTCAGATTATGAATTAATACCAAATGGAAGTATAAAAAAATCTTCTAAACTTTTAAATTTAGATCCATTTAATGACGAGTTTCATAGTGATTGTAAAAAAGTTTTACCTCAACATGAAATCGAAAAAAATAAAAAATGGGAATTACAATATGGCTGTATAAGTCAAGAAGGGCGTCTAGTCTGTGGGAATAGAATTAAATAAAATTATAAATTAATATAAATAATTCTTAATGCTATAAAAGCTAGTAGAATTAAGGTAATTTTATCGAAATTTTCTTTAGAAACACTTTTAGCTATCCATGATCCTAATGGCATAAAAGATAATAAAACAACTGTAGAAATCAAGCTCGCTGCGATAATCTCAAAATTTAAAAAATCATAATAATATAAAGTTGGCATCTGAAATATTGACATTACGCCAAAGTAAACCGAAATCGTTGGTATAAATTGATTACGTTCTAATTTCATAGCATTTAAAAAAGTGATTGAAATAGGCGCAGACAAGCCAGCAGTTCCTTGAAGAACCCCTCCCGCCGTTCCCATTATAAAAACTAACTTTGTTGCTTTTTCGTATATTAGTTTCCATGACGGAACAATAAGCTTTAGTAAAATGTAAATAATTACTATAAATGCAACAGATAAAGTTAAAATTTTTATTGATAAGTTTGCTAGTAAAATAGTACCTATAAAGGCACCAATCCCACCACCTAGAGCAAACGAAACTGTAAAAAAAGATGGAAGAATAGTTTTTCGAAATTGATAGAGTTGACCTATATTGGTTAACAAGTTGGGGATTACCATAATAATAACAGCTATTCTTACATCATAAAATGCAGCAATTACCGGAATGGTTACTATAGGTGCCCCTGCTCCTGTTGCACCTTTCAAAATTCCACCTAAAGCGAAAGCAACTAATATTGCTATTATTGTTATAGTATCAAAAACCAAGAGAAATAAGCTTTACAATTTTAAAACTAATTTTCCAAAATGTTGGTTTTCTCTCATATAATCTAAAGCTTTACCAACATCATTGAAGTCAAATACCTTTTCGATTGGAAGTGACAATTCTCCAGATACTACTATTTTTTCAAAATCATTCCACATGTTTGAGTAAACGTTCCTTATTTCCTGAATTGATCTAGTACGAAAAGTTACGCCCTCATAATTTATTCTTCTTAAGGCATGAAGATCACAATTAAATTCTGTTATACCCCCTGCTAATCTGCCAACATTTACAATCTTACCTTTAACTTTAGTAGCCATCATATTTTGATTGACTGTATAACCTGACAGCTGATCAATAATTAAATCTACACCTTGATTATCCGTTGCCGATAAGACTTGATCTACCCAGTCTGGGTCTTTTGAATTTAAAACTAAATCGGCACCAAATGATTTTAATTTTTCAAATTTTTCGGGTTTTGTTGAAGTTCCAATCACAAGTTTAGCACCTAAATATTTAGATATTTGAAGGCCCATTAAACCAACACCAGAACTCGCACCTTGAATTAACACGGACTGTCCTTTAGTAAAATTTCCAGCAGTTACTATAGCGTTATGCATTGTGGCAAGAGCAATGGGGTATGTGCTGGCTTTTAAATAATCCATGTTATTATTAGGTATTTTGATTACTCTTCCATGATCGGCAACAGCATACTCAGCCCAAGCAGATGACCCAGAACACATGACCCTGTCTCCTATAGAGTAGTCTTTAACATTGCTGCCTAATTCAATTACTTCTCCAGAGAATTCCATACCAACTATAGTCCCTGGCCCTCCTGATGCCCCATGAGCTCCCCCATCTGCAACAACTAAATCAGCTCTATTCAAACCACATGCGAAAACTTTGACAAGAACTTCATTTTCTTTAGGTTTAGGTGTTTCAACATTTTGAACTCTCACACCTTCTTCTGTAACAACTACTGCTTTCATTTTAAGACCTCTTTATTAAATTATGATCTGGCTTCCTTTAATTTATTACCAAGGCCTTCAGCATATATTCTGATATCACTAGCTAAAGTTGCCAAATCATATCCATTAGAGAGTTTATCTTTCAAATAAGAAGGGGATAAACAGTGGATTCCAACTTTTATATTATTTTTTTTACAAGCATTTTCTATTTTTTTGATAGCCTCAATCATTTCAGGCTCTTGTCTATCTAAACCAGGTTTATAGCCCATTGAAATACTCAGGTCAGATGGTCCAATATATATACCTGTTAAACCTTCTGTAGCTGCTATCTTGTCAACATTTTCTAATGCTTCAACTGTTTCTATCATGGCAAAAGAAATAATTTTTTCATCTGCCTCATCATGATATTGAGAACCATGAACCATCATTGCTCTTGTAGGCCCAGAACTTCTATATCCCAAGGGGGCATATCTAGTAGCACCTACAAAATTTTGAGCATCTTCAGGAGTATTAATCATAGGGCAGATTATGCCTAATGCTCCAGCATCAAGAGCTTTCATTATTATACCTGGCTCGTTCCAAGGGACTCTGACCATTGGCGTCTTTCCAGAACCTGATATAACTTGAAGCATACTAAGTGCTGCTTGATAATCGACCAAACCGTGTTGCATATCTATTGTTATGGAATCAAAGTCATTCATTGATGTCATCTCAGCCGTGACCATACTAGGAATAGAACACCAAGCATTAATAGCACCTTTTCCATTTTCCCAACAATTTCTTAAAGTTTGTTGTTTCATTATATTATCTCCTACAAAACATTTTTATTAATAATTACGTCTGGATCAACTTTGTTATCAAATACATCAAGTACATTTTGAACAGCTTGTTTTGACATTCTTATAGTTGCTTCTTGTGTAACTCCTGCAATATGGGGAGATAGAAGAATGTTACTCAGACCAAAAAGAGGGTTTGATGATGTTGATGGTTCATCATCATAAACATCTAAGCCAGCTGAACGAATTTTGTTGTTTGTTAAAGCATCGTATAGTGCTTTTTCATTTACTATACCACCTCTTGCACAATTTATTAAAATAGAAGTACTTTTCATTGCATCAAACTCTTCAGCTGAAAACATGTCAGTAGTTTCTTTTGTCTTTGGACAATGCAATGTCACAGCATCCATTTGGGGTAAAATAGACTTAAAATCATCTACATAGTGAGCACCAGATTTTTTTATAGTTGTTTCATCTACATAAGGATCATAAACATAAACATCCATGTCAAAAGCAAGTGCTCTTTTTACCAATTTTGACCCTATTCTACCATACCCAATGACAAGTAAACTTTTTTCAGAAAGATCCCATGCTCTTATATCCCAGCGAGTAGTCCAGTCCGCTTTCCTTGCAAAATCATCATAATAAAATACATTTTTAGAAAGAGCTAACAACATAAACATGGCATGCTCTGCAACAGAAATCATATTTGAATGCGCTGCTATCGCAAGTGGGATATTACAATCATTTAAAGCCTCCACATCTACAGAATCATAACCAACACCATGTCTAGAAACTACTTTCAAATTTTTTGAGTTTTCAATAATTTTTCTAGAGATATTGGCAGTCCTAACGGTAATACCATGAACATCTTTAGCAGCTTCTAAGATTTCGTTTTCATCAGCTGACATTATTGTGATTGGCTCAATATCATCTCTAGCCAATAATAATTTTTGTCCTTCTTCATGAAGACCTTGAACCATTAGAACTTTTTTTTTGTTGGTATTTTTTAGATTCATTTAACGATTACCCCCAATGCATTTAAACAAATATAAAATTATCTTATTTAACATGTAAACAAAAGCTAAATGACAGATTATTTAAATAAAATATATAATTTAAAATATTAAAATAATATTTGCATTAAATGCACATCAATTATTTCACCAAATTTTTTCCCAACTTTTTTCATTGTTCCAATATTAGAAAACCCTAACTTCTTGTGTAAATGGACACTTGCCTCAGATTTTCCAGCTATTCTTGAAACTAAAGTTCTAAAATTTTTTTCTTTACCAATTTTAATTAGTCGTTTCAAAATATTAAAACCTATCCCCTTACTGTGAAAATCTGGGTCTACATAAAGTGAAATTTCTCCTGTTCCAGAGTATGCGCATCTATCAGACCAGCGACTAATTGAACCCCAGGCAAGAACTCGCCCATTTTCTCGAGCAACGATGACTGGATATTCTTCATCATGAGATTCAAACCAATCAAGTTGAGATTGGACAGTTTTGATTTCTGTATCAAAAGTTGCAGAAGTATTTTCTATAGCCCAATTATATATCTCAACAATTCTATTCAAATCCTTCTTTGTTGCATTATCTATTTGTAGATCAGTTTTCATAAGAAACCTCTAATAAAACTATTCATAATATTTTAGCAATTAAAAAATAAAAAAGAAATAAATTGAGATTCTAGAAATATTAATCAAAGTAGTGTGATCAACGTTTTATTAAAGTCTGATGTAGGAAATGGAAATGTGGTGCCCGGGGGCGGATTCGAACCACCGACACGAGGATTTTCAGTCCTCTGCTCTACCTACTGAGCTACCCGGGCTAATCAATAATTATCTATAACGTGAACAAAAGATTATGTCTAGCTAACAAAAACAAAAAGTTAAATATCTTTTTCATAATCCTCTTCTGTTGCTTGAACAGAGTATTTTTCTCCTAACCAATTATTTAAATCTATATAGCTACATCTTTTAGAACAAAAAGGTTTGGTAGATACATTTTCATTAAACATTTTTTTACATGTTATACATTTTATTATCTTGATCTTATTTTTATTCATTTAGACATTTCCATTAATTCTCCATATTCATCTGGAACATCCAATCTTTCAATAATTTTAATGAAAGGTGGTAATTTTTCATTTGCTATTTTTTTATAGAGAGTTTTACCACAAATAAAATGAACATCATTTTTTGCTTTAATTTCTTTCGATTTTCTCCATAAAGATCTGATATGATTTCGAAATTCAAACTCTTTATCATCTTTATAAAAACTCTCTAAGGGTGCAAAATTTCGGGGTATATAAAGCTCATATAGTTGTAATCTTGAGAAACCAAGAAAACTTCCATCAGAAAAATATTCTTTTCCTATTTTCAAAATATATTCATTTAGATTTTTTCTGCTCTGAAATGATACTCTTGGGAAATCAATAATAATCATACCTCCAATATTCCTTAGCTTGATTTCTTCTACACATTTCATGAAAACTTTTTTACAAAAGTCTAAATTAGCTTCATCTGAGTTTAATTGTAAATTAGTAGTATCTACATCTATAAGAGTTGCTGCTTTAGTTTTCTCTATCCATAAAACACCACCCTCTATCATCTCTATTTTAGGTTTTAGAGCACTAAGAAAAATATCATCTAAGTCTAATAAATCCCAATATATTGCGTAGTCATCTTCTACAATAGGTAATTTTTCATTAAAATATAGTTTAATAATTCTCTGAATATCATTAAGTCCTGTGATATTTGCTAAATCTTGTGACAAGATTTTTGCTTGGACTGGTTTGTCATCAAATTCGTCACTAGTAATTATAATATTAACTTTACTATGAGATTTTATATTTTGTGGAACACCTCTAACAGAAAGAACTGTTTGATCTTTAGTTTTTGCACGTGCCACTCCACCATTTAATTTTTTAATAATAGTTGCCTCACAAATATTTCCAATTTTGGGAGGATTATTATCAAACCATGAAATATACTTGATTAATTTTCTATATTTGATTTCAGCTATTCTTGTTTGTCCAGCACATTTATCTATAAGAATGAAATGGTCTTCAATTTTATTTAGCATTTTTAAATTGATATCCAATTGATAGCAGAGCTCTATATAATTCAGCTAAAGGTAACCCCATTACATTACTATATGATCCAGATATAAAATTTATAAATGATGCTGCTACACCCTGAATTGCATAGCCACCAGCCTTACCATTCCATTCATTTGTTTCAAGATAATATTTAATTTCTTCATTATGAAGTCTTTTGAATTTTACTAAAGAAACTACAGTCTTAACTTTTAATGTTTTATTAGGAGAGTAAAGAGCAAAACTAGTTAGTACTTTGTGTCTTCTTCCTGATATCATCCTGAGACAATCTTCAGCCATTTTAACATCAGTTGTTTTAGGTAATATTCTTCTTCCCAAGGCAACAACAGTATCAGCTGTCAATATTATTGAGTTTTCATATTTAGGCTGTAGAATTAAGCTTTTTTCAATAGCCATTCTTTTTACATAGTTTAATGGTAATTCTTTTTTTAAATTTGTTTCGTCAATATTTGGAGCGTCAACAAGATCTGGATTTATGCCTATCTGATTTAGAAGGTCTAGTCGTCTTGGGGAAGCAGACCCTAATAAGAATTGGTTGTTCGAAATGAATTTGTTCATTAAACAAACTTAAGGTTGTTGATTATTTAAATCTAAATGTAATTCTTCCTTTTGTTAAATCATAAGGAGTCATTTCAACGTTTACCCGATCTCCAAGTAAAACTCGAATTCTGTTTTTTCTCATTTTACCACTTGTGTGAGCTAAAACTTCGTGATCATTATCTAATTTAACTCTAAACATTGCATTAGGTAATAATTCTTCAACAATACCTGAAAACTCTATAACACCTTCTTTAGCCATATAATCTCTTTCTTTTAATTGGTAACACTAATCTCACTATTATTAAAAATTAGTCAAGATTTTTGTCATAATTGGTCATTTATTGTTTAATCTCAATGCAACAGACATGGCATGAGCCTCAAGACCTTCTGCTTTTGCAAGGGTAACAACATTTTTACCTATTGCATCTAAATTATTTTTATTAAACTCAACAATGGTAGTTCTTTTACAAAAGTCTAAAACACCAAGACCACTTGAAAATTTAGCTGTTCCATTTGTTGGCAAAACATGGTTAGGTCCAGCAATATAATCCCCAACAGCCTCAGGAGTAAAATGACCAATAAAAATAGCTCCAGCATTTTTAATTTTTTTAAGTAAATTTTCTGTATTACTAGTCATTAACTGCAAATGCTCAGGCGCAATTTCATTTACTAGTTCAATTGCTTCATCCATATTTTCAAAAAGAATTATGGAACCAAAATCATTCCAAGATGAACTTGCAATTTTAGATCGAGGAAGTTCTTTAAGAAATCTTTCAATAGACATTTTTACGTTTTGAGCGAGTTCAATATCATTTGTTAAAAGAATTGCTTGTGCTTGCTCATCATGTTCAGCTTGAGAAAGCAAGTCTATTGCGACATAATCGGGATTGGCTGTCTTATCTGCAACAATTAAAACCTCAGATGGGCCAGCAATTGAGTCAATTCCGACCTTACCAAAAACTTGCCTTTTGGCCTCTGCAACATAAGCATTACCAGGACCTACAATTTTATTAACTGGCAAAATTGTTTCAGTACCATAAGCAAGCGCTCCTATAGAATGAGCACCTCCCATACATATAAAGTCTGTCACTTCTGCAACATAAGCAGCCGCTAAAACAATAGATGATTTTTCTAAATCTGAAATTGGGCTAACTACTATCCTTCTACTAACACCAGCAACAAGAGCGGGTATTGCGTTCATTAACAATGATGATGGGTATATAGCTTTACCTCCAGGAACATAAAAACCTACACCCTCTATTGGAGTGTAATTTAGGCCAAGTTTAACCCCAACATGATCATTATAATCTATGTTTCTTGGTTTTTGATGTTCATGAAATTCTTTAATTCGTTTGGCTGCAAGATCTAAAGCAATTTTTTCTTCTTTTTTTAAATTTAAATAAGCTTCTTTTAAAATATTTTTTGAAATATATAACTCTTCAATTTTATTAAGTTTGATTTTATCGAAATTTTGAACGAGTTCCTTAAGACCTAAATCTCCTTCTTTTTTAACTTTTTCAATAATATCATAAACAGTCTTATAAAGATTTGATTGATTAGTTTGTCGCGATCGTAATAAAAATTCGAATTTTTCTTTAAAATTTTCATCATTTGTTTTTAATATTTTTGATTGAAATTTATCCATTTATAACTTCACCAACTTTATCAACCCAAACTTGTATTGTTTTTGCATTTGTTTTCATGAAACTTCTGTTTACTGCCAAACGCGTAGACACCTTACATATCTCTTCAACTTCAACAAGACCATTAGCAATTAACGTATTACCAGATTCAACTAAATCTACAATTCTTCTACATAAACCCAAGGAAGGAGCTAATTCCATAGCTCCATTTAATTTGATGCATTCTGCATGCACCCCTCTAGCCTCAAAGTGCCTTCTTGTAATATTTGGATATTTAGTAGCCACTCGTACATGGCTCCATGTCCTTGGATCTTCTTCCAAGACCATCTCCTTTTGAGCTGCCACAACCATCCTACAGTGCCCAACATTCAGATCAAAAGGAGAATAAACCTCAGAATGATTAAACTCGGTCAAAACATCACTTCCAACGAATGCCATTTGAGCAGCACCGTAAGCCAGGAAAGTAACAACATCAAAAGAACGAACTCTAATAATGTCTATATTATTAACATTTGTAGAAAATCTTAATTTACGGTCTTGATTATCAAAAAAAGATTCTTCTGGTTTTATGCCAACATTTGATAAAATAGGTAAAACAACATCTAATATTCTACCTTTCGGCAAGGCTATGGTAAATTTACTATTTGCGTTCATATTTTGTAGCTATCAAATATCATGTTTAGGTTTTAATTTAGTTGGCCAAGGTACATCAATATCTTCAATTAAAACACTCATTTTTTCATAATTTAGCATAATTTCTATTGATTTAGAAAAATGTAAGAATATTTTATTTTTTTTATTTGTAATTGCTAGAAGATTTAAAAAAGGATCTTTAGTATTGAAATTTTTATAATTTACTGAATTAACATTTTTTATTTGTAATCCAGAAACAACTCTATAATAAGATTCATTTTTTTTATTAATATTATTTTCTTCTTTTTCCCAGCAGTATCTTGAAAAGGTAGCAATAAATAATTTTTTTTCTTTATTAAATAATATTTCTTCTTTTGAGAAAATTGCATCTTGGCATAAATATGAAATAATTTTTAAATCTTTATCTGTAGAAGCCGTTAATCTAATTTTTTCTTCAGTAGTCAAAATTTTTACTCCAACATTTATTCACAATTTATATTGCTCTTCTGATATCTGCACCAAGACTTGATAATTTGTATTCTATATTTTCATAGCCTCTATCTAAATGATGTATTCCATCAATTTCAGTAATTCCTTTTGCAGCCAATCCACCTAAAATCAAACACATAGAAGCCCTTAAATCTGATGCCATTACCTTAGCTCCATTTAAGCAATCAACACCTTTAATAATTGCTTTTTGTTTGCTCACAGAGATATTAGCGCCCATTCTGATTAGTTCTGGCACATGCATAAATCTATTTTCAAAAATGTTTTCTGTTATTTTACTTTTGCCACTAGCTATTGACATTAAAGTCATATATTGAGCCTGAAGGTCAGTTGGAAAACCTGGATGTTCCTCTGTCACAATATCAAAAGGAAACGGCTTATCAGAGGCAGATATGTTTATAGAATCTTTGAAAATTTCAACTTTACTCCCTGTATTTTCAAGGACTTTTAAAAAAAATTGTAAATTTTTAGGGTTAACATTTTTTATTTCAACATTCCCCATCGTAATACTTGCAGCTATTGCAAATGAACCAGCTTCTATTCTATCCTCTACAACCTTATGTTTTATTTGGTTTAACTCTTTTACCCCAGTAATAGAAATTTTATTTGTTCCTGCACCACTAATATTTGCCCCTGCTTGATTGAGACATTTAGCTAAGTCAACAATTTCAGGTTCTTGAGCTGCATTAAAAATTATTGTTTCTCCTTTTGCTAAAGCAGCAGTCATTATTGCACTCTCTGTTGCCCCAACAGAAATCTTTGGAAAATAGATTTTACTACCTTTCAATCCTTCTTTCAGGGACAGAGCCAATTAAATATCCTGAGTCTAACCTTACATTAGCTCCAAGAGCTTCCATTACCATAATATGTAAATCAATTGGCCTACTTCCTATAGCACACCCACCAGGTAGCGGAACTTTAGCTATGCCTCTTGAAGCTAATAAAGGTCCCAAAATAAGAATTGACGCTCTCATTTGTCTTACAAGTTCATATGAAGCTTCTTCTTTTTTTGGTGATACCGTCAAAATCAATTACCCCATCTTTCCACTTTGATTTTATGCCTAATTCATTCAACAATTTTAACATTAATCTTGTATCTGCAAGATTTGGTACATTTGATAAGGTAAAACCCTTACTAATTAAGAGGGATAAGGCCATTAAAGGTAACGCTGCGTTTTTAGCACCACTGATGTTAACAGTCCCAGATAATTGGTTACCACCCGTAATGAAAATTCTTTCGTTATTTTTGTCTATTAAGTCGTTCATTATAAGAGATTTCAACTTTTAGAATCTAAGTCTAATCTTGAAATACCAATTTTGGTTGTTCTTTTACCAATTATTTTTTTATTATCTCTATCAGTAATTTGTTTTTTTCTTAACTTTAAATTTTCCTTTAAAGACGCTGATAATTGATCGTTCTTAGCATTTCTTTTTATCATGAATATTAATTACTCTCCATTTTATTTATATATAATTTTTTATTATTAAAAGATATTGAATAACAAAAAACTTGTCATTAACGAAAACATAATTAAATTATGGTTTGAAATAGTGCCGTCATAGCTCCAGCGGTAGAGCGCGTCATTGGTAATGACGAGGTCACTGGTTCAAATCCAGTTGACGGCACCATTTTTCTATCGTTTATACTATTTTATTAATTATTTCTTAAAGATCCTGATAACTTTGTATCAATCACTTTGATTAAATCAGAACTGATTTTTTCTAAATCATTATCTGTTAAAGTTTCTGTTTGGGGTTGAATGGTAACTTTTATAGCAATTGACTTCTTCCCATCTGGTATATTTTTTCCTTCATACACATCTAAAATCAAGACGTTTTGAATAAAATCTTTATTAGAAGATTTGGCTATTTGAGCTAATTTTTCAGCAGGAAGATTTTTGTCTATTACAAAGGCAAATTCTCTAGTTACTGATTGAAGAGGGGATATTTTTAACATAGGTCTAGAAATTTTGGAATTTTTGGGTGTTGGTATATTTTCATAAAAAATTTCAAATGCTAATATAGACCTCTCAAATCCATAGAAGTCTGCAATTTGTGGATGAATTTCACCTAAATTAGCAATTAGCCTTTGTCCTATTTTTAAAATAGCACTTCTTCCAGGATGAAAGTAAGTAGGAGCATTTTCGTAAATTTGAAGATTACTTGTATTAACTCCAATAGACTGTAATGTTTTTAAAACATCTAACTTCACATCATAAAAATCAAAATCTATCGCAGGATTTTTCCAATCTCGTCTTATTTTACTACCATATCTTAAACCAGTTATTGTGCTAATTTGCTCATCTGGTTTATCCCCTAAAAAAATTGGTCCAACTTCAAAAAAAGATAAATTTTCTATACCTGCATTTTGATTTCGTTGAGCAGCAACTAGTAATGTTGGAATAATTGAAGGCCTCATATGAGTTAACTCAGATGAAATTGGATTTACTAAAACTAACTTCTCAATACCCCCATTGAATTGTTTAGCCATCACCTCGTTTAAAAAAGAAAATGTTATAACTTCACTATAACCCCTGCACGCTAAAGTTTTAGATGCAATTAACGATTGTCGATGTTTGATTTTCATTGCAGGTTTCGCAATATAGTTTTTCCTGGGCAATTTTGTTGAAGGAATATGTTGATACCCATTTATCCTGATTATTTCCTCAACAATATCATTAGCACCATCTATATCAGGTCTCCATGATGGAACAATTACATCCCATTCCCCATCATTATCTGTTATAATAAAACCTAGTTTTTCTAAGATTGTTTTGGATGATTCATTCTCAATTTTAACGCCTGTCAATTTTTCAGTACTATCAGGATTGAAACTAACTAACTTTTTATCTTTTTCTAATTCGAACTTGACTACTTTACTACAAGTACCACCACATATCTTATGCACCAATGACGCTGCATAATGCATAACTAAGTCTGGAGAATCATAATCTAATCCCCTTTCAAACCTATACCTCGCATCAGAATTTATGTTTAGCTTTCTACCAGTATTAGCAACTGAAATAGGATCGAAGATTGCAGCTTCTAAGAACATTCTTGTTGTATCTTCTGTTACTCCAGTCCTTTCACCACCCATTATGCCAGCTAAATCATCAACTCCTCGTTCATCAGATATAACTAGCATTCCTTGATCTAGTTCATACTCATTTCCGTTAAGTGCAAAAAACTTTTCGCCCTGTTTTGCTTGCTTTATAGTCAGAGTATTTCCAACGATTTTATCTGCATCATAGGCATGTAATGGTCGACCTATATCAATCATTATATAATTTGTTATATCAACCAGAGATGAAATAGGACGCTGGTCAACAGCTAACAATCGATTTTTTAACCATGATGGGGATTCAACATTTACTAGATTTTGAAATGATCTACCATGGATTTTAGGGCAAAGATTTTTTTTATCCTCATCTAAATCAATTTTCCAATTAATTAAACTTTCAAAATCACCTTCAATTTTTTTAAAGTCTAGGTCTTTTAAAACCCCCATGCCAGCAGCAGATAAATCCCTAGCAATTCCTCTAACTCCTAAGCAATCACCTCTGTTAGGAGTTATCTCTATTTCAATAATTGGGTCTGTTAATTCCATAATATTTACTATGGGCACACCAATTTTAGAATTTTCTGGTAATTCTATAATCCCTTCATGATTTTCAGATAATGTTAATTCCTTTTCAGAACACAACATTCCTTCTGAAGTTTCTCCTCTGATTTTTGTTTTCTTTAATATTAAATCTATACCTGGGACATAAGTTTCAACATTAGCAAAAACACCAATCATTCCAGATTTAACATTGGGTGCACCGCAAACTACATTAAAAATATTTTTACCATCTGACACTTTACAAACATTAAGTTTATCTGCGTTTGGATGTTTTTTTACCTCTAGCACCTTCGCTGAGATAAAATCCTTTAAATCATCGGATAGATTTTTTACAGAAGCAACTTCTAATCCAAGCTTGGGTAATGCTTCAACTATATCATTAACGGTTTTATCTGTTTTTAGGTGATCAAGCAACCAATGCCATGTGAATTTCATGACCAAACACCATTTAGGCCAGAATGTAAACTCGGATTATCAACTGGCATAAAACCATAATGTTTTAACCACCTTAAATCACTATCATAAAATGGTCTCAAATCAGGAATGCCATATTTTAACATAGTTAATCTTTCTAACCCCATCCCAAAAGCGAAGCCTTGATATTTTGATGGGTCTATACCAACACCCTCAAGAACACGTGGATGCACCATTCCTGATCCTAAAATTTCAAGCCAATCTTCACCACTTCCTATTGACAAACTTCCATCTTTTTCTTTTTTACATCCAATATCAACCTCTGCGGAAGGTTCAGTAAAAGGGAAATAACTAGGTCTGAAACGAACTGGAAGATCTTCTACATTAAAATATGTTCTGCAGAAATCAATTAAACATCCTTTTAAATGTCCCATATTTATATTTTTTCCAAGAACTAATCCTTCACATTGATGAAACATTGGAGAATGCGTGGCATCATGGTCTGATCTATAAGTTCTACCAGGAATTATATATCTAATTTCATCAAAATTTTCTAAATCTATATTTTCCATTGTCCTTATTTGTACGGGACTAGTATGTGTTCTCAAGACTTTTCTATTACCCTCAATGTCAGGTTGAAGATAAAAAGTGTCGTGTTCTTGTCTAGCAGGATGTTCAAGGGGAATATTTAATGCTGTAAAATTGTAATAGTCTGTCTCAATATCTGGCCCTTCAACAATTGAAAAATCCATATCAGAAAAGATTGCACATAATTCTTCTATTGTTCTTGATAATGGGTGTAGAGTACCAATTTCATTTTCATGAGGTGTTAAAGTAACGTCGATTTTTTCAGTAACTAATTTTTCATTGAGGGATTTGGTTTTAAAAAAAGATTTCTTATCAATTATCAATTGGTTAATCTTATTTTTAGTTTCGTTTATAAGAGCACCTATCTCCTTTTTTGAAGCTTCATCATATTCTCTTAAATTTTTAAGATATGATGTTATGGTACCCTTTTTTCCAAGACTATTAATCCTAATATCCTCAACATCATTAATATTAGAAGCTTCAGAAATGGAAGATATAATTTCATTTGATAAATTTATAATCTTATTTCTTAAGTCAGAAATCATTTTAAATTGAAACCCAATTATAGAAAATGAATAGGTAGAAGAAGCTTTCTTATTTATGCTATTGAAGACTTAGCTTTTGATACCAATTCTTCAAAAGCTAGTGGCTCATATACAGCAATATCAGCTAAAATTTTTCTATCTATATCTATCCCGGCTAACTTTAATCCATTCATAAACTTAGAATAGTTAAGACCGTACATACGTGATCCGGCATTTATTCTTTGAATCCAAAGGCCTCTGAAATTTCTTTTTTTGTTTCTACGATCTCTATACGAATATTGACTGGCTTTTTCTACAGCTTGGGTTGCCACTGTAAATAAATTTTTTCTTGCACCATAGTAACCTTTAGCTGCTTTAATAACTTTTTGATGTCTAGCGTGTGTCGTCACACCTCTTTTTACTCTAGCCATTAATTATCTCCTTAGGCATACGGTAAGAATTGTTTAACAATTTTAGCATCTGATTCATTCAAAATCATCGTGCCACGTGCCTGTCTTTTCATTTTTTGTGATCTTTTACGCAAATTATGGCTTAGAAAAGCTGGACTACCTTTAACTTTACCCGAAGCCGTTAAGCTAAACCTTTTCTTAGCACCACTTTTAGTTTTTAATTTAGGCATAATTTTCTCATACTTATATTTGTATTTTAAAACATGCTTATACATAAGCAAGCTTAAGTAAGCAACACAAAGTTTCAAATTATTTATAATTTAAATAATTATTTAGGAGCCAAGACCATAACCATTTGTCTTCCTTCTAACTTTGGCACCATTTCAATTTTACATAAATCTTCTGTTTCATCTTTCACTCTGTTTAAAACTGATGTACCTAAAGCCTGATTTGCCATTTCCCTTCCTCTAAAGCGAAGTGTAATCTTAACTTTATCTCCGTGATCTATGAATTTTTTAACTTGTTTCATCTTAATAATAAAATCATTATTATCAATATTTGGTCTTAATTTAATTTCTTTAACTTCAATAATTTTTTGTTTTTTTCTAGCTTCATTTTTTCTCTTTTGAGCTTCATATTTATATTTGCCATAATCAAGTATTTTACAAACTGGAGGCTCTACGTTAGGTTGAATTTCTACTAAATCTAAATTTAATTTTTCTGCCACCTTTAATGCTTCCAATATTGGGATCACTCCAAGTTGTTCTCCATCTGCACCTATACATCTTACGTTATCTGCTCTGATTAATTCATTAATCCTTGGACCATCCTGATTTGGAGGCGTATTGTTAAAACCTACTATATGAAAATCTCCTTTAAAAATTTAAATTTAAATTACTATTACAATATTTTATGAGTAATTGTTAATAATTTTTGAAATATTAATTAACAAGTCAACTAGATGAGCTTATTATAAACATTATGATATATCTGGGGGCAGACACTTCTTACAAGTATTTTCAACAAAGTCTTGTAATTTTAGAATTTCCTGATTTTTTGAACCCAAATATCTAACAGCAACAGATTTATTTTCTTTTTCTTGATTTCCAACAACTAGGATAATTGGAACTGCATTATTTGAATGTTCTCTAATTTTATAACCTATTTTTTCATTCCTCGTATCAATCTCATTTCTAATACTCGATTGGTCTAAAGATTTTTTGATTTCTAAAACATAGTCATTGACTGAATCTACTATAGAGCAAATTACAACTTGAGTTGGGGCAAGCCAAAGTGGCATTCTACCAGAGTATTGTTCTATTAAAATTCCGATCCAACGCTCTAAAGATCCTAGTATTGCTCTATGCAGCATCACAGGATGTTTTTTCTGACCATCTGCATCTACATAAAAAGCTCCCAACCTTTCTGGCAAGACAAAATCAACTTGTAGAGTTCCACATTGCCAATCTCTTCCTATGGCGTCCGTAAGAACAAACTCTAATTTAGGCCCATAAAAAGCTCCTTCTCCAGGGTTAAGTGTAAAACTTATATTTGCAGCTTTGACAGCTGTTAGAAGAGCTTCTTCTGCTTTGTCCCAAGTTGTATCGTCACCCGCCCTTACCTCAGGTCTGTCAGAAAACTTAACCTTTAACCCAGCAAACCCAAAATCTTTATATATCTGTTGAAGTAGTTCACAAAATTTAACACACTCGTCAGTTATTTGAGAATTCATACAAAAAATATGAGCATCATCTTGAGTAAATTGTCTTACTCTCATTATTCCATGTAATGCCCCAGAAGGCTCGTTCCTATGGCAAGAACCAAATTCAGACATCCGAATGGGTAAATCCTTATAAGATTTGAGCCCTTGTTTATATATTTGAACATGTCCAGGACAGTTCATCGGTTTCAGGGCAAGAGTTTTTTCATCATCCCCTTTAGCCATAAACATATGTTCTTGAAATTTATCCCAATGGCCTGATTTTTCCCACAATGATCTATCTATGACTTGTGGTGTTTTAACTTCTTCATATGTTTCCTTAAGCTTTCTTCTCATATAAGCTTCAATTTCTAAAAAAATCGACCAACCTTTTTTATGCCAAAAAACAGACCCTACTGCTTCTTCTTGGAGATGAAACAAATCTAATTCTTTACCAATTTTTCTATGGTCTCTTTTTTCAGCTTCCTCAATCATTAAAAGGTGATTTTTTAAATCTTTTTCACTTAGAAAAGCAGTTCCGTATATTCTTTGTAAAATAGCGTTTTTACTATCTCCTCTCCAATAAGAACCAGCCAGTTTTGTTAATTTAAATGAATGTCCTAATTTTTTTGTTGAGGGGGCATGCGGACCTCTACACAAATCAATAAAATTTCCTTGTCTATAAAAGGTAACAATTTCTTTATCTGGAATAGCATCAACTAACTCGACTTTAAATTTTTCATTATTTTTTTTGAAAAAATCTAAGGCCTGTTTTCTTGACCAAACCTCTCTGATTATTTCTTCATCTCTATCAACTATTTCGTGCATTCTTTTCTCAATAATTTCAAGATCTGATAGATTGAATTTTTTTTCCCTGTAAAAGTCATAATAAAATCCATTTTCAATAGATGGACCTATAGTAACTTGTGTTTCTGGGAATAATTCTAAAACTGCTTCAGCCATAATGTGTGCAGCGTCATGCCTAATTAAATCTAGGGTTTCTTTATTTTTAGAAGTCAAAATAGATACCGTGCTATCTTTTTCGATTATTCTATTTAAATCCCATAACTCCCCATTAACTTCAGCAACAAATGCATCAGATGCTAACCTCGGTGATATCTCAGAGGCTATCTGTAGGGAAGTAACTGGATTTTTATAATTTTTTTGATCTTTATTAGGTAATGTAATAATTGGCATATTATTTAGTACTTGAATTAGTTATAAAATTTGAATTATTAGCCTTATATTCTAATATACACTGTTTATATATAGATAAAGTATCTTTACACATTCTATCATGGCTAAAACTTTTAGAAACGGCTTTTTTTGAAAATTCGGATATTTTTTCTCTATTAATTTTTTTCAAAGAAAGAGCCATTGAAATTTTTTCAGCAAGACTTTCTACTTTGACTGGCTCAGCTAAAAAACCACTTTTCCCATCTATAATAGTTTCTGAGGCTCCACCATGATCAAAAGCAATTGCAATTTTTCCTAACGCTTGAGCCTCAAGAACTATCCTTCCAAACGGCTCTGGAGTAATTGAAGGCATGACAACTATATCGCTCAACATCAAAACCGCTTGAATATCATTAGTAGACTTGCTTAATTTTATTTTCGTTTCTAATTTTGATTTAATAATTTTATCAATAAGAAATTTTTGAAAATTTTGGCTGCCATTTTCTGCACCAATTAATATACATTGGAAATTCTCTTTTACTAATGATAATGCCTTAATTAATTCTAAGTAACCCTTCCACATAGCTGGACGAGCAGCCATCATAATTACAGGGCTATTATCTTTTAAATTTAAATGTTTAGATTGAGCTATTATTCTTGCTGGGTTTATATTATTAGAATTAAAAAGTTCTAAATCAACACCTCTATGTATTACGGTTATTTTATTTTTTATACTAGGTTGCGGGAAAGATTCTATTATAGTTTTTTCAATGTGTTTTGAAATTGCTATAACCTTATCACCCTTAGTTAAAATACTATTATAATATTTTTTAAATAAATTTGTTTTCCTAAATCTCATATGAACTGATGTTACAACAGGAACACCTAATACTTTTCCTAGAGGAAATACAATCCATGCAGGAGCACGGGAACATATATGTATTAAGTCAACATCCTCTTTTTCTAAAATTAATTTAACTTGCTTTCTAATTTGAGGCCATTTCAGCGGATTTTTTGAGTGTACATTTATTTCATAGTGCTTAGTTCCACTTCTCCTAAGTTGAGGAACCATATGACCACCTGATGAAATAACTATTGAATTAAAACCATTATCACTTAAGGCCTTAGATATTTCAATCACACCTCTTTCAACACCCCCAGTATTTAACGCTGGTAATATTTGAGCTATAGTATACTTTTTTTTATTCATTTAAATTGACCTTAAGGGATGATGTAAAATGACAAAGTTTATAAATACTACTCATGGTACTACAATAGCTTACAATAAAATCAAAGGTAAAAAACCTGGTATTGTTTTTCTAAGCGGTTTTAAATCTGATATGCAAGGTAAAAAAGCTATCTATATTGAAAATTGGGCCAAAGAAAATGATCATAGCTTTTTACGGTTTGATTATTCTGGTCATGGACAGTCATCTGGAGAATTTCAAAAAACTTCCTTTTCTGACTGGTATAACGATGCACGTTACTTAATTACACATCTGACGGAAGGCAAACAAATACTGGTAGGATCATCAATGGGTGGGTGGATAATGTTAATGCTAGCAAAACACATGCCTGATAAGGTTTCATCTATGATTGGTTTAGCACCTGCTCCAGATTTCCCTAAAATTTTAATTTGGGATAAATTAAACTCTTATCAAAAAAGAGAGTTTATAAAAAACAAAGGATTAACAGAGCAAAATGATGATGGAACAACTAGTTTTTTTTCTTATAATTTTATTAAAGATAGCCTAAAAAATTTAACCATGACAAATGAAATAAATTTTAAAGGTCCTGTATTTTTATATCATGGTATGAAAGATTTGGATGTACCTTATGATTTAAGTATCGAAATTTCTAAAAAAATTGTTGGAACTAATGAGATAAGAATTTTGTTGGAAAAAAATGCTGGACACAGATTATCTGAGGATAACCAACTAAATACAATCATAAGTCTAATTAAACAAAACATAAGCTTATTATAAATTAAACATCTAAAAGCTTATAATTCTCATGAGGAGTTAAACCGACAATATAATCTTTCAAAATATTTTTAAAAGAAGGTCTGGATTTTAATTTAAAATACCAAACTTGTAACTTAGGATAATCACTCAAATTTAATAAACCTAAATAGTCTAAGACAGATAAATTTGCAGCTGCAAAGAAATCACATGAAGTAATTGTATCTGCAACTAAAAAATCTTTATCTCTTAGTAAATATTCTAAATATTTTATATGGAAGCCTAAATTTTGCATTCCATTTCTTAAGTTCAAGCTATTTGGAGTTAAATTTTCTATAACTCTTGAAAATACTTTTTCATAAATAATTGGGTCTAAGACTTCTTTTTTAAATAAAGTATCAAACCAATGATATAATCTATAAATCTCTGCTTTTTTTCTATAGTCATCTGGAAAAATATTAGGCTTAAGATCCATATCTCTTATGTATTCAACGCATGCATTAAAACCAATGATTGGAAAATTACTATTATCTATTAAAACGGGTAAGTGGCCAGCTGGGTTAATGAGTAAAAATTCGTCTTGTGGTTTCCAATAATTTTCTAACTGCGTAATATGCTCAATCTTATATTCATCTAGTAAGAGTCTTATAAATCTAGAAGATGGACATAATTGATAATGATATAACGTAAGCATAAATCTTAAATTAATCCATTGGTAAAATTTCAGAATTTTTTGGCAATAAATTTAACGCTGCTTTTTTTAGTTCACATATTAGCAAGTGGTCGTAAGACAAAGGGCCTAAAGTTTTTATATTGAGGTTTTTATCATCTAATTTGTAGAACCCAAAATCTTTATAATATTTATAATCGCCTGATACAAAGCAAATTTTTTCTCCTTTAGAGATGGCCAAGTCAATTCCTTTTTCAACAAGTAATTTACCAAACCCTTGACCTTGATAATTTAATTTTACAGCTAATGGACCTAATAATAGGCATTTAATTTTGTTAACAAGTACAGGGTAAAAACTTATTGTTCCAATAACAATAGAAGGGTCATTTTTTTTACAAGAAACTAAAGAAAGATATTTTAAAGGAGGTATTTTCCTATACAAATAAACTGTTCTATTATGCCTATTTTGACCAAAACATTCATCTAAAATTTCTTTAATCTGAATATCATCAGACTTATTTTTTTCTCGAATTTTAATGTGTTCAGTCATAAAAATCTCAGATTTAATAACAGATTTTATCTGATATACATCTATTATTAATTAAGCCCAAGCCTTTTTTATCTTGGTAGATCAGACTTTCCCATTAAGAATTCATCAATGGATCTGGCACATTGTCTACCCTCTTTTATAGCCCAAACTACAAGAGATTGACCCCTTCTTGAGTCACCTGCTGCGAAGAATTTATCAATGGAGGTTTTATATTCTGTATCGTCAGCTTTTAAAGTGCCAGTGTTTGTTAACTCCACTCCAATTTTGTTAATTAAATTTTCGTGTATTGGATGTACAAAACCCATTGCTAGTAATACTAGATCAACATCAAAAGAAAATTCTGAACCTTTAATTTCAGACATTTTCATTTTACCATTATTATCTTTTACCCATTCAACTTTTACACAATTTGCTTTTGATACTTTTCCATTTTGACCTTCAAATGATTTTGTTAAAACAGACCAATTTCTTTCACAACCTTCTTCGTGTGAAGTAGAGGTTCTTAGTTTCATAGGCCAGTTAGGCCATGTTAAAGCCTTATCTTCCATAACTGGTGGCTGATCTAACAGTTCCAATTGTGTAACAGACTTAGCACCCTGACGATTAGATGTTCCTACACAATCAGAACCAGTATCACCTCCACCTATAACCAAAACATTTTTGTTTTTTGCTAAAATTTCAATAGAATTCTCTATATTCTTACCAGAGACCCTATCATTCTGCTGAGAAAGAAATTCCATCGCAAAGTGAACGCCGTCAAGTTCTCTTCCTTCAACCGGTAAATCTCTTGGCTTTTCAGAACCACCACAAAATGCAATAGCGTCAAATTCTTGATTTAATTCATCGAAGCTAATATCAACACCTATGTGGGCATTTACCTTAAACTCTACACCTTCTAGCTCCATTTGAGACATTCTTCTGTCAATAAGGTGTTTTTCCATTTTAAAATCGGGTATTCCTATTCTAAGTAGTCCTCCTATTCGAGCATTTTTTTCAAATACAACTACAGAGTGACCTACCCTAGCTAATTGTTGTGCGCATGCTAGACCTGAAGGTCCAGAACCAATAACTGCTATTTTTTTATTTGTTTTCTTAATCGAAATTTGAGGCTTAATCCAGCCCTCTTCCCATCCTCTATCAACAATAGAGCATTCAATTGTTTTAATCGCGACAGGATTGTCAGTTATATTTAAAGTACAGGACGCTTCACATGGTGCTGGGCAAATTCTACCAGTAAATTCAGGAAAGTTATTAGTAGAATGTAATAGATCTAGAGCATCTTTCCACCTATTATTATAAACCAAGTCATTCCAATCAGGGATTATGTTGTTAACAGGACAACCTTGGTGACAATACGGGATACCGCAGTCCATACATCTAGCACCTTGTTTTGATAATTCTTCATCGTTTAGAGGAACTAAAAATTCTCTAAAATGTTTAATTCTATCTTCTACAGGTTCGTAACTTCTTTCAACACGATCCAGTTCCATAAAACCAGTTGCTTTACCCATAATTATTCTCCAGCAATTCTACTTGGTATATTTTCATCTATTAGTTTTTGTTTTCTTTCAATTAGAGCTCTTCTAAATTCAAAAGGCGTGATTTTGATAAATTGTGGGAGAAATTTTTCCCAATTATTTATTATTTTTTTTGCTTTTTCACTTTTCGTATTTTTATAATGCCTATTGATCAATAATTTTAAACGAGAAATATCAAAATCCAAAAGGTCACTATTAATTTCTTTTTCAGTATGTTTTGAATTCATTTCATTATGAGATAATTTTTCTAAATCTACCATTGACTTGTTACAATTAGCTTCAAAACTATTATCTTCGTCAAGTATATACGCTATACCCCCTGACATACCAGCTGCAAAATTTCTACCTGTTTTTCCTAAAACAACGACAACGCCGCCAGTCATATACTCACATCCATGATCACCGCAACCCTCAACAACAGCAGTAGCACCAGAATTTCTAACAGCAAAACGTTCTCCAACAACGCCACTAAGATAACACTCTCCTGAAATGGCACCATATAAAAGTGTATTTCCGGCGATTATATTATCGTCAGCTATAATTTTACTTTTACTATGTGGAAATACAGAAATTTTACCTCCTGATAGACCTTTGCCAACATAATCATTAGCATCACCCTCTAAATTGAAGGAAATGCCTTTTGCTAACCAAGCACCAAAACTCTGTCCTGCACTACCCTCAAAATCTATATTAATGGTATTATTGGGTAACCCATTATGGCCATATTTTTTTGCTATTACTCCAGATAACATTGCTCCAACTGTTCGGTTGGTGTTAACAATTTTAGATTTTAAACTTACTGTTTCTTTGTCTGAGATTGCTAACTTGCATTTTTTAATTAATACGTTATCAAGCGCTTTCTCTAATTGATGATCTTGATTTTTTGAATTAAAAAAATCTTGTTCATCTTGTTTATCTAAAGGAACAATAAGTTTAGCTAAATCAAGTCCATGAGCTTTCCAATGTGTTTCTGCACCTTCAAAATCTAAGAGATCTCTTCTGCCTATCAAATCATTAAATTTACGTATACCTAGTTCAGCCATAATTTCTCTAACTTCATTAGCAATGAAAACAAAGAAATTAACAACATGGTCAGGTTGTCCTGTGAAATTTTTTCTCAACTCAGGGTCTTGAGTAGCAACGCCTACAGGACATGTATTCAGATGACACTTTCTCATCATAATACAACCCTCTGAAATAAGTGCTGCTGTTGCAAAACCAAATTCATCTGCGCCAAGAATAGCTCCAATAACAACGTCTCTTCCTGTTCTTAGACCTCCATCTACCTGAACAGCTATTCTATCTCTTAGTCCATTCATAACTAAAGTTTGGTGAGTTTCGGCAAGGCCTGTTTCCCATGGACCGCCTGCATTTAAAAGTGATGTGATTGGACTGGCTCCTGTACCTCCATCATTACCTGATATAGTTACATGATCTGCATAAGCTTTACTTACGCCAGCAGCTACGGTGCCTACACCAATTTCAGAAACTAATTTAACTGACACCCTCGCACTTGGGTTTACGTTTTTTAAATCATGAATTAATTGTGCAAGATCTTCGATTGAATATATATCATGATGTGGTGGAGGCGATATCAGTCCTACACCTGGAGTGGAGTGCCTAATTTTAGCAATAAAATCATCTACCTTACCACCTGGAAGCTGTCCACCCTCTCCAGGCTTTGCACCTTGAGCCATTTTAATTTGAATATCAGTTGCATTTGAGAGATATTCTGTTGTTACTCCAAATCTTCCAGAAGCAACCTGCTTAATTCTGGAGTTCATTGAATCTCCATTTTTCATAGGAGAGAATCTTGAAGGCTCCTCTCCCCCTTCACCAGTATTGGATCTACCACCAAGTCTATTCATAGCAATTGCAAGAGTGGTATGAGCCTCAGTTGAAATAGAACCCAAAGACATAGCTCCTGTTGCAAACCTTTTTACTATCTCAGATGCAGGCTCAACCTCATCAATGTTTATCGATTTGTTGTTTGATACAAATTTAAAAAGACCTCTTAAATTCTTTAACTTTATAGAATGGTCGTTAATTTTTTTAGAATACTTTTTGAAAGTGTTATAATTAGCACTTCTGACAGCATGCTGTAATACCCCAATAGTCTCTGGTGTCCAAACATGTTCTTCACCTCTAATCCTAAAAGATAAATCACCACCAACATCAAGATCATTTTGAAGTAATGGAGAATTTCCAAAAGCCAGTTCATGCCTATTCTCTGTCTCTTTTTGTATCTCTGCAAGACCTAAACCTTCAACCTTAGATGAAGTTCCACAGAAATAAGTATCTACAAGATCTGATGACAAACCAACTGCATCAAAGATTTGAGCTCCAGAATATGATTGATAAGTAGAAATGCCCATTTTAGACATCACTTTCAGCATACCTTTGGTTACAGCTTTTATATATTTATTATAAGCCTCATCTTCACTGATGTCATGATCACTATTTTTTATAATATTTGATAATGTATAAAATGATAGATATGGATTTATAGCCTCAGCCCCATAACCAGCAAGAAGACATAAATCATGAACTCTTCTGGCTTCACCTGTTTCAACTACTAATCCAACCTTAGTCCTGAGACCTTTTTTTATTAAAAAGTGATGAAGTGAGCTTGTTGCTAACAAAGCGGGAACAGCAATATTATCTTTATCAAGTTTTCTATCTGATAAAATTATTATATTACAATCATTATTTACTATTAACTGCTCGGCTTGATTACAAATGTCGTTGAGGAAACTTCCAATTTTTAAATTGGGGTTATCTTTTTTGGAATAGCAAATATTCAGGGTACGTGATTTCAACTGATTAGAAGTAAATTTATCTATGGTTTTAATTTTTTCAATATCAAGATTAGTCAAAATAGGATGGTCAACTTCTAATAATTTTTGGCTTTGACCAGATTTTGGGTCTAACAGATTTGGTCTTGGGCCTATAAAACTTAATAAAGACATTACTAATTCTTCACGAATGGGGTCTATAGGAGGATTAGTAACTTGCGCAAAAGTTTGAAAAAAGTAGTCATATAATAATCTGTTTTTATCAGAAAGTGCGGCCAAAGGTATGTCCCTTCCCATTGAACCTATGGGATCTTGTCCGTCAATTATCATTGGTTCTAAGAAAAACTTTAAGTCCTCTTTATTATAACCATGAGCCTGTTGAAGATCTAAAAGTGATGCATCATCAGGCATTTCGTTGTTAGTTTTCAAATTGAAAGAGGAAAGAGAAACCTTAGAAGTCTTGATCCAATCTTGATATGGGTTGGCATTTACCAATTCATCTTTTAACTCTTCATCTGAGACTATTCTTTTTTGCTTTAAGTCAACCAAAAGCATTTTTCCTGGCTGAAGCCTCCACTTCTTGATGATTTTACTCTCAGGAATATTTTGAAGAACGCCAACCTCTGATGACATAATAACTAAATCATCATCAGTAACTATATATCTAGCAGGCCTTAAACCATTTCTGTCTAAGGTAGCTGCTATTTGTATTCCATCTGTGAAAGCCATAGCTGCTGGCCCATCCCAAGGCTCCATTAAAGCTGAATAATATTCGTAAAAATATTTTCTTTTTGGATCCATCAAAGCATTATCTTTCCAAGCTTCAGGTATCATTAACATCATAGCGTGGGGCAATGTATATCCAGCCATTACAAGCAATTCTAGTGCATTATCAAATGTTGCAGAATCTGAAGGTGATTTTTCAATAATAGGCCATAATTTATTTAGATCATCTTTTAATAAATCAGAACTCATACTATACCGTCTGGCATTCATCCAATTTGAATTACCCTTAACTGTATTAATTTCACCATTATGACATAAATATCTAAATGGTTGAGCAAGTCTCCATGAAGGAAAAGTATTTGTAGAAAATCTTTGATGAAAAAGAGCTATTGCAGACTTAAAATTTGGATTTTGAAAATCAAGGTAAAATTTAGATAAATTAGGAGCTAAAACCATACCCTTAAATATGATGGTTCTTGTGGATAACGATACAATATAAAAATCACTCCAATCATCACCATTTTTCTCTAATGTGTGAAGGCTTTGATTCCTGATAACATATAACTTTCTAAGAAACTCATTTTCGGATGAAACGTTAGAACCCATTTTAACAAAAAATTGTTTAATAATCGGGGCGTTTTCTTTAACTGTTTCCCCCAACACATTCGAATCAACTGGGACATCTCTCCAAGTGATTAGTTCTTGCATTTCACTATTTATAGTATTTTCTATGGAATCAATAGCTAATTGGGCTCTTTTTTCATCTGAAGGCAAGAAAACCATACCTACAGCATATTGGCCAAGTTCTGGCAATTTTATATTAGATGCATCAAACTCTTTTCTAAAAAATTCATCTGGGACTTGTATTAAAATTCCAGCACCATCACCTGCTAGAGGATCAGCACCTACTGCCCCTCTGTGATCTAAATTATGAACAATTTCAAGTGCTTGGTGAACTATTTCGTGTTTAGGTTCATTTTTGATATTAGCAATAAAGCCAAAACCACAATTTTCATGCTCATTTTGGGGATCGTATAAACCCTGCTCTTTTGGAAAACCACTTTTACTTATTTTATAATTGGACATAAACTAACCTACGGTAAAGCACTTTATTTTTGACATTAAACACTAATTCCTGATCAGTGAGGGATGGACATTAGTCAATAAACTTACATTTGTAAAATAATTCATTATATATCAGAAATGCAAAAAATGCATTTCAAAATTGATTAACAAATTAATTAATGACTTCAGCTTCTTGCAACATAAAATCTTTAAATGCTTTTATTCTAGAGTCGTTTCTTAACTCATAATTATAACATAGAGATATTGACATTTTAGGCCCTTCCAGCTGAGGCAAGATTTCTGTTAACTCAATCATTTCAAATTCCATCCAGTCGGGTAATGACGCAATACCCATTCCAACTTCAGTAGCTTTTGCTATACCGTAGATACTAGATACTTCCAAAATGGGTTTGCGAGGTCTTTTGTTTTCTTTTCCAATAGTTAGCAACCAATTTAATCTATGCCTGTCAATTGGAGGTTGTGCATCTTCACCATAAGAAATGATTTTGTGATCATCTAAGTCTTTAGTAGTTTTTGGCAACCCATTAACTTTTAAATAATCTTTTGATGCAAAAATTTTGTATCTACAATCAGCTAACTTAATCTGCACATCATCTTGAGATGAACTTGGCGTCATTCTTACTTCTACATCTGAATTGAAATTTGTAACTCTTGGTTCTGAGTCCCTTAAACTAAGAGCCACAGAAATTTCAGGGTAAGCTATTTTAAATTTAGACATTCTAGGTGCAACCCATAAAGCCCCAAATGCGTTTGTGGCAGTTACATTTAACCTACCAGAAGGCACATCCATATCTTCAAGCAGTTGGTTATGAGTTTTACTAATATCAGAGGCAAGAACTTGAACAGAGGAATAAAGCCGGTTTCCAGCTTTTGTTAAAGATATACCATCAGAATTCCTTAAGAATAACTTAACACCTAATTCATGCTCAAGAGCTTTCATTTGTCTACTCAAAGCTGACTGACTCATTTGTAATATGTAAGAAGCTTCGGTAATATTACGAGTTTGTGCAACAATATTAAACAGTCTCAGCCTATCCCATTTCATTAAAACCACCTCAGCAGGAAATTATAAATATTACTAATAAACATCTAATAGGTATCTTTTTTCTTTTTTTAAATTCTTTATGTAAAGAATACTATCATGCTCACTACAATTGAGTTGTTCTTGAATTATTTTTTGTAAAGTTGAGTTAACGTCTACTGCCATATTATTTTTATCACCACATACATACAAATAGGCTCCATCTTCTATCCACTGAAAAATCTTAGATCTTGATTCATATATTCTATTCTGAACATATATTTTTTTTATCTGATCCCTTGAAAAGGCAACATCAAGTTTACTCAGAATCTTTTTCTCTTGAAAATCAATTAACTCTTTCTCATAAATATGATCCATCTTTCTATATTGAGCACCATAGAATAACCAGTTTTTACCTAGACTTTGTAAACATTTTCTTTCTTGTAAAAAAGCAATAAATGGGGCTATTCCTGTGCCAGGGCCAATCATAATTATTGGTTTACTATGGTCAGCTGGCAATCTAAAATTTTTATTTGGTATCAAAAAAATTTTTATTTTTGATCCTCTTGAACAATCATCAGCTAGGAAAGTTGAGCAAACACCACCATATTTTCTTGTATTATTTTCCCACCTTTGAGTTGATATCGTTAAATGCACTTCCTCAGGATGCATTAACATACTTGATGAAATTGAATAAGCTCTGTGTTGAAGTGGCTTTAAAAGTGACAAAAAAATATTTAAATCAATTTTTAAGTTACTATCTAAATTTAAAAAATCTAAAACATCCTTACCGTATTTGAATTGAGAGAGTAAGTTTTTGTCTTCATTCTCAATTAGCTCATTGAGTTCCTTGTGAACAATGTTTTTACTAATATATGAAATTAATCTATTCGTTGGTGTTAAAATTTCAAATCGAGACTCAAGTAATTGAAAAATTGTTTGGTTGTAACTCTCAACTACTTTTAATGGGTTAAAACCTAACCTATCAATTATATCTTTTACAAGCCTCTTATTATTTAATGGTATAACACCAAGGCTGTCACCAGGCTCATATTTTATCTTGCTATCACCTAAAGCAATTTCAAAATGAATAACTTCTTTGTTAGAGTCATTTCCTGATAGTAGTTTTCTAGAAATAACTTCTGCTAAATATGGATTTTGTCTATTCCAAATCACTTAACGAAACTCAAATGTACTTTATTAACTTATAATAAATTTTAATATAGCTTTTAATAGTTATTAAACATAATAATATGTAATTTTAATTTTTGAGCAATAAATGGCGTTAGAAGTAATCATATTATTATCTGTAATTCAGGGCTTTACAGAATTTCTTCCTATTTCGTCCAGCGCACATTTAGTATTTCTATCTGATTTATTTGGTGGTTTTACTTCAAAAAGAAATTTCGATGTTTCCCTCCATTTTGGGTCTTTGTTAGCTGTAATAATTTATTTAAGAATAGAAATATTAAAAATTATTTTAGATATAATATACTTCAGCAAACGAGATAAAGATGGGGTCAAAATTTTATTAAATTTATTGATTAGTACAATACCTATTATTTTATTCGGTTTTATAATTCATTTATATGATTTTAACATCATCCGAAGCCTGGAAATAATAGGATGGTCAACACTAGTTTTTGGACTTATTTTGGGCTTGGCTGATAAAAATTTAAAAATAAAAAAAATTCTTAAAAATATAAATTTTAAAGATGCTTTTTTTCTTGGACTAGCACAAACACTTGCGCTAATTCCTGGCACTAGCCGTTCAGGCATTGTAATTACGGCTGGGTTATTTATGGGTTATAGTCGTTTCGATGCGTCTAAATATTCTTTGTTAATGTCAATTCCTGTCATATTAGCCGCAACAACATTGGAGAGCTTATCTTTATATAAAAACGAGGGTTTTTTCATAAATTACGAAATGATTTTAGGGATCATAATAAGTTTTATAACAGCGTTAATTACAATCAAATTATTTATGAAATGGATAAATAATGCATCCCTAAAATTATTCGTAATATACAGAATTATTCTTGGAATAGTTATATTGGCCTATGTCTACAATTAAAATTACTTATTTTGATAAATTTTAATTAATTCTTCTTGTAGCTCCTTTGGTACAATGCCTAACTCGCCTAACCCAGGTAAATTATTCATTAAAATATTATCATTTTCTAATAATATCATTTGATCTACGGTAAAAGGTGGTTTGGGTAATTGCTGTAGAAATAAGGCTGGTATTTTCATTAATTTAGAATTCAATGGTAACAATATTCTTCTAATTTTTTTAACATCTAGTAACATTTTTAAAAGATCTTCAAAGGTATAAATCGATTTCCCACCAAACTCGTATATTGAATTAATCTTCCCTTTACTATTTATTAAATTAATAATACCCATTGCCACATCCTCTACAGATACTGGTTGAAATTTTGTAGATCTAGAAATCAAGGGTAGCACAGGACTAATTGAAGCCATTTGTGAAAACTGTCCAAAAAAATTATCGCCATCTCCAAAAATCAAAGAAGGTCTTACTATTTTGGCTTTAGGAAAAATTTCTAACAACCTTCTTTCACCTGATGCTTTGCTTGATGAATACCTACTTTTTGAAGTTTCAGATACTCCCAGAGCAGATACATGTAGAAAGTTTTTAACATTAAATTTTACGCATAATTCTGCAAGAGTTGATGGCAAATCTGAATGAACTTTAAAAAAGTCATTTCTTTTATTTTCATATAAAACTCCACACAAGTTAATAGTAGTTTCAGCCCCTAAAAATTCATCTTCTATAAATTTGATATTATTAGGATCCCATGAGACAATTTTAATATTTTTCTTCGATACATGTTTAAAAGAATTTTTTTCTAAAAATTTTTTTCTTGTAAAGACTACTACCTCAAATTCAAGTTTAAGAAGCAAATCAATAATAGTTTTACCTAGAAAACCGCTTCCTCCAAAAATCAAAATTTTTTTATTTTTTTTTGCCTTCAAAATACTTACCTTTAACTACCTACCGTTATGTGTTAATAGTAGTCATTATTAATATATTTGTTAAAATTATTAAAGCTTCTTAAGCAGTTATTATTATGTCGTACTATTTATATAAAGATGATATTCCCTCTGAAGTTGAATTTAAAGATATAGTCGCCATAGACACTGAAACAATGGGACTTAATTTACATAGAGACCGTTTATGTTTAATACAACTATCTAATGGTGATGGAAATGCTCATTTAGTTCAAATTTCAACTGAAGCTCTTGCAAATCAAAACAGTTTTATAAATTTAAAGAAAATATTTAAAAATACTAACTTAACTAAATTATTTCATTTCGCTAGATTTGATATAGCGGTTATAGAAAAAAATATTTGCTCAATAGAAGGGCCAATATATTGTACTAAAATAGCTTCTAAATTATCTCGTACCTTTGGTGCAAAACATGGGTTAGCTGATCTGTGTAGAGATCTTTTGGGAATAGAATTAGATAAGTTTAATCAAACATCTGACTGGGGCACTCAAAAATTAAATAATTCACAGTTATCGTATGCTGCCTCCGATGTTTTATACTTACATAAGATAAAAAAGGAATTAGATGAAATTCTTAAACGTGAAAAAAGAGAAAAACTTGCACTTGAATGTTTTAATTTTTTAAAAACTAGATGCAAATTAGATATTGTTGGATTTGATAATCTAGATATTTTTTCACATTAATTGTGATTACTTAACTTTTTATTTAAGAATGAAAAAAATTAATACCAAATTTATTTTTGCCTTTTTAACAATAAGTTTAATTTTAGGTCTAGCAGTCATTAGTTTTATTAATACACAACCATCTAAAATAACTAAAGTTCAAAATAATAGTAAAGAAGAACCAAAAAAAATAATTGGTGTTGAAATTAGACAGCAAAATAAAGAAGGAACTAAATTTTTAATTGTCGCTGATACTCTTGAAGAAACAAATTCAGAATTTAACACAATTAAATTAGAAAATTCATATACAACCATTGACCAAAAAGGAGTTTTAACTAACATTTCTGCAGGACATGCTATTATCACAAACAATTATGAAAATTTTGATTTCTCAGATAATGTTGTAATTGTAAAAAAAAGTAGAGATTTTAATCTTAAAAGCAAAACACTCTCTGGAAATTTTAACAAAGGAAATTATAACACCAATGATCAAGTTGACATAGTTTCTAGAAATATATCAATTAAAGGTAATGGATTAATTGTTAGAAATAATGGTGATTACATGAAAGTCAAAGGGAAGGCATTTTTAAAGATGCTTTACTAAATATCACAAATGAACATAAAAATTTATATATTAATCATTATTTCTATATTTTCATTCCCATATATTGTGTTTGCGCAAAAACAGGATAGTAAAAGTACTTCTGAACTTACAGTAGAGGCTGATGAGTCAATAGAATGGTTTGAAAAAGATAAATATTATATTGCTAAAGGAAATGTAATATTAAAAAAAGACGGATTTACATTGAATGCAAATTTTGTAAGAGCAAATTATAAAATTAAAGATGGTGAAAACGTTTTAGAAAAAATAATAGCTAGGGAAGATATAACTTTCACTAAAAAAGAAATGAAGGCTACAGGTCAAAATTTAATTTATGAGTTTGATGATAAAATAGCTATTTTATCTGGTAAATTTCAAACATTAACAACAAAATCAGGGTATGTTGAGTCTAATAAAAAAATCAAATTTGATGATTTGAAAAATAAAGCTGAAGCTGAAGGAAAAGTTAAAATTATTTTGTCAAATAAAACTATAATTCGTGCAGACAAAATTAATGCAGATTTAAATAATAAAGATAAATCTGTGAAATATGCAGTTGCAAAAGGAAATGTCTTAATAGAAAACAAAAATAAAGGTAATAAATCTCAGGCTCAATTAGGTATTTATAATTCATCCAATGAAATTATAAAATTAACTGGTGATGTTTTATTAACTACCCCTGACTCAATCTTAAAGGGATCGAAAGGTCAAACCAATCTTAAGACTGGCGTTAGTACTCTAATTAGTGATGCTAACAAAAAAGAGAGGGTTAAGGGTACTTTCTCTCTAAAGAAAAAATCAAAAAATGGTGGTTAAACTGAATAATTTTGAAGAAAAGCCTCCTTTTCAAAGAAGTTTCGATTTAGGAAGTAGGCCTCATACACAAAGTATAAAAATTAAATCTATTTCAAAAATTTATGAAAAAAGAAAAGTTGTAAATAATGTATCTTTAGAACTAAAACGTGGACAAGCAGTAGGACTATTAGGTCCAAATGGCGCTGGTAAAACAACTTGCTTTTACATGATAGCAGGCTTAATAGAATGTGATACTGGTGATATCTACATGGATAATCAGCGAATTAACCATCTTCCAATGCATTTAAGGTCAAGAATTGGAATTGGCTATTTGCCACAGGAGTCTTCTATATTTAGGGGATTAACAGTTGAAAAAAATATTCTTTCCGTATTAGAAATACAAAATTATTCGAAAGATGAGAGAAGTTTAAGACTGGAAGAGTTATTAAATGAATTTAATCTCAGTAAAATTAGAAATTCTTATGGTGTAACACTCTCGGGAGGAGAGAGAAGACGAACCGAAATTGCAAGAGCTTTAGCTACAAACCCTAAATATATTTTGTTAGATGAACCTCTTGCCGGAATAGACCCTATAGCCATTAACGATTTAAAAAATTTAATTAATAAATTAAAAAACAAAAACATAGGTGTGTTAATCACAGATCACAATGTTAGAGAAACACTTGGTATTGTTGACAATGCTTATATTCTTTTTGATGGCTCTGTCATTAAGTCTGGAAAACCTTACGACATTAAAACAGATGAAATGGTAAGAAAAGTTTATTTAGGAAACAACTTTTAGATTAATTTATTTAATATAAGCTTGACGTATCCAATCGATAATATTAATACACTGCTGATCATAAATCATTAAATCATTAAATTTAGGATATTTTATGAACATAAATGATATGTTAAATGACAATTCATTTTTGATAAATTTTGAGGCTACTAGTAAGAAACACTTACTTAATGAATTATGTAAGTTAGCTAATAAAAATTTTAATATAGATGAAAGATTTTTATTAGAAAATTTAACTAAGAGAGAAAAACTAGGCTCAACAGCTGTTGGAAACGGTATAGCTATTCCTCATTCAAATGTGTCTGGCATAGAAAAACCATTAGTTTTAGTAGCCACTTTATCAAAAGGATTAGAGTTTAATGCTATTGACGATCAACCTGTTGATATTATTTTCTTGTTACTTGCTCCAGACGAAAAATCATCAGAACATTTACAAGCACTTGCTTTAATTTCTCGTTTACTAAGAGATAATGATCTTACAAACAAGTTAAGAGGTTGCAAAAATCCTGAAAGCGCCATTATGGTAATAACCCAAAATGGTGGAGAACAGGCTGCCTAATTTTAAAGATTAACTTGATTTAAAATTGGTTTTTTATCAATAAAATTAATTATTGAATTAATTGCTTCTGAAGCAATGTCATTAAAACACTCGTCTGTCCAACAAAGGGCATGTGGCGTAATAATGACATTTTTAAAGTCGAGTAATCTACTTGAATTAGGAAGTGGTTCTAATGTAGTTACATCCAGACCAGCACCAGCGATAAATTTGTTTTCTAATGCATATTCTAAATCTTTCTCATTTATAACTGGCCCTCTAGACAAGTTTAAAATGTAGGCAGTTTCTTTCATTTCAGAAAAAAAGTCTGAATTTATCATACCTTCAGTAGATTTATCTAAGTTACACAGAACTGCTATAAAATCACTATTGTTAGCTAGTTCAAATAAATCTGATTTTTGAGCTCCTTTTTGATTAATTTGATCTTCAGATAAAAATGGATCAAAAGCCAAAATATTTTTAAAAAAAGGTTTAGCTAATTTAATAGTTTCTGAGCCAATGCTTCCAGCTCCAATAATTCCTAGCGTTTTATTTACCAAACCTATTCCCATATGATTTGTTCTTTCGTTCCATCTACCAGTCCTAACTAATTTATCCTTAATTAATAATTTACCAGCCATGGTAAAAAGCATAGTTAAAGTAGCGACTGCAACAGGTCTTCTCACAGCGTTAGGTGTATTTGTCACAATTATATTTTTCTTTTTCATTGCATCTATATCAACAGAATCATAACCGACTCCAAATCTTGCAATAATTTTTAATTTACAATTACTATTGGATATTGAATTGTAAGTTGCTCTGGGAAGATTTAGCAGGATACCATCAAATTTAGATGTTATCTCGGGTGTTAACTCAGATATTGACTTATCCATCCATGAAAATTTAATATCAGGTCTTCTAGTTAAGATTTCCAAGGGAGCTTCACCAAAGCATGGTTTATTATCACTATTTAATAAATCACCTGATATACCTAGTTCAAACATAACAAAAACCTTTAAAATTTAACTTATAATTTCAGATATTGACCTTGTTAAAATATTCATTTCTGTTCCAACGGCAATCATATTAAATCCCAATGTAGTATACATTTCAAGTTCATCTTTATTATTGATCATAATCCCTAAACTTTTGTTATTTTTCTTTCCTGCTTCTACAATCCTCTTGATTGCATCAAGATAAATTGACGAAGAAAAATCACCTGGAATACCTAAAAAGTTTGTAAGATCAAAGTGACCTACCCACAAACAATCCACACCATCAATAGAAGATATTGCTTCTACATTTTCTAATCCCAATTTAGTTTCAATCTGTATAATATTAATTAATTCATCATTTGCTTTTTTAATATAGGACAGAGGATTTTGATTGTTATAACTATCATGCGCAAAACCAAAACCAGCTCCTCTAAAACCTCCAGGAGGGTATTTAGATGATTTTATTATCTTGATTGCATCCTCAGCCGTATTAATCATAGGTGCCATAATACCTGCAGCACCTAAATCTAATGCTCTGGCAACATAATTATAACTTACCTCAGGTATTCTAATTAGAGGCGATATATGATTAGAATTACTTATAGTAGCAAGAATCTTGAATTGCTCTAAAGAAAGACCACCATGTTCCATATCAAATATGATAAATTCACAACCTGCATTCTTTAGAATAATAGGAATACCAGGGCTAAAAAATTCAAATATCATTGCTCCTCTAATATTTTCTGATGAAACAACTTTATTTTTCAATTGCATCTAAAATCTCCATAATTTAATAACCTAAGTTTCTATCCACAGTATTAGGAGGTAACTTATCTTCATTAATACACTTAATAGCATTTGCAATTTGCTTAGCTGCGGTTTCTGGATTAGTCTCTGCAGCAACATGAGGCCATATTCTAATATTTTTTTGATCCCAAAATGGGTGATTTTCTGGTAAAGGCTCTTCTTCGTAAACGTCTAAAATAGCATTTGCTATATGACCTGATTTACAACTAGCCAACAAATCTTTTTCAACCACCTGGTCTCCCCTACCTGCATTAATAAAACATGAATTCTTTTTCATTAATGCAAAAGTCTCTTTATTAAAAATATGGATTGTTGATTTAGTTAGAGGTAATAAACAGACATGAATGTTACAATTACTTAACATTTTTATAAAACCATTATGGCCATGATTACAAAAAATATTTTTTATATTTTTTTCAGTCCTACTCCAACCCTCAACGTTAAAACCTAGATTATAAAGGTCTTTTAATACAACACTACCTATTGCGCCAATTCCATAAATTCCTATTTTAGGAGATAAAAAATCTATTTCTTTCCTAGGCTTATATATTTTTGAATTTTCCTGGTGATAATAACCATAAATATCTCTAGTAAAACCTAAAATAGATAGGATAACCCAATGGCTCATTGTTTTTGCCATAAAAGGGTCAACAATTCTAACAACAGGAATATTTTGAGGTATTAAATTATTTTTTAAAATATGGTCGACACCCTGACCAAGAGAGATTAATCCTTTTACTTTTTTTAAATCCTTAATTCTATCTAAGGGAGGTTTCCATAATAAGGCAGTCGTTGCCTCTTCTGCTTCATTTGAAAGTAAAGGTACTAATTTTATTCTATCATCATAAGATTGAAGTCTTTTTTGCCATTCATTTTGAAGATCAGGTGAAGCATTTTGACTAAAAAAAGCTACAACAGTCATTTTAAATCCAAATAAATATACTTAATAATACAATATCTATAAAAGACTATTAAGATTTATTATACAATAAAATAATAAATATGGTGGAGCTAAGGGGGCTCGAACCCCTGACCTCTACACTGCCAGTGTAGCGCTCTCCCAGCTGAGCTATAGCCCCAATTTTATTTTATTCTTTTGTATCCTCATTGTCTTCATTATCGTCATCATCATTTAGATCATCATCTTCTATAAAAGAAGCGTTGTCATCAATATCCATATCTTCATTATCATCGTCTTGATCGTTTTTACTAATATCAATTAATGGCTCATCATCACTTACAACCTCATCATCAGAGTCAATTTCTATTTCATCAATATCAGAAATATCTTCAGAAATTTTTGAGGTTTCATCTGTGGAAATTTTAGTTGATAAACTCTTTCCTTTTCGAGATCTTAAATATAAATCTGGGTCAAATTCAGCACCACAAGAAGGACAAATGATTGGAGATTTTTTAAAGTCATAATATTTTGTACCACAAGACGGACAAATTCTCTTCCTACCCCATTCAGGTTTTGCCATTTTTTTCTCCTTAATAAATAATCCCAAATATGGGATTAGACTTAAAAAAAACAATCTGTCAAAAGTTTTTTTAGATTTATGTTAACTTTTTGTAAATAAAATATATAAATATCCTTTATTTAAACATGAGCTAAATTTTAATGTATTCAATATCCTCAGAAAATACCTCAAGATTGCATGGTGAAATAACTGTACCTGGCGATAAGTCTATTTCTCATAGATCACTCATTTTAGGCTCTTTAGTCAGCGGGCGAATAGAAATTTTTAATTTGTTAGAGAGCGAGGATGTTATGGCCACGGCCAATGCTCTTAAAACATTAGGAGTGTCAATAAATAAGAAAAAAAATAGTTGGGAAATTTATGGCCAGGGTATAGGTAATTTTTATGGGAATAGTCACACGCTTGATATGGGAAATTCTGGTACAGCAGCCAGATTATTAATGGGCATAATAGCAGGATCAGATGTTGAAGCTACTTTTACAGGAGACCAATCTCTATCAAAAAGACCTATGAGAAGAGTTATTTTACCATTACTCAAAACTGGTGCCATATTCAGAGAACCAGAGAGAAGTACCCTTCCTCTAACGTTAAGAGGTAGTAAAATACCTTTACCTCTAACGTATATAAGCCCTGTATCTTCTGCACAAATTAAATCATGTATCTTGTTGTGTGGACTGTCTTCACTAGGAAAAACAACAGTAATAGAACCATCCTTATCAAGAGATCATACAGAAAGAATGTTAAAGTTTTTAGGAGCAAAAATAGAAACAACTCAGTTAGAAGATATGTCATGGCAAATTTCCCTTGAAGGATTACCAGATCTAAAACCACTAGACATAACTGTACCTTCGGACCCTTCAAGCGCATCTTTCCCGATAGTAGCAGCTATAATCACACCTAATAGTCAAATAAAGGTTAATAATATTTGTGTTAACAAATTACGTATGGGCTTGTTTAAAACATTAATAGAAATGGGAGCTCACATCGAATTAACAAACGAAAGAGAAATAGGGGGTGAATTAATTGCAGATATTTCTTCAAGATCAAGTGATTTAAAAGGTATTAAGGTTCCTAAATCACGTGTTCCATCTATGATCGATGAATTTCCTATCCTGTCGATAGCAGCAGCTCACGCTGAAGGTAACACCATAATGGAGGGGGTAGAAGAACTTCGATATAAAGAGACCGATAGAATAAAAGCTATGTGTGAAGGTCTGCAGAAGGCTGGTATAGAGACAATTGATGAAAAAGATAAAATGGTTGTAAAAGGAAAGAGTAAGTCTAACTATATAAAAGGTGGAGTAGAAATTCATTCAAAACTAGATCATAGAATAGCTATGTCCTTTTTTATCTCTCGGTTTAACAACAAAAAAACCAATAGTTGTAAGAGATACTGAAACCATTAACTCTTCATTTCCTGGTTTTATGAACATTATGAATAAAATTGGTGCTAAATTACAAAATGTTAATAACTAAAAATTATTATGATTGAAATTGCTATAGACGGAACATCAGCCTCAGGCAAAGGAACTTTAGCTAAGAAGCTATCACAAAAATACGCGATCCCTCACTTAGATACTGGATTAATGTATAGAAAAGTAGCCAGTGAAATTTTAAAAAATAAAATAGATTATAACAAACTTTCAGAATTAAGTTGTCAGATAGCAAAGCTATCTAGCTTTGAGAATTTACAAAATGAAGAATTAAGAACAGAAAAAATAGCCCAAATGGCTTCAAAAATAGCTGTTTATCCAGTGTTAAGAAATATACTTAACCTAAAACAAAAAGAATTTATAGTTAAAAGTAATGAACAATTTGGTGGCTGCATACTTGATGGAAGAGATATTGGAACAAAAATACTCCCCCACGCTAATTTTAAATTTTTTATTGATGCTTCTATTGAAATTCGAGCAAAAAGAAGATTATTAGAAAAAAATATATCTTTCTTGCATGAAAATGATGAAAAGTGTATGTTGCAGTCTTTAATAGAAAACATGGTTGAAAGAGACAATATCGATAGGAGTAGAGAAGATTCACCTATGGAACCAGCTAAAGATGCGTATGTAATTGATACAACCTCAATGAATGCTGACCAATTATTATCAATAGCAACCAAATTAATCGAAGGAAACTTATACACCTAACTAAAAAAATGGAATTTTTAGTTTAACTTTTAACTTACAACCCGCTGAAATTTTAATTAGTCTTAATTTGTAGGATACCCTACTTTTCCATAGTTATGACCTGGCGGTAGCAAATTTTGCTTTAAGACCCAATAGGAGATAATATTGTCACAAGCTGATGTCCAAAATAACCAACCAAAAGAGAGTTTTGCTGAATTACTAGATCAAAGCTTTCAAGAAATAACAAGTCTTGAAGGTTCTGTTGTAACTGGTACTGTTTTATCAATAGAAAAAGATATGATCTTAATTGATGTTGGGCTTAAATCAGAAGGTCGCGTCCCGATCAGAGAATTTGGAAACAATGATGATGAATTAAACATTAAAGTTGGTGATCAAGTAGAAGTTTTTATTGAAAGATTAGAAGATGCTAATGGACAAGCAATTTTAAGCAGGGAAAAGGCTAGAAGAGAAGAATCATGGGTAAATCTAGAAAAAGCCCTTGAAAAACAACAAAGAGTTAATGGGGTTATATTTGGAAAAGTAAAAGGTGGATTTACAGTTGATCTTGAAGGTGCAACTGCTTTTCTTCCAGGAAGCCAGGTTGACATTAGACCAATCAAAGATTTAGGTGTTCTTATGGGTACACCTCAACCGTTTCAAATATTAAAAATGGATAGAAGAAGAGGTAATATAGTAGTTTCTAGAAGAGCTGTTTTAGAAGATAGTAGAGCTGAAGCTAGAACAGAACTCGTAGCAAATTTAGAAGAAGGTCAAGTATTACAAGGCATAATAAAAAATATTACAGATTATGGTGCTTTTGTTGATTTAGGTGGTGTTGATGGATTATTGCATGTAACTGATATTTCATGGAAAAGAATTAATCATCCTTCTGAAGCATTACAAATAGGTGAGTCTGTAAAAGTTAAAGTCATTAAGTTTAATGACGAAACACAAAGAATTTCACTTGGAATTAAACAATTAACTGAAGATCCTTGGCTCAAAGTGTTTGAGAGATTCCCGATAGGTTCTAAAATGTCTGGAATTGTTACTAACATTACAGATTATGGTTCTTTTGTTGAATTAGAGGATGGAATAGAAGGACTTGTCCATGTAACTGAAATGAGCTGGACTAAAAAAAATGTACACCCTGGTAAGATTGTTTCTACCTCAGAAAAAGTAGAAGTTATGGTTTTAGAAATTGATGTTCAAAAAAGAAGAATATCGCTTGGAATTAAACAATGCATAGATAACCCATGGGAAAAATATAAATCTGAAAACAAAATTGGTGATACTATAGAAGGTGAAATCAGGAATATAACTGAATTTGGATTATTTGTTGGTCTAACAGAAGATATTGATGGTTTAGTACATTTGTCTGACATTAGTTGGGATGGTAATGGCGATGAAATGATCAAAGATTTCTCAAAAGGCGCCAGCGTAAAAGCTAAGATTTTAGATATTGACGTTGAAAAAGAGAGAGTTTCTTTAGGAATTAAACAATTAACAGAAGACGTAACTTCTACTGAATTAGGTAATCTCTCCAAAGGTTCAATCGTTACTTGTACAATATCTAATATCTCTGAAAAAGGGCTAGATGTAAGTGTAGGCGATAATCTCAGTGGGTTTATTAAAAGAGGCGATCTAGCAAGAGAAAGATCTGATCAAAAAACAGAGAGATTTGGCATTGGAGATAAAATAGACGCTATGATTACTAATATTGATAAGAAATTAAAAAAAATAACCTTATCAATAAAAGCCAAAGAGATTGAGGAAGAAAAGAAGGTGATGGAAGAGTATGGATCTTCAGATAGTGGAGCAAGCCTAGGTGATATTTTAGGGGCTGCTCTTGCAAAAAAAGATGAAGATTCTTCAAAATAATTGAGGAGGTAATATTGAATAAATCAGATTTAATATTGAAAATTTTAGAATCTGACTCAAATCTTTTTAAAAAGGATGCCTCTAAAATAGTTAATGTCTTTTTTGATACTATAAGTGAGGCAATCTCAAGAGGCGAGCGGGTTGAACTACGTGGTTTTGGCGTTTTTGATGTAAAAGTAAGGGAAGCTAGAATTGCTAGGAACCCTAAAAATGGAGAAGCTGTTGCTGTTCCAGCTAAAAAAGTGCCTTTTTTTAGAATGGGCAAAGATATGAAAGATCGTATTAATAAAAAAAATTCTTAGTTCTTTTCACATTTGTTTCTATCTATGACTAATTTGTTTGAAATAAAGATATGTGGAATTAACGACAAAAATTCTATGTTAACTGCAATCGATGCTGAAGCCGATTATATTGGGTTAGTATTTTACGAAAAATCACCAAGAAACCTTGAATTAGTAACAGCAGAGTACTTAACAACTTTCAGAAATAAAAAATCTAAAATTGTTGCTTTGACTGTTGATGCCAAAGACGAATTTATTAACGAAATAAAACAAAAAATAGCACCTGACTACTTTCAATTACACGGTAATGAAACGCCTGCTAGATGCAAAGAAATCAAATCAAAATTTAATACACCAATCATAAAAGGTTTAGGAATTCGAGACAAAACTAATCTTGAAGAAAATACAAAATCTTTTGAAAACATTTGTGATATGATGATATTGGACGCACCTTCTAGTAATTTACCTGGTGGTAATGGAAAACAATTTGATTGGAATATTTTAAAAGGTTATAATTCAAAAACTAAATGGATGCTTGCAGGTGGACTAAATGTAAATAACGTGGAAGATGCAGTAAAGTCTACAAATGCTCCAGGAATAGATGTTTCTTCAGGAGTTGAGATATCTAAAGGAATTAAAGACCCAGTGTTAATTCGAAATTTTATAACAAAATGTAGAAACATTAATGGATAGTTTATGTCAGAAATAAATTTTAATAGTTTAAAAACAGGTCCAGATTCTAATGGTAAATTTGGTATTCATGGAGGAAGGTTTGTTGCAGAAACATTGATGCCACTTATACTTGAAGTTGAAAATTCATATGAAGAAGCTATTAAAGATGATTTATTTATAAATGAGTTAGAAAAATATAGAAGAGATTACATAGGTCGACCAAGTCCATTATATTTAGCAGAAAGGCTAACTGAACATTTTGGTGGTGCAAAAATTTATTTAAAAAGAGATGAATTAAATCATACAGGCGCACACAAGATAAACAATGTATTAGGTCAAATTTTATTAGCAAAAAAAATGGGTAAAAATAAAATTATTGCTGAAACCGGTGCTGGCCAACATGGAGTTGCTACAGCAACTGCTTGTGCACTTTTTGGGTTTCAATGTGAAGTTTTTATGGGCGCCATGGATATTGAAAGACAAAAACCAAATGTTCAAAGAATGCAATTATTGGGTGCAAAGATTTTCCCTGTAACATCCGGAACAGGGACTTTAAAGGATGCGATGAATGATGCGCTTAGATATTGGGTGTCCAATGCAAATACCCATTTTTATATTATTGGTACAGCAGCAGGTCCTCACCCATATCCCAAAATGGTAAGAGATTTCCAATCAGTCATTGGTGAAGAAGCTAGAAAACAAATTCTAGAAAAAGAAAACCGTTTACCTAACGCCTTAGTCGCTTGTATAGGTGGAGGCTCAAATGCACTAGGACTTTTTCATCCCTTTCTAGATGACAAAGATGTTGAAATTTTTGGTGTAGAAGCTGCTGGAAAAGGTATTGAAAGTAAATTACATGCTGCCTCTTTATCAGCTGGATCTCCAGGTGTCCTTCATGGCAATAGAACATATTTATTACAAGATGAGGACGGTCAAATTATAGATGCACACTCAATTTCTGCTGGCCTTGATTATCCAGGTATTGGACCAGAACATTCTTGGTTACATGATATAGGAAGAATTAAATATCTTTCAACAACTGATGAAGAAAGTTTAGCTGCCTTTGAGTTATGTAGTAGATTAGAAGGTATAATACCAGCATTAGAACCTGCTCACGCATTGCATATTACAGGTAAACTTGCGGCTCAAAGAAAAGATCAAATAATAATTATGAATATGTGTGGAAGAGGAGACAAAGATCTCTCATCTGTCTTACCATTAATTAACAAACAAAATTAAAAAATGAACCGAATAAAAAATAAATTTAATGAAATTAAAAATTCGAATAAAAAAGCACTTGGGATTTTTATAACAGCTGGTGACCCTGACTTTGAAACTTCTATCAACATTATAGAAAATTTACCTAAAAACGGTGTTGATTTTATTGAGATAGGCATGCCTTTTTCTGATCCAATGGCAGATGGCCCATCAATACAATTGTCTAGTCAAAGAGCTCTAAAGTCTGGCATGAATATCAAAAAATGCTTTACACTCGTAGAAAATTTTAGAAAAAAAAATTCAGATATCCCTATTATTCTTATGGGTTACTTCAACCCTATTTATATTTTTGGAAAAACTAAATTCATTCAACAATGTAAGAAAAGTGGAGTAGATGGTTTAATAATCGTTGATCTACCTCCAGAAGAAGATGAAGAGCTATATCTAGAGGCTGAAAGTAAAAACCTCAGTTGTATTAGGTTAGTAACGCCAACTACTGATAATAAAAGATTAGCAAAAATTTTAACTAATGCTACTGGGTTTATTTACTATGTATCGATTACTGGTATTACTGGAACCGAAGCTCCTAGATTAGAAGATGTGTCCAATAATATTAAAAATGTGATGTTATATACGGATCTGCCCGTAGTAGTTGGTTTTGGTATAAGGTCACCCAAACAGGCATTTTCTATGTCACAGATATCTGATGGTGTTGTTATTGGATCTGCTGTTGTTGATTTAATTAGAGAATCTTTAGATGAAAATGGAAATAAAACTGCAAAAACAGTTAATTCTTGTTTGAGTTTTATTGATAAAGTATCAAAAGAAATGAAACTTAATTAAGCCTTATTCTTTGTTTAATATTTGGGAAAAAAAGGAATTTTAAATGAATTGGATAAAAGAGACTGTATTACCCAAATTTAAGGCTTTTGTAAAAACAAAAGAACCTGAAAAGGTTTTGTGGATTAAATGTAAATCTTGTTCTCAAATGATTTTTCATAAAGAGTTTCATGAAAGTTTCAACGTCTGTAAAACTTGTGGTTTTCATGATCATTTATCTGCTAAGGAAAGAATAAATTTTCTTTTTGACAAAGACACTTTTGAAAATATACCACTTCCTCAGGCAAAATTAGATCCTTTAAATTTCAAAGATAAAAAGAAATATACTGATAGATTAAAAGAAGCTCAAAATAAAACCAATTTAGATGATGCGTTAGTTGTAAGTTACGGATTAATAAATAATCAACCAGCAATTTTGGCATGCTTCGATTTTTCCTTCATGGCAGGGTCGATGGGAAGATATGTTGGCGATGGGTTACTTACAGCGTCTGAAGAAGCTATTAAAAGAAGATGTTCATTAATAGTTGTTCCCTCTTCAGGCGGTGCCAGAATGCAAGAAGGTATTTTTTCTTTAATGCAAATGCCAAGAACAACAATTGCTATTAACAACCTAAAAAAAGCGAATATCCCTTACCTAGTATTGCTAGCAAATCCAACTACAGGAGGTGTTACAGCTAGCTTTGCAATGTTAGGTGACATTCATATTTCTGAACCAGGAGCTATCATTGGCTTTGCTGGAAGAAGAGTCATTGAAGAAACTGTAAAAGAAAAACTGCCTGAAGATTTTCAAACAGCTGAGTATTTAAAGTCTCATGGGATGATAGACATTGTTATTCCAAGATCAGAGCAAAAATTAAAAATTTCTAATTTATTGAGATCTTTAACTCACTATACAAATTAATTTTTAGTGTATTTTTCGTAAAAATTATGGTTTTGAAAAAAAAATTATCTAATACTTTAGAAAGGATGTTTTCTTTACATCCCAAGCTAATTGACTTTGACCTCTCTCGGTTGAATTCTTTAATGGATAAATTTGATAAACCTCAAAATCAATTAAAAAACGTTATTCATATTGCTGGGACAAATGGAAAAGGATCAACAGCCTCTTTTCTTAAAGAAATTCTAGAAGCGCATAAATTTACCGTGAACGTCTATACATCTCCACATTTGATCAATTTTAATGAACGAATAAGAATAAGAAATAAGCTTATTTCTGATGAATTATTAATTGATATTTTAGAGAATATTGAAGCTAAAAATAATAATAAGCCAATAACATTTTTTGAAATAACAACTGCTGCAGCATTAATTGCCTTCCAAAATTATAGTAGTGATTTTAATATAATTGAGACGGGTTTAGGTGGAAGGTTAGATGCGACTAATATAATTGATAAAAAAAAACTTTGTATTATCACTAAAATAGGTTTTGATCATACTGAGTTTTTGGGTGATGAAATAGAAAAAATTGCTTTTGAAAAGTCAGGTATTCTAAGAGAAAAAATTCCAGTTATAATTGCAAAACAAAAATATAATAAAGCTATGGAAACGATACTTGAAAGAGCATCGAGTATAAAAGCCAAAATAATAAATACTGAACAAATTTCTGGTCATATAAAAATTGGATTAAAAGGTAAACATCAATATGAAAATGCTTCAACTGCTTATACCGCGGCAAAACAATTTTTACCCTCAATGTGTTCTTCAAAAACTAAAGATGCATTAAAAAAAGTATCATGGCATGGAAGAATAGAAAACATTGAACAAGGAGAAATCACTAAATATAGGAAAAATATAACTATTTTAGATGGATCACACAATCAAGATGGTGCATATGTTCTTAATGAATACTTGAAACAAAAACCTTTATTGAAATGGAATTTAATTATAGGAATGTTAAATAACAGGGATATAAAAAGTTTTGTGAATACATTTAAACAGCATATTCACAAAGCCTTCGTAATCTCCATACCTAATGTTGATAATTCTTATGAACCAAATGATATAAGCTCAAGGTTAATTGGAACAGGCATAGAAACTTACCCTATGAAGAATTTTGAAGAAGCCCTCAAATATTCTGACAAAGAAGTGCCGTTACTAATCACAGGGTCATTATATTTAGCAGGTTATGTTTTAAAATTTAACAAGACAGAAATTGTTTAAATCGTATCTTTTATCCATGTTTCAAGAGCAGATTTAGGTAATGCACCCATTTTTTCAGATATTTTTTGTCCATCTTTAAAAATCATAAGAGCAGGAATACTTCTTATACTATAGTTTTGAGATGTTGATGGGTTCTCATCAACATTAATTTTTACTATTTTTAATTTATCTGACATTTCATCAGATAATTCTTCGAGAGATGGACCGATTGCCTTACAGGGACCACACCATTCGGCCCAAAAATCAACTAATACAGGTTCTTTGGAATCTAAAACATCAGCTTTAAAATTTTGGTCATCTGTTTTGTTTGTTGCCATTAAATATCTCCTTACTAATTTGTATTATCAAATTTTTTTTCAAACTCTTGAAGAAATCCGTCTAAATCTTCTAAAAAAGCTAACCTTGGCTTATCATCTTTTTCTTCGTATTCATTTCTTAATGAATCTAACTGATGATAAGCTTTTGGTAATGTATTCCACTTTTCATTATCGTAGCTTAATACCTGTTTTGCAATAATTTTGTGAATATTTTGGTATTCGTTCTGGGGAAGTATAAAAGGTGCTTCTTCGTAAATTACCCTTTGAGCAAAGTATTTGAAACGTTGATCTCTAAATTGATTAGAAATATGGTATTTTTCTTTCCAATCTGCATTGTGAAAATCTAGCATTTTGTTTTTATCATAATTATCAGGAAAGCCTCCAAAATATAAACTATCTTCAGCTAATAAATCTAATTGGGATTTAGAGATTTCTTTTTCTTCAAATTCTTCAAAAAAAATGGTTTTTATTTTATTACAAAAATCTTGATTTTTTTGAATTAGATCTGCTCTTTGATTTAACGTCTCTATTCCTATCTCGTTATATAATGATATTTTATTGATGTAAGAATGATCCATTAAAATTGGATTTTTGTTATTTTTGATTTCCCTAATAAATTTAGGTCTATGCTTCATTTTTATTTTTAGCTCTTTAATAGAAAGATCAAAATAATCTATTGGATCATGCATTAAATCGAAGCATTGTGGATAATTGAAATAATTTTTACATATATAAGTGACAGCGTGAGAACTGTACTTTCCAAAAAAATATTCATCCATGCAAAATACTTTATTTTTGAGTATGAAATTATCAACATCAATTTTATTACTACCATTTAAGCCAGCTTTCCAAACACTATTAGACTTCTTATAAATATTCTTAGCCAGCTCGATTGTTGCTTCAACATCACCCATAGCATCATGAGCATTGTGATTAATATTATTCAAGTGAGTTAAATTATCTAGTTTAAAGACTTGATTTCCCTTTTCATTCAAACCAACCTTGAGTGTGTCTGGGTAATAAAATTTGGATGACCTAGTAATCCCTAATACATCAGCCCTTTTATTACCATTAAATTGGGTGATATAAGGTTCAAATAATAATTTAAAAAATGTTTTCCTTAAAAATTCTTCGTCAAAATTAATCGTATTATAACCAATAAAGACTGCTGGAGACCATCTTTTGAATAAATGTTGAATTTTTTTTATTAACTCATAATGTGAAAGATTAACACTATTTAACATTTCTATAGATGTGTTATTAACTATAAGTGCACCCGGTTCTGGAACTACTCCAGGCCTTAGCCTGCACCTTTCTTCAAATCTTTCAATCTCATTAAAATTTTCGTCAACTAAGATTGCCCCAACTTGTATTATTTGATCCCATGTAGAATTTCTTCCAGTAGTTTCCAGATCATAAAAAACGAAATTCATTCTATAGTCCCTTTTTTAGAGCTGAGTAATCATTAATTTTTTTACACCAATTATCAGAGCCAAATAAAGATATTCTTCTATTATTAGATCTTTCCTTTTCAATATTTTTAATTATTTCAATATGTAAAATTAGTGGATCAAAATAATTTATTTCATCTTTAAATTTAGGCCACTCTAATAAAATTATTTTTTTTTTAAGTCTTCAAAAATACCTAATTCTTCAACTTCATCAAAACTGTTTATTCTATAAAAATCACAATGACATATTTCATTATTTAATTTGTATGGATATGTTAGGACAAGATTAAAAGTTGGACTTGGTATTTCCTTAATTTTTGTAATCTTATTTATTATTGATTTACATAAAAAAGTTTTTCCAACACCTACACTTCCATCCAATGTAATAACGTCACCAGGTGTAATTATGTTGGACAAAAAATGACCAAATTTTTTCATTTCAGTTTTAGAATTAATTATTATGTCTAAAAAAGGTTTCATTATACTAATATCTATAATTATCGGATTTAAACGGGCCTTGCACAGGAACGCCTATATAATCAGCCTGTTCTTTTGATAATTTTGTTAATGTTGCACCTACTTTATCTAAATGCAATTTAGCAACCTTTTCATCCAAGTGTCTAGGTAGTGTATAAACTTGATTTTTATAATCTTTGTGCTTCTCCCAAATTTCAATCTGCGCAAGGACCTGATTTGTAAAAGAAGCACTCATAACGAAACTTGGGTGCCCAGTAGCACAACCTAAATTAACCAACCTGCCTTTAGCCAAAACTATCAACCGTTTACCATCTTGAAACTCTACTTCATCAACTTGAGGTTTAATTTCTGTCCATTTCATATTTTGCAGGGATTCAACTTGAATTTCAGAGTCAAAATGACCTATGTTACAAACAATTGCTCTATCTTTCATATCTCGCATGTGATCAACTGTTATAACATCTTTGTTACCAGTAGCTGTTACAAATATATCACCTCTTCGAGACGCCTCATCCATTGAACAAACCTCATATCCCTCCATTGCTGCTTGCAAAGCACATATCGGATCAATTTCGGTTACAATTACTCTTGCTCCACCTTGACGAAGAGATGCTGCAGAACCTTTACCAACATCACCAAACCCAGCAACAACTGCCACCTTGCCTGACAACATTACATCAGTAGCCCTTCTTATGCCATCGACCAAGGATTCTCTACATCCATATAAGTTATCAAATTTTGATTTTGTAACTGAGTCATTGACGTTAATGGCTGGAAATGGCAAATCACCTTTTTCAGCCATTTGATATAACCTTAGCACACCAGTTGTAGTTTCTTCAGTTACACCTTTGATACTATTTTGAACTTTAGTAAACCAACCAGGTGAAGATTTAAGCCTTTTAAGTATCTGAGCCTTTAAAGCTTCTTCTTCTTCATTTGCTGGAGATGATAGAATAGACTCACCTTTTTCAGCTTTAGAACCTAAAATAATATATAAAGTTGCGTCACCTCCATCATCAAGGATCATATTAGCAACACTCCCATCAGACCAAGTAAAAATTTTATCTACATACTCCCAATATTCTTTTAAGGTTTCCCCTTTTTTTGCAAAGACAGGAATATTTTGTTTGGCAATGGCAGCAGCAGCATGATCTTGAGTAGAGAAGATGTTACAACTTGCCCAACGGACACTTGCACCCAATGAAGTCAAAGTTTCTATGAGCACAGCTGTTTGTATGGTCATATGTAAACACCCAGAAATTCTTGCTCCTTTTAATGGCTGACTCTTGGCAAATAAATCGCGGCAGGCAATTAAACCAGGCATTTCAGTCTCGGCTATAGATATTTCTTTTCTACCCCAGTCAGCCAAACTTAAATCACTTACTATAAAATCACTCATCAATAATATCCCAAATTAAAAATGTACTTATATCATTCTAAAACTATATTGCAATTTTTCCTTTGACCAATAACCAGTATTTATTCTTTTAGATAGATTTAAAATTGACCTGAACTGTAGCGCCTAAACACTTATCATTTTTATCATATCTATTATACGCTTTTATCTCCCCACCATGCGCAGTAATTATTTCTTTTGATATTGATAAACCTAGTCCAGAGTGGGTGCCAAAATTCTCATTTTTTGGTCTTTCAGTATAAAACCTATTAAATACTTTATCTAATGCTGACTCATGAAAACCAGATCCGTTATCCTCGACAAGAACAACTAAATTTTGATTTTTTTGTTCAATAATAATTTTTATTGTATCGTTCTTATTTGAAAATGAGGATGCATTTTGTATAAGGTTATCAAAAACCTGAGCTATCTTATTCTCATCACCCATAATATGAAACTTTTCTTTACCTTTGGAAATTTGTAATTTGCATTTAATAGTAGAAGACCTAATATCAATCAAAGTCTCTAAAAGAGCTACTATATTAATTTCTTTCATCTCTATTCTAGACAACTCTGCATCTAATTTTGACGCTGCTGAAATGTCATTAATTAGCCTATCAACCCTTTCAACATCATTTTGAATGACTTTAATTAATTTTTTTTGATCCTTAACATTTTTAATTTTACCAATTGTTTCAGATGCTGATCTTATAGATGTGATTGGGTTTTTTAATTCGTGAGCAATATCTGCAGCAAAGTCAGCTATGTGATCAATCCTACTTTGTAATTCATTAGTCATTTTAAAGAATGATCTGCCAAGGTCTCCTATCTCATCTCTTCTAGTTCTGAAAGCATCTAAACTAAATGTCTTAAGTTTTTGATCTTCAGATATTTTATCTGCTTCATTTGCTAATTTAATTATAGGCGATGTTATGGAGCGACCAAAATAAAAAGCCAAGGAAATTGTGGCTAACAATATCAATCCAAATGCTTTAAATAATTCAGCTTCTAAATCTATTAATTCCTGTTCTATTTTTTCTCCTGAAACTGATAACAGGACCGCTCCCCTAACCATACGAATATTTTTAATTGGAATAGCAACTGATAAAAATAATTTACCTTGAGTATCTTGCCGTAACATTTTGTACGTTTTTCCTTTAAGGGCAATTAAGACCTCTGGAAAATTATTAAAAGAAAAAATTCTATCATCATTGTATATGGGTAAATTTAAAGGACGGGATATAAAACTTGTGAATAAGGATACAAAGCTATCAAAGTGTTTTTCAAATAAAAAGTTTGGTTCCATTGATGGCAAAGGTCTAACTTTAACAAATGGACTATACTTCATACTAGCTTTCGTATCTGCAATTAGATTTCCATAAACGTTAAAAACTCTAGCTCTAATGTTTGATCCATATTCAACTTTTGGAATAAGGCCCTGTAAAGCAGGACTTGAAATTTGGTTATTCTGAATCAAGCCATATTGACTTTCTGCTAGGGCTAGTGCTTTTGTGAGTGTAATACCTTGCCTTTCTATTGCTGCAAACTCAGATTTGATGAGTATATCTTGGTATTTGTTGAAATAAATAATTATAATTGGATATAATAGAACTGGTAATAAAATTATAAAGAGTATCCTTAGCTTTAAAGGAAAATAAAATTTTCTTAGATAGATTTTGAATATCTTCAATTTTATATATCTCTATACCTATACCCAACACCATATAAGGTCTCAATGGAGTCAAAAGTTTTATCAAAAACTCTAAATTTTCTTCTCATTCTTTTTATATGACTATCTATAGTCCTATCATCAACATAGATGGTTTCACCATATGCCGTATCTATTAATTGATCTCTATTTTTTACTAATCCAGGTCGCAAAGCTAATGAATGAAGTATTAAGAACTCAGTAACTGTAAGTCTTACTTCCTCACCTTTCCATGTGCAAAGATGCTTATCAGGATCCAGAGTTAAATTATTCCTTTGGATCATTTTAGAAGAGTGTGTTGCTTGTGTTGAGCTTCTTCTTAACACTGCACGAATTCTCTCAATTAATAATTTCTGAGAAAAGGGCTTAGTTATATAATCATCTGCACCCATCCTAAGTCCCATAGCTTCATCTATCTCGTCGTCTTTACTGGTTAAGAATATTACTGGGACATTATTAGTATTTCTAAGCTCCTTTAGAAGTTCCATCCCATCTAGTTTAGGCATTTTTATATCTAAAATGGCCAAATCAGGTGAATTTTTCTGGAGAGCAAAAAGGCCTTGTTGACTGTCACTATACGTTTCAATCAGCCACCCTTCAGCTTTTAAAGCCACAGATACTGAGGCTAAAATATTACTGTCATCATCAACAAGAATTATTTTTTCACTCATTTTTTTCCTATTAATTATTAATTAAAATCTTAATAAAACATTTAAAAAAAATTAGGTTTATTAAAGGCTAAATTAAGACATTTTTATAATATTTAACTTAATGAGCCTCTGCCCAATTTTTACCATAACCACTATCTACTTTTAATTTTACATTTAAGGGAACCATTGGCAAATTAGCTGTTTCCATTATAGGTAAAATTATATTAGTAAATTTTTCTATTTCATTTTCATTCATTTCAAATACTAGTTCATCATGAACTTGCATTAACATTGAGATTTGATCTTTGTATTGAGATATTTTTTTGTGAACTTGTATCATTGCTATTTTAATTATATCAGCGGCAGTTCCCTGAATTGGAGCGTTAATTGCCTGCCTTTCTGCAAAGGCTTTAAGTCTTTGATTCTTTGAGTCATTACCATTTATATAAATTCTTCTTTTAAATAATGTTTCAACATAACCATTATAATCTAGCTGATGTTTAATATCTTCCATATAGTCTCTAATCTTTGGGAATCTAGAGAAGTAAGCATTAATAAAATCTTTAGCTTCGTTCGCAGAACATTTAAGTTGTTTAGCAAGCCCATAAGGCGAAATGCCATAAATAATGCCAAAATTTATGGTCTTTGCTTTCCTTCTATGATCTGAGTTAACTTCATCAATATTAATTCCAAACACCTTAGAAGCTGTATCGGTATGAATATCTAAGTTATTATTAAAAGCTTCGAGCATTTTTGTTTCGTCTGCGATATGAGCAATCAGTCTCAATTCTATTTGAGAGTAATCCATAGAAACTAATTTAAATCCTGCTTTTGGTTCAAATGCTGTTCTTATAAGCCTACCCTCTGCAGTTCTTATCGGGATGTTTTGTAAATTAGGATTAGATGAAGATAATCTTCCTGTACTTGCCCCAACCATGGAATAACTAGTATGCACTCTTCTAGTTTCAGGATTTATTTGTTCAATTAATGCATCAGCATAAGTACTTCTTAATTTAGAAAAATGCCTCCAGTCTAAAATTAGTTGTGCTATTGGATTCCCGTCATCAGCAATATTTTCTAGAACTTCAACACTAGTTTGCCAAGAACCATTTTTTGACTTTTTTCCACCGCTAATTTTTAATTCATCAAATAATACCTCCCCTAACTGCTTAGGTGAGCCAATATTGAAATGCTTTTTACTGAGTTTAAATATTTCCTCTTCTAAGGTTACTATGTTTTTAGATAAATTATTGGAAATCTCTTTAAGCTTTATGGGATTAATAATTACCCCTGTATCTTCCATTTCTGTTAATACATCAATAAGAGGATTTTCTAATCTTTTATATACTGTGAATTTTTTATCATTAATTAATCTTGGTAAAATTCTATTATAAACCGATAAAGTAACATCAGCATCTTCTGCAGCATAATTTAAAGCTTCTTGAGGAGAAAGTTCATTAAATAAGATTTTATTTTTACCTTTGCCACATATTTCCTCAAACTTTATAGTATTGTGTTTCAACTCTCGTAAAGCAAGGGAGTCTAATTTGTGATTATCAACTCTTCCAGCATCTAAGACATAAGAAATACTCATGGTATCTCCAATCGGGTTTAAAAAAATATTACCATTTTGTGCTTGTCTCATAACCAAAGCATCAAATTTTATATTATGACCTATTTTTAATATAGATGTGTCTTCCAAGAGAGGTTTAATTAGATTGATCACATCGCTAAAAGGGATTTGCTTAAAAGAGTTACTATCACTAGAAATTAGATCAGGTTCATTAGTTTTTAAATTATTTCCATGCCTTAATGGAATATAACAAGCAATACCTTCTTTGAAAGACATAGAAATTCCAATTAAATCTGCAGATTTAGCATTTAATGAATTTGTTTCACAATCTATAGATATAACTGATTGATTAGAGCATTCTATTAAAAATTTTTTTAATTTTTCAATTGTGTCTATCAGTTGATAATCTTGTAAATTTTCATAGTCTTTTTGCTCCTCCATGACACTAGTCTGAGGTAATCCGAATTGTTCTGTTGTTTTTTGTTCTTCATAATTCTCATATTTGTTTAATAAACTCTTAAATCCGTGTGATTTTAAAAATGGAATTAGTTTTTTCGTATCTAATGAAGAGTTTATTTTAAAATCGTCAATTGTTGATATAACTGAAACATCTTTTTTTAGGGTTACTAAAGACCTAGACAATCTCGCCTGGTCAGCAAATTCAATAAGATTTTCTCTTTTTTTATTTTGTTTAATTTCAGAGGCTCTAGTCAATAATTGATCTAAATTATCAAATTGGTTAATTAATTCAGCAGCAGTTTTAACACCTATTCCAGGAACGCCAGGGATATTATCACTACTGTCACCCGCAAGTGATTGAACATCTATTACTCTATCTGGATAAACACCAAACTTTTGGAAGACCTGTTCTTGATTGATCCAGAACTGTTTCATTGGATCAAATAAAATAATATCATTATCGACTAACTGCATCAGATCTTTATCACTGGAAATTATTATAACTTTCTTTTTGATGTTTTTAGCAATTGTGGAATATGTAGCAATTAAATCATCAGCCTCAAAACCTTCCATTTCAACTACAGGTAAACCAATCGCTTTTGTTGCATCTCTAATAATAGAAAATTGGGGTATTAAATCCTCTGGTGGCTCGGATCTATTTCCTTTATAATCTTCATAAATTTCATTTCTAAAAGTTTTTCTTGCAACATCAAAAATAACTGCCGCATACATAGGCTTAAGATCATCAATAAGTTTTAAAAGCATTTTTGTAAAACCAAACACCGCATTAACTGGTATACCTTCAGGATTAGTCATTGGTGGTAATCCATAAAAAGCTCTAAAAATATACCCTGAACCATCAATCAATATTAAATTATTAGGGTCGTTTAATTTTAATTCTGGTCTAGTATTTGGCTCATTATCATTTTTCATAATCAATAATTTTCAATACAGTCTATTTAATAAGTAAGTAATTTTATCTTTATAATAAAACAATGCTTTTGTTTAATTATAGTTAGTTTGATATTATTGTCATTAACTCAAAATTAAATCATTAATCCATTAATGATTATGATTTGAACTATCATTTATAGGCAAAAAAATGAAAACTAAATATTGGGATTTTCCTAAAAACAACCTAGCTATTGAAATAAAAAACCTAAATAAAGCTTATAATGATGAAACCCAAAATTTGGCTTTAGATGATGTATCTTTAGAAATTCCTGCTGGAAGTTTTTTTGGTTTACTAGGCCCAAATGGCGCAGGAAAATCAACATTAATTAATATAGTTTCTGGCGTTGTCATCAAAACATCTGGTGATGTCTCTATTTGGGGGTACGATATTGATAAACATAGAAAACAATCAAAATTAGCTATTGGGGTAGTTCCACAAGAGCTCAATATTGATGCATTTTTCACACCTAATGAAATGCTTAATTTACACTCTGGTATGTTTAGTGTTCCAAAATCATCATGGATTAGCCGTGACTTATTGGAGTTGATGGATTTAACTGATAAAGCTAGTACTTATAGTAGAAAGTTATCAGGTGGTATGAGGAGAAGATTATTAGTTGCAAAGGCAATGGTGCACTCTCCACCAATAATAATATTAGATGAGCCCACTGCAGGAGTAGACGTAGAATTACGTCAAAAATTGTGGGAAAATTTTATAAGATTAAACAAACAGGGTGTTACAATAATTCTTACAACTCATTATTTAGAAGAGGCGCAATATTTATGTGACCACATAGCCATAATTAATAAAGGTAAAATTATTGCAAATGAAAAAAAAGAAAGTTTACTTACTAAATTTAATAAAAAAATAATCAAAATTAAAATAAAGAATGCCAAAATATCAAGAAAGGATAGATCATCACTTGAAAAAATAGGAACATTAAAACTAGAAGATAATGAAATTGAAATTAACTATAAATTAAATGAAATTAGCATGAAAAGTATTATTGAAATTTTGTATCAGACCAACTTAGATATTATAGATCTATCCACAAAGGAAGTTAACTTAGAGGATGTTTTTATAAATTTAACAAGCAATAAATGAGATTAAGTTGAATGGAATGGTGTGTTTATATGCTTTTATGTGATGACAACACAATTTATACTGGCATTACAAATGATTTAAAAAAAAGATTTGAAAATCATATTTTAGGAAAAGGAGCCAAATATTTACGTGGCCGTAAACCTCTTGAAATAGTTTATACAGAAAATTTTCAAAATAGGAGCATGGCTACTAAAAGAGAGATGGAAATCAAGAAGTTAAACAGAAGAAAAAAAGAAGCACTTATTAAACTAATATAATAAATATAAGGAGTTATTATGTCTAAACCTAAATACTTTTTTATAGTATCAATGAATGTTAAACCTGAATATGAAGATTTATTTAATGAAGTTTACGATACAGAACACGTTCCTTATTTGTTAGAAGTTCCTGGTGTTCAAAAAGTTTATAGAGGAAGAGGGCTTCCTTTTTCGTTTTCTATAGGTGGAGAAACCAAATCAATGGATGCTCCCCATCAAAAATTTGTGGCAATATATGAGTTAGATAGTCCGGAAGTAGTTAATAGTGACGAGTGGTCAGTTGCTGTCGAAAAAGGTAGATGGGGTACTCACGTAAGGGAGCATACATCAGAAAGGTCACACTTTATGTATGAATCTTGTTGATTTAATCAAATTAAAAATGTTTTGACTTTAACGATTTTTTATTATCAAATTACGTATTGATGTCATTTATGGGGAGAATTTATAATGACAAATATTATAGAAACTAAGTTTGGAACATTAGTAAACCCTAGTAAGATTGCAGCAGGAAGCGCCTCTAGTGTTAAGAAAAGTGGAGCTTTTTATAGCTTTTCTATTAGGATCAGCCACGATGATATCCGTGAATACTCTTTTACAGACCGATCACGAGCTATCTATATGAGAAGGGTGATGATTGGCCATCTTGAAGAAAAAATTAAAAAAGAAAGTAAAAGTATTTAGTTTTTTACTTTAATAAATAGTTAATTAGGAATAGCTGGAGCTAATTAACACAAATATTTGCTAATGGTTTGTTATTCCTAAAACATCAATTATAATTTTTTCTAACCATTTCCTTAAATGTCTCACTAGGCCATTGACTTATTATTGTTAATTGGGGCCTATCTATTTTTAATTTATTAAATTTATTTTGAATTGATTGTGAAAAAAAATTTCCCTCTAAATAGATTTGATTAAGATTTTTATTTTTATAAGCATACTCTATAATTTTCAAAGCTCCAGTATCTGTTAAACCACACTCAACAAATGCTAAAATCTTTGTAGTGTGTGGGATAACATTTAGAATAAGATTAAGTCCTTTATCCTTAATATTTTTATTAAAACTCATACTTAAAGTAATTAAATCTGGTCCTCTTGATTTTTGAACTTGTTTTATAGCTTCTGCTATTTTTTTTAAGTCATTAAAGTCTAAGTCAGCTTTTCTTATAATTAAGTTATAAGTTTTAATATCTGTTCTAATTTTTTCTAAATCTGAAGCTACTCGAAAAGCTTTAGGATGATTTATTTCAATTAAAGCGTTTACAAGATATTTTAGAGAATTGTCCTTTGAAGGGTTTGCAATAGCAATAGATTGGAATATATAAAGAAAAAGAAGAGTGAAAGAAAAAAATTTAGACATCGACATACCAAGAAGAAAACACGTTAAAAATTCTATTTTTAAAGTTTTCATATGATTTATTTATTAGTCATTATGAAAAATAGGAAGATTGTATATATAAAAAGTTACAAAATAAAGAATCATAGAAAAGAACAATGAATAAAAAAATAGCTGTATTATTGAGTGGTAATGGCTCAAACCTAAATGCAATCATTAAAAGGGGTATAAATGTAAGTTTTGTTGTTTCAAATAATCCTGAAGCTCCTGGTTTAAAAATTGCTCAAAAATCTAATATTCCAACTTACTCATGGAAAAATTTATCATCATTAGAAGAACATGTATCTGAATTAGTCAAAATTCATGATATTAAATTACTAGTTTTAGCAGGCTTTATGAGGTTATTAAGTAAGAAGTTTATAAATTCCTTACCAAAACATTCAATTATTAATGTTCACCCTTCTATTTTACCAGAATTTAAAGGGCTAAATGCTATTCAACAAGCTCTGGAAAGTGGTGCTAAATACACGGGAGTTACTATACATTATGTGGATGAAGGAGTAGATACTGGAGAAATAATTCAGCAGGAGTCTATAAAAATAGAGGAAAATGATACAATCGTATCATTAACAAAACGTCTGCAAACTTTAGAGCATGATTTATATCCTAAAGTTATTGAAAGTATTTTAAGCAAGATCAATTAAAAATAATTGAAGCTTAATTATATCAATTTAATTTTCTATAACACTTATTCTTAAATCTTTATGAATGAGACAATAGAAATATTTTCACTTGTAGATTTCTAGTTTTAATGAGTTTATGAGTTAGGTGACTTATATGAACTTGCAATATCAGAAGCTTTCTTTGCTATTTTATTGAAATTTGCCTCTTCTAAAATTACAGCTTCATCAAAAGCGCCAGTTGCTAGTATCATCATTTTAATTGCACCAACTGTTTCAAAATCAGGTGCATCACCAATTACAACCACATCATAATTACCCCTTGTTAGATATAAATTTTCTAGTGTTCCACCCGCTTTTTCCATCATTGAAGAAATTACTGATTTTCTATCTTGATCAGGATTTTTCATAAATCCTTGAAGTCCTGCATTACTATAATTACCTAAAAATATGAATTTCATTTCCATTAAATAAATGTTAAATTTTATTTCAGTTTTAAATTTCCTTAAATAAGCAGGAATGATGGGTTTAGTTAGATACAAACGGCTATAACCATGAAAATTCATTAATGGATGAAGTTAAATTAACCGTTACCATTGCACAGTGAAAGGCATGAATTGGTTATTATATCAAATATAAATTGAGTTTGTTTTTACGTAAGTTAATATAATTTTAACTATATAAATTTAATAAGATAATTGTAATTTTATAGAAATGGGATTATTCACTCATCATTATTGGTGTTTATAGGAAATAATTATTTCTCAGTTAAAGGAAAATGTGATGGCTGAAAATATAAAAGAATATGACGATGAAATAGACCTGTTGTCTTTGTTCCAAACCATCTGGGAAGGTAAATGGAAAATTTCTATCAAAAAGATTATTTCCATTTAAACTATTATCAGTCTTTGGCTTTAATATTGTTAAACCAAATACTACTTTTATTGCTTTTCAAACTGAAATCAAACCCATAACATCCTTTGAATTTGATAAATACAGATTGTTTAATGCAACTTTTAAAATTTTTGAAATCAAAATATTAGATATTTTTTTCTTATAGATGATCAGTTAAGTAATGGATTTGTACATAATGAAGAATTAGAAGAAGGCTCTTTGTTTGAGACTGGTTCATTGAAAAAAGAATTACTAAACAAAGATGATTTTCAAAATAAAGATGATTATAAAGAAGCAAATATCAAAAATTTTTCATCAAATCAAAATTTGAAATCCTTAGACCTATTAATGTAGATGGAAAAGCAAAAGGTGAGATACGCTTACATCATGTTTTAAATGCAGAATATAATGATAATGATAAATGGAAAAAATTTCTTTCTTTTTGTATTTGAAATTATTGAAGCCAAAAAAAGAGTAAAGAACATCTTAACAATCGCTTTGAAAATATTGTATCTGTTGAAAAACAGAAAAAACAACTTTGCTATTAGAGATATAGAAATACAGATAGAAATGCTGAAAAAGACTTTGATAAACTTAAAAATTTTCAAATTTGAACAAGAACAATTCTTCAAATTAGAAGATTAACCCTAAATAGATAATGTAACTAAAGATTATGATAATGAATTACCAGAGATAGATTAGCTTTTTATCTATCTGAATCAAGCAAAAACATTTCAATTGGTTAACATGGGAAATGGTGCGGCTGAGAAGACTTGAACTTCCACGGGTTTTATCCCACAGCGACCTCAACGCTGCGCGTCTACCGGTTCCGCCACAGCCGCATTTAATTTGATATATTGCGATAACAAAAGGTTATGCATATTGCAAGATAAATAATATATTTAATATATTGTAGGAAGGAATAACTAAATTGTTTGAAGGCGTTGATTGGAAAATTTCAAAAGCTCTTGTTGGATATGATTTTGCAATTTCTGAAATGGAAAAAAGAGTTTTAGAAATAAAACAAAATTCAGCCAAAGAACTTGTTTGGCTCTTAGAACATGAGCCAATTTATACCGGTGGCACTTCAGCTAAAAAAGAAGACTTAAAAAATGACAAAGTAGAAACAAGGTCTAGTGGTAGAGGAGGTCAATGGACATGGCATGGGCCAGGTCAAAGAGTTGTTTATTTAATGCTTAATCTTAGAAATAGACAACAAGATGTTAAAGCATATGTATATGCTCTAGAAGAATTATTAATTTTAACTTTGGATGAATTTTCTATTAATGGAACAAGAATAGATGATAAACCTGGGGTTTGGGTTAAGAACAATGATAATCGATATGATAAGATTTGTGCATTAGGAATAAGAATTTCAAGTTGGGTAACTTTTCATGGTGTTTCAATAAATATTAACCCAGACCTTGATGTTTTCAAAAACATTGTGCCATGTGGCGTTACGGACGGTGGTATAACTAGTCTACACAAACTAGGTAAAAAAATTAGCCTGCGTGATTTAGATAGTAGTCTAAAAATAAATTTTGAAAAAGTTTTTGGAAATTATGGCTTATTTAAAGTTTCATAAACTCTTGTGACTAAAAAATTCTTTTAAAAATCTATGAATTATTAAATCAGATCTTATTGCATCCTCTCTTAAAATAATATCACTCTTATAATTTCCCCAAAACCCCTCAACCGGACCTTCATAATGAAGAATTTGATTTCTTTTCATTCTCAACCAGTGAAGATCCTTTAGATTTTTTAATCTATTCAATTCTAGACCATCAATAAAATCTAAATTACTCTCATCTGACAAAATATTGTCTATTATAGTTAAGGATAATATAATAGAGGTTGCCCATAATTTATTTTTTAGAGCTATTTGGTACTCTAATAACAAAATTTTTGCATGAGGATTTAAATATATAACATAATTTTCTAAATTTATTTTTACAGCCATTATAAAATTATTAGTAAAATTGTTAATTACGTTTAGATGCAATCTATAAAAAGAATTAATCTATTTAATTCAGTTCTTATTTTTTTTCTTTTTGCTGATGCATCTTCTTCATATCCCCAATTTTCAGCTTGCCATAACTCATCAAGAAAAGACAATTCAAAAGCTTGTTTATTTGATAAATCCTTTTTTAAAATACATAAGGCTAAAAAAACAGAGCCAATAAGATTAGTTATTCTATGAAGAACTGATATCTGAACATCACTAAGCTCAACAACCAAATTCTTAATTTTATGATGTACTTTTGAATTTTGTTGTGAAGGCATAACGCCCTTAAAGACACTTACTTTAGTATTAATATATTTTTCTATAAGCGAAATAATTGGATCCCAATGTTTATTTTGAAAGGATACCAAATCGATTGGATTATCTGCTCTGTAACAAATTAAGTCTGTATCGATAAAATTGATTATATCATTAATATATGAGTTTTTTTCTTCACGAACTCTATCAATAGCTGTTGATAATAAACCATAAAAAACTAAATCATCGGTATTAATAATATCAGAGCTTTGATCCCACTCCTTTAATACTTCTTTTGCCATTAAATGATTTGAAAGAATTAGCTCCTTCTTTAGTGGTGTTTTCAATTTTTTATTGTCTAATAAAATGTAAAATTCCTTAGACGAAACTTTTTTTATTTCGATTGTTTCCCAAAATTTCTTCATTTTTAAATAAATAGTTTTTTCATTAAAACACTCAATTGATTAGCATCATCAACAAGGTAATCTGCACCAGCTGATGATAAAAGATTCTTGTCATTATAACCCCATGTAACCCCAATGCTTACTATCCCTGCGTTCACCCCTAAACCAATATCATTGATTGTATCTCCAATCATTACACAATAGTTTTTCTCAACACCAAGCTCATTCATTGCCCTTATAGCCATCGCAGGATTGGGTTTAGCAATATTTTCATCCGTGCTTAAGGTAATATCAAACATGTCTGAGAGATTATGTTTGGCTAACCCATTTGTTAATCCAATTCTAGATTTGTTTGTCGCTATTCCTATAAGCCAATCATTAGATTTTAATTCTTTTAATAATTCTACAACACCAGGATATAGTGGTTCGTTTTGGAGACCCAATCTACCCTGCTCAGCATACCAAGATCTATATGCTTCTGAAATTTCATTTGGGGTTACATTAAAACCTGGAGGCATATACTCATCTAGGGCAATTGCAAGAGGTTTTCCTATATTTTCTCTTACTTTTGCAGGATCAGGGTCAGGCAGCCCACAAATTCTAAATGCTGCAATTGCTCCTTCAACTATCATTATGGCAGAATCAACTATTGTTCCATCGTAATCAAATAATGCTAATCTTAAATTTTGTGCCAAAGTTCATCTCCAGTTATATATGAAAAATATGATTTATGTTTGAAGGTAAGTTTAATCCTAAAAAGTCCAGATTTCTTTTAAATTCATCTGTAAGTGGTGCTTCTATTGTTTCACCTGATGGTAACGTAATAGAAAAAGCATGAAGTTGTAAATTTTTAATATTATCTGGTTTCCATTTAATATTAGAAACATTTTTATGCCCTGGTAAATTCACAGCAGACGAAAAAACATCAGATAAACCTGTGTATTTTCTATCACCCAAAATAGGCGCATTTATAGACTCCAAATGGACTCTTAGTTGATGTGTACGTCCTGTCTTAGGATATAAAGCTAATAAGCCAACTCTTGAGCCTACTTCGTTTAAAACTTTATATTCAGTAATTGAAATCTTACCATTATCATCATCTATAATCATTTTTTGATTACCTTCTATTCCTGACTTAATAAGTGAAGAATTAATTGTACCACTTTCTTTTTTAGGAACAGGTGAAACAAGTGCTAAATAAACTTTTAAAATTTTTCTTTTCTTTAAAATAATTTGCAAATTTTTTAGCTGAAATTTGATCTTTGGCAACTAATAATAAGCCAGAAGTATCCTTGTCTATTCTGTGAATAAGCTTTGGTGTTTTATTTTTACCAAATTTATATTGCAACATTTCATCAATATTATATTTAATACCAGATCCTCCTTGGACAGCTAATCCACTTGGTTTATTAAAAGCAATATAATGATCATTCTCTTTAATATAAATTTGATCGTATAATGTTTTATAAAAATTTTCTGAAACCTGATTCAACTTTCGATCAGTAGTCGAGTTTGAGAAGTTAATTTTTTCTGAATATTTTAGTAATTGTCCAGATTTAACTTTTTCAGAAGATTTAACTTTTTTATTATCTAGAAGAATAAACCCAGACCTAAGGTGTTTCTCTAGCATCCCTGATTAATGTTACCTAAAATTCGTCTTATACATCTATCAAGTCGTGAACCATCTTCAGAGATTGGTATTACTAGAGAAGCCATTTATTTGTCCTTAAATTAGATGTAAATAATATTTTATTGAACACCAAATATCCATCCTTCTTTTTTAGACTTGCTGGGAACTTGCCAAACTACATCCTTATCAGAAAAAAACCTCAAGGCAGCAGAAGAAATTATTGAATCTGCATCATCCTGATCTGGACCTTTAATTTCTTGATCATTTGAAAGAGGTTGTGATTTAAAAAAATCCAATGCCTTATTAATATTTTCTATTGTGTAGCCTAAATCTTTAATTGGTTTTACATTTGCTAATCTAAAATAAAATGTTGGAAAAATCTCAACGACAACACTTTTTTTAAAAGGTATAATTTCTTCAAATGGCCAAATATGAACTTTATTTTTTAAAAAATTTAGCATTCTCATTCCTGCAATAGATCCTGTACCAACTGCACCTGGTCCTACACAATTAAAAGTAGGACTTGGAGAATGCATCATAGCTTTAGCATGAATTTCTGTTAATCTCCTTCTTGATGAATATAGCTTTCCTTTAGAACTAGGAGCATTATAAAAGTTTTTGTATGGATCTATATTCCAAATTCCACCTCCATAAAAATTATTATATTCAACGTTCAGAGTTTCAATTAACTTCCATAAATTTAATGTATTTACAGGACTATCTTTTAAACCAGGGAAATATGATGACTGATCATAAAATGGATAAGAAAAAGAAAAATCAAACCCAACTAAAATTTTTTCCTTAGATATCTCTTTAATTAACCATGATATTAAGCTAGATCGTGTCCAATATTTTTCAGGTGGATTTATAATTTGAGGTGCTTTATTACACTTTAAACATTTTGCAACACTTATACCTTTTTGGTATTTGTTTTTATCACCTGACCAATCTATTCCAATGTAACTATCAAATTCCATTTTTGACAAAAAAAAACCGTTCTTTTAAGAACGGTTTTAACCTCTAAATAAAATAAAAATTATCCTGCAACAGCTTCTTTAGGTTCATTTTCAGATGATTCTACATTCTGAATTGGGCCACTATCTTTACCCCTTGCATCTTCATCCCTATCAACTAACTCAATTACGGCCATGGCAGCTGCATCTCCGTATCTATAGCCTGCTTTCAATACTCTTGTATAACCTCCATTTCTGTCAGCATACCTAGGAGCTAGTGTCCCAAACAATTTTGCAACCATACTCTCATCTCTTAACTTTGAAAATGCTTGCCTTCTAGCATGAAGACTACCCTTCTTTCCAAGAGTAATTAATTTATCTACGATAGGCTTCATTGTCTTAGCCTTAGGAAGTGTAGTAATTATTTGTTCATGTTTAATAATAGCTTGAGCCATATTTTTGAACAAAGCTTTTCTATGCGACGAAGTTCTATTTAACTTCTTTCCTTTTATTCTATGTTTCATAAATATCTCCTAGAAACAGTAATTTAAATTAAAATGGCTCTTCTATTCTTTTTACTAACTCTTCTATATTTTCAGGTGGCCAATTTTCAACATCCATTCCTAGTTCAAGACCCATTACCTTTAATACTTCTCTAATTTCATTCAAACTCTTTCTGCCAAAATTAGGAGTCCTAAGCATCTCAGGCTCTGATCTTTGTACTAAGTCACCAATATAAACAATATTGTCATTCTTTAGACAATTAGCTGATCTAACTGATAGCTCTAACTCATCAACTTTACGTAATAAATTTTTATTAAATGGAAGATCTTCAAGAACCTCTGGGTCCTCTTCTTCTTCTGGATCTTCAAAGTTTATGAAATTACCAAGTTGGTCTTGCATTATTCTAGCTGAAAATGCAACAGCATCCTCAGGCGTTACAGAACCATCAGTTGTTACAGTTAGTGATAACTTATCATAATCTGTCTGCTGACCTACACGAGCATTATCTACGTTGTAAGAAACCTTGATAACTGGACTATAAATAGAGTCAACTGGTATAACTCCAATCGGGGCATCTTCCTTTCTGTTTGCAGCTGAAGAAACATATCCTTTCCCGTTTTCTACGGTAAACTCTATTGAGAGCTTTGCTCCTTCGTCAAGCGTACAAATCACATGATCTTTATTCATGATCTCAACTTCAGACGGACATTCAATCATCCCTGCAGTTACAGTTGCTGGTCCATCAATATTTAAATTGATTTTCTTTTCACCATTATAATCAAGCTTTACCTTAATACCTTTTACATTAAGGATAATATCTGTCAGGTCTTCTCTAACACCTTGTATTGAAGAAAACTCATGAAGCACACCTTGAACATACATAGATGTAATAGCTGAGCCCTGAAGAGATGATAATAGAATTCTTCTAAGGGCATTACCTAAAGTTACCCCATATCCTCTTTCAAGAGGCTCTGCAATAATTGTTGATGTGTTCTCATCATCTGCATCACTTTTAACCTGAAGCTTAGATGGCTTTATAATTTCTTTCCAATTCTTTTCTATCATAACAACTCTCTATAAATTTGATAATTATACTCTTCTTCTTTTTTTGGGCCTACATCCATTATGGGGTATAGGTGTAACATCTCTAATTGAGTTAACTTGAAATCCAATAGTTTGAAGTGCTCTCAGAGCAGATTCTCTTCCAGTCCCTGGTCCTTGAACTTGAATATCAACAGTTTTAACTCCATGTTCTGAAGCTTTTTTTCCTGCATCTTCTGCTGCTAGTTGAGCTGCGTATGGTGTTGATTTACGGGATCCCTTAAATCCCATACTTCCTGCCGATGACCATGAAATAGCATTACCTTGAATATCAGTAATAGTTACAACAGTATTATTAAAAGAAGAATTTACGTGAGCAACTGCATTAGTTACATTCTTTTTTTCTTTTCTTCTTATTCTTGTTTGAGTAGGTTGTTTAACCATAGCTTTTATCTCTCCCTTAAGGAATTATTTCTTTTTACCAGCAATAGCTTTTGCAGGACCTTTTCTTGTTCTCGCGTTTGTATGGGTTCGTTGACCTCTTACAGGAAGGTTTTTCCTATGCCTCAAACCTCTTAAGCATCCCAAATCAAGATATCTTTTAATATCCATGGATGTTTTTCTTCTTAAATCACCTTCTACTAAATAGTCCGCATCAATGATATCTCTAATTTTTGTTAATTCATCTTCAGATAAATTATTAATTCTTTTATCTTCAGTAATCCCAACCTTTTTGCATATATTTTTGGATCCTGTAAGACCAATCCCATGAACATAGGTTAAAGCAATGTGTACCCTTTTATTTGTTGGTACATTAACTCCAGCTATACGTGCCAATTTTCTCTCCTTTTTTTGGGACCTGTAAAATTACAGATCGCGAATTATAATCTTAACAAAGATACAGTCAAACTTTTTATGTTTATAATAAGTTTAAAATTTCTTTTGATACCTCTTCAATACTCAACATACCATTTACAGTTATAAGTTTACCCATGTTATCATAGAATTTAAGAACAGGTTTTGTGTCTTTATTATAAATTTCTATTCTATTCTTAAGAACATCAGAGTTATCGTCAGCTCTATTATTATTTGTCTCTATAGCCCTTGACGTAATTCTTTGAAGTAAAATTTCTTCTTTAACATTTATTTCTATTATCTTATCAATACTAATTTCGTGTTTTTCTAATATCTTCTCTAAGGCAATTGCCTGATTTAAAGTTCGTGGAAAACCATCAAGAATAAAACCATTATCACAATCAGAATTACTAAGCTTCTTTTCAATTATAGATAATATTATTTCATCCGGAACAAGATCACCCTTATCCATTATAGCCTTTGCGCTCATACCTAAATCTGTTTTAGATTTAACCTCTTCCCTTAAAATATCACCTGTAGATATTTGAATAATTTTAAACTTATTAATAAGGAATTTAGCTTGAGTACCTTTTCCAGCACCAGGAGGACCAAATAAAATAAAGTTCATTTACCTTCTAGCTCCTCTTAATTTTGATTTTTTAATCAAACCGGAATATCTATGTGCAATTAAATGTGATTGAGCCTGAGCTACTGTATCCATAGAAACAGTGACGACAATAAGTAAACTTGTACCACCAAGATAAAAAGGAATAGAATATTTAGAGATTAAAATTTCTGGCAATATACAAACGGCAGCAAGATAAGTTGCTCCTATAGCTGTTAATCTTGTTAATACAAAATCAAGATAATCTGCAGTCGGAGGTCCTGGCCTAATGCCTGGGACGTATCCACCATTTCTTTTTAAATTATCTGCAGTTTCATCAGGATTAAAAACAATGGCAGTGTAAAAAAAGGCAAAAAATACAATAAGACTTATATATATTGCCAGGTATAACGGTTGGCCTCTTCCAAAGTATGAATTAAGAGTTAATACCCAATCAGAACTATTACCATCAATCCCTGAAAAGGATGATATTGATGTTGGCAAGAGAAGAAGTGCGGATGCAAAAATTGGAGGAATAACGCCTGGCACATTTATTTTTAATGGTAAATGTGAAGAATCTCCTGCGAACATCTTATTACCCATTTGCCTTTTGGGGTATTGTACAATAATCTTTCTTTGAGAACGTTCGATAAAAACTATAAACACAACAACTGCAATAGCTAAAATAAGAATAGCTACTATTAAGAAAGACGAAATAGATCCAGTCCTTCCTTGTTCTAGAATTTGCGCTAATGCTCTTGGAAGTTCAGCTATAATACCTGCAAATATAATTAGCGAAACACCATTACCTAATCCCCTAGATGTAATTTGTTCTCCCAACCAAAGTAAGAACATAACAGAACCTACCAAGGTAACAACAGTAGTAACTTTAAAAAATACACCCGGATTATTAACTAATGCTCCAGATGAACCTGTAGTTCCCTCTAGCGCCACTGCAAAACCATAAGCCTGAACTGTTGCAAGAAGAACTGTTAAATACCTAGTATATTGATTTATTGTTTTTCTACCAGATTCCCCGTCCTTTTTAAGTTGGGCCATCTGAGGTGAGATTGAAGTCATCAGTTGCATTATGATTGAAGCTGATATGTAAGGTAATATTGTAAGAGCAAAAATCGTCATACGACCTAATGCACCACCAGAAAACATATTAAACATACCGAGAACACCATTGTTGGCATTGTTCACGATTTCTGATAATGCAACAGCATTAATACCAGGTACGGGTATATATGTACCTAGCCTGTAAACTATCAAGGCACCAAGAGTGAATAAAATCCTCTGACGTAGTTCAGTGGCTTGACCTAAAACCCCAAACATACTCTCATTAGCCATTCATTAAATCCCTATTTATTCAGCTTTTTGATCAACTGATTTTTTATTATTTACTATTAAAACTGAGCCCCCCATCTTCTCAACAATTTCTTTTGCTGCTGAAGAAGAAGAGGTAACTTCAATATTAATTTTATTTTTTAATTCGCCTTTACCCAATAATTTTATCTTTGAATTTTCTGACTTAACTAAACCAATCTCCATCAAAATTTTATGGTTTATCACTTTTTGTGGATCAATGACTTTTGCGTCTATTAATTTTTCTATTTTTTCTATATTCAACTCTACGTTTGGGACCCTATTAATATTCTTAAAACCTCTTTTTGGTAAACGTCTATGGATAGGCATTTGTCCACCCTCGAAACCTTTAATAGCAACACCAGATCTAGCTTTTTGTCCTTTGTGACCTTTCCCAGATGTTTTGCCAGTACCTGAACCTATACCTCTACCAATCCTTTTTCTTTCTTGGTTAGCGCCTGTATTATCTTTTATATTATTTAGTTTCATAAAACTTTCCTTGATCGGCTTTTTTTAAATATTAATTCGTAACAACAAGATGCTTAACTTTATTAATCATCCCTCTAATAGCAGGAGTATCTTCTAACTCTTTAGTTCTTCCAATTTTATTTAGACCAAGACCTATAAGGGTTTGTTTTTGATAAGATTTTCTACCAATTGGACTTTTTGTTTGTGTAACCACCACTGTCTTTTTTTCTGACATATCGATACCTATAAAATGTTTTTAGTTAACCTTTATTATTTTATTTTTTCCCAAATATTTCGGCGACTTTTTTACCTCTTTTACTGGCAATATTTCTTGGAGAATTCATTGAATTAAAAGCGTCAAAAGTTGCTTTAATCATATTATGTGGGTTTGATGTTCCTATGGATTTAGCTACAACATCTTGGACACCCAAAGTTTCAAAAACAGCTCTCATAGGTCCACCAGCAATAATACCTGTTCCTGAAGGTGCACTTCTAAGAACAACTCTACCAGCCCCATAATGTCCTTTCATATCATGATGAAGAGTACGTCCTTCTTTCATCGGAACTTTTACCATATTTTTTTTAGCATCGTCAGTAGCTTTTTTAATAGCCTCTGGAACTTCCTTTGCTTTTCCTGTTCCAAAACCAACTTTGCCTCTTTGATCCCCAACAACAACTAAAGCTGCAAAACCAAAGCGTCTACCACCTTTAACAACTTTTGCTACTCTGTTAATTCCAACCAGTTTATCAACTAATTCCTGATCTTCCTTAATATTTTTTTTTATCTTGATTTTCAACTCTTGCCATTTATAAACCCCTAAAATTTTAGTCCAGCTTCTCTAGCAGCTTCAGCTAAAGTTTTAACTCTTCCATGATAGACGTATCCACCTCTATCAAAAACAACATTTGTAATACCTTTTTTTACTGCCTTTTCCGCTAGTAATTTTCCAACAACACCTGCCACTTCCTTGGTGCCACAATTCTTGTATTGTTTTTTTATATCACCTTCTAAACTTGAAGCTGATGCAAGTGTCATCGCCTCATTATCATCTATGATTTGCCCGTAGATATGTTTGTTAGATTTATAAACTGATAATCTAAGCTTACCTATTGACTTTTTTCTTAAAGAGTACCTGTTTCTTTTTTTTCTTTTTTCTTGTAAAGACATTGAGCTAGCCATTATTTTTTCTTGCCTTCTTTTCTTAAAATAAATTCATTTGCATAACGGATACCTTTACCTTTAAATGGTTCAGGTGGTCTTTTTGAGCGAACCAATGCGGCAAATTCTCCAAGTTTTTGTTTATCTGCTCCGGTAATAGTAAATTTAGTATTACCATCCATTTTTACAGAAAGGCCCTCGGGGATATCAATTTCAACGGGATGACTAAGTCCTAAACTCAATGATAGTTTTTGCCCTTGTAGGTTACCTCTATAACCAACTCCAACAATTTCCATATCTTTTGAGAAACCCTCGGTAACTCCTTTTACGGCGCTATTTATCAAAGCTCTAGTCGTTCCCCAAAGTGCTTTTCCACGAGAGGTTTTTTCCTTAGGGGATACTGTAATTATATTGTCCTTAACTGATACTTCTACGTAATCACTAACTAGAGCTTCTAGTTCACCTTTAGAGCCTTTGACCCAAAAACTTTTTTCACTTTGTTTGAATTCAACACCCTCAGGAATCTGTATAGTAGCCTGTCCAACTCTTGACATTATCTTACTCCTAAAATACTTGGCATAGAACTTCACCGCCGACGTGTGCAGCCCTTGCCTCATTATCACTCATCACACCTCGAGGAGTTGATAAAATAGAAATACCTAGTCCATTATATGTACGAGGCAAATCACTTATCCTTGAATAAACTCTTCTACCAGGTGTTGAAACCCTTTTTATTTCATTAATAACTGGCTTACCTTCATAATACTTAAGCTCTATCTCAAATTCGTGAATACCTGGTCGTTTTTCAACTTTTGAGAAATTACGAATATAGCCTTCCCTTTTAAGTACATCTAAAACATTAGCCCTAAATCTTGATGCAGGTGCTTTAACCACTGATTTTTTTGCTGACTGTCCGTTTCTTATCCTAGTCAACATATCTCCAAGAGTATCGCTCATTGACATAATTAATACCTTTCTACCAACTTGATTTTACCATGCCGGGTATTTGCCCAGACAATGCTAGCTCTCTCAGAGCAATTCGTGACATTTTTACTTTTCTGTAATATCCACGAGGCCTACCTGTAATTAAGCATCTATTCCTTAATCTGATTTTAGCTCCATTTCTGGGCATTTGAGCTAATTTTAGTTGAGCCTCAAATCTTTCTTCAATAGGAATAGATCTATCAGAACAAATAGCCTTTAACCTATCTCTTCTAGACTTATTTTTTTTGACTTGTATTGCCTTGTTTAAATTTTTTTGGATAGCACTTTTTTTTGCCATCTTTATCTCCTAATAAAATTATTATGAATTAAATGGGAAATCAAACCCGTTTAATAACTCTCTAGCCTCATCGTCTGTTTTTGCAGTAGTAACAAAAATAATATCCATCCCTCTTGCTGAGTCTACGTTATCAAACTCAATCTCAGGGAATACAAATTGCTCTTTAAGACCTAGGGCATAATTTCCATTACCATCAAAACTTTTAGGATTAACACCCCTAAAATCTCTAACCCTTGGGAGTGCAATGTTTATGAACCTATCAACAAATTCATACATTTTGTTTTTACGTAATGTAACTTTAACACCTACAGGCATTCCCTCTCTCAACTTAAAGCTAGCATTAGCTTTTTTTGATCTGGTGATGACGGGTTTTTGTCCACTAATCATGGATAATTCATTTGCTGCAGTATCAATAATTTTACTATCTTTAACAGCTTCTCCAACCCCCATATTTATAACAATCTTTTCAAGTTTAGGGATTTCAAAATCATTTTTGTAATTAAATTTGGCTTTCAAAGACTTTGAAATATCATTGTTATATTTTTCTTGTAACCTTACGGTCATTAACTTCTCCATTTTACTTATCTAATAAAGATCCAGAAACCACAGAAATTCTTTTCTTTACACCATCTTTAACTTCATATTTTACCCTAGTAGGTTTTCCACTATCTGGGTCTAAGTGAGAAACATTAGAAATATGAATAGAAGCTTCTTTCTCTTCTATTTTACCAGGATTTTCTTGTGTTGCTTTTCTATGGTGTTTTACAATATTAACACCTTCAACTACTATCCTATCTTTACTTCTTAAAACAGATAAAACGTTACCTGTCTTTCCTTTATCCTTACCAGCTATAACAATTACGTTATCTCCGGTTTTAATCTTAAGTTTTTTGTTCATTATAAAACCTCCGGAGCAAGAGATACAATTTTCATAAATTTTCTACTTCTCAACTCTCTTGTTACAGGACCAAAAATTCTTGTACCAATTGGTTCATTACTTTTATTAACTAATACAGCTGCATTTTTATCAAACCTAATACAAGTGCCATCATTTCTGCGAACTTCTTTTGAAGTTCTAACTATAACAGCCCTGTGGACATCACCCTTTTTAACACGTCCTCTGGGGATAGCTTCTTTAATAGACACAACAATCACATCGCCAACGGCTGCAGTTTTACGACCAGAACCACCTAAAACTTTAATACACTGAACTCTTCTTGCACCCGAATTATCTGCAACTTCTAAATTACTTTGCATCTGAATCATTTTTTGTCTCCCAGATTTATCCTAATACAAAACTTCAAAACGCTTATTCTTTGAAATAGGAGCACACTCTTGAATACTTACAACGTCACCAACGTTAAATTTGTTTTGGCTATCATGAGCTGCAACCTTTTTTGATTTTGTTACAAATTTTTTATAAATAGGATGCATTATCTTTCTTTCTATCAAAACTGTTATAGTTTTTTCGGCCTTATTACTTACCACTTTTCCAGTTAAAATTCTTTTAGGCATCTTGTTTTCCTCAAACTTTAGTTGACACAGTATTATTTAAAATAGTTTTTACACACGCAATTTCTCTTCTAATCTGCTTAAACCTTGCAGGGTTTTCATTTTGCCCATTACTAACTTGGAAACGCAAATTGAACTGCTCTTTTCTTAATAATTTAAGATGATCTTTAAGTTCATCACTAGTTTTTACTCTTAAATCTTTGGGCTTATACTTTGCCATTTAAACCTCTTTAATTATTCGCCTAATCTTTTAACTACTTTAGTGTGCATTGGTAACTTAGCTGCAGCTAAACTCAAAGCCTCTTTTGCTGCAATCTCAGAAACACCATCCAGTTCAAACATAATCCTACCAGGCTTAACTCTACAGACCCAATATTCTGGTGAGCCTTTACCTTTACCCATTCTCACTTCAGCAGGCTTACTTGACACAGGAACATCAGGAAAAACTCTGATCCAAACTCTACCTGCTCTTCTTAAGTGCCTTGTAATAGCTCTTCTAGCTGACTCTATTTGTCTAGCAGTAACCCTTTCTGGCTGAATGGCTTTTAAGCCATATGAACCAAAATTTAGCTTGGTACCACCTTTTGCCAAGCCGTGAATTCTACCTTTATGAGCCTTTCTAAATTTTGTTCTTTTCGGTTGCAGCATAAAACTTACCCCTGATTCATAGATTTTATATTTGACCCTTTTGTAGCACCTGACATCCTTTTGTCTTGTGCCATTGGATCATGTTCCATAACTTCACCTTTAAAAATCCATACCTTTATTCCAGTTGCTCCATAAGTTGTAAAAGCTGTAGATTCACCATAGTCAACATCAGCTCTTAGTGTATGCAAAGGAACTCTTCCCTCTCTATACCATTCAGTCCTAGCTATTTCAGCTCCACCTAATCTTCCGGCACAGTTTATCCTAACACCCCCAGCACCAAGCCTTATTGCACCTTGAACAGCTCTTTTCATGGCCCTTCTAAAAGCAACCCTTCGTTCAAGTTGCTGAGCAATACCATCTGCTACAAGCTTAGCATCAAGCTCTGGCTTTCTAATTTCTATAATGTTAAGACTAACTTCTGCACCAATCTTTGTACTAAGAGTTTTTTTGAGAGTTTCAATATCTTGACCTTTTTTGCCAATTACAAGACCTGGTCTACCTGCATATATCGAAATTCTAGCTCGGCCTGCAGGTCTTTCAATAACTATTTTACTAACAGCAGCGGATTTTAATTTTTCAAATAAATATTTACGAACACTAATATCTTGATGTAGTAAATCTGCATATGATTTACCTCCAAACCATCTTGAGTCCCAAGTTCTATTTATACCTAGCCTAAAACCAACTGGTTGAGTTTTCTGCCCCATATTAACTGCCTTCCTGTTCAGATAAAATAATAGTAAGATGAGAAAAAGGTTTAATTATCCTAGCACCTCTGCCTCTTGCCCTTGCATGAAAACGTTTCATCACCAACCCCTTACCAACATAAGCTTCTTTAACTACCAACTTATCTATATCTAGCGAGTGGTTATTTTCTGCATTTGCAATTGCAGACCTGAGGGCCTTTTCAACATCATTTGAGATTCTTCTTTTAGAAAACTCAAGTATAGAAATAGCTTTAGAGGCCGCCTGCTTTCTTATCATCTGGGCAACTAAGTTGAGCTTTTGAGGACTGACTCTAATGTTACGTAGGACAACTTTAGCTTCGTTGTCCAATTCTCTTCTTTTATTTTTTTGCTTACCCATTTTTAACCTATCTCTTTGCCTTTTTGTCTGCAGTATGACCATAATACGTTCTAGTAGGTGAGAATTCACCAAGTTTATGGCCTACCATAGCTTCAGTTATCGTCACAGGAATAAACTTTTTACCATTATAGACGCCGAATGTAAGACCCACGAATTGAGGCATAATAGTAGATCTTCTAGACCATGTTTTTATTACATCATTCCTACCAGATTCTCTTGAAGCATCTGCTTTTTTTAGCAAGTAACCATCCACAAATGGACCTTTCCATATAGATCTTGTCATATAACTTTCCTAAACTTTTCTTCTTCTAATTATTAATTTGTCAGTTCTTTTATTATTTCTAGTTCTATAACCTTTTGTAGGCTTACCCCAAGGAGTAACTGGATGCCTACCACCTGAAGTTCTACCCTCACCACCACCATGTGGGTGATCAACAGGGTTCATAGCAACACCTCTCACAGTTGGTCGCTTTCCCAACCATCTGTTTCTACCAGCCTTACCTAAATTTGTATTTTGATTATCAGGGTTTGACACAGCACCAACTGTACAAAGACAGGATGATAAAACAAGCCTAACTTCACCTGACATTAGCCTTAATATTGAATAAGAAACATCTTTACCAATAAGCTGAACATAAGAACCTGCAGAACGAGCAATTTGTCCACCCTTACCTGGCTTTAATTCTACGTTATGAATAATCGTTCCAACAGGAACTGAAGACAAAGGCATACAGTTTCCAGGCTTTATATCTGCTTTGTTAGAAGAAACCACCTTGTCGCCTACATTAAGTCTCTGAGGTGCAATTATATACTTCAATTCAGAATCTTCGTATTTAATCAATGCTATGTATGCAGATCTATTAGGATCATATTCTAATCTCTCGACTGTTCCAATCAGATCTTTTTTTGTTCGCTTAAAATCAATAATTCTATAACGCCTTTTGTGACCACCACCTCTTTGCCACATAGTAATTTTTCCAGAGTTATTTCTACCACCAGATTTGTTTAAACCTTCTGTAAGCCTTTTAACTGGCTTACCTTTATACAAATCAGACTTATCGACTAAAACCAGACCACGTTGTCCCGGTGTATTAGGTTTATATTGTTTTAGTGCCATTTTATACTCCTACAGACAAATCTATTGTGTTGCCAGGAGCCAACGTAACAATAGCTTTTTTAGTATCCGATCTTTTTCCAAGAATACCTTTAAATCTCTTAGATTTACCTTTTAATAAAATAGTATTAACTGACTTTACTTTTACAGAAAATATTTTTTCTATTGATGACTTAACATCAAATTTGCTTGCACTAAGTGGAACCGAGAACACAATTTTATTATGCTCCGACATTTGCGTTGACTTTTCTGTTACAAGAGGACTTAAAATAACTTGATAAGCCTTGTTAAGACTTACGTTAGCCTCAATTTTCTTTCTTGGCCTTACACTCATGATAAGCGCTCCTCAATTAATTTTAATGCGTCATCAACAATGATTAGATTATCTTTTTTTACAATGTCATAGACATTCATGCCTTGATATGTAAGTACGTCTACATTTTTAATATTACTTGAAGCTTTAAGAAAGTTTTCATCAACTTTTTCGCCTGAAATGACTAGAGTGTTTTCAACACCTAGCTTATCAAAATTTTTCTTAAGACTTGAAGTTTTACCATCACATTTCAAACTATCTAAAATTAAAAGTTTACCAAGCTTAAATTTATCAGACAGAGCTGATTTTAATCCAAGTTTTCTAACTTTTTTATTCAATCTATGAGAATGTGAATGAACAACTGGCCCATGCGCCATTCCACCTCCCCTAAATTGGGATACTGAACCAGAACCATGTCTTGCTTTTCCTGTACCTTTTTGTTTATACATTTTAGCAGTAGTCATTTTTACTTCACTTCTGGTTTTAACAGAATGGTTACCAAGTCTTCTTTTTGCAAGCTGCCACCTTACAACCCTAGCAATAATATCTTCCCTAGGATCCAAACCAAAGATTTTCTCATCTAAAACTAGTTCTTTGCCAGGCTTGTTTTGTAAACTTAATGATTTAATTTTCAACTTTATCTCCATCATTCTGGATATTTTGATCAGTAACCTTACCCTTATTTTCTGTTTCCTCAACTTTTACTTCATCTTTCGTTGAGGAAGATTTAAGTCCACCTGGGAATGGAACATTTTCTGGAGTTTTATGCTTAATAGCATCAGACATTTTAAGAATATTGTTTTTTGATCCTGGAACCCCACCCTTGACTAGTATAAGATCTTCTTCTTCTATTAACTGAACTACTGTAAGGTTTTGAATTGTTTTTCTGACATTGCCATACTGACCTGCCATTTTTTTTCCCTTCCATGTTCGACCAGGATCTTGACTATTACCTGTGGAACCATGAGATCTATGACTTATAGAAACACCGTGTGTAGCTTGCATACCACCAAAGTTATGCCTCTTCATAGCTCCAGAAAAACCTTTACCCTGTGACAAACCAACCAAATCAACTTTTTGTCCTGCAACAAAATGATTTACACCAATCTTATCACCTACTTTTAGGACAGCATCTTCACTAACCCTAAACTCTACAACTTTTTCTTTAGGTTCGCTCTTAGCTTTAGCAAAGAAACCTCTAAGGGGTTTTGTAATATTCTTTGGCTTCTTATTACCAAAACCTATCTGTAGAGCACAATAACCGTCCTTTTCGATTGATTTTGTAGATAAAACCTCAACGTCTTCTAACTTTAATATAGTCACTGGAACGTGATTGCCATCGTTATCAAAAACACGAGACATTCCTAATTTTCTTACAACAACACCGCAACGCATAATGAATTCCTATAATTTAATTTCTACATCAACACCAGATGCAAGATCTAATTTCATAAGAGCATCAACAGTCTGAGGTGTTGGCTCAATTATATCTAACACGCGTTTATGAGTTCTCATTTCAAATTGCTCTCTACTCTTTTTATCAACATGAGGACCACGAAGAACTGTAAATCTGTTTAAAGATGTAGGCAAAGGTATAGGCCCACGTATTTTAGCTCCAGTTCTTCTGGCAGTATTTACAATCTCAGATGTTGATTGATCAAGAATTCTATGATCAAAGGCTTTAAGTCTTATTCTGATATTTTGGCTATCCATAAAAACCTCATTATATTAACTGTTAAATATTCTCTTTTTAAGACTCAATGCTTGATACAACACCAGCGCCAACAGTTCTACCACCCTCTCGGATTGCAAACCTTAAGCCTTCATCCATAGCAATCGGCGCAATAAGCTCAACTGTTATAGCTATATTATCTCCCGGCATTACCATTTCTGTTCCAGCTGGCAGCTCAACCGCACCTGTAACATCAGTTGTTCTAAAATAAAACTGTGGGCGATAATTACTAAAAAACGGTGTATGTCTTCCACCCTCATCCTTTGTAAGAATATAAGCTTCACCTTTAAACTTAGAGTAAGGCTTAATCGAACCCGGTGCAGACAATACCTGACCACGCTCAACTTCTTCTCTTTTTGTTCCTCTTAAAAGAACACCAACATTGTCACCCGCTTCTCCAGAATCTAGAAGTTTACGGAACATTTCAACGCCAGTACATGTTGTCTTAGTTGTTTCCTTTATGCCAACAATTTCTATTTCCTCACCAACTTTTATTACACCTCGTTCAACACGACCTGTAACAACAGTACCTCTTCCTGATATGGAAAAAACATCTTCAATAGGCATTAAAAAAGGCTTATCTTTATCACGCTCAGGTTGTGGAATGTAAGAATCTACAGCGGCCATTAATTCTGTAATTGAATTTACACCTATGGCCTCATCACGACCTTCTAAAGCTGCTAAGGCACTTCCTTTTACAATAGGAATATCATCACCAGGAAAGTCATAACTACTTAGAAGCTCTCGAATTTCTAACTCTACTAATTCTAACAACTCTTCATCATCAACCTGATCAACCTTGTTCATGTATACAACTAATGATGGCACACCAACCTGACGAGCAAGTAGAATATGTTCTTTAGTTTGTGGCATAGGACCATCAGCTGCATTCACAACTAAAATAGCACCATCCATTTGAGCTGCACCTGTGATCATGTTTTTAACGTAATCAGCATGGCCAGGACAATCAACGTGAGCATAATGACGATTCTCTGTTTCATATTCAACATGAGCAGTAGAGATAGTTATACCTCTTTCTCTCTCCTCAGGCGCCTTATCAATTTGGTCATAGGCAGAAAAATCAGCACGGCCAGCATCAGCCATAACTTTTGTAATTGCTGCAGTTAGTGTAGTCTTACCATGGTCAACATGGCCAATTGTACCAATGTTTACGTGCGGTTTACTACGATCAAATTTTTCTTTAGACATCTTATGACCTTTCTTTCTCTTGGTTTGTTTGTTAAGCTAATTTAGCCTTGACTTCATCAGCAACAGCTTGTGGGACCTGATCATAATGATCAAATATCATTGTATATTGAGCCCTTCCCTGACTCATTGATCTTAAATTATTTACGTACCCAAACATATTTGCAAGAGGAACCATTGCATTTATTACTTGCACATTACCTCTACTATCCATACCACTAACTTGACCACGTCTACTGTTTAGATCACCAATAATATCTCCCATGTATTCCTCAGGAGTAACACATTCTACTTTCATTATAGGCTCCAAAAGAACTGGGGAAGCTTTAGCCATACCCTCTCTGAAAGCAGCTCTAGCAGCTATCTCAAACGCCATAACTGAGGAGTCAACATCATGATATGCACCATCATGAAGATTAACCTTGAAGTCTATAGCGGGGAATCCAGCGATTATTCCAGATTCTTTTGCTTGCATGAGCCCCTTTTCTACGCCTGGTATATACTCGGATGGTATATTTCCACCTTTAATAGAGTTAATAAACTCAAAATCTTTATCTGGGTTTGGTGAAAAAATCATCTTAACCCTAGCAAATTGACCAGAACCTCCTGATTGTTTTTTGTGAGTATAGTCAACTTCAAATTCTTTAGTTATGGTTTCTCTATAAGCCACTTGCGGAGCGCCAATATTTGCCTCGACTTTAAATTCGCGTTTAAGTCTATCGATTAAAATATCTAGATGAAGCTCCCCCATACCTTTCATAATAGTCTGCCCTGACTCAGTGTCTGTTGAGACTTGAAATGAGGGATCTTCGGCAGCTAGTCGCGCTAACCCTGCTGACATTTTTTCCTGATCATTCTTAGACTTCGGCTCCACTGCTATTTCTATAACCGGATTAGGAAATGACATAGTTTCAAGAACAACAGGTTTAAGGTTATCACAAAGAGTATCCCCAGTTGTTGTTTCTTTCATTCCAGCAAGTGCAACTATATCGCCAGCAAAAGCTTCATCAATCTCTTCCCTATTGTTGGAATGCATCATCATCATTCTACCAACACGCTCTTTTTTACCTTTAGTTGAATTTAATAAGGAATCACCTTTCTTAATGGTTCCTGAATAAATTCTTAAAAAGGTAAGAGATCCCACAAAAGGATCATTCATTATTTTAAATGCAAGACCAGAAAAAGGTTCTTGGTCATTTGCTGTTCTCTCAATGTTTCGTGTTTCTGTTTTGTCGCCAGGTAGAAAGCCAGTATAAGCAGGAACATCTAATGGATCTGGCAAATAATCTATGACTGAGTTCAACATGGTTTGAACGCCTTTATTTTTAAATGCGGAACCACAAAGGATTGGAACAAATTTCATAGCAAGCGTTCCCTTCCTGATCAGTTTTCTTAAGGAAATTTCATCAGGCTCTTCACCCTCTAGATATTTTTCCATCCACTCATCGTCTTGCTCAACAGCAAGTTCGACAAGGTCAGCTCTCATGGATTTAGCTTTCTCGACCAAATCCTCTCTTATATCGCGAATAGTCCATGTGGCTCCTAAATCCTCTGAGTCCCATACCCATTCCTTCATTGAAACCAAGTCAACAAGTCCAGCAAAATTATTTTCAGCTCCTATAGGGAGGTTTATTGGCAAAGGAGTAGCTCCTGTCCTATCCTTTACCATATCAACGCATTTAAAGAAATCAGCGCCTATTTTGTCCATTTTATTAACAAACACTATTCTAGGAACTTTATATCTATCAGCTTGCCTCCAAACTGTTTCGGTTTGAGGCTCTATTCCCGCATTAGCGTCTAAAACCACTACTGCACCATCCAAAACGGCAAGAGAACGCTCAACTTCAATGGTAAAATCAACGTGACCAGGTGTGTCTATTATATTAAAACGAAATTTAGCTTCATCTTCAGAATTACCATAGGCTTTATCAAAAGTTTTGCCATCCTCAGTTCTATACCAAAAACAAGTAGTTGCGGCTGAAGTTATTGTAATACCTCTTTCCTGTTCCTGTTCCATCCAATCCATTGTTGCATTACCATCATGAACCTCACCTATCTTATGAGATTTTCCTGTGTAATATAAAATTCTTTCAGATGTGGTAGTTTTACCTGCGTCAATATGGGCTATAATGCCAAAATTTCTGTATCTATTTAAATTGTATGCACGTGACACAATAATCTCCTAATTCTTGTTTACCAACGATAATGAGAAAAGGCCTTATTAGCCTCAGCCATCTTATGTGTATCCTCTCTTTTTTTAACAGAAGCACCTCTGTTAGATGACGCATCAATTAATTCTCCACCAAGCCTCTCTGTCATAGAGTTTTCTGATCTATTTCTACTGCTATTAATCAACCATCTAATAGCTAAAGCAAGAGCCCTATCAGACCTAACTTCTACAGGCACTTGATAAGTTGCCCCACCAACTCTTCTTGACCTAACCTCAACTTGAGGCTGAACATTCTCTATAGCATCGTGGAAAGTCTTAATAGGCTCAGACCCAAGTTTTTTTTGAACAATTTCAAAAGCACCATAAACAATTTTTTCTGCTGTTGACCTTTTACCATCGAACATTAAACAAGAAGTGAATTTTGATACTACCTTATCATTGTACTTTGGATCCGGCATCACTTCGCGTTTTACAGCTTTTCTTCTTCTAGACATTAAATAATCCTCTGTTTACTTAGGCCGCTTGGCACCATATTTTGAACGTCTTTGCCGCCTGTCTGCAACACCTTGTGTGTCTAAAGTACCTCTAATAACATGATATCTTACGCCAGGTAAGTCTTTCACTCTTCCTCCCCTAATCATAACAACCGAGTGTTCTTGAAGGTTATGACCTTCACCTGGTATATAGGAAGTAACTTCAAATCCATTTGTTAACCTAATTCTTGCAACTTTTCTAAGAGCAGAGTTTGGTTTTTTTGGGGTGGTTGTATAAACACGTGTGCAAACACCTCTTTTTTGAGGGCAAGATTGCATCGCAGGAACTTTTGTCTTGTTCACAGGTCGTTCACGGCCATGCCTTATGAGTTGGTTAATTGTAGGCATAAAAATAGTCCTCTTAAACTAGAATTAATTAGCTTTTTATAATTCTTAAAATTTGAAGGGTTAGCGTCTAATTAAATTACTACCAGAACCCAATTTGCGGGATTGTATTCTCAAGAAAATAAATGGTCAAGAACAAAATCAAATTTTATTAATTTTTTTAAGTTTTCATTTAACCTTCACTATCCTCAGTATCATCAACCAGAGCAGCTTCCTCTTTGGACATTTCTTCAAGAATTTCTTTATCTCTTCTCATCGCAGTCATTCTAAGTTTGTTAACTACTGATCCAGTGCCTGCTGGAACCAAACGTCCAACGATCACATTCTCTTTTAAGCCTGAAAGTGGGTCTGATTTACCTGAAACCGCTGCTTCTGTTAAAACACGTGTTGTTTCTTGGAAAGATGCAGCAGAAATAAAACTTTCAGTTTGCAAACTTGCCTTAGTTATACCTAAGAGAACAGAATCTCCTTTTGCAGGAACACCTCCATCTTTGATTATTTTTTCATTAGCTAACTTAAAATCCAACCTATTTACTTGCTCACCATTGAGGAATGTTGTATCTCCATGGTCCGTAACTTCAATTTTTTGAAGCATTTGTCTTACTATGACTTCTATGTGCTTATCATTGATTTTAACACCCTGGAGCCTATATACATCTTGTACTTCTTTTACAAGATAATCGGCAAGTGCCTCAACGCCAAGTATATTCAGAATGTCATGAGGAACGGGACTTCCATCAATAATCATATCTCCCTTTCTGATAAAATCACCCTCTTGAACAGCTAGAAGCTTCCCTTTAGGGACCATATACTCAACTGCTTCTTCATCGTTATTTTGAGGTACGACCCTAATTCTTCTCTTGGCTTTATAGTCAGTTCCGAATTCAACAACTCCATCACTTTCAGAAATTATAGCAAAATCCTTTGGCTTTCTTGCTTCAAAAAGCTCTGCAACTCTTGGCAAACCACCAGTTATATCTCTTGTTTTAGAGCTTTCTCTTGGAATACGAGCTAATACTGTACCTGCTTTTACCTTGCTTCCATTATCAACGCTCAAAATAGCATTCACAGACATAAAGTATCTTGCCTCTAGCCCATTAGGTAAAGTAATAACTTCACCATCATCATCTCTTAATGTTATTCGAGGTCTTAAGTTGGAGCCACCTGATTGTTGTTTCCAATCAATTACAACTCTACTTCCTATTCCAGTAGAATCGTCAATTTCTTCTCTCATTGAAACTCCGTCTACAATATCTACATAATGAGCTGTACCTTCCTTCTCAGTTATGATTGGTATTGTGTAAGGGTCCCATTCAACTAAAATCTCACCAGCCCCTACCATAGCCCCATCTTGTTTTAATAGCTTTGCACCATATTGAAGTCTATAGCGAGCTTTTTCTCTACCTTGATCATCTAATATTAACATTTCAGAAGAGCGAGAAAGAATAACCTGACTACTATCTTCAGTAGTAACCAATGTTGCATTGTCTAGTTTAATTTTACCATCAAATGGAGCTTCAATTTTAGACTGCTCTGCACCACGCTGAGCAGCGCCTCCAATATGAAATGTTCTCATTGTTAATTGTGTTCCAGGTTCACCAATAGACTGAGCAGCAATCACACCAACTGCTTCACCAATATTAACTGGTGTTCCCCTAGCCAAATCTCGACCATAACATGATGCACATATACCCGGTTGAGTTTCACAAGTTAGAGCTGATCTAACTTTAACGTTATCTATTCCTGAGGCTTCAATTTTTTCAATATCATCCTCTGAAATTATGACACCTTTCTCCATTATTACTTCACCAGAAGTGTTAACTATCTGATCAGCTGTTGTTCTACCTAAAATTCTTTCTGAAAGAGGTTCAATAATGTCACCTCCCTCAATAACAGCACGCATAACAAAACCGTTTTCAGTACCACAGTCATCTTCTGTAACAATACAGTCTTGAGCCACATCTACCAGCCTTCTTGTTAAGTAACCTGAATTTGCAGTTTTCAAAGCAGTATCGGCCAAACCTTTTCTAGCTCCGTGAGTAGAATTAAAATACTCTAAGAACATTCAGTCCGTCTTTAAAGGAGGATTTAATTGGCGTTTCTATAATCTCACCAGATGGCTTAGCCATCAAACCTCTCATCCCTGCCAGCTGTTTGATTTGAGCTGCAGAACCCCTTGCGCCAGAATGAGCCATCATCCAAACTGAATTGACAGGCTGACCAACTTTAGTTGTCGAAATGTTTTTCATCATTTCATCAGCTACATCATCTGAACATTTTGACCATACGTCTACGACTTTATTATATTTCTCACCTTGGGTTATAAAGCCATCTTGGTATTGTTGTTCAAAATCTTTGACTTGTTTTTCTGCTTTATCCATTAGATCAGATTTAGCTTTAGGTGTTTCAAGATCAGAAATTCCAAAAGATATTCCAGCTGTACATGCATGTTTAAAACCCATAGCCATAATTTGATCACAAAATATAACAGTATCTTTTTGACCACAATGACGATAAACAAAATCGATGACATTAGTAACTTCTTTTTTTGTCATTAATTTATTAATAGTATTAAAATCTACAGAATGATGCTTTGGCAATAGTGTAGATAATTTAGCTCTCCCGGGGGTAGTATCTAAAATTTGTGTAACCTTATTTCCATCTTTATCAAAAACATCTACCCTAACTTTAACTTTAGCTTGAAGATGGACCTCGTTACTATCCAAAGCCATCAAAACTTCACTAGGAGAAGAAAATATCATACCTTCACCTTTTTGCCCCTCACTTTCCATAGATAAATAATACAAACCTAAAATTATATCCTGAGACGGAACAATTATTGGTTTTCCACTTGAAGGTGATAAAATATTATTTGTAGACATCATAAGAACCCTTGCCTCAAGCTGGGCCTCCAATGACAAAGGAACATGAACAGCCATTTGATCTCCATCAAAGTCTGCATTAAAGGCAGTACATACAAGAGGGTGTAAATTTATAGCTTTACCCTCTATTAGCACTGGTTCAAAAGCTTGAATGCCTAGCCTATGGAGTGTTGGGGCCCTGTTAAGCATAACTGGGTGTTCTCTGATTACTTCTTCAAGGATATCCCAAACTTCAGGCCTTTCTTTTTCAACCATTCTTTTTGCAGCCTTAACCGTACTAGCTAACCCATATAATTCCAATCTAGAATAAATGAATGGCTTAAATAATTCCAAAGCCATTTTTTTAGGAAGTCCACATTGATGAAGTTTTAACTCAGGACCTACAACGATTACAGATCTTCCTGAATAATCAACTCTCTTACCAAGTAAATTTTGTCTAAATCTACCTTGTTTTCCCTTCAACATATCTGAAAGGGATTTTAGAGGTCTCTTATTAACCCCAGTTATAACCCTACCCCTTCTTCCATTGTCAAATAAAGCATCAACCGATTCTTGTAGCATCCTTTTTTCATTTCTAATAATTATATCAGGTGCTCTCAACTCAATAAGTCTTTTTAATCTATTATTTCTATTAATAACTCTTCGGTATAAATCATTTAAATCTGATGTAGCAAACCTTCCACCATCTAAAGGTACTAGAGGTCTAAGCTCAGGCGGTATAACTGGGACAACATCTAGGATCATCCACTCCGGTTTAGAGCCAGAATCAATAAAAGATTCTACAAGCTTAAGCCTTTTAACTAATTTTTTTCTTTTAATTTCTGAACCGGTGTTAATAAGTTCTTCACGAATTTTGACAACTTCTTCGTTTAAATCCATATCGGTTAAGATTTTTTTTATTGCTTCAGCACCAATAGAAACTTCAAAACTTTCATCACCAAATTCATCAAGAGCACTATCATAATCTTCTTCACTTAGTAATTGTCCCTTTGACAGAGATGTTAGGCCTGGCTCTGTTACAAGAAAATGTTCAAAATATAAAACTCTCTCTAAATCTTTTAGAGTCATGTCAACAAGCAATCCAATTCTCGATGGTAATGATTTCAAAAACCAAATATGAGCCACCGGCGAAGCCAGATCAATATGGCCCATTCTTTCTCGTCTCACTTTAGAAAGAGTAACTTCTACACCACATTTTTCACAAATAATTCCTCTATATTTCATTCGTTTATATTTACCACATAAACATTCATAATCCCTTACAGGACCAAAAATTTTAGCACAGAATAAACCATCACGTTCTGGTTTAAATGTTCTATAATTTATTGTTTCTGGCTTTCTTATTTCTCCAAAAGACCAACTTTTAATGGCTTCAGGTGATGCTATAGAAATACTTATTTTATCAAAACCTTGAGAAACTCCAGTTTGCCCAAATGTATTCATCAATTCATTCATTAAAATTTCCAATCTTTTTTAAAAATTATTTTTTAATTACTCTACTAAATCCATATTTACATTTAACCCAAGAGACTTTAGCTCCTTAATCAAAACATTAAATGACTCTGGAATACCAGCCTCAAAATCATCGTCACCCCTTATAATAGATTCATATACTTTGGTTCTTCCTGAAACATCATCTGATTTAACAGTTAGCATTTCTTGAAGGGTATAAGCAGCTCCATAAGCTTCAAGAGCCCATACCTCCATTTCTCCAAAACGCTGACCACCAAATTGCGCTTTACCACCTAGAGGCTGTTGGGTAACAAGAGAATAAGGACCTATAGATCTAGCATGTATTTTATCATCAACAAGATGGTGCAACTTCAACATATAGATGTATCCAACAGTAACTTTCCTGTCAAAAACCTCACCTGTTCTTCCATCTGTAAGCCAAACTTGTCCTGTTTCATCAAGATCAGCAAGTTTCAACATTTCAGTTACACCTTTTTCACTTGCCCCATCAAATACAGGTGTTGCCATGGGAACACCTCTGGATAAATTTTTAGCTTGCTGGACTAGCTCACTATCACTAAGTGATGATAATTGCTTTTCAAACTGTTGTTCATCATAAATTTGTGAAAGAAACTTTTTTAAATTTTCATTATCATCTTTATTTCCAACCATTTTAGCAATTTTATTACCTAAACCAGCTGCAGCCCAACCTAAATGAGTTTCTAGAATTTGACCTACATTCATTCTGGAAGGAACTCCTAATGGATTTAAAACAACGTCAACTGGGGTTCCATCTTCAAGGTAAGGCATATCCTCAACTGGGATTATTTTAGAGATAACTCCTTTGTTACCATGTCTTCCAGCCATTTTATCACCAGATTGTAATTTTCTTTTTACAGCGATGAAAACTTTTACCATTTTCATTACACCTGGTAATAATTCATCACCTCTTTGTAATTTATCTACCCTGTCGTTAAATCTATCTTCAAGTGATTTAATAACTCCATCAAAATGTTTAGATAATTTCTCAACATTTTTCTGAATTTTATCATCTTCAACTGTAATTAATCTTAAATCGTTTCTTGAAAGCTCATTAAGAATATCATTTGTTAATAACTCACCCTTTTTTATTGTTTTAATATTGGAAGATAAAGTCTGACCAACAACATATTCCTTAAGGCGACCATAATATCCTCTTTCCAGTATATTTTTTTCATCATCTCTATCTTTAGCAAATTTTTCTATCTCTGCTCTTTCAATAGCCCTAGCTCTTTCGTCTTTTTCAATACCTCTTCTAGAAAATATTCTAACATCAACAATTGTACCTGAAACACCAGGAGGAACTCTTAAGGAAGAATCGCGAACATCAGAAGCTTTCTCACCAAAAATTGCTCTCAATAATTTTTCTTCTGGTGTCATTGGGCTCTCACCTTTAGGAGTAACCTTACCAACCATAATATCACCAGGCTTTACTTCAGCACCGATATAAACCATACCAGCTTCGTCAAGATTTCTTAGTGCTTCCTCTCCAATATTTGGGATATCTCTTGTGATTTCTTCTTGTCCTAATTTTGTATCTCTTGCCATGACTTCGAATTCTTCTATATGAATTGAAGAAAAAACATCATCCCTAACAATTCTTTCAGAAATGAGGATAGAGTCTTCAAAATTATACCCATTCCACGGCATAAAAGCTACCAACACATTCTTACCTAGCGCAAGTTCACCATCTTCAGTTGCCGGACCATCGGCGATTATATCACCAATATTAACTTTATCACCAACCTGAACAAGTGGTCTTTGGTTAATACATGTGTTTTGGTTGCTTCTTTGAAATTTTAACAATGAGTAAATATCAACAGGACTAACATCATCTTCATCAGACGAGTAAGCCCTAACAACAATTCTCGTTGCATCTACTTGGTCTACAATTCCAGACCTTCTGGCTATCAATGTTACACCTGAATCCTGTGCTACAGTTGCCTCTATACCGGTACCCACAAGTGGACTCTCAGATTTAACTAATGGTACAGCTTGCCTCATCATGTTAGAACCCATTAACGCTCTATTTGCATCATCATTTTCTAAAAAAGGTATTAGAGCAGAAGCCACAGAAACAAGTTGCTTAGGGGAAACATCCATAAGATCAATATCACTAGGATTTGCCAATCCGATATCACCATTTTTTCTAACAGGAAGAAGTTCTCCAGTAAACTTATTTGATTTGTCTAACTCAGCATTTGCCTGAGCAATTGTATATTTCCCTTCCTCAATGGCAGAAACATAAACAACTTCTTCTGTTACCTGACCATTATTTACTTTTCTGTATGGTGTTTCTATAAAACCATATTGGTTGATTTGTGCGAAAGTAGCTAAAGAATTAATTAAACCAATATTTGGACCCTCAGGAGTTTCTATCGGACATATTCTTCCATAATGAGTTGGATGCACGTCTCTAACCTCAAAACCCGCCCTCTCTCTTGTAAGCCCCCCTGGCCCTAGAGCAGAAACTCGTCTTTTATGCGTAATCTCAGATAAAGGATTGGTTTGATCCATAAATTGAGACAACTGACTTGAACCAAAGAATTCACGAAGTGATGCAGCGGCCGGTTTAGCATTAATTAAATCTTGTGGCATCAAATTCTCTATTTCATTTGCAGAGCTCATTTTTTCTTTTATAGCTCTTTCCATCCTAGAAAGGCCAACGCGATATTGATTTTCTAGCAGTTCACCAACTGATCTAACACGCCTGTTACCCAAGTGGTCTATGTCATCAATTTCACCATTCCCATCTTTTAAGGAAACTAGCTCTTTGAGAATTGCCAAAATATCGACTTTTCTTAAAACTCTCAAGTCATCATCTAAATCAAGATCTAACCGAGCTGACATCTTAACTCTTCCCACAGCAGACAAGTCATATCTTTCTCTATCAAAGAACAAACCATTAAAAAGCGCTTCAGCTGTTTCTGGAGCAGGCGGCTCGCCTGGACGCATCACGCGATATATGTCAATCAAAGCTTCTTCCCTTGAAGCATTTTTATCTACAGCCAATGTATTTCTAATCCAAGGCCCAACTGATTTATCAATGGATAAAATAGAAATAGATTTTAAATCATGTAATTTAACTAATTGAATTAAATCTTCGGTAATTTCATCACCAGCTTCAGCATAAACTTCACCTGTGCTTTCATTTATAAGATCTTCAGCAATAAACTTCCCGAGAATATGTCCATTATCAACTAATATTGATTTTAAACCCTGTTCTTTGAATACATTAAGGTTTCTTTGGGTTATTTTGTCTCCAACTTTAGCAATTATTTCACCATTAGATGAGTTGATTAAATCAAAATCAAGTTTTTTACCCTTAAAAAAATCTTCTTTGAATTCAGTTACCCAACAATCATTTTCATAATTATAAATATCTTTTTCATAGAAAAAATTTAGGATATCTTCGCGGGTTAAACCAGATAATTCAGCCCTATCTGGTTCCTCATTTTTATTTAAACAATCTTGAAGATATTTTTCTGACTCATCATCTAATAATGCCATCAAAAAAGTTGAGCAGGGAAGTTTTCTTCTTCTATCAATTCTTACATTTAATATGTCTTTTGGATCAAATTCAAAATCAAGCCATGATCCTCTATAAGGTATAACCCTTGCTGCAAATAAATATTTTCCAGAAGCATGAGTTTTACCTTTATCATGATCAAAGAACACACCTGGAGACCTATGCATCTGAGATACTATTACCCTTTCGGTACCATTGACCACAAAAGTCCCATTGGGAGTCATTAAAGGCATGTCTCCCATGTAGACATCTTGCTCTTTCATATCTCTTATAGATTTAGCGCCAGTATCAGGATCTAAGTCCCAAACGATTAATCTTAATGTCAATTTGAGAGAAGATGCAAATGTTAAACCTCTTTGATGACATTCATCAACATCATATTTAGGCTCATCCAGTGTGTAAGATACGAATTCTAACATAGATCTACCAACAAAATCTTTAATAGGAAACACTGAATTAAATACAGCTTGCAAACCAGTGTCTATTCTATCTTCAATAGGCACATACATTTGAAGAAATTGCTCGTAAGAATTTCTTTGAACTTCAATAAGATTAGGCATTTGAGCAACTTCGTTTATTTTACCAAATGATCTTCTAATTCTTCTTCTATTTAATAAAGTGCTTTGTTGGAGTGACATTTAAAATCCTTTAATTTATAAACTTGGCCAAAATGGCTACCTGTAAAATGAAAATTTATAATGGACAAGCTTTACTAAAAAGCTTGTCCATTTTAATAAAGATTAGTAAACTTTATTTAATTTCTACAGTAGCGCCGGCTTCTTCTAACTTAGCTTTTATTTCATTGGCTTCAGCTTCTGGAACACCTTCCTTGACCATAGAAGGCGCAGCTTCTACTAAATCTTTTGCCTCTTTCAAGCCAAGACCAGTGACGGCTCTAACTTCTTTAATTACGTTAATCTTCTTATCACCTACAGCGTTTAACATAACATTAAATTCTGTTTTAGCTTCTGCTGATGGTGCCGCATCACCACCAACAGCACCTGCGGCAACTGCAACAGGAGCAGCAGCTGAGACACCCCACTTTTCTTCAAGAAGCTTAGCAAGGTCTGCTGCTTCTAACACTGTTAAAGAGCTAAGCTCTTCTGCAATTTTTTCTAAATCTGCCATAATATTCTCCTAATAATTGAATTGTTATTGTTTTGATTTTTGTGAAATAGTTCTTAAGACTTGAGAAGCAGGTTCCATAGTTAACCTTGCCAGCTTTGAAGCAGGTGCTTGAAGAAGACCAACAATTTTACCTCTTAAGTCATTTAAGCTTGGAAGCTTAGCCAAAGCTTCCACGTCTGTTTTAGAAAGAGGTTTATCTTCTAATCCTCCACCTATAATAGTTAACTTTTCATTATCCTTTGCAAAATCAACCAAAATCTTTGCAGCCATTACTGGATCTTCAGAAGAACCAATGGCTGTTGGTCCTCTAAACATGTCATCCATATAATGGTATTTGGTTTCTTTTAGCGCCAAGCGTGCAATTTTATTTTTAGTAACTTTAAAATTACAATTATCTTGACGCATTTTACTACGGAGCTCTGTGCTCTCTGAAACTGTAAGACCATTACAATGAACAACTACGACTGACGCCGAACCTTCAAATGTATTATGCAAAGTTTTGACCAAATCGGATTTTTCTTGTCTATTCACCGAAAAGCCTCCACGTTTTTGTTAAGACTATAAAGCCTCAACTTTTGTTGCATTTAAGGTAATAAAATTACCCACGGCCCGCCCTATCAACTAGCAGTAAACTGCTTCATTTGTCTATGTAGGATATTAAGAACGAATTCACCTACAGTCTTGGACAGGTTCAGTCTTATAAAAGACTGATTGGGAATGAGTTATCTTCACTCCCTTAGTAAATATAACGGAAACCCTATATATTTACATTTATACCAACTCCCATAGTGGAGCTGATTGAAACTTTTTTAATAAATGTACCCTTTGCGCCAGATGGTCTCGCTTTTTGAACTGCATCGATAAAAGAATTAACGTTTTCTATTAATTTATCTGATCCAAAACTAAGCTTACCAATACCAGCTTGAACTATTCCATTTTTTTCTGCTCGATATTGAACTTGCCCTGATTTTGCTGCCTCTACAGCAGATTTAACATCTGCAGTTACTGTACCTAATTTTGGATTAGGCATTAGACCTTTCGGGCCTAATACTTTTCCTATTCTTCCAACTACACCCATTAAATCTGGAGTTGCAATAATTCTATCATAGTTAAGATTTCCTTTTTGCATATCTTCAGCTAAATCATCAGTTCCAACGATATCTGCACCTGCTTCCGTTGCTTCTTTGGCTTTTTCATCTTTAGCAAAAACAGCAACTCTCATTTTTTTACCATTTCCGTTAGGCAACGAAACAACTCCTCTTACCATTTGATCGGCATGTCTGGGGTCAATACCTAAATTCATTGAAATTTCAAGAGTTTCATCAAACTTGGATTTTTTATTATCAATAAAAAAATTAACAGCACCTGCCAAATCAAAGTCTGTTTCTTGAATTTTTTTGTTCATGTCAACTAAATGTTTACTTTTTTTCATTTTCTACTCCAATACCTCTATACCCATCGATCTTGCTGATCCTTTAACCATTTCTATAGCACCTTCTATATTAGCAGCATTCAAATCCTTCATTTTATTTTCAGCAATCTCTTTAACCTGAGCTAATTTTATAGAACCGCCAACTGATCTACCAGGTTCACTTGAGCCTTTTTCTTTTCCTGCTGCTTTTTTAATGTAAAATGAGACAGGAGGTGTTTTTGTTACAAAACTAAAACTTTTATCAGAAAAAACTGTTATAACCACAGGTATAGGCATATTTTTTTCTAAAGATTCAGTAGCAGCATTAAAAGCCTTACAGAACTCCATAATATTGACACCTCTTTGCCCCAGTGCAGGACCAACTGGAGGTGATGGATTAGCCGCACCTGCTGGAATATTTAATTTTATATAACCATCAATTTTTTTTGCCATTTTTATCCCTCCGCAACATATCCTGTCGCTTAAACAATTATTAAATCTTTTCTACCTGACTGTATTCTAAATCTACAGGGGTTGACCTTCCAAATATTGATACTGCAACCTTAAGTCTAGATTTATCTTCATCAATTTCTTCTACTAAGCCATTAAAACTCTGGAATGGGCCTTCAGATACCCTAACTTCTTCTCCGATTTCATAAATGACGCTTGATCTTGGTTTATCAACACCTTCACTAATTTGTTCAATAAGTCTTTTAGCTTCAGCATCGCTAATAGGTACAGGTTTACCCTTTCCACCAAGAAAACCAGTCACTTTAGACTGGCCTTTAATAAGGTGCCAACTTTCATCTGTCATTTCCATTTTCACTAAAATGTAGCCAGGGAAGAATTTTTTTTCGCTTTGAACTTTTGCACCGCGTCTTATTTCAATAACTTCTTCAGTAGGAACAAGAACCTGCTCTATCAAAGAAGACATGTTTTTAGCAACGATTTGTTCTTCTATGCTTTGACTGACTTTTTTTTCAGATCCAGAAAAAACGTGAACTACATACCATCTTTTGGCCATTATATTTGTCCAATTTTGAAATGTTTAAAATAAAGCATTATTACTACTTAATTACCGAGCCCTAATAAAAATTGCACAATATTAGACAATAACAAATCCACAAGAAAGAAAAAAAGTGAAGCTAAAATTGCCATAACAAAAACACTTAGGGAAGCATAAAGAGTTTCACGTCTATTTGCCCAAGTGATTCTATTAATTTCTTGTCTAACCTGCCTAACAAATTGTGCGGGGTTTGTTTTAGCCATGAGAAGCCTTTCTTGCAAGAACAAAATGCTTATTTACAATTTTTTTTTTTAATAGTCAAAATTAAAGATTATATGAAATATTTTAATGGCAGGAGTGGAGGGACTCGAACCCCCAGCCCCCGGTTTTGGAGACCGGTGCTCTACCAGTTGAGCTACACTCCTTAATATTCTCTATAAAACCTCATTATATTAACTGTTAAATATTCTCTTTTTAAGACTCAATGCTTGATACAACACCAGCGCCAACAGTTCTACCACCCTCTCGGATTGCAAACCTTAAGCCTTCATCCATAGCAATCGGCGCAATAAGCTCAACTGTTATAGCTATATTATCTCCCGGCATTACCATTTCTGTTCCAGCTGGCAGCTCAACCGCACCTGTAACATCAGTTGTTCTAAAATAAAACTGTGGGCGATAATTACTAAAAAACGGTGTATGTCTTCCACCCTCATCCTTTGTAAGAATATAAGCTTCACCTTTAAACTTAGAGTAAGGCTTAATCGAACCCGGTGCAGACAATACCTGACCACGCTCAACTTCTTCTCTTTTTGTTCCTCTTAAAAGAACACCAACATTGTCACCCGCTTCTCCAGAATCTAGAAGTTTACGGAACATTTCAACGCCAGTACATGTTGTCTTAGTTGTTTCCTTTATGCCAACAATTTCTATTTCCTCACCAACTTTTATTACACCTCGTTCAACACGACCTGTAACAACAGTACCTCTTCCTGATATGGAAAAAACATCTTCAATAGGCATTAAAAAAGGCTTATCTTTATCACGCTCAGGTTGTGGAATGTAAGAATCTACAGCGGCCATTAATTCTGTAATTGAATTTACACCTATGGCCTCATCACGACCTTCTAAAGCTGCTAAGGCACTTCCTTTTACAATAGGAATATCATCACCAGGAAAGTCATAACTACTTAGAAGCTCTCGAATTTCTAACTCTACTAATTCTAACAACTCTTCATCATCAACCTGATCAACCTTGTTCATGTATACAACTAATGATGGCACACCAACCTGACGAGCAAGTAGAATATGTTCTTTAGTTTGTGGCATAGGACCATCAGCTGCATTCACAACTAAAATAGCACCATCCATTTGAGCTGCACCTGTGATCATGTTTTTAACGTAATCAGCATGGCCAGGACAATCAACGTGAGCATAATGACGATTCTCTGTTTCATATTCAACATGAGCAGTAGAGATAGTTATACCTCTTTCTCTCTCCTCAGGCGCCTTATCAATTTGGTCATAGGCAGAAAAATCAGCACGGCCAGCATCAGCCATAACTTTTGTAATTGCTGCAGTTAGTGTAGTCTTACCATGGTCAACATGGCCAATTGTACCAATGTTTACGTGCGGTTTACTACGATCAAATTTTTCTTTAGACATCTTATGACCTTTCTTTCTCTTGGTTTGTTTGTTTTAATAGTTTTATTGTGGTGGTGGGGGTAGGATTCGAACCTACGTACGCTACGCGGGCAGATTTACAGTCTGCTGCCTTTAACCACTCGGCCACCCCACCAATTAGTTATTTAATTTTAATTCCAATAATACACCTTATAATATTCAAGCTATGTGGTAAGTTTATATACACAAGCATTGCCAAATAGAAAAGCTTTATTTAAATGTCAATAGAAATTTATTTTAAATTTAATTACAAAGTTAGTTCAAATGCTAAAAAATAAAAAAAGTTTTCAGATAACAAAAAAAAGAAAGCCAAAAAGAGTTGAAAATAACTCATCTAATAAGTTGAAGCTGGAAACTAATCAAATAATTTTATCGGGAAGACATTCTATACTTTCTGCTTTGAAAAATAAAAACAGAAAACTGTATTACCTTTTACTAACTAAAGAGAGTTCACTATTCTGGAAAGAACAAATTAAAGTTTTAAATCTTAGCCTTGTTATCAAAATTAGAACAAAAGACGAGCTAGATTTAATGAATAATTATCAACCACACCAAAATTCCATATTAGTGACAGAGCCGCTAGATAGAATTTCATTGGATGAGTATCTCTTTACTTCAAAACAAAGCTCTGATTTGCCTCAAAGAATAATAATCTTGGATCAAGTAACGGACCCTCAAAACGTGGGAGCTATTATCAGGTCTGCATATGCTTTTAATATGGATGGTGTGGCCTTATCTCAATCGAACAGTCCCTCAGAAACAAGTAGTATGGCAAAGGCATCTTCTGGAGCTATTGAGAAAATTAAGATTATTCAATTATCAAACATGTCTAGAGAAATTAAAAAACTTCAGGCTGCAAATTTCAATGTTTATGGATTAGCATTTGGAGGAAATAAAACTATTTCAGAACTGCATAATGAAAATGGTAATGTTGCAATTATTGTTGGGTCTGAGGGCAAAGGCCTGAGAAGATTAACAAAAGAAAAAGTAGATCAGTTATTAGAAATACCTATAAATAAGGAATGTGAATCTCTAAATGTTGCTAATGCTGCATCGATAGCAATGTTTGAATTACAAAAAAATTTTATAAAAATTTAAATAAGTTCTTGTCTCTAAAATAAATTTCTATTATTGATTTGGTCAGTGCCGGCTTAGCTCAGTTGGTAGAGCAGTTGATTTGTAATCATCAGGTCGGGAGTTCGAGTCCCCCAGCCGGCACCATTATTATTTTATATCTTACTCTACTATTAATTTAATTAGACACCCGAGTTATCTTCATTAAACACCATAGCTATATGAGGTATACCATCTTCAAGAAATTGTTCACCATAAGGACTAAAATTTAGATTTTTATAAAATTTTTGTACGGCTAGCTGGCTATGTAAAATGATTTTTGTATCCTTAAGACCACTGTAGATTTTAATAATTTCCTTCATCAATAATGAACCAACCTTGGATCTTCTATAATTCGATAAAACTGCAACTCTTTCTATTTTATATAAATTATTATCTTTAAGACGAACTCTTCCAGTTGCAATAGGCGTTTCTTCTTTATAAACTAAGAAATGTTCACACAAGTGGTCAAGATTATCAAATTCAATTTCTTTAGAAATTTTTTGTTCATCACAAAAAACTAAGTTTCTAATCCTAAAAGATATCTCCATTTCACTTTTGGTTTTTACTTTTTTGAATTTTAGTTCTGTCATGAAATTAAATGTCTTTATTTGAGATAGTTATAAAGGTAATTCACTACCATCATAATTGTAAAATCTTCCAGTATCTTTCATTGTTAAACTTTCAAAGTGTTTCAACAAACCGTTAGCACTATCTTCAGGTGATATATCAGCATTTACTCCACCCATATCAGTCCTTACCCAGCCAGGGTGATATGAGCATACAACAATGTTTTCGTTAAAAAACTGACTTGAAATAGATCGCATCAGATTATTTGCAGCTGCCTTTGATGCTCTATAAATAGGTGCGTTTGGAGATGAATGAGTTTGACTTCCCATTAATGATGAAATTATAACTACTTTTGCACCATCTTTCTTATTTAAATTTTTATACAATTTTTGAATGGTTAGAAAAGGACCTGCTACATTTGCATTCATAACATCATTAATAGTTTTTTCGTTATGCTCTTCACTAAAGAGATCTCCTTTACCATTATTTATTCCAGCATTACAAACCAAAATATCTATATTTTTCTTCAAATTACTGGATACTCGATTTATAATTTCTGATGACGTGACATCCATCTCCCAGACATTTAAATTATTATATTTTTGAGATAAATTATTTAATTCTTTGGAGTTATCTACATTTCTACAACAAGCCTCAACATTATAATTCTTTTCTAAAGAAAGTTTAGTCAACGCCAAACCAATCCCACGATTAGCACCAGTGATTAAAATAGTTTTATTCATTATTTTTCCTTCAATTTTTCATAAAGTTGAGAATTAATAAGATTTAATATTTCTTCTTATTTATGTAATTTCTCCATGCGGCGAACATTCCACTTATAACAACTATACTGCCACCAAGAAGAATTGATAAGGTAATTTTATCATTAAAAAAAGTTATTCCAATAATCGACGCAAATAACAGTTGGAAATATGTAAAAGGTTGCAATACGCTTGCCTCGGTATTTTCATAAGCCATTATTAGCAAAAAATGACCAGCTGTACTTAAAATACAAAGTAAAATCATCCAACCCCAATCCTTAAAAAAAATTGGTTCCCAATGGAATGGTCCAATAATTGACATTATACAAAACCCAACAATAGCAACCCAAAAAAAACTTGTTTCAGACCTGTCTGTTTCAGAAACCTTTCTTGTTAGTACAGTATAAAAGCCTAGAACAAAGGCACCAATCACAGGCAAGAATAAATCAAAATCTAAAATGAATTCGGATGGTTCTAAAATAATAATTATTCCAATAAAACCAAAAACAACAGCTGACCATCTTTGTATTCCAATTTTTTCATTTAAGATGGGACCAGATAAAGCAACTACAATTAGTGGGAAAGCTGACAGTATTGAATGCGTTTGCACAAGTCCTAATTTTGTAAAGGAGTAGACCCCAATTAATATTGCTAAAGTTAGTAACAGACCTCTTATGAATTGTATAATTGGTTGTTGAGAATATAAAACTTTTTTAATTCCATTTTTTTTTCTCAAGCTTATTAAAACTACAAATAGCGCTAAAACCCAACTTCTAATCATGTTAATTACAAAAACATTATATGTTTCTGCTAAATACCTAGAAACACCATCCATAATAGCAAAAAATAATGTAGCTAAAATAATTATTGAAATACCTTTTTTTACATTATTAATCATGAAAATGATGACTTTATAAATTGGGTAAAGTTAAAACAAATAATAGTGTATTAAGAAAATTTCTTAATTGGTGGATTGTATATATAAGTAAGTTATAATTATAGTTAATAATTTCAATCTTTTTAAATATATGAGTTTTTTGTGAGCAATTTTTTTGAAAAAATAGGTTTTATTGGTGTAGGATTAATGGGGTATTCTTTCGTAAAAAGATTGCAACAAGCCAAATACCATATACATGTCTACGACAAAGATAAAAATAGATTAAAACTTTTGAATAATTTGAAAAATCTCTCATTTGATGAGAGTCCATGCGAGATTTCTCGTCAATGCGATTTGATATTTATATGTGTTGATAAGACAGAAAATGTAGAAAATGTTGTTTTTGGTGAAAACGGAATAGTAAAAAATGCTTCTAAAAAAACAATTATTGTAGACTTATCCACTACTTCAGCGGATAAGACTTTGATTTTTTCAAGGAACTTAAAACTTAAAAAAGGAAGCTCCTGGATTGACGCCCCTGTATCTGGGGGACCTTCAAAAGCATTAGATGGATCTCTTGCCATAATGATGGGTGGAGATAAAGCAAAGATAAAACATATACAAACTGTATTGGAGACACTCTCATCAAATTTTACACATTTTGGGCCAGTTGGATCTGGTCAGATAGTTAAAATGATAAATCAAATATTAGTCCTTAATAATTATGCTGTCTTAGCTGAGGCTCTTTCATTTGCTGAAGGTTATGGTATTGATGCAAAAAAAATTCCAGAGGCATTGAGTGACGGTCATGCTGGATCAAATTTATTAACTCATCTATTTCCAAGAATGATCGACAAAGACTTTGATCCACAAGGGTACGCAACACAAATCCAAAAAGATTTGAAGATGGTGTGTGATCTTGCAGATAAACAAAATATACCAATACCGATTTCAAGCCTTACAAAACAACTTTTCTCCATTCTTAATAACAAATCTAAACAAAATTTAGATGGAACATCTATAGTAAAATTATTTGACAAAAATAAAGTAATATAAATGAATATTGAAATGACAAACTTACCAATTATTGATGCGCATCACCATTTTTGGGATTTATCTTTAAATAAAAATCCTTGGTTAAACCCTAATAATCAAATTCCTTTTAGGTATGGAAATTATGAGTCAATATGCAAAGATTTTTTAATAGAGGATTATAAAAGAGTTAGCAAAAAACATAACGTAGTAAAAACAGTGCATATGGAAACTGAATGGGACCCTAAAGATCCTGTAGGTGAAACAAAGTGGCTCCAGAAATTATTTGATGAGACTGGTTGGCCTAATGCATTAGTTGGTCAAGCATGGTTTGATAGAGAAGATATAAAAATAGTCTTAGAGGGCCATAAACAATATCCTCTCATAAGAAGCGTTAGACATAAGCCTAAATCTTCTCCCAGTCCAAATACTAAAAATTTTAATTCTCAAGGAACCCTCAAAGATCCAATTTTTAGAAAAGGCTATTCTCTACTAAAAAAATATAAACTTCATTTTGATCTACAAACTCCCTGGTGGCATCTAAATGACGCAACTTCCTTAGCCAAAGATTTTCCTGATACTGTAATTATTTTAAATCACGGAGGATTACCTTCAGATAGGACTTACAAAGGCTTAGAAAATTGGAAAGCAAATATGCAAGAGTTTGCTGAACAACCAAATGTAGCAGTGAAAATCTCAGGTATATGTGTTCCTAAGGAAAAATGGACTGTCGAATTAAATAGACAAGTTGTTTTAGATATTATTGAAATCTTTGGATACGAAAGATGTATGTTCGCTTCGAATTTTCCTGTTGATAGTATTCTAGCCAGCTTTGATGAAATTTATGATGGATTTAAAAAAATAACTAATGGAATGAAAAAAAATCAGATTAATGCTTTGTTTCATGATAACGCCATAAAATATTACAATCCATTATAGCATTATAACCCTTTAAAATTAGGCTTTCTCTTTTCCATAAAAGCCTTTCTTCCTTCTTTATAATCTTCGCTATCAAAACATGCAGATGCTAGTTGTTCACATAACAAAAGGTCTCTTTCATCAGGGTTTTTTAAAATTTCAATTCCAATTTGTTTCATTGCCTTAATAGTTAGAGGAGCGTTGTGTGAAATAGTTAAAGCGTAATCTCTAACATAGGTTTCTATATTTTCTTCACTCACAAGCTTTTGAACCAATCCACAAGCAAGAGCTTCACTTGCTGAAATTTTTTCAGCTGTAAACATAAAATGTTTTGCCATTCCTGGTCCCATAACGTCAAACAGTCTTTTTATAGAAGAAAAAGGATATCCAAGTGATAATTTAGCTGCTGGCATCGCAAATTTAGATTTTTCAGAACATATCCTAATATCACAACATACTGCTAGATTAAGTCCACCACCAATACAATATCCATCAATCATGGCTATGGTGGGTTTAGGAAAAGTTTCTAGAAGTTCATAAACTTTTTGGGTTCTTTTATTATAGCTCAAGACAGCTTCTTTCGAACTTCTCTCTTTATCAAACTTTGAAATATCAGCACCAGACACAAAAGACTTACCACCAGCACCATTAAGCACAATAACTCTGATATCTTTACTTGATCTAAATTCATCAAGAATTTTTTCTAATGCATCCCACATCTCAATTGAAACCGCATTATGTTTTTCTGGATTATTAAAAGTAATATATCCAACCCCATCTTCTATCCTTGATAACATTTTGTCTGTAGTCATTTCAGTTCCTTAATATCTAAATTATATTTTTTTCTTTTAAAGCATCTAACTCTTCCTCACTAAAGCCAAGATCACCTAAAACATCTTCATTATGTTCACCTTTCTCAGGAGGCCGTCTTTTCATTGAACTTGATGAACGTGATAAATTAAAAGGCTGACCAACTAGTTTTGTTTCTCCAAAAGGAATAGTTTCTATTTCCTGAGCAATACCTAAATGCTGGACTTGTGGATCATCAAAAACTTTATCAATTGAATTAATCGGCCCACAAGGCACTCCAACTTTTTCTAACATCTCAACCCATTCATTTGAGGTTTTAGTAATTGTAACTTCTTCAATTAGTTGATTTAAATAGTCACGATTTTTTAATCTAGATTTTGCATCTTTGAACTCTTCCATTTGAAGCCATTCTTCTTTATCAATGGCCTCTGCAAATCTTTTCCAAATTGTTTCTCCCGCGACAGCCAAATTAATAGAACCATCCAAAGTTTTAAAAACACCTGTTGGAACACTTGTTGGATGATTATTTCCAGCTTGTCCAGCAATCTGTTTTTCGCTTAACCACCTGGCAGCTTGAAAATCAAGCATAAAAATTTGTGCTTGAAGCAAGGATGTATTTACCCATTGACCAACACCTGACTTTTGTCTTTCGAGAAGCGCTGTCTGAATTCCCATAGCACAAAAAAGACCTGCAGTTAGGTCTGCAACTGGAATACCTACCCTCATTGGCCCTTCACCGGGAGCACCCGTGATACTCATTAATCCACCCATGCCTTGAGCTATCTGATCAAAGCCAGGTCTTTTAGCATAAGGACCATCTTGACCAAAACCTGATATGCTCGCCAATATGATTTTAGGGTTCCTTTTTTTTAGATTATCATAATTTATTCCCAAACGATCTTTTACATCTGGACGAAAATTTTCAACAACTACGTCTGAGGTTTCTACTAACTTCATCAAAATTTCAATTGCTTCCGGCTCTTTAAGATTTAGAGTTATACTTCTCTTATTACGATGTAAATTTTGAAAATCAGAGGTATGCCTAGAGGCACCAAGTGCACCATCTGGTTCCATACTTTCAGGTGCTTCAACTTTAATTACATCTGCTCCCCAATCCGCTAGCTGCCTAACAGCGGTTGGACCAGATCTGACCCTGGTTAAATCAATTACTCTTATGTGAGATAAAGCTTCGGATGCGGGTAAATGCGGCATATTTCTAATCTCTTTGTCTGTGGATTAAAGTAATAATATAATTTATAACTCAAAAACTCATTTAATATCAATAAAATGCTTGTTAAAGAAATAAAAAAAATTAATAGTTCATAAAAAAATTTTGGACAACATCAATGAATGAAATGAAATTTAAATTTGAGCAATTCTCTAACTATCTTTTAACTATAGAACAAAGTTCAAAAAAAATCTTTATTAAGTCACAAGATACTAAAATTTGCTGGCGGTCTTGGGGTGAAGGAAAGGCCTTAATATTTTTACATGGAGGTTATGGAAGTTGGGCACATTGGATAAAACAAGCAATACCCTTCTCAAAAAAATATAACGTTTTAATTCCTGATATGCCAGGATTTGGAGAATCTGATGACTTGCCACTTCCACACACGCCAGAAAAGATTGCCTCTAATATCGCTGATACGCTTCAGGAACTAATTTCAAAGGATATACCACCTATAATATGCGGTTTCTCTTTTGGTGGTTTGATTGCTGGTCATTTATCTTACAGCCTGATTGAAAGAGGTATAAATCCAGAAAAGTTGGTATTGGTAGGTCCAGGCGGGCTTGGCGCGAAACGTGGCGAAATGAAAAATATGATACCAAGACATTCTAAAATGACAGAGCAAGAAGTCTATCAGGCACACAAAACCAATCTTGAAATACTTATGATGCATGACAAAAGAAAGGTAGATGAATGGTCTGTTCATATTCAAAAACAAAACACTGATGCGCATAGAATAAAAAGTCGGCCAATATCTTCAACTGACACCCTAGCTAGAGTTTTAAAAAAACAAAACATTCCTCTCTACGTTTTATGGGGTGAGAAGGACGCAAGTGTTGGCATTTACTTAGAAGATAGAATGGCAATTTTGAGAAATATTAATAATAAAGTAAGATTTCATGTAGAGTTTAATTTAGGTCATTGGATAATGTATGAAAATGAAATCATCTTTAATAAAATTTTGGGTGATATCATTCAAGATTAAATCCATGGTCTTTTAGCCAAATTTTAAATTTATCTCTTTCGGGAACTGATAGTTGTCTGCTTATATTTTCTGACCATGTTCCTCTTTCAGCAATGCCATAAAGATTAACATGTCTTTGTTTTTCTTTAGAAATAGGATCTACCTTAAAAACTCTTTCATCATATTCTTCGATCTTATCAAATAAATTTTCATCATTATAAGTGTTATAATGGATAACCACATCTTGAGGTAATCTGTAAGAAATTTTTGATTTTTCTTCTGGCCAACCTAGCGATAATCCAGCTATTGGAAATACTCCTTTTGGTAAATCACATATAATTTTCACTTCATCAATAATATTCCTAATCATACTAATTGGACAAATTCCTAAACCTATTGACTCAGCCGCAGATATCATTGATTGCATTGATAATGCTGAATCTATCACACTATTCATAAAGGTATCTAAATTATTATTTTTATGAGTATAACCTCTATTTCTTGTAATTTTTATGTTTCTTCTGATATCAGCAAGAAATAAAAAAAACAAAGGGGCTCTGAGAGCCCATTTTGTATTACCTATTAAATTTGAAATTTTCGATTTTATAAGTTTATCTTGTATAACTAATATCGAGTATTGTTGGAGGTTTGATTTTGATGGAGCTGACTGGGCAGCTGTTAAAAGTAAACTTAATAGTTCATTAGAAATAGTTTTTTTAGAAAACTTTCTAACACTGCTTCTTGATAAAATAGTTTCTAGATGACCTGTAATATCAATATCTAATTGACCAAACTCAGCTTCTTTTCCATATCTATTTTTATATATTTGTTGAAAATCTAACATTAGGTATACTTTCATCATAAGTTTATTTACTCTAATCATATAAATTTTATTAATTTTAGGAATTATTTTATGTTAAATTTAGAAGGTAAAATTGCAGTAGTTTGTGGATGCGGGTCACATGGAAATGACTTTGGGAATGGGAGAGCGATTGCTACAACCCTTGCACGTCAAGGAGCTCAAGTAGTTGGGGTAGATATCGATAAAGATGCAGGAGAGAACACAAGAAACTTTATAATTAAAGAAGGAAATTTATGTGAATTTTATCAAGTTAATATGAAAGATGAAAGTGAAGTTAAAAAACTTTTTGAAACTTTAGAATTAAAACATAATAAGCTTGATATATTAGTAAACGTTGTAGGCCAGTCTGAACCAGGTGGACCTGCAGAGATTAGTACTGAAAATTGGGAAAACCAATTTAGTTTAAATTTAGATACTGCTTATTACAGCATAAAAAAAGTAATACCAATAATGAGAAAAAATAATGGAGGCTCCATTGTCAATATTTCATCAGTTGCTGGGCTTAGATATGTTGGGAAACCACAAGTTGCTTATAGTGCTTCAAAGGCAGCTCTAATCCAAATGACAAAAACCACTGCAGTTATTGAAGCCAAAAAAAATATAAGATTAAATTGTGTTGTTCCTGGCTTAATGCACACTCCTCTTGTTGAAAGACTTGCTAAAAAATATGCAGATGGAGATTATGATGGCTTTGTAAATCACCGCAATAATCAAGTTCCTATGGGTAAGATGGGTGAGTCTTGGGATGTAGCTAATGCTGTTTTATTTTTATGTTCTGATGAAGCAAAATATATTACAGGCACTGAAATTGTGGTGGACGGAGGTCTTACAGCATCAACTCCTTAAAGATATTAAATTAATTTAATAATGTTTAGATTAAATGTTAGTTTATTTATAAGAGGCAAAGAAATAGGATGTAATTATGTACGAAAATATTAAAAAACGTACTAGTGAACTTTTATCAAAAGCTAATATTTCAGACAAACCCAGTCAATACGTTGATACGGCTTTGTTTATCTTAATTCTTTTAAACATAACAGCTGTGTGTTTGGAATCTATTAAAGACATTGGTAACAAATATGAAAAATCATTTTATTATTTTGAAATGTTTTCTGTTTTTATTTTTGGAATAGAGTATTTACTAAGAGTATGGTCAGCTCCAGCTAGAGAAGATCTTGGACAAGGCTCTAGTTTTATAAAAAGATTAAAATATATTTTTAGTTTTACAGGTTTAATTGATTTCGTTGCAATAATCCCCTCAATTATAACTTATTTTGGAGGGTTAGATTTAAGATGGCTTAGAGTATTAAGACTTTTAAGATTATTGAAAATATCAAATTATAGCTCTGCCATTGAAGACTTTTTTTCAGCCATCATGGCAGATTGGAGATCCTTTAGCGCAGCATTATACCTTGTTTTAGTTGCATTATTTTTGTCAAGTGCTCTTATGTATATAGCAGAAAACGAAAGCCAACCCGATAAGTTCAGCTCAATACCAGAAACAATGTGGTGGAGTTTGATAACATTAACAACAGTCGGATATGGGGATGTATCTCCAATTACGCCATTTGGAAAAATAATTGGTGCTTTTACTGCTATTATGGGCGTATGTACAGTTGCACTTTTAACAGGTATAGTCGCTTCAGCATTTGCAAACCAAAGAGCTCAAAGAACAGCCATTTTAGAAGCCGAGATAAATCAAGCACTAAGCGATGGCGTGATTAGTGATATTGAAGCCAAAAAAATTGAAAAATTAAGAAAAGAACTTAACTTGTCACCAGAACACTCTCGTTCGCTTATGAAAATTCTATCAGAAAAAAAATAGTTTTTACTAAAACCTTCTAGCGTATTGAGGAGGCACTGATATGTCATATTGTAATGACCTTGCAGCTTCCCATACCCATCTTGGGTTTGATAAAAAAGCCCTAGCGATTGCTATCATATCTGCATCTTGTTCTTGAAGTATACCATTTGCTTTGATTGGATCAGTTATCATACCTACAGTTCTAATAACCATATCAGTATTTTCTTTCATCATTTTAGCTAAATGGACTTGGTAATGAGGACCAATAGGAATTTTAGGGTTTGGGGTGTTACCACCACTTGACACACATAAATAATGACATCCTATTTTTTGTAATCTTTGAGCAAAAGTTATAGCTTCACTTTCGTTAATTCCATCTTTTTCCCATTCAGTTCCTGTAATTCTAAAACCTAGTGGGAAGCCCTCGGGAAGTACTTCTTTAACAGCAGAAAAAACTTCTAAAGGAAATCGCATCCTGTTTTCAAGAGATCCTCCATATTCATCAGTACGCTTATTTGAAATTGGGGATAAAAATTGATGCAAAAGATAACCATGTGTACCGTGGAGTTCTATTAAATCAAAACCAATTTGAATGGACTTTAGGGCTGCCTCCACAAACTTTTTTTTTGATGCGATCCATATCCTTCTTGTTCATTGAATGAGGAATATGCCAACCATCATCAAAAGGGATTGACGATGCACTAAAAGTAGGCCAAGGATTCTCATTATCTGTTAAATTTTTTCTTCCTTCCCAAGGTCTTTGTGTTGATGCTTTCCTGCCAGCATGAGATAATTGAATACCAAAACAGGTATTGGGTGAAGCAACTGTTTTAGCTTTTTCAAGAATTTCTTTTAAGGATGTAGCACAAAACTCATTATACAAACCTGCACAATGATGGGTAATTCTCCCAGGTCTCTCAACTGCAGTTGCTTCAACCATTACTAGACCTGCGCCTGAATAACCTAGTTGCATCAAATGTTGAGTGTGCCAATCAGTCATAACTCCATCTACAGCTGAGTATTGACACATAGGCGCAATTACAATCCTATTAGAGATTTGTAAATTACCAATTTTTATAGGTGTAAATAACATTAATACCTCTTTTTTTAATTAAATTTATTAATCCAAGTATCGACTAATCTTCGTGCAATTGAGTCAATTCTAGGGAGCTTAAAACCATTTTTAATAGAAGGATGTTGAAGTGATTTTAATTCTTCTATTGAGAACCAATGAGCATCTTCAATTTCATTATAATCAACATCCAATTTTGTACTCTCTGCTTCAGCAAAAAAACCAAGCATTAAAGAAGCTGGGAATGGCCATGGTTGAGAGTGAAAATATTTTATATTTTTTACTTTTACCCCAACTTCTTCAAAAACCTCTCTTTCTAAAGCTTGCTCTAAACTTTCTCCAGGTTCAACAAAACCTGCTAAAGTGCTATACATTCCTTCAGGGAATCTTGGAGACCGTCCCAACAAGACCTTATCTTCAAAACTAATTAATGTAATAATAGCAGGATCTGTCCTTGGAAAATGGCTTTTACCACATTTTGTGTTGGAACAAACCCTTACAAACCCACCCTCTTTTGAAGTGTTTATTTGTCCACATGTACCACAAAATTTATGAGTTTTATGCCAAAAAGTCATACCATTTGTTAGAGCTAAAAAAGATCCATCAATATCGTTTAACGTGGGGCCATATCTTCTTAAATCATCAATTATGATATTATTTTCATCAATCCACTTTTCAACTTTTGGATTTTGATTTTCCAATTCAAAACCAACATAGTAAAAATTATTTGCAGCACCAAGAAAAATTGGCTCATTAATTCCATCTGGTAATAAACTACTTAAGAGTTCATAATTAAATTTAACTGCATTAATTTCATTATCCAAACCTTCAAACAAATTTTTTCCATTTCTAACAGGAATAAATTTAGTCATTGGATCCAGCATTATTTTTTTAAGAAACTCTTGGTTGTTTCGTTGTTCCCCATGACGATTTATTTCAGAACTAGCATAGAATGGTTGCAACATATTTATTTCCGTGATTTAGGTGAATTTGTTATATTAGTTATAGACTGATTCTTTAATTTAAAAATATAAAAAAACTATTTTCCATAAAAATTTAAAAAATTGTTATTAATCAATTGGTTATTTTTTACATTGCTGTTTTGTTTTCGAAAAGTAATGATATTTATTTTGATGGATAAGATATGATTAAAATAAGTAGAATTTCTTCACCCTTAAAAGACAAACTTAAAAATTTGGAAACATGTTCTCAACTTGATGGAGATGGTGTTTTTGAAGGTAAATATAATACATCAGGATCAGTTTTAATTAGAAACAAGTTTATTGGAGAAATTTCTGCTGATCAAATTATAGTTGATGAGAATGGACAACTTGAAGGTAAAATAAAATCAACTGAACTTATTATAAGTGGTGATGTTAGAGGAAACATTATATCAGATAGCATTGTTATTATGGAAACTGGAAAACTGTCAGGAAATATAACTTACAAACAAATAGCAGTTTTTGAAGGTGGTATAATTAATGTTGACGGCATGAAACAAATTCAAGAAAAAGAAGATAAAATTGTCAAAATTACCTCAAAGGTATAAATAGTTTATTTAGTTTCTACCACGAACTCCAAACCAGCCATAGAACCAACATAAAAGTTTGGTTTTGTCTTCTTGAGTTTAATTATTGTACCAGAAACCTCAACATCTATACCCCCATTATATATTCTTAAAATTTTACCATCTTTTTTAGTTTCATGATCAGTACAAAAAACAGTAATTTTTTGATCTAAGTGCATAATAATTAATTCCTTTATTATCTACATAGCATGTTTTTTTAAATCTTCTAATTTTACTATTGATAGGGTCGCTATATTAGTTGATTCTAAAATTACTTTTGGTGCTTTCCCTGCTTTAAAGGCCTCATCCCACCTCGAAGCACACAGACACCACCTATCTCCATCACGTAAACCTGGAAAGTTATACTCAGGAATGCTTGTACTTAAGTCGTTGCCAACTAAAATAGAAAAATTTAAAAACTCATCAGTCATTACACAACACACAGTATGCAAGCCAAAGTCATCAGCCCCTGTATTACAACAATTATCTCTATAAAATCCAGTAACTATAGAATTATCTAACCCATAGTTACATGGCTTAAGCTCTTCGCCTAGTACATTTAATTGTTTCTTATTTCCTCTTTCAGGCAAAAATCCATCCATGCTTATTTTTCCATATCTATTAATTCATTCGAATGAGATTCAATTGAAGTTTCTAATTTTTTTAAAAAATCAAGCTTAGACAAACCTGGCTGAATAGCAGGAAGAATTTTGATGGTTACCGACTTGGATTTAAGGCGATCAGGGTACTTCATAAAACTATTTTTTGGCCAAAGTAATCCTGCATTATGGGCAACTGGGATTACAGGAACCTTGGCCTGTGTATAAAGAAAAAAAACTCCAGGTAGATAAGGTTTTTCTCTTGAAGACACACCAGGATTAACCCTTGTTCCCTGCGGAAAAATCATCATTGATCTATTTTCCTTAACAGCTCTTTTTGCATTTTTACCCATTTTTTTTAATGCATTTATACCCTGGTCTCTTGCAATAGGTATTGCTCCAGACTTTAGAAAATATAGTCCTATTACTGGTATATAAATTAATGCTTTTTTTAAAACAATTGAAGGCATCGAAAAAAGATCTGTACAAAAAACAGTTTCCCAGGCCGATTGATGCTTAATTGCATAAATAACAACTTTTTCTTTAGGCGGTATTTCTCCAACAATTTTAACTTCAGTTCCCAGCCACCATTTCATTCCTTTGATCATTATTAAGCACCAAATTCTGTTAACAACCATGACCACATTTCTTGAAAACAAAAGAGATGGAAGGCATAAAGTAACCAAAAAACTTGTACCTACATAAAATTGTATATTAAAAAATAATGATTTAAGAAAATTCATATTATCAAAATTACAGCCTTAGACCGAACCCTTAGAGAGTGTAAAAAAATGTTTGCCTGCTTTAGTTGACTTAATAGTAATATCATAACCCTCACTTTTAGAAAAATGCTTAAAATCAATTGGACTAGCAGGATCGTCTGAAATAAATGTTACTTTTTTACCTTTTATTAAAGTCTTTAAAACTCTTTTGGCTTTTAATATTGGTAACGGGCATTTTAATCCTGTGAAATCATATTCCTCGATCAATATATACTCCTTGTAGAAAGCTATAAGCTTTATTAAGACATTTTTAACCACTCTTAACAAAATTTATTTTACTTGTAAGCCTATTATCTTAATTGTAATACCTAAACGATGAATATATGGGGTAAAATTATTGGTAGTACAAGTGGGTTTGCATTAGGCGGGCCCATTGGAGCACTCATAGGTGGAGCTGCCGGACATGCTATAGATAAAATGCAAACCCAAAAAAAGAGATCGGATAAGTTAGCCCTTAAACAAATTGGGTTTACAATTGGGATTATAGTTCTCTCCGCCAAAATGGCAAAAGCAGATGGAAAAGTTACCAAACAAGAAATTCTTGCTTTTAAAAATAAAATTGATGTTCCAGATACTGAAATAAAAAATGTTGCTTTTTTATGGGATCAAGCAAAAAAGTCTACTCATGGATATGAAGTCTATGCACAACAAATTTCAAACTTGCTAGAAAAAAACTCTCCTGTTTTAGAAGAATTATTAAATCTACTAATAGTAATTGCTGAAGCAGATGGAAAAATTACACATCCAGAAATAATATATTTAAAAAGAGTGAGTGAGATATTTGGTTTTTCAAATGAGGATTTTGAAAGAATAATTTCATATAAAATTAAAGATCCATCTAACCCTTATAAAATATTAGGAATTTCAGAAAAAACTCCAATTAGTGAAGTAAAAAAAATATGGAAAAAATTAGTGACTAAACATCATCCAGATCTTCTTATTTCCCAAGGAATGCCGAAAGAATTAATAAAACAAAATACTCAAAGGCTCACAGAAATTAATAATGCTTGGGAAACAATTAAAAAACAGAGTTAATTATTTAAATGACTAAGCCCCTTATCACTATAAAAAATTTAAAAATATCAAAATCTAATAAAATACTTTTAGATAATTTAAATTTTACAATACATCAAAATGATCGAATAATTTTAGTTGGAGAGAATGGATCTGGTAAAACATCATTAATGAAAATTATCAAGGGAATAGAAGAAGCTGACAGTGGTACTATTTGGAAAAAACCAAATTTAAAAATTGACTACCTTGATCAAAATCCATTAAGGCCAAATTTAGATAATCTCGAGGAATTTTTATCACAAGATATTGAATATCCAGATTTGTCAAAAATAAAAGACATCATCAATCAGTTAGAATTATCTGATATTAACCTCAAAGCAGGTTTATCAATCGGAGAGATCCGTAAAATTCATATTGCCAAGTCACTGTTAAATGAATCAGATCTTATTCTTTTTGATGAACCAACTAACCATATTGATCTTCCAACTATAAACTGGTTAGAAGAAAAACTCGTATCAACAAAAAAATCAATGCTTGTAGTCAGTCATGATCAAAATTTCTTAAAAAAAATTGGTACCAAAACATTTTGGTTATATCAAAATGAGATGATATTAAGAGAAGGTCCTTATGATGGTTTTTATGATTGGGCTCAAATGCAAATTGATACAAAAAAGTCTCAATCATTTAAAATAAAGCAGAAAATCAAAAGTGAAACAAAATGGTCAGTTGAGGGTATTTCAGCTAGAAGAAAAAGAAATATGGGTAGGGTAAGGGAATTAGAAAAACTTACTGAACATTACGAAAATACAAGAATTAAGGAAAAAAAATCAATGGATTTTTTCCTTAAAAAAACTCATGAGTCTGGTTCAAATATTATTGAATTAATAAACGTAGACTTTACTTATGATAATCATCTTGATGATAAGATCATTTCTAAACTTAACCTAAAAATTAAGAAAAAAGATAGAATTGGTATTATTGGGGCAAATGGCTCTGGAAAAACGACATTAATAAAACTAATACAAGGAATAATTGCACCATCTAGAGGTAAAATTAAAACTGGTGAAAATATAAATATTAAGTACTTTGATCAAAATAAGGAGTCTATAGAAGCAGAATTAACTCCTTGGAGCTCATTATGTAAAGATGGTGATCATGTTAATTTTCTAGGACAAAAAATACATGTTTTATCATATTTAAATTTGTTTCTTTTTAATGAGAAAAAATCTTTACAGAGTAACTCTTCATTGTCAGGTGGAGAAAAAGTAAGGTTATTATTAGCAAAATTATTTTTAAATGATCACAATTTTTTAATATTAGACGAGCCTACAAACGACCTTGATTTTTATACTTTGAACATTCTTAAAGATATAATTAAAAAATATGATGGAACCGTTTTAATAATTAGTCATGACAGGTATTTTCTTGATAATACTATTGATAAAGTCTTAGTATTTGAGAATGATAATAAAATTGTTAATCATGAAGGCAATTTTTCTAGCTATTACCAAAAATATGGATTATCAAATCTCCGAAAAAGTAAATCTAAAAAGTTACTAAAACTAAATAATCAAAAATCAAAAAATATAATTAATAAAGAAACAAATATTAAAAAATTAAGTTTTAAAGAATCTTACGCTTTGAGTGTATTACCCAAAGAAATTTCTAAATTAGAGAATAAATTGGATTTATTGATAAACCAGTTAGATGAAGAAAATTTGTATTATAAAGACTTTAATAAATTTAATTCTATAACATCTGAGATAACGAAAACAAAAAAAGATTTATCTATAAAAGAAGATAAATGGCTTAAGCTTCAAATATTAAGCGAAGAGATTAATAACAGATAAATTAATTTAATTATTGACCTTATTTAGAGACCTTATATTTTTATTTTGTCAGAGAGTGAGGTAGTTGCTTTTTTAAAGAGGAAAGTCCGGGCTCTATAGAAATAAGGTGCTGGATAACGTCCAGCAGGGGTAACCCTAGGGAAAGTGCCACAGAAAATATACCGCCAATTTTGGTAAGGGTGAAAAGGTGTGGTAAAAGCACACCGCGTTTTCAGCGATGAAAACGGCATGGTAAACCCCACCTAGAGCAAGACCAAATAGAAGAAACATTTTTTGAATTTCTACAAAGTTTCTTGGGTAGGTCGCTAGAAGAATTTGGTAACAAATTCTCAAGATTAATAACTACTGTCATATTGATACAAAACCCGGCTTATTACTCTCTGACACTTCAATTTAAAAAATCATTACAATAAAATACCATATTTTAATCATAAAATACCATTGACTCCCATAAAATCCCATGATATCCCTAAAATGAGAAAAACTGTTTAGGTCACAACTCTGAATTAAATAATAGCGCAAAACTAAGCATATAAATTCTAACTTAGGGCATTTAATATCAATGTTTTTATCAACTTCACATAATAAGATTGATTTAAAATGCAGAGTTTCAATTCCTGCAACATATAGACTTTTTCTAGAGAAATCAGACGAACAGCTTATTTTGTTTAAAAGCCTTCAATTTAAATGCATAGAAGGCACTTCATTAAGCAGAATGCAAAGATATATAAACGCCATAGACGAGCTCGATGCCATGTCGGATGATGCGTTTGTATTGAGAATGATGATGGCTGACTCTTTTGAAACTAAATTTGATGCTAGCGGCAGGATTGTCATCCCTGAAACTCTGATGAATTTTGCAGAACTTTCTAACAAAGCTGTTTTTATGGGGATTGGTGAATCTTTTTATGTATGGTCACCCTCCGAATATGAAAAACAATATAAAAAGTCTAAGCAAATTCTTGAAGAAAAAGGTCCTCCAAAATTAATTCTAAATAAAAAGACTGAATAGCTTTAATTATGTTAGATACTACTCATCATATTCCTGTTCTTTTAGATGAAGTAATAAATTCGCTTTCATTGAAGGACGAAGGTTTTTATGTTGACGCCACATTTGGCTTAGGTGGGTATAGCAAAGAAATTCTTAGTAAAAGTAATTGCAATCTTTTAGCCATTGACAGAGATCCTGAGGCAAAAAAATTTGCACAGCCAATACAATCTTGTTTTAAGGATAAGTTTACTTTTGTAAATGGAAGGTTTTCAGAACTAATTAAATATTTAAAAGATAAAAATATAAATAAAGTTAATGGAATAGTTTTTGATCTTGGGGTTTCAAGTCCTCAGCTTGATAAAAAAGAAAGAGGTTTTTCATTTAAATCTGATGGTCCCTTAGACATGAGAATGTCATTAGAAGGTCCTACTGCTGAGGAGTTTATCAATAAAGTAGAGGAAAAAACACTAGCTAACATAATTTATGAATATGGCGATGAAATTTTTTCTAGAAGAATAGCAAAAAATATTGCTAATGAGCGTTTAACAAAAAGGATTAATAGCACTTTACAACTAGCCACTATTATTAGGAAATCAATTCCATTCTCAAAACAAAAAATTGATCCAGCAACGAGAACGTTTCAGGCAATTAGAATATATCTCAATAATGAAATAGATGAACTTGAAAAAGGACTAATTGCTGCTGAAAAGTCACTACATCCAAATGGTATTTTGGCTGTGGTTTCTTTCCATTCAATTGAGGATAGAATTATAAAGGAATTTTTTATTAAATGTTCGAGAAGCAAGCCAATATCACGATATTTGCCAGAAGAAGATAAGAGAAAAAATAGCCTGGAAATATTAACAAAAAAGCCTATTTGTCCATCAGAAAAAGAAATGGCGGGAAATAGACGGTCAAGGTCTGCTAAATTACGAGTTGCTCGAAGAACAGAATTTCCATCATATTTTGGAGATCAAGAATGATTAGATATCCATCTTTTCTAGTTATTTTCTTGATACTTATAGTAGGAATTTCATTATATCAAATTAAGTTTTCTATTAATGAAAATGAAATAGCCCTCAGAACAATTAAAGCCAAGATAGATGATACAAAATCAGATATAGAAATTTTAAATGCTGAACTTAGTTATCTCAAGCGTCCAGAAAGAATTGAGAAAATAGCTTTAAATAAATTAGAGCTAAAAGAAATCCTTCCAACAGATATTTGGAACATCAAAGATTTAGTTGAAGCCACAAAGTCTATAAACGAAAGGGTGGCTAAATGAAAAATATTATAAATTATAAAAATGCACTTGTAGGTGAAACAAATTCAAAATTTAGAAAAATTAAATTATTAATGGTAGGCTGTTTGTTTTTATTTTCCTTTGTAACCATTGGTTATAGGACAATCTCTCTAGCTGGCATTCACAAATCTAGTACAGAGAATATTGCTATTAAAGCAACTAAAGAAAATATCATTGAAAATTTACCCCGTGGAAATATTTACGATCGAAATAATAATTTGCTTGCAACAACTATAGCAACCTCAAGTTTAAATATTAACCCACATGAAATTTTCAATAAAAGCGAAACAATAAAAAAATTGGTGACAATTTTTCCTCGACTAGAAGAAAGCAATTTAAAAAACAAATTAAACTCAAATAAAAAATTTGTAAATTTATTAAGAGAGATTTCTCCAAGAGAACATATTGCATTATTGAATGAGGGCATAGAAGGATTAAAAATAAGAACAAAATATAAGAGGATATATCCTAAAAATAATTTAGCTGCACATATTTTAGGAAGCACTGATATTGACGGCATTGGTATAGCCGGAATAGAAAAAACATTAGATAGTGAATTAAAAAGCGGTAAAAATATAAATATTTCAATTCACAGCGGAATTCAACATATCACAGAAAAAATTTTACTTGAACAGATCAGAAAATTTGAAGCTGAAGGTGGTGCTGGTATAGTCATGAACTCCAAAAATGGGGAAATTTATGCTTTAACGTCTTTGCCTGATTATAATGTCAATAACTATAATAAAATATCTAATAATCTATTATTTAACAAAGCAACAAAAGGAATTTATGAGCTCGGCTCCACCCTTAAATTAATCACAGCTGCAATTGCTTTAGATAGTGGCAGTGTTAAAGAAAATGAAGTTTTTGATGTTTCCCGGCCTTTAAGAGTTTCATCCAGAACAATAAGAGATTTCCACCCCTTAAATTACTCAATTAATATTCCTGAGGTTATTGTCCATTCGAGTAATATTGGGTCAGCTAAAATTGCTGAAAGGTTTGGTTCATCAATACAGTTGAAATATCTAAGAAAACTTGGGTTTATGAAAAAATTAGATTTGCAGATACCTGAAATAGGAATGCCACAAGTTCTTATGGATAGGAAATTACTTTCAACAATGACAATATCCTATGGACATGGGATAGCAATAACACCAATGCACCTTGCATCCTCAACGGCAACACTTGTAAATGATGGTATAAAAGTTAACCCTACTCTCCTAATTTCAAAAAAAGAGAAAGAAAATACTCAAGTTTTTACAAAAAATACTTCGAATAAAATTAAAAGTATAATGAGACTTGTTGTAAAAAGTAAACACGGAACTGCTAAAAAAGCAGAAGCAAAAGGCTATCTAGTTGGAGGCAAAACAGGAACAGCTGAAAAGCTCAGTAAAAATGGAGGCTACTTAAAAAAACAAAATATTGTAGCTTTCACAGCAGCATTCCCAATAAATAAGCCTCAATACGTAATAACTGTAATGATAGATAATCCCAAAGGTCAAAAGTCATCTTTTGGTTACAGGACTGCAGGGTGGGTTGTCGCACCCACTATTAAAAAAATAGTAACAAGAATTGCACCAATTTTAAATGTGAAACCACAAAATGAAGATTCATTAGATTTCTCACAAAATCTTATCCAATACGAAATAAGAGGAAAGAAAAAGGGAGAAAATTTATAAAATGATTTTGAGAAATTTAATTTCAAAAAATTTACTTTTAACGGATCTAATGGGGCAACTTAGTGACGATATATTAAGTCAAAATGTCAACGGAATAACTTCAAATAGTAAACAAGTTCAATCTGGATATATTTTTATTGCAATAAAAGGGAAAAAATTTAATGGAGAAAATTTTATACAAGAAGCAAAAAATAAAGGTGCTTTTTTAATTCTCTCAGAAAATGAAAATCTAAATACGAACGATTGTTTAGTAATAAGGAATAATTCTGCTAGACTAATTTATTCAATTCTTCTCTCTGCTTTTTATAACAAACAGCCAAATGTTGTCATTGGTATAACAGGCACAAATGGAAAAACTTCTACTGTAGAATTTTGCAGACAAATATGGACTCTTGCAGGTTGGAAAGCTGCTTCAATGGGAACTCTTGGCATTAAAATTGGAACTAATCAAAATGAAACTATTTATAACTCCTCTGAAAACTCCTTAACAACTTTTGAGCCATCTGAATTATATAAAAATCTTAGTTTTCTATCTGAAAAAAATGTATCACATTTAGCACTAGAAGCTTCTTCACATGGCTTGGATCAATTTAGATTAGATGGTATAAATTTTTCTGCTGCAGCGTTTACAAACCTTTCTCATGATCATTTAGATTATCACGGCAACATAGAAAATTATTTCACTTCCAAGAAACGACTTTTTAATGAAATCCTTAAAAAACGGTGTGCAGTAGCCATAAATATCGATGATGATTTTGGAAAGCGGTTATATGAAGAACTAGAAAAAGATAAACATCTGGTTTTGACTTTTGGTGAAAATAAAAAAGCTTCTATTAAGATAAAATCCATAACTCATAATAATCAGACACTTAAAATGTCTGTTGAGTACAAGAAAATACTATATAATTCTACATTGGGAATGATTGGAAAATTTCAAGCCTATAATGTTTTAGCATCTGCCTCAATATGCATTGCATTAGGAATGGACCCAAATTTTGTTTTTAGGGCCTTGTCTTATCTCAAACCTGCTAGAGGAAGAATGGAAATTGTTTCAAGCAAAAAGCTTAATTCAACAGTTATTATTGATTACGCTCATACACCTGAAGCATTAAGATCAGTCCTTTCATCTCTTAAAGAAATGAAACTTAAAAATGGAAAACTGATAACTCTATTTGGTTGTGGCGGTGATAGAGATAAAGATAAAAGAGAGTTAATGGGCAAAATAGCACATAAACATTCAGATACTGTAATTGTAACAGATGATAACCCTAGAAATGAAAACCCCGCTAAAATTAGAAGTGATATTTTAACTGGCACTCCTAACGCGATAGAGATTTCAGATAGAAACAAAGCAATTAAACACGCCGTATCTATATTAAAAGAGAATGATTTTTTACTCATTGCTGGCAAAGGCCATGAAACATTGCAAACTATTGGATTAGAAACGCTCCCATTCGACGATTATGCAGTAGCCAGAGAAGCGTTAAACAATTTTAATATGACAGAGATTTGATTTTGAACTTTTTGTGGACCAAACATGAACTAATAAGTGCTACTAATGGATCTGATCCCTCTTCTAATTTTTTAAAGAATGAACATGTAGTTTCCGGCATAAGCATTGATGATAGGACAATACAAAAAGGTGATTTATTTATAGCTATTAAAGGAGATAAATTTGATGGCCATGATTTTATTGAATCTGCAATTTCAAAGGGGGCTTCAGGAGCACTTGTTTCAGAAGAACAATATGCACTAAAATGGAACGCATTGTTAGTAAAAGACACAAAAGTTTCACTCAAAAATATTGCACAATTTTCAAGAAATAGATTTTCTGGCAAAGTTATAGCTATTACTGGGAGTAGTGGAAAAACAAGTACCAAACATATTTTAGCTTCTTCTCTACAAGAATATGGAAACACACACTTCACACAAGGTAACAACAACAATATTATTGGACTTTCTTTAACATTATCAAGACTTCCAAAAGAATATAAATTTTGTGTGTTGGAACTTGGCATGAACCATTCTGGTGAAATTAAAGAATTAGCCTTAATTTCTAGACCAGATATTGCATTAATTACGAACGTTTCAAGTTCCCATATTCAAAATTTTAAAAGTGAAAAAGAAATTGCAAATGCTAAAAGTGAAATTTTCTTAGGACTAAATTCAAATGGAGTAGCTTTAATTAATTCAGACAATTTATGGTCTAAATACCTCAAAGAAAAGGCTGAGAAGATCACACCTAATGTAAATTACTATGGACATTTAAAAAATTCAAAGACCATTGTAAAAAAAATAATTGATGAAAAAGATGGGTGTACTATTTTCCAAGAGAACGAATTGCCTTGGCATCTTAAATATTTGAATACAGTTCAAGCCTCAAATGCAGTTGCATCAATTGCTGTTGTAAAAGAATTAAAATTACCAGAAGAAATTGCAAAAAAAACTATAAGCAACTTAAAACCTTTGCCAGGCAGAGGTCAAAAAATAACTATAAATTTTAAGAATAATCAAAAAAGTTTATTGATTGATGACAGTTACAATGCAAACCCAGACTCTATGTATGCATCTTTATCTAACTTATACAAAACCAAGTCTAAACTTCATAATTACAAAACAGTACTGATTATAGGTGACATGCTTGAATTAGGTAAAAAATCTATGATTAAACACTTGGAATTAATACCAATTATTAAAAAAATAAATCCTAATTTACTCATAACTGTTGGATTTTTTACAGAATTAATGAGTAAAAAATTAGAAATTAAGTCTTATTCTTATCCCGATATAGATAGTTTAATTTTAAAAATTAAAGATTTAATTAAACCCAACCAACTTATTTTAATAAAAGGCTCAAATGGATCAAAAGTTTGGAAATTAGTAAAGATTTTACAGAATTTAAATCAGGAGAAAACTAATGCTGCCTGATTTATTACTTAATTATACAGAATATTTTCAGCCTCTAAATTTATTTAATTACATAACATTTAGAAGCATTGGAGCTCTATTAACTGCCTTAATAATAAGTTTGGTATTTGGACAGAAAATTATATTTATTTTAAAAAAATTTCAAAAAAAAGGACAACCAATACGTTCTGATGGCCCTCAAAGCCATATAATCACAAAAAGTGGCACTCCTACAATGGGAGGATTACTTATACTCTTTGCTTTTACAATCTCTACAATTTTGTGGGCAAAACTTGACAATATATACATTTGGATAATTTTAGGTGTTGCCTTATCATTTGGTCTAATTGGGCTTTTGGATGATTGGCTTAAAGTATCCAAAATGTCGAGTAATGGCCTTAAAAGTTATCAAAAAATAATTCCACAAATTTTAGTAGCATTTGTAGCAGCATGGTTTATAGGTGAAAACACCCCTCCAAACTATCAAAATTCATTATCTATTCCATTACTAAAAGAAGGTTTGTTTTTTATAGGCGCCTTGTACATTCCTTTTACTATTTTAGTCATAGTAGGATCCTCAAATGCTGTAAACTTAACAGATGGCTTAGATGGGCTTGCAATTGTTCCTGTTATGATTGCAGCTAGTTCCTTAGCTATAGTTGTATACTTAGTAGGACATATAAATTTCTCTAGTTACTTACAAATTAATTACGTTCCTGGCGTAGGTGAAATTGCCGTCTTCTTGGGAGCAATAATTGGTTCTGGCCTGGGATTTTTATGGTTTAACGCACCACCAGCAATGGTGTTTATGGGAGACACAGGTTCACTTTCTCTAGGAGGAGTAATTGGTGTCAGCGCATCAGCATCAAGACATGAATTAGTGTTAATTATAATTGGAGGTCTATTTGTTCTGGAAACTATATCTGTGATTGTACAAGTTATCTCCTTTAAACTTACAGGTAAACGTGTATTTAGGATGGCACCACTACACCATCATTTTGAACAAAAGGGATGGCCAGAGGCAACTATAGTAATCAGATTTTGGATAATAGCAGTTATCCTAGCCCTAATAGGTCTATCAACACTTAAACTTAGGTAATAAAATTGAAAAATAATATTGCATATTATAAAGACAAATACGTTGGAATTTTAGGAGCTGGTAAATCTGGATTAGCCGCTGCAAAAATTTTAATAAATTCAAATGCTAATATTTTTGTATTCGATGATCATTACCCTAGACCTGAATCTATTAAAAAATCTAATTGGCAAAACTATAAATTATGGCCATGGGAAAACCTAATATCCATAGTAGTAAGTCCGAGTATACCAACTAATAATCGTCTTAAACATGAGGCTGTTGAATTAGCAATTAAACATAAAGTAAAAATTATTAACGAGATTGATTTATTTTTTGAAACAAAACCAAGAGCAAAAATTATTGGTATAACAGGTACTAATGGAAAATCAACTACAGTATCTCTCCTGCATCACATATTAAATTTCAATAATATTAAATGTGAAATTGGTGGCAATTTTGGTTATCCTGCCTGTCTTATAAAAGACCCCGGTCACAAGGGTGTTATAATTCTTGAACTCTCCAGTTATCAACTTGATGGTATAAAAAATTTAAAATTGGATATAGCATCAATAATCAACATAACTCCTGATCATATAAATTTTCATGAAACTTTCGAAAAATACATTTCGAGCAAATTAAAAATAATAAGTTGTTTGAATATTAATGGTGTATTAGTTTTCAACAAAAATGACAAATTTTTAAGAGAAATAATCCAATCTCAAAAAAACACCTCAATCAAATTAGTTGAAGTAGATAAAAGTTCTGGGAATGAGTTTATTAATGATAATAATTATCTGAAAGGTAATCATAATTCTATAAACACTTCTATTGCTATTACAATAGCAAAAAAACTAAATATTCAAGAATCCACAATTAAATCAGCTATTGATAGCTTTGTAGGTTTACCGCATAGAATGGAACCTATTCATATAAGTAAGAAATTCAAAATAATTAATGATAGTAAATCTACTAATGGTGAATCAACTTCCGCAGCCCTATCCTCGTTTGACAATATATTTTGGATAGCAGGAGGCGAACCAAAATCTGATGGTATTGGTCAAGCTAAAAAATATTTAAATAAAGTGAACGAAGTTTTCTTAATAGGAAAGTCAACAAGTTATTTTGAAAATGAAATAAGAAAAAGTGCTCCTCAACTAAAGGTAAACATATGTTTTACATTAGATAAAGCTATACAAGATGCGATTGAGAGCGTTAATCGAAGTAAACTAAAAAATTGTATTATCTTATTCTCTCCATCTGCTGCCAGTTTTGATCAATTTAAGAACTTCGAAGATAGAGGAAATTACTTGAAAAAGATAATTAAACGTAGGTTTGATGTCGGAGTTGTAAGTAAATGATTATAACTCGTTCAGACAGATCAAATATTGCTCTATGGTGGTGGACTATAGATAGATACCTTTTAACAGGTTTTTTTATCCTAATTTTAATAGGGATTTTTTTGGTTATGGCGTCAAGTCAACACTTGACACAAAGTCTGAATTTATCTTCCCACCATTTTACCTTAAGGCATATTTTATTTGGTACATTAAGTATTCCAATCATAATTTCTTTTTCAATTTTAAACCAAAGACAAATTAAAATTATAAGTATTTTAGGAATGGTCATATCTATTTTACTAATATTTTCAACCGTAATAGATGGAGACAAAATAAAAGGTGCGCAAAGATGGCTTTATATAGGAAATATAAGCTTCCAGCCAAGTGAAGTGTGTAAACCTTTCTTCATAATTTTTAATGCATGGGTACTGTCATTATGGGCAGAAAAGAAAGATTTTCCAGGTTGGATTTGGTCTATTACATCAATAAGCATTATTTCAGCTCTGTTATTGTTACAACCAGATTTAGGAATGACTATTCTATTCATATTTACTTGGGGTTTTCAGCTATTTATTACAGGAATTCCTCTTATCATTATTATTTTTTTAATAATATCATTCCCAATTTTCATGATTATTTCTTATCATAATTTTGACCACGTTAAAATTAGAATTGATAGTTTTATTGAGGGCACTACTTACCAAGTTTCAAAGTCCTTACAATCTTTTGAAGCAGGTGGACTATTAGGAAAAGGTCCAGGAGAAGGGTTATATAAAAAGTCTTTACCCGATGCTCATTCTGATTTTGTTTTTGCGGTAGCTGCTGAGGAATATGGAGCCCTTATATGTAGCTTTATTATAATTATCTATGCATCAATTATACTTAGAACACTCTTCTACACTATCCGAAATGATAATCTATTTTTAATTTTAGCTATTGCTGGCCTTGCTTTTCAATTTGGTTTCCAATCACTAATACATATGGCTAGTAATACAGATCTTATACCTACCAAAGGAATGACACTTCCTTTCTTATCTTATGGAGGATCTTCTATTTTAGCCTCTGCAATCATAGCAGGGATGCTTTTAGGACTGACAAGAACAAACAACTCACTGGTGCCAATTACAAGGCAATTTCATGAAAAAAAATAAAATGAAAAAGGAAAATAATAAACAAGTGATATTAATTGCTACAGGTGGAACTGGTGGACATATATTCCCTGCCCTATCAATTATTAGTCAACAAAAGTTTGATCGACATCTCATCATTACAGATAAAAGAGGTGAAAATTATTTTACAAAGTTTTTAGATGAAAAAAAAATAAACGCTCAGATATATGTTCAAAAAGTTATAAGCCCAAGTCAAAGATTAATTATTAATAAGTTTATTTCACTTTTTTATTTTGGAGTATCATTCTTAAAGTCAATCATATTAGTCATCAAACATCGACCTAATATAGCTATAGGGTTTGGAGGATACCCTTCCATTTCACCTATTTTAGCTGCTAAGTTTTTTGGTATAGACACAATAATTCATGAGCAAAACGCTGTTGTTGGAAGAGCAAACAAACTATTAAGTCATATATCAAATCTTGTAGCTTTGTCGTTCAAAGATACAAAAAATATTAGAAGCTATAAAAATTTTATTTATTCGGGAAATCCAGTAAGGGATGAATTCTATAAAATTGGAAAAACTAAGTATGAACTTCCAAAAAATAAGAATAAATTAAATATTTTAATATATGGAGGAAGCCTAGGAGCAAGCTTTTTTTCAGAATATGTAACATCAATTTTTTGTTCAATGCCTGAGGAAATTAAAAAAAGAATAAAAATAATTCAACAGGTAAGAAAAGAAGATTTCCAAAAAGTTCAGGATAAATATTTTCAAAATAAAATTGAATGTGAGCTAAATGTTTTTTTTGAAAATATTTTCACAAAATTTAGCTTAGCTCATCTTGTAATTACAAGAGCAGGAGGTTCAACAGTTGCAGAAATAATTACTTCAAAAAAACCTGCAATTTTAGTTCCATACCCTAATTCATTAGACAATCATCAATCAGAAAACTCACAAATCATTATAGGCAACGGCGGATGGGTTTTTGAAGAAAACAAAAATAAAATTAATGAATTAAAGAAGCTGATAGATAGTATTTTAAAAAATCCAAAAAAGCTCATTGAAGCTAATCAAAAGTTAAACAAATTTTCAAAAAAGCTAGATGAGTTTTTAAACTATAAAAACCCTACAGTTTTTTTAACCGATCTCCTAATGGAGCGGAATTTAATTAATAAAAAGGGAGTTACTAGAGCATGCTAAGGTCTCCTCAAAATCTAGGCATAATACACTTCATTGGAATTGGTGGCATTGGAATGAGTGGGATTGCTGAAATACTTCACCAATCAGGTTACCATGTTCAAGGAAGTGATATTAGTCAAAATAAAAATATAGAAAGGTTAACAAAGCTTGGAATAAAGATTTTTTTAAACCAGAAAAAATCAAATATAACAAATACCAAAATAGTTGTTGTATCTACAGCAATTTCAGAAAGTAACGAAGAATTAAAAGCAGCCAAAAAACTTCATATACCAATAGTACATAGATCAGAAATGCTAGGTGAATTAATGAGATTAAAGCAATCTATTGCTATAGCTGGCACTCATGGGAAAACTACTACCACTTCGCTAATTGCAAAAATGATAGAAGAAAATGGAATGGATCCAACAATTATTAATGGCGGTATCATTTCTTCTTTAGATAGCAATGCAAGATTAGGTAAAGGTGAGTGGATGGTTGTGGAAGCTGACGAAAGTGATGGAAGCTTTGCAAAATTAAACCCAACTGCTGCAGTAATTACCAATATTGATTTAGAACATCTAGACTATCATAAAACAGAGGAAAATTTATTATCAGCTTTTCAGAATTTTATTTTATCAATACCCTTTTATGGTTTTGCCTGCCTGTGCATTGATCATCCTAGAGTTCAAAAACTTATTTCTAAATTAGATAATAAAAAAGTTATTACATATGGTTTGTCAGCAAATGCAGATATACGAGCAACAAACATCTCATATAAAAATAATAAAATGAAATTTAAATTACAAAGCCCCATCTCTGATAATTTTGAAATCGAATTTTCAATGATTGGAAAACATAATATTCAAAACGCTCTCGCCACCATAGCAGTAGGCATTGAACTAAATATTCCATTACAAAAAATCAAAGACACCTTAAAAAATTTTACTGGTGTTGAAAGAAGATTTCAAAAGGTTGGTAATTTTAAAAATACACTCATAATAGATGACTATGGCCATCATCCTGTAGAAATAAGCTCGGCTCTTGCTGCATCAAGGCTTGTCGCTCCTAACAGCAAAATTATAAGTATATTTCAACCTCATAGATACACTCGTTTAAGAGATTTATTTGATGAATTCTGTAGTTGTTTCAATGATGCAGATTATGTTTTTTTGTTGGATGTTTATCCTGCCGGGGAAAAGCCAATTTCAAAATTTGAAAGTATTGATTTAGAACATGGATTATACAAATACGGTCATAAAAATGTTTCATATATAGAAAATGAAAAAGATATTTTGAAACCACTTTTAGAAATAATCAAGCCGAACGACATAATCATATGTCTAGGGGCTGGCACTATTACAAAATTTGCAAACAAACTAGAAGAAAATTTAAATAATGAATTTCAATCAATTTAATAGATCTATATCACTCAATCAAAATTTAGCAAACTACACTTGGTTTAACGTTGGTGGGAATGCTGAAATTCTTTTCATTCCAAATGATATCAAAGAACTATTTGATTTTTTAAAGTCAAGATCCGAAAAATATGAGATTTTTACAATTGGGGCAGGCTCTAACATTTTAATTAGAGACAAGGGCATTAGTGGAATTACTTTAATAACGAAGAATCTTAAAAAAATTAGCATTGATAACTTGGGTATAATTACTGCTGAAGCTGGAGCCATAGATGCAGATGTAGCTAGATTTGCAAGAGATCATGAAAGAACAGGACTAGAATTTTTGTTAGGCATTCCTGGAACAATTGGTGGAGGTATAAGAATGAATTCTGGAGCCTTTGGCTCTGAATTTAAAGATGTATTAATAGATGTAAAGGCAATAAATAATTTAGGGGAAATTAAGACTTTTACTCATAAAGATTTACAAATGGGATATAGAAAAATTGAATTAGGTAGAGAATGGATATTTTGTGAAGCACGTTTCAAGACCTTGAAAGATACAAAAGAAAATATTTCAACCAAAATGAAAAATATCATTCGTTTAAGAAAAGAAGCTCAACCAATTGCAGTTAAAACTGGGGGAAGTACTTTTAAAAATCCACCAAATCAAAAAGCTTGGAAGCTTATAGATGAAGCTGGTTGTCGAGGACTTCAAAATGGAGATGCAATGATTTCACAAAAACATTGTAATTTCATTATCAATCTAAATAAATCCTCATCTCAACAAATTGAAGAATTAGCCAAAATTGTCCAAGAGAAAGTTTTTAAAAATTCAGGCATACAACTGGATTGGGAAATACAAAGGGTTGGCATTAAGTGAATATTAAAAACAAAAAACATGTTTTATTATTAAAGGGAGGATATGGCTCTGAACGAGAAGTGTCACTAAAATCTGCACACGCATGCGCTAAAGTTTTAAGACAAAGTAATTTTAAAGTTACTGAATTTGACATTGCTACAATGAATATTGCAGACCTGATAAATTTTCAAGCAGATGTATGCTTGAATGCTTTACATGGAGATGTAGGTGAGGATGGATCAATACAAGGTTTCTTAAATCTAATAAAACTACCTTACACCCATTCAGGTGTAGCAGCATCAGCTATTGCAATGAACAAAATAAATTTCAAACGCATTATCACAAATGCAACAGAAAACACTAGTGATCCCATACACTTCCCTGAAACATTACACCTTACAAAAGATGGTAAATTACAGAACACAGAGTATTCTGGCCCATACGTTATTAAACCTATAAAAGGAGGTAGCTCGGTTGGAGTTACTATTATAAAAGATCCTCAAAATCATCCTAATTTAGCATTGGACAACGAAAAGCTCATGGCAGAAGTTTTTGTAGGATCAAAGGAACTTACAGTTACTGTTTTAAATAATAAAGCCTTATGTGTTACAGAAATTAAAACACCAAAAAACGAAAGTTTTTATAACTATAAGTCAAAGTATGAAAAAAATGGCTCATTACATATCATACCTGCAAAAATACCTCAAAATATATACGAACAATCAATGTCATGGGCCTTAAAAGCACATAATATTATTGGCTGTAAGGGTATATCAAGAAGTGATTTTAGATATGACCCTGAGAAAAAACAACTCTACCTATTAGAAATTAATACACAACCAGGAATGACAGATACTTCACTTTCACCAGAACAAGCTCTGCACTGTAATATTAGCTTTCAGGAAATGATTGAAATTCTTATCAATGAGGCAGGTTACGAATGTTAATTAGTAAATTACTTCATACCAACTTTTTTAGAATGGGGTTAAACCAACCATCAAATTTAAAGAGTATTAAGTATTATGCCTTATTGGTAGTTCTTTTAATTTCAGGGCTTATTTATTCCTGCAAAACACTCGAATATGAACAATTTAATCCAGAAACAAAATTATTTAATAATGTTTTAGTTAGATTAGGTTTTACTATCAAAAATATAGATATAGATGGAATAAAAAATTTATCACACATCGAAATACTAAATATATTTGCAAAGTACAAAGGTATAAACATTTTTAATGTTGATTTAAATAAAATCCATACAGAAATTTCTAAAAATCATTGGGTTAAAAACGTTCATTTAAAAAGGGTTATACCCAATAAAATTAAAGTATCAATAATAGAGAATAAACCCATTGGAATATGGCAAAATACATCAGGTAATAATATTTTAACTAGGGAAGGTGTTTTAATATCTAATTATAAAACTGACGTTCTAAAAATGGGTCTGCCCATAATTAAAGCAGAAAACATTAATCAAAATATATTTAAAATTCTAAAAATTCTAAAAACTAATAAACAAATGGCTGATGATATTTGGTCATTGTCATATATCAACATGAGAAGATTAGATTTACATTTCAAACAAGGTTTAACTGTTCGTATGCCAAGTGAAAATTTTACCAAAGCTTGGCATTTAGTTAAAAAACTAAATCAAAAATACAATATTTTAAATCTTGGCCTTACAGAAATAGACCTTAGAAATTCAAAGCAAATTTTAGGTAAAATAAATTTTGATAAAACATATTTCATCAATAGGAAAAACTCATGACTATTATGAGTAAAATTAAAAAAAATAAAGATATTCACGCCGTTTTAGATATAGGAAACAGTAAAGTTTCCTGTTTAATAGGTACGATTGATAAAAAAAATCAGCAAAAAGCAAAAGTTTTAGGTTTTGGGCAACACGTATCCCAAGGCATGATGGGTGGGAAAATAACCAATATGAAAGAAATTGCAAACTCAATAGCCAGAGCTGTTGAAGGTGCTGAAACTATGTACGGGTTTTCGATAAATAAAGTAACTTGTAATATTTCAGGTGGAAGACCTATTACCAAAATTTTCAGAAATGAAATGAAAATTGAAAATGAGCAGATTTCAAAAAACGATTTAGTTAAATTACAAAAAGGGAACCTGCCTAAGAAAATTGATAACTATAAATTGTTATCCTCTAGCGTCATAAAATATTATGTTGATGACTATACCCCAGTTGATAATCCTATAGGTTTATATGCACAAAAATTAATACTCGATATGTCATATACATATGCAAAAGACTCAGTCTTAAAAAATATTTTTAATGCTATAGATTTATGTCATCTTAAGGTAGACAAAGTTATAATAACTCCAGAAGCTTCTGGGATAGCAAGTGCTCTTCAAGATGAGAAAAATAATGGGGTTATCGTAATTGACCTTGGTGGCCATTTAACTAGTATTGGAATTTTTAAAAATAATAATTTAATTTTTTCTGATACCATTCCAATTGGCGGATTACACATAACTAGTGATATTGTTAGAGGTTTAGGCTGCAAAGCAGAAGATGCAGAAAAATTAAAAATTTTACATGGATCAGCGATTTCAAACGAAATTGATGAATATCATAATATCGATGCTCCTATAATTTCAGATGATGGCAAAATTAGAAGCCAAATCATTCCCAAGGCTATGCTAACAGCTATGATAAAGCCCCGGATTGAAGAAATTTTTGAACTTATTCAAAACAGGGTTTCAGTTTTATCTATTACTAACGATATTGACACTATAATTTTATGTGGAGGAGGAGCTAACCTTAATAATATAAAAGAACTTACTAATAAATATTTTAAGAGGAATGTAAGGATTGGATATCCTGCAAACATTACCAATTTACCAGAAATCATTGAAAACCCAACTTTCTCTTGCTTAGCAGGATTATTAATCAAAAGCATACAAGGGGGAAACTCAATTATTAATTTCAATGAAAATTCTAATCTTTTTAATAAATTTGGAAGACTTGGCCAATGGTTTGACCAAAATTTGTAATTAAAAAATAAGATTAACAACCAAGGAGACTAAAATGACACTCAATTTATCAATACCTGACCAAATTAATGATATTAAACCTAAAATAACAGTTATTGGAATTGGAGGTGCTGGCGGAAATGCAGTAAACACAATGATTAATGCAAATGTAAGTAATATTGAGTTTATTACTGCAAATACAGATGGGCAAGCATTATCAAGAAGTCTTACGCCCAGACAAATTCAACTTGGAAAAAATATTACATCAGGACTTGGCGCAGGATCAGACTCTGAAATAGGAAGACAGGCAGCAGAAGAATCTTTGGAAGAAGTAATTGCTGAGTTAGGTGACTCTAATATGCTTTTTATTACAACAGGTATGGGAGGCGGCACTGGATCTGGAGCAGCTCCTGTAATAGCAAAAGCTGCAAAAGATAAGGGCATATTAACAGTTGCAGTAGTAACAAAACCATTTGATTTTGAAGGGAAAAAAAGAATGGAAGTTGCTGAAGAATGCCTTAACCAACTTAGAGAAAGTGTTGACACTTTAATAGTAATACCAAATCAAAATTTATTTAAAATAGCTAATGAGAAAACAACTTTTGCTGAGGCATTTAAAATGGCCGATGATGTTCTCTACCAAGGTGTTTGTGGCATTACTAATTTAATTACAGATCCTGGAATGATAAATCTTGACTTTGCCGATATTAAAACAGTAATGGGAAATATGGGTAAAGCAATGATGGGTACTGGTGAAAGTTCTGGTGAAGGAAGAGCAAAAAAAGCTGCAGAAGAAGCACTCAACAATCCATTACTTGATGAGAGTGATATAAGAGGAGCCAAATCGATTTTACTTAATATTCAAGGTGGTCCAGACATGGCGCTTTTTGAAGTCGATGAGGCGGCCAGTAAAATTAGAAATGAAGTTGACGAGAATGCAAATATTATTTTTGGATCATCAATTGATAATAATTTAGAAGGAATAATTAAAGTATCCATCGTTGCAACTGGAATTAGTAAAGATAAAAATTATCAATCACTCAATTTTGATAATAAATTAGAAAATTATAATGAAATCGAAGATGTTGATGATAAACATAATTTTAACAATAATGTTGATTTAGAAACTGAAATCAAAGCTACTGATGATAATCAAAGTTTTAGTCATGATCGTGAATTAGAAAAAGAAGATTTAGAAACTACATCTATTGATGAAAACCTAGAAAATAATAATAACAATCAGATAGATCTAGAAACACAAATAAATCTTTTAAAAACAGATCAGGATAATCTAAATAAAAATAACTTTGAAATTCTTGAATCTGAAAATGATTTACCTGAGCAAAAAAATGAAGAACTGAAATCAATTTTACTAGAAAAACCTCAAAATGAACTTACAGAAAAAAAGCCAAATACCTTTTTTAATAGATTTTCTTCATTTTTTAGTTCTACAAATGAGAAAAAAATACCTCCAATACCAAGTACAAAATTAGAAGAGAAAATAGAAAAAACAGGTATCGATATAAGTAAAAAATCAGATGCATCAATAAGTAACACAGAAACTCATGAACATTTTGAAAGTTTTGATTTATTTAAAGGAGAAAATCAGGCTAAAGCAAGTGATCATGATAATTTAATAGATCTTGAACAAGAAACTAAAGAAATTGATGATAAAGTTCTTGAAATACCTGCTTTTTTAAGAAGGCAAGCTAACTAGTTAGAACTGAAACATTTCGTAATTATATGTGATTTGTAATTAATTATATTTCATATATTAATTATTTTGAGGTATTAAATGAATCATATTAATAATGAAATCGATAGAGTTTTTTTAAAACAAGCTACTTTGAAAACACCAATTAATTTCTCTGGAGTTGGTGTTCACAATGGTAGATCCGTTAATATGACCATATATCCTGCAAAACAAGATACTGGCATTATTTTCAAGCGATTAGATTTAAACCAAAATAATATTATTGAAGCTAATATTAATAATATTGATCGTTCTTATCTGTGCACAAGAGTTACGAATAAAGACGGTGTATCAGTTTCAACAATAGAACATCTAATGGCTGCCTTTAGTGCCTTTGGTATTGACAATGCATTAGTTGAAATTAATGATGCAGAATTACCTGCATTGGATGGCAGCTCAGGTGAATATGTAAGAAAATTCATTAAATACGGCATTGAAGAGCAGAATAAAAATAAAAAGGTTCTTCGAATTTTAAAAAATATTAAAGTATCAGATGGGAAAAGATTTATTTCAATCTCACCCTCAGAATGTTTTTCTATAAATGTAACTATTGATTATCCTGATACTTTGATTGGAAGATCAAGCCTCGCTTATATTCATTCTAAACAAAATTTTGTGGATTGTTTATCACAAGCAAGAACATATGCTCTTTTTGAGGATATAGAAAAAATGCGGGCTTCTGGCCAAGCAATTGGTGGTAATTTAAATAATGCTATCGTTGTTGATAAGCATAAAATTCTTAAACTCAGGTGGCCTTAGATTTGAAAAAGAATTCGTTAAACATAAAGCTCTTGATTGTATAGGTGACTTATATTTAGTAGGAATGCCATTACTTGGATCCATTGAATGTTTTGCTCCCGGTCATCAGTTAAATCAAAAACTTGTTCATAAAATTTTAGAAGATGAAAACAATTACGTTATTGAAGATTCATACATTAATGTATCCTATAATACTTTCGAAAACATCTTTAACGAAAATTCATTATCTACAAATCTTACAAATGTAGCTTAATACAATTTTAATTATAAATTTCTTGATATATAATCTAATACAATAATATAAAAGTGTAAGATTATTAATTAATAGTTGGATATTAAGCCTAATGTTAAAAAAACTATCAACTAGTTCAATATTTATAAAGATAATCGTAACTTTATTTTTATTGATTAGTTGTAGCGTTTCCAATAATGATGACAAAAAAGAGATTCCAACTGATGTTAAGATTTATAAAAAAGCTCTCCTACTTATAGAACAAAAAAACTATAAAGGTGCTTCGACTGAGTTTGAAAACTTACTTTTAAATTACCCATTTTCAAATTTAGCTGTCAAATCTGAAATTACATCTGCTTATTCTCTATATCAAGACAATCAAATTAAGGAAGCAATCATTAAACTTAATAATTTTATAGAAATGAATCCTACAGGTGAACTTACGATGTATGCACATTATTTATTAGGTATGTGTTATTATATTCAAACATCTGAAAGAGGTAGAGATTCAAGTTTAACTCAAAAAGCTCTAAACTATTTTCAAATAATAAATACGAAATATCCTAACTCTAAATATGCCAAAGATGCTAAACTCAAAATTTTATATTTAAATAATCGTTTAGCTGAAAATGAATTATCAGTTGGAAAATTTTATTTAAAAAAGAATGCGACAGGGAGCGCAATAAATAGGTTTAAAGTAATTTTAGAAAAATTTCCTAACACATCTGTTATACCTGAAACATTATTTAGGTTAAGCGAAGCTCTTTTGAAAACTGGTCTAAAAGACGAAGCTAAAAAGAGTGTTGCTTTATTAAACTATAACTTCCCTAAAAGTGAATGGTCAAAGCTTAGCAAATCTCTTTTGATACAAGATTTAAATAAAAATATTGAAGGTGGTTTTACTAATAAGTTTAAAAATTATTTGAAAGCAATATTCGACTAAATAAATGTTAAAAGAACTTATAGTTAAAAATATTGTCCTTATTGAAAATCTCCATATTGAATTTAAGAAAGGCCTTTCTGTACTTACAGGAGAAACTGGAACAGGTAAATCAATTTTATTAGATAGTCTAGGACTTATCATTGGTAATAGAGTTGATTATAGTCTTATAAGAAAAGGTCAGTCAGAAGCTTCCGTTACAGCTGTTTTTGAATTAAATAAATCTCATCCCGTTAAATCAGTTTTAGACAAATATAATATTGAAAATGAAGATGAATTAGTTATACGAAGAGCTATTAAAGCAGACGGTAAATCTAGATGTTATATTAATGATATTTTTATAACTAGGAATATTTTAATTGAAGTAACTGATTACATTTTAGAAATACAAGGGCAGTTTGAAGAAAGAGGGCTACTTGACCCTAAAACCCATCTATCCATTCTAGATGATTATTGTAATCATTCTGATTTAATACAAGACTGTAAATCATCATATGATAAAATGAATGAGTTAAGAAAAATTATAAATCAGGCAGAGCTTGAAGAAGAGAAAACTAATAAAGACAATGAATGGATTAAAGAATCCTTTGATCAGTTATATCTCTTAGACCCAAAACCTTCAGAGGAGTTAGAATTAGACAACCAAAAAAAACTTCTAGTAAATAATGAAAAAATTTTTGTGTCTATAAATCAAGTTAAATCTCTTATAGAAGATGAAAATGGTTTAGAAGATCTAAATAATAATACACTCAAATTATTAGAAGGTATAAAGAATTTTGGACTTGATAATATAAATACTGCCATTGATATTCTTGATAGATCAAAAGCTGAATTAGACGAACTTAAAAGATTATTAAATAGTGAGATTTCATTTGCAAACAATAGTAAATATAATCTGGATGATTTAGAGGACCGACTTTATGAATTACGATCTCAAGCAAGGAAGCACAATTGTAGTGTTGATGAACTGATAAATATCAAAGATCAATTAGAGACAAAATTACTAAACGCCAATAATAGTAAGCAAAAGCTTCAAGATCTTAGAAAACAATTTGAACTTGCAAAACAAAAATTCATTACCACAAGCAATCAATTATCTAGAAGCAGAAAAAATAATGCTATAAATCTTTGCAAAAAAATAGAAAAAGAATTACCTCACCTCAAGCTAGAAAATGCAAAATTTGAAGTAAAATTTAGTAATATTGAAATAGAAAATGCAAGTAATTCTGGAATTGATAACGTAATATTCTTAGCATCAACAAATACTGGTATGGAGCCTCTGCCAATAAATAAAGTGGCATCAGGGGGTGAATTATCAAGATTTCTATTAGCTATAAAAGTTGTACTTGAAACAGCTATACATAATAGAACAGTTATCTTTGATGAAATTGACTCAGGTATAGGAGGCTTAGCAGCAAATGCAGTTGGAGTTAGGCTAGCCAGAATGGGTCAAAATTATCAAACAATGGTTGTTACTCATTCTCCACAAGTCACATCTAAAGGAAATTATCACTATCTTGTTCAAAAAAAAGATACTAATAATAAAACAATAACAAGTGTTATAGAATTAAATAATGATCAAAGGATTGAAGAAATAGCTAGAATGCTCTCAGGTAGCTCAATCACTGATGAAGCAAGAAGAGCCGCAGCAAAATTACTTAATTAAAACTAACATGAATATAGAAATCCTCGACTATATAAATAATTTATCAAAAAGAATTGAATATCATAATAAAAAATATCATACAGATGATAATCCAGAGATTACAGATTATGAATTTGATAAATTATGTAAAGAATATGACGATATAATCTCAGAAAATCCCGAATTCCATTTTTTGGAACGTAAATCTATTGGTTCTCAAACCTCAGATCAATTTGAAAAATTTAAACATGCAAAACCTATGGGATCATTAGTAAATGCATTTACTTTTGATGATGTAAAAGATTTCATAGAGAGAACAAATAAATTTTTATCCTTTGATAAAGAGGATGAATTAGAATTCATGTGTGAACCAAAAATTGATGGTCTTTCAATTTCATTATTATATTTGAATGGGTCACTAACAAAAGCAATCACAAGAGGAGATGGAAGCATTGGTGAGGTTGTAACAGAAAACATTAAAACTATAAAAGATATACCACATACTCTTACTGGCACCCCCCCTAAATTTATTGAAATTAGAGGGGAAATATTTATGACTAAAAACAATTTTGAACAACTCAATCAACTACAAATTGAAAAAAACGAAAAATTGTTTGCTAACCCTAGGAACGCAGCAGCAGGATCGATTAGACAAAAATCAGTTGAAGTAATTAAAAATAGAAAACTAAATTTTTTTGCATTCTCCGTAGGTGAATTTACAAATGATTTTGTTTTTAATACCCAAAAAGAACTTCTTAATGAATTTAAAAAAATGGGCCTAGTAACTAATAATGAAAATCTGGAAATTAAAAATTTTGAGGGCTTAGAAAAGTTTTACCACAATATATTGTCTAGGAGAAATAGTCTTGATTATGAAATTGATGGAATAGTCTATAAAATAAATAGTATTGAACTTCAGAATAGGTTAGGCAATTTATCAAGAGCTCCTAGATGGGCTATTGCTCACAAACTTCCACCAGAAATAGTTGAGACTACCATCATTAAAATTGACACTCAAGTTGGTAGAACTGGTGCTCTAACACCAGTTGGTAAGTTAAAACCTATCAAAATTGGAGGTGTAACTGTTTCAAATGTTTCCTTGCATAATGAAGACGAAATTTTCAGGAAAGATATTCGTGTAGGTGACACCATCAAAATTCAAAGAGCAGGAGACGTTATACCACAAATTTTAGGAGTAAACCTTCAAAAAAGGCCACAAAATACAAAAATATACTCTCCACCTCAATTATGCCCTTCTTGCAATAATAAAACAATTAAGCCATCCGATGAAGCAATAAGAAGATGTATAGCAGGTGTTTCATGTCCAGCCCAATCCATTGAGAAATTAAAGCATTTTGTTTCTAAGAATGCATTTAATATTGATGGCTTAGGAGATAAGTTGATAGAATTATTATTTAATGAGAAAATTATATCAGATTTTAATGATATTTTTCTAATCGAACAACATAAAGATTACTTGATAGGAAGAGAAGGACTAGGACCTTTATCTGTTTCTAAACTTTTAAAGTCAATAAATTCCAAAAGAAAAATTAAACTAGACAAACTCATATATGCCCTAGGTATTAGACAAATTGGTGAAACTAATTCTAAACTTTTAGCTCTTAATTACTCCACTTTTGATAACTTATGCAATGAAATGTTTAAGGCTGAAGATCAATCAAGTGAAGCTTTTCAAAAACTTGTATCCATTGATCAAATTGGGGAAAAAGTTGCAAATGATTTAGTTACATACTTCAATTCTGATTTAAATAAAAGTATTTTTAAAAAACTCCTAACAAACATTGAAATTGAAAATTATACAAACTCTTTTAATGAATCTCCATATACTGGTAAGACAATTGTTTTAACAGGTACACTAAGTAATATGAGTCGTGAAGAAGCAAAGTATTTAATACAGAATATGGGTGCAAAGATTGGAAATTCAGTATCTAAAAATACAGATTTTTTAATCGTTGGAGAAAATCCAGGTTCTAAAGTCAAAAAGGCTATGGAATTAAATATTAAAATTATTAATGAAGAAGAATGGAGTAATATAACTAAAAAATAAGTTAGTTATATTTCTTCAGTTTTAATTTTTAAAAATTCAATTAAATCTCTATCTTCTTTATTAATTAGTTTAGACAAATCTTCATACACTTTTTTATGATAATTATTGACCCAGTCTATTTCAAAATTTGTTAACTTACTTTTGTCTATTAATTTAGTTTCAAATGGAACTCTTGTTAAATTCTCAAAACATAGAAAATCTGTATTTGAGCCTTTTATTCTTTTTTCAGAAACTAATTCTAAATTCTCAATCCGTATTCCGTAATGATTATCTTTGTAGTAACCAGGCTCATTTGAAATAATCATACCGGGCTCAATAATCTTTTGTGAAGACTTGGATATAGAAATAGGCCCCTCATGAACACTTAAAACAAAACCAACACCGTGACCCGTGCCATGTGCATAATCTTTCCCTTCAGACCAAAGCGCTACTCTAGCTAACGAGTCTAATTCTCTACCCTTAGTGTTTTTAGGAAAAATTGCTGAAGCAATCGCAATATGTCCTTTTAAAACCAAAGTATAATTATTAATCATATCTTCTTCTGCTTTACCAACTAATAGTGTACGAGTAACGTCAGTAGTACCATCAAGATAATGCGCTCCAGTATCAATTAAGTATAGACCATCTTTATTTAAAGTTTTATTTGATAATTTTGAAGCCTTATAATGTATTATGGCGCCACTAGAACCAAAGGCCGAAATAGTTGAAAAACTTTCACAAATAAATGTTTGATCTGATGAACGAATTTCAAGAAGCTTCTCAGAAATTGATATTTCATTTAATTGTTTAGAAGAAATATTTTTTTCAAACCAAAATAAAAGTTTTAATAAAGCTAAACCATCTTTTAAATGAGCACTTTTAAAACCTCGTAATTCATTTAAATTTTTAATTGTTTTAAATTTATCGACTGGGCAAGTAATTTTTCGATACTTGATTTGATTTTTATTAATTAAATCATAAATTTTTAAAGGTAATACCCTTGGATCAAATAATATTTTACAATTTGAATGTTTCTTTAGAAAACTTGGTAATTCCTTAAAGTCATTAAAATAAATATTTTTACTTGTACTTAGAAAACTTTTTTTAATCTTATTTTTTGTAAAAACAAATACTTCTCCTAACTTTGATATAATACAAAAAGATCTCAAAACAGGAGTATTTTTTAGATCCATAGCTCTAATATTAAGCAGCCAACAAACACCCATAGGATTGAATAAAATATAGAAGTCAAACTTATTATCTTTTATCACTTTAGTAAGACGTTCTATTTTTGAATATCTATTTTCCCCAGCATATTTTATATCTAATTCAAATTTTTCACTTTGTTTTTGATTTGGCTTATCTAACCAAATTTGATCAATTAAATTTTTTTCTAAAAAGATTAAATTATCATTAATATCCTTGAAGTAAGAGTATTGATCTACTGTTATCAACCAAGGATCTATTCCAATTTTTTTTAAGATATGACTGTTTTTAGTAAGGAAGTTAGAAGCTTCTATAAAACCACCATTGAAGAGATCAAAGTATTTTGTATCAACTTCATTTTTCATTTGTAATTGATAACGTCCATCACTAAAAATTGCTGATTTCAGATTAGACTTACTCGAAATTAATGCACAACCTGCAGAACCTGTAAAATTTGAAATAAACTTTAAACGTTCTTCTTCCGGCGGCACTTCTTCGCCAGAAAACATGTCAGCTTTTGGAACAAAAAAAGCATCTAGGTTTAATGATTTAATTTTATTTAATAATAAATTTATATTTTTTTCCAAATCTTTTCTCTTTAAAGCTATACCATCACTTCATCTTCAATATAACAGCTCCCCACTCGGAGGAACATATAACTTTTTTTGGAATAAAACCAAAATGATTATATCTATTAATAATTTTTGGGATTTGAAAATTTAAAAGTCCAGACAAGATTAGATAACAATTAATTTTTAATACCCTTTTAAATAAAGGGGCCAAATCGTAAAGTGGTGAAAAGAGAATATTTGCAACGATTAAATCATAATGATTTTTCTTAATATATTTAAAGGAAAAATAGTTATTAGTTAAGTAAAGCTGATTTGAAACAATATTGTTCAATTTTATATTATGTTTTGATAGTTTTATAGCTTCTTGATCAATATCAACTAATGTAATTTTACTTCTTTTAAAGACTTTCTTAGCTGCTATACCTAAAATTCCAGTTCCACATCCATAATCCAGTATTTTTTGGGGTTTAAATATTTTTGACAAAAAATTAATAGATTTAAGACAGCATTTTGTAGTTGCGTGAGAACCAGTTCCAAAAGCGGTTGATGCGTTAATTTTAATAGGTAAAATATTATTTAGATTTTTCTTTTTTATGTGCGACCCATATATATAAAAATTATTAACTTCAATGATTGGAAAGCTCTTCCTATTTTCTTTAAGCCAATTTATTTTTTTAAGTTTATCTATATGAATAAAGTGTTTTTTGTTCTCTTGAGTATTAATGATATCTTGTATTAGGTATTTTTCTATTTTTAATTCTTGTGCAAGAGAATTTATAATTTTTTTTATGACATCATGTTGCGGCTTTTGGTTAACTAAAATTTCTAACGACCAATTTTCATTTTGATGAAATTCTCCTAGATTATCATTGATTAAATTAACTTTTTTTTTCAGTTTAGGTGTCGTTAATAATTTTTTTATATCAAACAAACTTGAGGAAACATAACCATCAATTGTTTCAACATGCTCCAAAAAAATATTTTTATATTTATCTTCAACTATTAAGCTTATCTTCCAAAGATCCATAATATTAATCAACTATTTTTACAAAACTAGCTATTACTCTCTTTTCTCCTGCCTTATCAAAACTGATATTTAACTTATCTCCTTCAGATGAGACAATAAGACCCATTCCAAATTTTTGATGAAACACCCTTTGTCCATTCTTAAAATCAACATTTAAGTTTAAATTGTTCTGGTTTATTTTTGTTTGTTTATATACATCTAAAACGTTAATACCCCTTTTTTTTGCTCTAAAATAACCTGGGCCATAAGAAAAATTATCATTATTAACTTCAAAGTTGATTTGATTATAACTTGAAGCTTCTGCACCCAAGTTACCTTCAATATTTTCATTTAAGTCATTTTTTGGTAATTCACTTATAAACCTGGATGGAATAGAACCTTGCCACAACCCATGTATTTGTCTATTAGCTGCAAAAGTTATGAATAATCTTTTTTTTGCACGAGTTATACCAACATATGCTAGCCTTCTTTCCTCTTCTAAACCAGCTAAGCCTAATTCATCAATTGATCGTTGACTTGGAAACAAACCTTCCTCCCATCCTGGTAAAAAAACCGCATCAAATTCAAGGCCTTTAGCCGCATGTAATGTCATTAGAGATACTTCTCCAGCTTCAGCTTCATTATCACCATCCATAACAAGAGAAATATGCTCCAAGAAGCCAGAAAGATTTTCAAAGCCACTCATTGCATTAATTAGTTCTTTTAAATTTTCTAACCTTCCCTCACCTTCAATTGATTTTTCATTTTGCCAGTGAGATATGTATCCTGATTCTTCAAGAACTTTTAGGGCTAAGTCAGTGTGTGGAATTGTTTTTTCTTGATGTCTCCAATTATTAAATTGATTTATTAAAACCTCTAGTGTTCTCTTAACATTTGGCCTTAATTCGTCTGTCATGAGTAATTCTTGTGAGGCCATAAAAAATGAAATATTATTTTTTCTAGCGTATGAATGAATTAAGCTTGTTGTATTGGTACCTAATCCCCTTCTTGGTACATTAATTATCCTCTCTAAAGCCAAATCGTCATTGGGTTGTTGCACTACTCGTAAATAAGCTAATGCATCTCTGATTTCCAATCTTTCATAAAACTTTGCACCAATAACTTTGTAAGGTATTCCAATATCTACAAATCTTTCCTCAAAAAATCTAGTTTGGTGACCTGCTCTAACCAACACAGCCATTTGATCATACTTAAATCCCAAAGAAAAAAGTTTTTCAATCTCATTACTAGTCTTTTTTGCCTCTTCTATTCCATCCCAAACAGAGATCAGATCTATTTTTTCACCTTTTTCTAAAGAAGTTTTAAGGCTCTTACCAAGCCTTTCTTTGTTATTAATAATTATACTATTGGCTGCGTCTAAAATTCTACCAGTAGATCTATAATTCTCTTCAAGTTTAATGACGTTAGCCATTGGATAATCTTTTTCAAATCTCAGTATGTTTCCAACTTGAGCTCCACGCCATCCATAAATCGATTGATCATCATCGCCAACACAACAAATATTTTTTGTTTTATCAGCGAGTAGCTTAAGCCATAAATATTGAATAGTGTTTGTATCTTGATACTCATCAACTAAAAAGTGTGATAATTTAGAATGATATTTATCTAAGATGTCCGGGTGTTTTGTAAAAATTTCTAAGTTATATAGAAGTAAATCTCCAAAATCAGCCGAGTTCAATGTTTTTAGTCTTGTCTGATAAATTTTATAAATTTGTTTTGCTTTCCCATTAGCAAAAAAATCATTGTTAGAAATTTTGGAATCTTCGTGAGTATAGCCTTTATCCTTCCAAGAGGATATCAAAGATGACATTGATTTAGGTGTAAATTTTTTTATATCAATATCTTCATCAAGCATTATTTGTTTTAGGAGCCTGGCTTGGTCATCTGTAGTAATAATAGTATAATTAGAATTTAAACCAACTAAATCTGCATTTTCTCTTAGTATGCGTGCACCTATTGAATGAAATGTTCCTAACCAAACAGAATTTGCCATTGGGCCAATTAATTCTTCAAGTCTAATTCTCATTTCCTTAGCGGCTTTATTAGTAAAAGTAACAGCAAGAACTTTCCATGGTTTTGTAGTATTGCTGTATAATAGATTTGCTAATCTTGCTGTCAAAACTCTTGTTTTGCCGGTACCTGCACCAGACAAAACTAACAAAGGGCCGTTTAAATTATTAACTGCCTCTTTTTGAGGATTATTTAAATCAATATAGGATTTATGATTATGAAAATTGTTCATTATTAAAGATTGATTTCTATTTCACTCTACAAACTCTGTTTTTAACATATAGATTGTTTAACTTGTACAAAATTTGTAAATAAATAATAATGAGTAAAGATGTATATAACTAAGCTAGTAATATAGAATGAAAATATCATATTTATTATCATATAAGACTATTGTTTTAGTGCTGTTTTTAATTTTGAGTGGCTGTTCTAACAAAAATATAACCATCTCAGAAATTAAAGATCCCCTTGAAAATATAAATAGAAAAATATTTCATTTTAATAGATCAGTTGATGAAAAAGTTATTTCTCCAATCAGCGCCTCTTATAAAAAAATAACACCACCCTTAACTAGAAAAGCTATAAGCAATCATATAGATTGGTTGGATACACCATCAACAATACTTAATAGTTCACTTCAAGTAGATTTTAAGAATTCAATATTAGCCTCTGCAAAATTTTTATTGAATGGATTGACACTCGGTTTTTACGATTTAGATAATGGAGAGACAGTAATTAAAGATAGAGATTTTGGTTCAACTCTGGCAAAACTAAATGTTCCAGAAGGACCATTTTTAATGGTCCCTTTTATAGGTCCTAGAACCACAAGAGATTTTACCGGAACCATTTTAGACACAAATATTACGTCTAATATTTCTTCTCAAGATTTAAATAATTTAAAATTAATTGAAATTCCTATCGACACAATAGACACAAGAGCTAAACTCTCTAAAACAATCGATAATATCTATGAATCAGCTGATCCATACATCAAGCTAAGATCATTTTATATTCAAAACAGAAGAAATGTCGTATACGATGAAAAATATTCTGATCTCAAAAACAAAAAGGCAGACGAAGAATTTGAAAAATTATTGGAATAAAATTAAAAAAATATTTGTTTTCCTATTTTTATTTATATCTCCACTATTTGTCCATAACTCATATTCTGATGATATAAAAAATGGAGAACATGTTATCCAAGAATTAATAGCAAAAACCCAAAAGCATGCTTTAGAGACAATTCATCTTTCTTCTGAAGAAAGGTCAAAAAAGATAACACCAATAATTCAACAATACCTTAATTTAAATTTTATGGCCAAGGCCACAACAGGAAGTTTTTGGAATAAGGCAACTAATGATGAAAAAATAAAATATGAATTAGCATTGCTTGATCAAATTATTAATACAGTCGAAGAGCATTTAAATACTCTTGCAACATTATCTTACAAACCTATTAAATCTGAGTTCAGAGGTAAAAAATTGCTTTATATAACTGGAGTAATTGAAGATAAAAGTAAAATCAAACCTCCTATTAATTTATTATGGAAACTTTCAAAAGGTAAAGATGAAGCCATAAAAATTCTTGACTTAGAAATAGAGGGAATATCTTTAATTCGCTCTCATAAATCAGAAACAATGTCAATCTTGAGAAAAAATAAAGGCGATTTCAACGATTTAATAGGAAAGCTTAAAATCAAAAAATAATTTATCTTGTAATTGGTTTATATTTCATTCTTTTAGGATTCAAAGCTTCTGCACCTAATCTTCTTTTTTTATCATTCTCGTAATCTTGGTAATTTCCTTCAAACCACTCTACATGACTATTACCCTCAAAAGCTAATATGTGAGTAGCAAGTTTATTTAAAAACCATCTATCATGAGAAATAACGACAACACAGCCAGAAAATTCTAAAATCGCTTCTTCTAATGATCTCAAGGTATCCACATCTAGATCGTTTGTTGGCTCATCGAGTAATAATACATTCCCAGGTATTTTTAGCGTTCTTGCTAAGTGAACTCTATTTCTTTCCCCTCCAGACAATTGGCTGACAATTTTTTGTTGATCAGAACCTTTAAAATTAAACTGCCCCACATAAGCCCTACTTTGAATAGTTTTTTTACCAATCTGGATTTCATCCAGTCCATCACAAATAGATTCCCAAACATTTTTTTCAGGCTTTAAAACATCCCTAGTTTGATCAACGTAGTTTAAACTAACAGTCTCACCAATTGAAATTTTTCCATTATCCGGTTTTTCTTCTTGTGTAATAAGCTTAAATAATGTTGTTTTTCCTGCCCCATTGGAACCAATTACACCCACAATACCACCAGGTGGGAGTTTAAAAGAAAGCTTGTCTATTAATAATTTTTCTCCAAAAGATTTACTAACATTTTCAAAATTGATAACTTCATTCCCTAATCTTGGTGCAGGAGGAATGACAAGATTTCCAACATTGACTTCTTTTTTATGTTCTCTAGCAACAAGCTCTTCGTAAGAAGATATCCTTGCCTTTGATTTAGCTTGTCGAGCACGAGGTGCTGCTTTAATCCATTCTAACTCTTCATTTAATTTTCTTTTTCTTGCTTCTTCAATTTTTCCTTCTAATTCTAACCTTTTTTGTTTTTGTTCTAACCAACCTGAATAGTTACCTTTATAGGGAATACCTTCACCTCTATCTAATTCTAAAATCCATCCTGCTACTTCGTCTAAAAAATATCTGTCATGAGTAATTGTGACTACTGTTCCAGGAAAATCATGAAGAAACCTCTGAAGCCATGCAACTGACAAAGCATCTAGGTGGTTAGTTGGTTCATCTAATAATAAAAAATCTGGATTTGATAGTAGTAACTTAGCTAGTGCTACTCTTCTTTTTTCACCCCCAGATAAATGACTAATATTTTCAGATGCGGGTGGCAAGCTTAGTGCATCCATTGCTATTTCTGCTTTGCGATCTAAATCCCAAGCATCCATATTATCTATCATCTCTTGAAGTTCGGCTTGTTTTAAAATTGTTTCATTCATTTCATCTTCAGACAAATCTTCTGCAAATTTTAGTGAAATATTATTAAAATCATCAACTAACTTTTTAGCCTCTGACATGCCTTCCATTACGTTTTCGTAAACATTTAGTTTATCATTAAGTTCAGGTTCTTGGGGCAGATAACCAACTTTAATTCCGTCAGCAAGTAAAGCTTCCCCATTATAATCTTTATCTAAACCAGCCATAATTTTTAATAACGTAGACTTACCTGCACCATTACCACCTAACACACCTATCTTAGCACCTGGTAAAAAAGATAAGCTTATATCTTTAATGACTTGCTTACCTCCTGGATAAACCTTATTTAGTTTATAGGTTGAAAAAATATATTGTGGGGTGTTCATAATTTACCTCTAATTTAAGTGTATATTATTTTGATAAATAATTAATTTTTTTTGATATTAAGTTAATAATAATTTTTCATTTCTCAATTATATTTGTATAAACATAACATGATAAATACGTTTCCTATTTGGCTTATTATAATAGACTATATATTTGGTTTTATAATGATAATTTTAAGCCTTAAGTTTATTTTAAATCTTTTTATAAACGAAGACAGTAAATTAAGTATCTTCCTTTTTTTCAATAAGTTAACATCACCAATTGTTAATGCAACATCTAAAATAACACCAAATTTTATCGTGGCACCACTAAAACCACTTTATCTTGCCTGGATAATACTTATGATTAGGCTTTACTTTCTTCCAATATTAATTGGATATTCATACTTAGGAACATTTGCTTTTGTTTTTGAGAAAAATATAATATCGATAATTAATGATATAACACTTAATTTAGCCCTTTATCTTAACTACGGAATCTAACATTTAGAACAAAAAGTATTTATTCTTGAAAGTAGCTCATCAATTTCGGATTTTTCAGTTTCAAAAGACGTTACAAATCTCAATATGAAATTATTATGATCTATCCTACTCCATAGGTTTGATATGATATTTAATTTTAGCATTTCTTGATATGTTTTTTTACTAACCTCAAGAAACACTTCATTAGCTTGGGTTGGATAAGCTAATTTGAACTCATTAAACTTAGATAATTCTTTACTTAGATAATTAGCCATAAAATTTGCTTTATCTGCTAAACTAATCCATAGACCATCCTGGAACCATGCGGTTAATTGAGCTGAAATAAATCTTGTTTTTGATAATACGTGACCAGTTTGCTTAATTAACTTTTCTGCTTCAACAGCAAGCTCTTTATTAAAAAAGATTATGACCTCTGCCGCCATAGCACCATTTTTTGTTGCACCTAAGGACAAACAATCCACACCTACTTTCCATGTAATATCTGCGGGTGACAATGATTTTTGAAATGCTAAAGCATTTGAAAATCTCGCCCCATCCATATGTAGAGACAGATTATTATGTTTACAAACTTTACTAATATCTTTTATTTCATCTGGAGTATACGTAGTTCCATTTTCAGCCAAATGAGTAATTGAAACGCCACAGATATAATTTTGTTTACCTTTGAAGTTAATTTCGTCTATTTTCTCAGATAGTTCATTAGCCGTTATTCTTCCTAAGTCATTAGAGATTGGTATTAATTTTCCCCCACATGAAAAAAATTCTGGGGCTCCACCCTCATCTTTATTAATATGTGCTTGAGCATGACATAAAACGCTCCCATAAGAGCGAAGAAACGACGATAAAGCTAGAGAATTAGACGCTGTACCCGACATCATAGGTATAATATCTAAATCATCTTTTTCAAAAATTTTAGAAATGGTAGATTTGCACTCTTTAGTAAAAATATCATTTCCATAAGGAAGTGTTTTTTCTTTAGAAGCAATAGTAATTGCGTTTAATATTTTAGGATGAATCCCAGAAACGGTGTCTGTTCCAAGAAGTATTTTATCAGTTTTCATTTTAAAATCTTAATTAATTATTTTATTTTCCAAAATTTTTGCCTCTTTTTAGAGTTATAATTGACTGAATCTTTTGTGTTTTAGCATTAAGCACAACCAAAACATTATTACCTTGATAGAGATATCTTAAAAGAATTTCATTATTATTTCCTAAAGATGAAGAAATTAATTGAGCATCTTGTGGTTGGGAAAAAATAAATTCATTGAGAATATTATTTTTGATTTCAGGTTTATTAACTTTTTTTTGTTCATTACCAAGGTTATTGTAACTTTTAGCTAATCCTAAAAATAAGAAAAATATACCAATAATAATTAGAATACCTAAAATTATAGCAATTATTTTAAGAAGTCTTATATTGGACATCAACTTTGATTGATTTTGATTTTTTAGGTCAGAAATATTAGACATGAATAATCCTATTAAAATTTCTCTTTCTGTTAAAGATTTTAATTTACCAATATTACGAATAGATGCATGGGTTACTGAAGCTATTAAAGAAAGTAAGATAGCAACACAAGTTTTAAATAAAAATAATTATCTGTTATCAAGAAACAGGATTAAGAGCCTAATTGAAGGAAAAAATTTAGTCCTTGATGGAATGATAATAGACGATCCTTCTTTTAAGCTTAAGGATGGAAATTTAATTACAGTTTCATTGCCAGAAATTGAAAAAGCTATTCCTTCTGCTGAAAAAATTGATTTAGACATAATCTATGAAGATAATCATTTAATAGTGTTGAATAAAAAAGCAGGAATGGTTGTGCATCCTGCACCAGGATCACCTAATAAAACTCTAGTAAATGCTTTACTTCATCATTGCGGCGAAAGTTTACTAGGAATTGGTGGTATAAAAAGACCTGGTATTGTTCATAGATTAGACAAAAATACTAGTGGTGTTATGGTTGCTGCTAAAACAGAATTAGCCCATGTTGGTTTATCTGATATATTTAGTAATCATAATATTGATAGAGAATATAATGCGATTGTTTGGGGACAGCCTGAAAATAAGGGAATAATTGAAAAACCTATTGGCAGATCAACTACTAATAGGAAAAAAATGGCTATAACTAATAAAGGTAAGATAGCAATAACTAAATGGCAATTATTAGATGTCTACTCACCATTTGCTAGTTTGGTTCAATGTAAACTAGAAACTGGAAGGACACACCAAATAAGAGTACATATGTCATCTATAGGCTACAACATAATCGGTGATGATTTATATGGAAAATCTATCTCAAAAAAAAGATATAAAAATAACTCTCTGAAAGAAAAGGTGAAGTTGGTAGAATCTTTTGAAAGACAAGCATTACATGCTACAAAATTATCTTTTGAGCATCCTATTACAAAAAAATATTTAAATTTTAGTAGTGATTTACCAAAAGATATGAGAAATCTAATAGAAATTTTAAAGGGATAGAATTTAAATCTAGTTATTAAAGTCTTTAAAAAATTAATTATATTTATTATATGATAACCAGGAGTACTTAAAATGGCATTTTCAGATTCTACTAGTTTATCATTATTATCACCAGATAATAACTTAGCCAGATATTTAGAGCATATTAAAAAATTTCCGATGCTTGAAGCTGAAGAAGAATACACTTTAGCCAAAGACTGGCTGGACAAAAATGATACTAAAGCTGCACATAAATTAGTTACAAGTCATCTAAGGCTTGTAGCTAAGATCGCAATGGGATATAGGGGTTATGGCTTACCTGTAGCTGATCTTATTGCAGAGGGTAACATAGGCATGATGCATGCCGTAAAAAAATTTGATCCTGAAAAAGGTTTTAGATTAGCAACATATGCCATGTGGTGGATTAAAGCTGCTATACAAGAATTTGTTCTTAGAAGTTGGTCTCAGGTTAAAATTGGTACTACTGCAAGTCAGAAAAAGTTATTTTTTAACCTTCGAAAGATTAAAGGTAAGATTAATGCATTAGAAGATGGTGATTTATCTAACAAGCAAGTTAGTTATATTGCAAAATCTTTAGACGTGTCTGAAGATGACGTTGTAACTATGAATAGAAGAATGCTAGGAGGTGATCATTCTCTCAATTCCCAAGTGAGCAGGCATGATGGAGAAGAAGCTGAATGGCAAGACATGCTAGCTGACCATAGAGAAAATCAAGAAATTGAATATGAGAACTTTCAAGAAAAAAACATCAGAAACAAAATGATGCAACAAGCTTTAGATTTACTGAAGCCAAGGGAAAAAGATATTATAATTAAAAGGAGATTAATTGAACCTCCTAAAACTCTTGAAGATCTCTCCCAAGAATACAAAGTTAGTAGAGAAAGGGTTCGCCAAATTGAAAGTAGAGCTTTTGAAAAATTACAGGAAGCTATGAAAATAAAAGCAAAGGAATTAAAGCTTATAACATCTGAGTAATTCAGCTTTTATCAAATGGATTTTCCAAATAAATAGTATCAGCTCTTTCTGGACTGGTGGAGATGAGAATAATTTTAGAATCGATTAGTTCTTCTATTCTCTTTACGTAATCTTTCGCTTCTTTAGGAAGTTTATCAAAATCCCTAATACCTGCAATACTTCCATCCCATCCATTCATAACTTCATAAATAGGAACTATTTCTTTCTGTTTTTTATTGGAGGTAGGAAAATAATTCAAAGTTTCTGAACCTAATTTGTATCCTACACATATTTTAATTTCCTTAAATCCATCCAGTACATCCATCTTAGTAAAAGCTATACCATTTATATTAGATAGTCTTACAGCCTGTTTTACTAAAACTGAGTCAAACCATCCACACCGTCTTTGTCGACCAGTAACTGTACCAAACTCAAATCCATTTTTACCCAAAGTTTCCCCATCTTCACCATTATCTTCTGTCGGGAATGGGCCAGAGCCAACACGAGTAGTATAGGCTTTAGTAATCCCTATAGTATAATCTATAGCAGTTGGTCCTGTCCCTGAACCAATTCCAGCTTGAGCTGAAACTGTATTACTACTAGTCACATATGGATAAGTTCCATGATCTATATCTAAAAAAGTTCCTTGAGCACCCTCAAATAATATATTAGACGAAGTTTCATTGTATTTTTCTATAACAAGCCAAGAAGGCTGAACATAAGGGGTTATTAATTTTCCTAATTTCAATAATTCATTAACAAAATCTTCTGGGTTTTGTGTATTTTTACCTAAGGCTGATAAGTAAATATTATGATGTTCATATACTTTTTTAAGTTTTTCTAATAATTCATTTTCATCAAAAAAATCACATATTCTTATTCCACGCCTTCCCACTTTATCTTCATATGCTGGACCAATACCTCTACCTGTAGTTCCAATTTTATTTAAACCACTTTTGTGTTCTCTTGCTTCATCAACTAACTGGTGAATTGGTAAGATTAAAGATGCAGCATCTGAAATAATAAGATTATCTGGAGTAATTTTTATATTTTTTTGCTGTAACTGTTCTATTTCCTTAATTAAATGGACAGGATCAATAACCACACCATTTCCTATTAAAACCTTCGTGTTATTTCTAACTATTCCACTAGGTAATAAAGATAACTTAAAAACATTTTCATTAATAACAAGTGTATGGCCAGCGTTATGACCACCTTGAAATCTAACAACTAAGTCTGCCTTTTCTGATAACCAATCAACAATCTTACCTTTACCTTCATCACCCCATTGGGTACCAACTATGACTACATTACTCATTAAAAATCCTTAATTAAAATTCTAAGTCTATATCTCTACAATACGATTGTTTTTCCAAACATGGGTACACTTCATTTTAGAAGCTTCCTTTTCGATATTTGGATTTTGCTCTGAACCAAAAACTACTCTATAACCTTTTTGAATAATTAATTCTGCATCATTCATATTAAAATGTGGAACAAATACTAATTTTTGCTTATTTTTTGTTTTAGATTTAAAATTTAATTTTTCTGTATAAATAGTAAATCCAGTAGCAGTTTCTTTATTAGAGGTTTTATACCTCCCTCCCTTGGCAATTTCACCTTTAAAATCGTCAGAAAAAATTGTAAACGTTAAACCGGTATGATACTTAAAACCTCTATTTTCAAGTAAATCTATAGATAGTTTTGCAATATCATTATATCTCTCTACTAACTCCAAAACTTCTAAAAAGTAATTTCTAATATTTGAGAGATATTCATCTAATTTAATTTTTTTTAAAGATTTTATTACGTTTGAATGCTCTCCAGTGCATTCCATAAATTCAATAATTATATCTAAATCATTAGATTTTAAATTTTTTATATATTGTATATCTTTTATATCAATTGCTTGATTAATATCACTTTTTAAAGATTGTGATACATTTCTTAATAAATATTTTCTTATTAAAGGAAAATTCATATCTACTGTGATGGAGTCTATGCCTACTGAAGTTAGACCTTTCAAACAGACTAAAATTATTTCAGCGTCTACAAACTTTGACTCGGAACCTATAAGCTCAGCACCGACCTGTGTTTTCTGCCGTTCCATATTAAAATTATCACCTTTAACCCTCAGAACATCTCCAGAATAAGATAGTCTAAGTGGTCGAGGCAAATGAGATAACCTTGTTGATGCTATCCGAGAAATTTGAGCTGTAACATCTGATCTTAATGCCATCATTTTTTGGGACAATGGATCCATAATTCTAAAAGTAGAGTCTTTTAAAACTTTTCCTAAACCATTTGAAATAAGAGTATCTTCATATTCAACGAGGGGAGGTTTAACCCTTGAGTATCCGAAGTTAGAAAATACATCTATTAAACTTTCTATTGTTTTAGATTGTAATTCTGCGTTTGGATATAATACATCACTCAAGCCAGCAGGTAACAAACCATTGTCATTTGATGAACTTATCATCTTGATGCCTAAAATTTAAAATTATATTTTGTATAATAAATTTTATAATGTATCTACTAAATTCAATAAATAAAAATGAACTAATTTTGTTCAAAATTGATAGCGTTAACTCTAGCGACTTGAGGTAATGCTCTGATTTTTTGAATTATTTGTTCATCTATACCATCATCTATTTCTACTAGTGCTATTGCTTCACCGCCAATACTTCGACGACCTAAATGAAATGAGGCTATATTAATATTTTGTCCACCCAGCACATTTCCTAAATCACCAATAAAGCCTGGTTTATCATAATTCCTTAAATACAATGCCGATTTAGGAAAGTCTGATTCAATCGGAATTCCCTGAATATTAATAATTCTTGGTTTGTTACCTGCTATCAAAGTACCTGAAATAGTCCTTTCACCCTTCTCATGTTTAATTGTAATTTTTAAAAGTGTTTCATAATCACAACGTCTCTCATGTTTAATAGTAGATAAATTAATACCTCTGCTGGTAGCTATCGATGAAGAATTAATATTATTCACAGACACAGATGTTGGCTCTAATATTCCCACCAAGGCACTTGCCATTAAGGGCGTATCTTTAATATATGAAGCTTTTCCTTCAAGCTCTAGTTTAATACTTAATATGCCTTCTTGTGTAACTTGTCCAAGAAACGAGCCAATAAGGTATGCAAGCCTAACATAAGGTTTTAAAATTGGAGCTTCTTTTGAAGTTACATTAGGATAATTGAGTGCATTAACAACAGCTCCAGTATTCAAATAGTCTGACATTTGTTCAGCTATTTGTATAGCAACATTTTCTTGAGCCTCTATTGTTGCAGCACCTAAGTGAGGAGTTGCTATAAAATTTGGTGCATCAAATAATATATTTTCTTTTGCTGGCTCTTCTACAAAAACATCAAAGGCAGCTCCAGCTAAATGACCTGTCTCTAATGCTGCTCTACACGCAACTTCATCTACCAATCCACCTCTTGCACAATTTATAATTCTAGCCCCTTTTTTCATTTTATTTAATGCATCAGAAGAAATTATATTTTTTGTATCATCTGTTAATGGTGTATGAAGAGAAATTATATCAGCATTTTTGAGTAATGTATCTAAATCAACTTTTTCTACACTCAATTCAGAAGCTTTTTCTTTTGTAAGAAAAGGATCAAAAGCCATTACTTTCATCTTAAGCCCTAATGCTCTGTTAGCAACAATTGATCCAATATTTCCACAACCAATCAAGCCTAAATATTTACCTGTTATCTCCGTCCCATTAAATTTGGATTTTTCCCATTTCCCTTGCCTAGTAGAGTGATCTGCTTGAGGTATCATTCTAACTAATGACATCATAAGAGCAATAGCATGTTCAGCTGTTGTGACTGCATTGCCAAATGGTGTATTCATTACGATGATACCATTTTTTGTTGCAGCTAACTTATCTACATTATCTGTACCTATACCTGCACGACCAACAATTTTAAGATTCTTACCTTTTTCTAAAATATCACTAGTAACTTTAGTTGCTGACCTTATAGCAAGTCCATCATACTCATGAATTATTTTTAAAATTTCTTCTTTATTGATACCAGGTTGATAAGAAGCTTCAATTTTATTTTTTTTGAAAATATCAACTGCAGACTCGCTTAACTTGTCACTTATCAAAACTTTAGCCATATTTACCTTCTTTTTTTAATTTATTCCTAATTCTATAATTGAAGTTTCATAAGCCCAATCTAACCATGGAAGCAAACTTTTAATATCATCATTTTCTACAGTCGGACCACCCCAAATTCTTAATCCTGGAGGAGCTGATCTATAACTCCCTATATCATAGGCAACATTCTCAATTTCTAACAAACTTATAATATTTTTTTCTAACTTGTTCTTTGTTTCTAAAGGAAGGTTTACAATCCTAGGATCAACAAGTTTTAAACAAATTGAAGTATTGGATAAGTTGTTTTCATCTTCACATAAAAAAGCAGCCCAATAAGAATTAGAAACCCATTCTTTTATAATCTCTAAATTCTTATTTGATCTTTTTATTAGCTCAGCTAAACCTCCAATGTCTTTGCTCCAAACAAGAGCATCTAGATAATCCTCTACACAGAGTAAAGAGGGGGTATTAATTGTAGACCCTAAAAAAATTTCCATATTAACTTTATCATTTTTTTTAAGTTGAAATAGCTTAGGTAATGGCCAAGATGGATTATAAGAATTTAGTCTTTCAACAGCCTTAGGGGATAATACCAACATACCATGACCTGCTTCTCCACCTAAACACTTTTGCCAAGAAAAAGTACCTACATCAATTTTTTCCCAATCAATATCCATTGCAAACGCGGCTGATGTAGCATCACAAATTGTTATCCCTTTTCGTTTTGGGTCTACCCAATTAAGATTTGGCATGCAAACACCAGCTGTGGTACCATTCCAATTAAATACTATATCTCCTTCAAATTTTGAGGCAGGCAAGTCAGGTAATTTACCGTACTCAGCTTTTTTAATATCAATGTTAGTTAATTTGAGTTGTGATTTCACATCATTAGACCAGTCTGAACCAAAACTGTCCCAGACCAGTATAGTCACATCCATTGGTCCTAGGAGGTTCCACATTGCCATTTCAATGGCTCCTGTATCAGATCCTGGAACAATTCCAACTAAATAATCATCTGGAATTTCTAATATATTTTTAGTGAGTTCAATAGATTGATTTAATTTATTTTTTGCAAGTGGGTGACGGTGCGATCTACCAAGGGAACTATTTTTTAAAACTTCAAGTGACCAATTAGGTCTCTTTGCGCATGGACCTGAAGAGAACTCAGGACGAATTGGCTTGACTATTGGTCTGGTCATACTAACCTCATAAAATGTTATTGCTTGTTGGGAAGCAACTGCCCACACGTTTAATAACAACTTTTTTATTCTTGTCAACACACAAAATTTCTGGAAAAACAAATGATCAAATTATATGACTTATCTGGCAAAAATGATTTACGATTTAGTCCACCCTGTTGGACAGTTAAACTTTGCCTACTTCATAAAAATATAAAATTTGAAACAGTGCCAGTCAGATTTTCAGAAAAGGATAAAATTGCCTTTTCTGGTCAAACATTGGTCCCAATCTTAGAACATGAAGACGGATATGTTAACGATTCCTGGGAAATAATAAAATGGTTAGACAAATATTATCCCGAAAATAAACTTTTCATAAATGAAACATCAAAAAATTTCTCGTATTTCTTATATCTTTGGACATCCAGGCAACTTTTACCAGTTTTGTTTAAAGTAATAGCCCACGAAATTCCTAATGTTTTAGAAGGTGAAGATATAAATTATTATATTAAAACTAGGGAAGATAGAATAAAGGGTCCAATCACCAAATTTAAACCGAAAATTTCTGAATTCATAAAAGAATTTAATAAACTGATTAACCCAATTAGAAAAATAATAGATGCAAATGGCTTTATTGCAGGTAAAGAACCCGGTATAGAAGATTATATATTTTTTGGTAATTTTAAATGGGTATCTTGTTGTAGCTCTTCTAATTTATTAGAAATCAAAGATCCAATTCATAGGTGGTTTAAAGACTTAACTAAAATAGCTGATAAAGTTAAATGATTTTATGACAATGATTAATAGGACCATTGCCATTACCAAATTTAGGTGCTGTTTTGATAGCGTTATTTACATACGAATGTGCAGATTCAAAGGCAACCTTGATTGGTTGAGATTTTGCCAAAAACGCTGACAGAGCTGAAGCCATTGTACAACCTGTACCATGTGTATCATTGGTAACAATTTTACTTGTTTCTATAGTATGAATATTTTCATTATCTATTAATAAATCTATCAAAATACTATTTTGGAGATGACCTCCCTTTAAAATCACTTGGCTTGCTCCCAAATCAATTATTGCTCTAGCAGCCTGTTTCATATCAGATATATCTCTAATTTTAAGCCCTGTTAAAATTTCAGCCTCAGGTATATTAGGTGTCAAAATTGGTCTTGCATTTTTGATAAAATTTTTAAGTGCGCTTATAGCATTATCTTTTAATAACTTATGTCCACCTTTTGCTACCATAACTGGATCAAGAATAATTTTAATGTCTTTGTTAATTATATTGTTTTGTCGAATAAGAGTTTCACAAATTGCATTAATTAAATCAGCATTATGTAACATACCAATTTTTATTGCATGAACATTAATATCAGATAGACAACAATTAATCTGCTTAACGACAAAATCAACTGGTATTTCAAATATACTAATAACACCCTTAGTATTTTGTTCTGTAAGGGCAGTTATAGATGTCATTGCATAAACACCAAGGCTAGTAAGAGTTTTTATATCTGCTTGAATACCTGCTCCACCACTTGGATCAGACCCAGCTATTACCAAAACAGATTTTGTTAAATTACCCATTATTTTTTGTATCACCCTCTTTTGTCAAAAATTTAGTAATTTCAGAGGATATTTCTCTAACTTGCTCTAAATCTGAAGACTCAACCATAACTCTTACCAATTCTTCAGTACCAGATGGTCTTATTATAATACGTCCATCGTTACCTAAGAGATTTTGTTTATTATTTATAAAATCTTGTACGTTATTTTTTTGAAGAATTTTTTTATCAATGTTTTTAATATTTTTTAACAACTGAGGTACCAGTTTAAAAGGTCTAAGTAATTTAGATGCTTTTAAGCCTGATTTTTTAAGTAGATATAAAATTTTTATGCAAGTTAATAACCCATCACCAGTTTTTGCAAAATCTGTTAATAAGATATGTCCTGAAGGTTCTCCACCAAGTTTACTATTAGTTTCAATCATTTTTGATAAAATATAACGATCACCAACATTAGTTCTGAAAAAGTCGATATTTTTCTCTTTTAAGTAATTTTCTAATCCAAGATTTGACATTAAGGTACCAACAACTGGACTATCACTAAATTCATTATTTTTTTTCATTTCATTGGCTAGAAAACCTAAAATCAAATCTCCTTCTATAATATTTCCATTTTCATCGGAAAAAACTACCCTATCAGCATCACCATCGAATGCTATTCCTAAATCAGCACCTAACAACCTAGTTTGCTCAGCCATTTTTTGAGGGAACATAGCACCACATTCAAAATTAATATTTTTCCCATTTGGTTGAGCACCAATAATATGTGCTTCTGCTCCTAGTTCAAATAATACTTCCGGTGCGACTTTGTATGACGCTCCATTAGCACAGTCTACTACTACTCTTAATCCACTTAAGTCTGCTTTCTTTGGGAGAATTTGTTTAACAAACTCTGCATATCTTCCTATGGCATCTTCCATTCTTCTAGCCCTGCCTAAATTTTCTGATTTTGCAAGAGATGGATTTTTTTCCATTTTAGACTGGATTTCGTTTTCCACATCATCATTTAATTTAAATCCATCTGATCCAAAAAGCTTTAATCCATTATCCTCATATGGATTGTGAGATGCTGAAATCATTACACCCAAATCACATCTAAGAGCTCTTGTTAAATGCGCTATAGCAGGTGTTGGCATAGGACCAGTTGTTATTGCATCTAAACCAACAGAAGTAAAACCAGAAACTAATGCAGGTTCAAGCATGTATCCAGACAATCGTGTATCTTTACCAATTAAAACACGAGGTTTTTTTGTGCCCGCCCTGCCAAAGAAATAATCACCAGCAGCCATAGCTAATTTAACAGCCATCAGTGCTGTTATTTTACCTTTATTTACTGTTCCTCTTATACCGTCAGTACCAAACAACCTTTCTTTATTTTTTGAATCATGACTCATATTTAAATTACCTTTTAGTTCAAAGAAAACTGACATGTTAATGCTTGTTTTGTCTCAAAAACATCATGTGTTCTAATTATTTGGATGCCATTATTAAAAGCATGCATAGCAAATACTAATGATCCACTCAATCTTTTACTAGGATTAATGGATCTTGTTCTTACCCCACGAAATATAAAATCATCAATAGTTAGTTGACCTATTAATGCTTTTCTACTAACTCCAAGTAGTATAGGTACACCCAAACCATGAAAAATGCTTATGTTTTTGAGAATATCTAGGTTATGATATTTATTTTTTCCGAAACCAATACCAGGATCAACAACTATATTTGATATATCTATACCCATTTTTAACAATTCATTAATTTTTTTTGAAAAAAATTTATAGATATCTACAGGAGCAAAAGAATATTGAGGATTATCTTGCATATTTTCAGGATTATTTTGCATATGCATTATAATAACTGGTAATTTTTTTGAAATTATAAAATTTGCTTTTTTAGTACTATCTAAACCGGAAATATCATTGATTATATTAACACCACAGTCGTATCCCAACTTCATTGTACCTAAGTTTCTAGTATCCAAAGAGACTATTGCATTAAAATTTTGTTGTTGAAGTTTTTGTAATGTCTGCAAGACCCTTTCTTGTTCTTTATTTTCAGAGACCTTTTCAGCACCTGGTCTAGAGGATTCACCTCCAATATCTAGGATGGTTGCACCATTTTTTAACATTTCCTTACATTTTCTAATAGCGTTTTCAGAATTAGATTTTCTACTATTTTTGTAAAAACTATCTGGTGTTAAATTTAAAACACCCATTATATTAGGAGAAGACATATCTACTTTTGAAAAAGGTGGTCTTTTTCTAATAATATTTTCAAGATGGATATCTACTTTTCGGAGGCTCTCTTTATTTTCACGTTTAGCTAAGTTTCTAAACTCTTTAACAGATATTAAAACTTCAACGAAAGTATTGTTCTTTTTTTGGAGCACCCTAATGTTATCAAAATAACGCCATCCACCAGCAATTTTTAACCCGTTAGATATTTCATATTCATTTTTAGCAACAGGTATAATGTAAGTTTCTGCTTCATCGGAGTAAGGAGGAGCAAACAAATGTTTTTGTCGTTCAACCAAAGCCATAATCGGCTCTAAGAATTATCTAAATCATTAGTAACAATTGTTTGCTTTCCAGTTGTAGAGGGTATTCCTACTCTTCTTTTTGGCTTTTTTGCTTTTGGCGTATTATCAATATCATCACTTTTTTTAATAGAAATCTTTAGACCTTTACACAAATCTTGTATTTGTTTTCCGTCTAATGTTTCATATTCTAATAATGCCTCAGCTACCCTTTTAAGTTGTTTAGAATACTTTTTTAACATTTTTTGGGCATCAAGATAGACTGAATCAGCTATTTTTCTAATTTCTTCATCAACAATAGATGCTGTGTTATCAGACACATTTTTTTGCTGTGATACAGATCTTCCTAGAAAAACTTCTTGTTCATTAGCTTCATATGCTAAAAAACCAAGCTTATCAGAAAGACCCCATTCAGTTACCATTCTCCTAGCAGTATCCGTCACCATTCTAATGTCAGAACTGGCACCAGTGGTAACTTTATCTTTACCAAATATCATCTCTTCAGCTATTCGTCCACCACACGCAACTCTTAAGTCTGCAAATAGCTTATCTTTGGCCATTGATACCCTATCACCTTCAGGTAATCTCATCACCATACCAAGAGCTCTTCCTCTAGGTATTATAGTGGCTTTATGAATAGGATCACTTGCAGGTGAGTAAACAGCAATAACTGCATGACCTGCCTCATGATAAGCTGTAAGCTTTCTTTCTTCCTCTGTCATAACCATAGATCTTCTTTCAGAACCCATCATGACTTTATCTTTGGCTTCTTCAAATTCAACCATGCTTACGTCATTTCTTCCTTTTCGAGCAGACAATAATGCAGCTTCATTAACCAAGTTAGCCAAATCAGCACCAGAGAAACCAGGCGTGCCTCTAGCTAAAGTTTTGGCAACTACATCGGAAGAAAGTGGAACTTTTTTCATATGAACTTTCAATATTTTCTCGCGTCCAATCATATCTGGGTTTGGAACGACAACTTGTCTATCAAACCTTCCAGGTCTTAATAAAGCTGGATCTAAAACATCAGGTCTATTAGTTGCAGCAACTAAAATAACGCCTTCATTTGTTTCAAAACCATCCATTTCTACAAGAAGTTGATTTAAAGTTTGTTCTCTTTCGTCATTACCACCACCTAAACCAGCTCCTCTATGCCTACCCATAGCGTCTATTTCATCAATAAATATGATACAAGGAGAATTCTTTTTACCTTGTTCGAACATATCTCTTACTCTAGAAGCACCTACACCAACAAACATTTCAACAAAGTCAGAGCCAGAAATCGTAAAAAATGGAACACCAGCTTCTCCAGCTACAGCTTTAGCAAGCAAAGTTTTACCTGTGCCTGGAGGACCCACTAGCAAAACCCCTTTAGGAATTTTTCCACCAAGCTTTTGGAACCTGCTGGGGTCTCTTAAGAACTCGACCACTTCTTCCAATTCAGATTTAGCTTCATCAATGCCTGCAACATCTCGAAAAGTGACCTTATCTCTATGTTCTGTAAGAAGTTTTGCCTTAGATTTTCCAAATCCCATTGCTCCTTTAGCACCACCTTGCATTTGTTTCATAAAGAAAATCCACACACCTATAAACAGCAACATTGGAAACCATGAAATTAAAACAGATAAAATTCCAGGCATACCACTCTCAGCTGGTTCTGCTGTAACTTTAATCCCTTTTTCAGATAATTTATTAGCTAATCCATCATCTTTAGGAATATATGAATAAAATGGGACTCCACTATTAGATGAGCCAAAAATTTTATCGCCTTGAATACTTACTTCTCGAACTTCTCCAGAGTTAACTCTTGCTAAAAAATCTGAATAAGCTATTACGTTGTTAGTTGATTTAGAAGAATTTCCTTGAAAAACATTAAAAATAGCAATTAACACTAAAGAAATAATTACCCAAACAGCTATGTTTTTTCCAAAATTATTCATAATATTCCTTTTAATTTTTTTAAATTATATCAACACTCTATTAATAAGGTAAAGTTTAAAAGCGTCGTGTTTTAAATTTCCATGATGTTTCAATTTTGTATCAATAATACTTAAATGGGGTTTAATTAGTTTACCTTCAAGTGTTTGAAGACAAGGAATTGTTTTATTAATTATTTTTTTAAATTCATAAAACGGGCTATTAACAGGGACAACGTCAAAATTTACATTTTCTGAGGAAACTAATTTTCCTTTTACATTACTGATAATAATATAACGGCCATCAAAAAAATATTTTTTATTTTTATTTATCTCAAAGTTATAGTTAAGGTGTCTTTTTTCTCTCAAAAAGTAGATGAAGTTATTTTTAAGGTAAATACAAACATTACCCAAAGTTCGTTTTGTCAAATCACAAATTAATAATGATTTAATTACTTCATAAACTTTTTTTCGTTTTGGGGGATATAATTTTCCTCCAACAGTTAGAAGAATTTTCGAAAAGAGTGATACACACAATAAGTCAGATTGTTTGAAAAGTAATTTTAAACTTTCATAATTAACTCTAACAACACCACATTGATCAACTAAAATATTTTGTTTTAGCCAATTCTCAAAAACAATATTAATATTATTAAGCAATTTATTACAATTAAGACTAAACTTGAATAGATCATTTGAGATAGTTTCCCACTTATCATTCTTAATCTGTTTCAGTTCTTTCCTTATTCTTACCCTTTCATATTTTAATGAATAGTTAGATGGATCTTCATAGAATTTAATATTTTCATTATTTGCATATTCTACTATTTCATTTTTTGAAAATTTAAGTAATGGTCTTAATATAAAAATTCCATTCCAAAAAGTCATAGTTTTCATTCCAGATAGGCCATCAATACCTGAATTCCTAGAAGAACGCATAAAAATTGTTTCTGCTTGATCATCTAAATGATGTGCTAAAAATAAATTACCTGATAAATCACAACAACTTTCAAACAATAATTCTCTTCTATTTTGTCTTGCCCATTCCTGGATATTTCCATTAGGTCTTTGTCTTTTAATTTTTTTTATAATTGTTTTGAATCCAAGATCTTGTGAAATTTTTTTTACATTTTCAGCTTCAAAACCTGATTCAATCCTCAGATTGTGATCAATTATAGTTGGATAAATATTTATGTTAGAAAGCTTGTTTTGATCTAAAACCTTCTTAACTAAATGGAGCAAAACCATAGAATCAACGCCACCAGACAGACCCAAAACAAAATTATTTGAATACTTATTAACTGGATGATAGAGAAGTTTTAAAAGTTCAGAATTAAATTTATCAATCATTCATTGGTACATTTATTTTCATTCTTGAGATCATTAATTCTTTTAATAAATTTCTCAGAAGGATTGACCATAAACTCCAATGATTGCTTTAGTATATCACAAAGTTGATTTTGAGGGGCAAAATTAGATGCTGATTCTGCTATTAATAGAGTAGTTTCTTGAAACCTTGAATCATTTGGAAAAACACTGTTAAATTCAGCTAAGGCAATCGCTGCCTCTTCAAATTTTCCTTGTGCAAAGTATACTCTTCCTAACCAATATTGAGCATCAGCCGTTTGTTTACTATCTTTATATATAGTCAAAAACTCTTTAAATGCTTTTTCTGCATTAACAAAATCTAAGTCTACAGCATAATCTAAAGCAATATTATAATTTTCTTCAGGAGATGATTTTGTTAATAATTTATTTTTCTCTGTATCATTTTTAAGTGTTACTTTGTCCTGGTTATTATCTGTACTTGAAGATGTTGGCTCTTTTATAAAACCTAAAACACCCTCGGTCTTATTTTCAAGATTTTTAACATTTATGTCATTATCTTTTATTTTCAACAAAAGTAGGTTTTGAAGGAGCTTCTTTGTTACTCTGTTTAATATTTCCGTTATTTATAGACGTAAGTTCTAAATGTCTTTCTATCCGCTTAAGTGCAAAATCTAAATTATAAGATAGGTTTGTAATATTTTTAATATTATTCTCTAAGAGATTTAATTTTTGTGTAATAGAATTAATTTTGCTTTCTAACTCTAAAGGAATCTTATTATTTTGCTTTTGGTTTGAAAGGCTCTCGAAAGAACCAATAAGATTTTTTAGATCATTCTCTATCCTAGCAATTTTTTCTTGTTGAATAGTAACAATCTCTTTTAAACCATCCAGGCTTTGGGAAGATACAGGCAATGAAAATAAAAAGGTAGTTAATAGAGATATAACTCTTATAAATTTATGCATAATTCACACGCAGCTTAATTGCTAAAATAAAAGTAATAATATTCAGTATAGATTTTAGGTAATCTAAATTTTACTCAATAACGGTAACGGCACGTCTATTTTTTGACCATGCCATGTTATTAGATCCAACAACAGCAGGCTTTTCTTTACCATAAGAAATAACCTTAATTCTGTCAGGGTCTATACCTTGTATTACTAAATAATCTCTAACAGCAGTTGCTCTTTGCTCACCTAATGCTAGGTTATACTCACGAGTTCCTCTTTCATCACAATGACCTTCAATTATAAAATTTAAGTCACTATTAACTCTTAGGAATCTTGACTGAGCATCTAATAATATTTTTGCACTTGAATCTAACTCTGCAGAGTCATAATCAAATAAAACTCTATCACCAACTGCAATTAATTTATCAGCAGCTGTTTGTTTAGCTTGAGCAAATAAACTTTGTTTTTTATCAACAGAACTTGAGGCAGATCCTGAAGTAGATCCACTGCTGGAGGATGTTGCAGCTGTGCCACTCACAACCTTTTGAGAGGCTGTCTCACATGCTGAAAGAAGAGCTACAGTTCCTAACATAGCTAGTAATTTTTTATTCATCCCAAACTCCTTCAATGAATCTCTTATTATTGATCTGCACAATATCTTAATTAAAACCTAAATTCAACCTATTTTAACTCTGATAACAATTAGTTAGGTAACAGAGGTGACCAAGCTGGGTCTGAGCCGTCACTTGGAGTAATTATCCTAGTCTCCCTAAAGCCTGTTATATCAATTTTGTAGAGGTTTACATTTGTGCTCTTACCATCATCAACAGGTTTGTCTTGTTTAAAATACATTAACACTCTGCCATTCGGTGCCCATGTTGGTCCTTCCACTAAATATCCCTCAGCTAATAACCTTTCACCAGAACCATCTGGAGACATAACACCAATATAAAATTTATTTTTATACATTTTTGTAAATGCTATTAATTCTCCCTTAGGTGCCCAAACAGGAGTAGCATATCTTCCATTTCCAAAAGAAATCCTTTTAACTCCTTTTCCGTTAGAGTCCATGATATATATTTGTTGAGACCCACCTCTGTCAGAATTAAATATAATTTTTTTACCATCTGGAGAATAACTTGGAGAAGTATCAATAGAAGAACTATTGGTTAACCTGTCAACTTTTTGATTATTTAAATTCATAGTGTAAATATCTGTTACACCCTTTTGAGCCAAGCTCATTATTATTTTATCACCTTTCGGAGAAAACCTAGGAGCAAAAGTCATGCCTGGAAAAGAACCTAAAAGTTCTTGTTGTCCTGTTTCTAAATTAAAAATGTAAACTCTTGGTTCATTTTTAAAGTAAGCTAAATATGTAATTTCTTGACTAGTAGGAGAAAAACGTGGAGTTAGTACCAAAAAACTCCCATCTGTTAAATATTGATGATTTTCTCCATCTTGATCCATTATTGCAAGTCTTTTTAGACGCTTATTTTGGGGACCTGACTCAGAAACGTAAACAATTCTTGTATCAAAGTAACCACTATCTCCAGATAAACGCTCAAAAATTTCATCTGAAATAATATGTGCTACTCTTCGCCAAGCATTAGATACAACTGTAAGTCTAAGACCTATTAAGTCAGTTTCGGCGACAACATCCCATAATCTAAACTCAATCTCTATTTCATCATTATTAATATTTTTTACTGAGCCTGTAACTAGAGCTTTAATCCCTAAAGGGGACCAATCTGTAAAGTTTGGCCTTACAGATGGACTGGTTGGTGGAGCAATAAAAGCTGCACTTTCAATGGCCTTGAATTGTCCAGAACCTACTAAATTATTTGATATAACTTCAGAGATTTGTCTGCCTATTTGATTTGAATTACCATCTTTATCAGTGAAATCAGCAATGGCTACTGGAAGTGGCTCTATCTGACCTGAATTAATATTAATTTTAACATCATCAGCAAATACGTTAAAAGTCATTAAACCAAAGCTTAATACTAAAAACTTTAAACATAAAAGATACAAACTTTTATTCAAAATATATACCTCAGAAAAATATACTAAATATTAAAGTTAACATTAATTACTTCTATGAGGCAGGATTATGGCAAAATATCAAAAAAGTTCAATTAATAACTCTTGATAAAAGATGTATTGAAATCAAATATCATATTAGTAAATAATTTTTCTTTGCCTTTAGGCAAAGGTAAAGGAGAACTATCAAGAACAGCACGCCTAGCAGCATCTGCAGCAGCTCTGTAAAATTTGTTTTTCATATATTTTGATTTTTCAATGATGGTTACACTCTGAACAGTTCCATCCAAATTAGTAATTATTTTTAAAGTGATTATGTTATTAACCTCACTTGCTGCATAAGAAACATTAAAAAACTTTCTTACATGGTTACTAATTCTATCAATATCAGTTTGACTAAAATTCAGTGATGTTTCTTTAACTTGTCTATTTGAGTTACCAGCCATCTTTTTAATTTTTTTTAAAAGATCTTCTTTATTAGCTTTTTCCTTTTTAACATCATTATTCTTAATTTTAGCTTCTGCAAGGGTATTCAAAAGACCCTTTGCAAAGTTTTCTTTTTGCTTATTCTTAATTTTTTCTGGTTTAACAACTACTTTGGGAGTTGTTTGTTTTTTTAATGTTTTCGGTTTGGAAACAACTTTAGGTATTTCTTTTTTTTTCTCTATTTTTAATTTTGGTTTCTTTTTAATTATCTCTGCTATTTCATTTATTTCTTTTTGTTTTTTTAATTCATTATTCTTTTTATCAATTATCTCTTTACTTGGTGCAGGCGGGGGTGGCGGAATAGTTTTTCTAATTCTCTTTTCTTTAACTTCTTCTATTTTTTTTTCATTCTCTTTTTTAACTGTAGTAGTGCCTAGCTTGAGAGATGTTTTAGAACTAATCGGGGTATCATCAACTATATCAATTGGCTGTTCGATAGGTTCCTTAATTTTTAAACTTGGCATCCCAAAATAAGCAATAATTATAAAGGAAATATGCAAGCCTATAGAAATAAAAGTTGAACCCACCATAATTTTACTTATCTTCTAGTTTGGCTACAAGCGCTACTTTTTTGAAGCCAGAATTTTTAATTCTAGCAATAGTGTCTAATACAATACCATAGGGTACGCTCTTGTCCCCACGAACATAAATTCTAAGATTTTTATTTCCAGATGATATTGCCTTTAAACGTGGTAATAATTGCGAAAGTTCAATTACTCTTTCTTGAATATATACCTCTCCATTTTCTTTTATACTTACTATAATTGGATCACCTTTAGAGTTAAGTTGGCCTGCCTTTGTTTTAGGTAAATCAACTGATACGCCTACGGTCAATAGAGGAGCAGTAATCATAAATACAATGAGCAAAACAAGCATAACGTCGACAAACGGAGTGACATTAATCTGACTAATAGATTTATTTTTTTTACGAGAGCTTCTGATCAGAAATTTTTGGTTATACATTAAAATTTTCTTTCCAACTCAGCAATTTTCTTGGAAGTAAATTCAAAAATAAAATATTCTAGGTTATTAGACATTTTTTCTAAATTGTTAGAATATTTATTGTAAGCTGCAACCGCAGGTATAGCAGCAAGCAAACCAAGAGCCGTTGCAAAAAGTGCTTCTGCAATACCAGGAGCTACTACGGCAAGACTAGTATTATTTGTGATAGCAATAGACTGAAATGCATTTACAATTCCCCAAACTGTTCCAAGTAAGCCAATAAATGGCGCTACAGAGCCAATAGATGCTAGAAAGTTCATACCTTCTTCTAATTTTTCAATTTCTTTATTTAGGGTTATTTGTAAAGTTAGATTTAGTTGTTGTGCTAATTCACTGAATTGTTTTTTCCCAATCAAATTAGGAGACATAGAATAGATTTTATTGAATTCTAACATTCCTTTTATAAATATATTTACCTGAGCATTTGTTTCATTTTGAGTACTGTTATTAAAATGATCAAGCAAAGCATCATCGTCAACTTTATCGCTATTATAATGTTCTTCAAAAAACTTTGATATTCTTTTTTCTTTTCTAAACAACCTTGATTTATTAATTATTATTGTCCAACACCAAACAGAAGATAGTAAAAGTAAAAACATGATAAATTGAACAAAAAAATCTGCCTCCACGATTAATCCAAAAAGAGAGAGATCTGCTTGTTCAGAAGTCTGTTCCACAATCACTTCTGGAGTTTTAGTTTTTTCATCCATAATCTAGGCCTTTAAAATTGGTTTTATTAATTATTAAAAAAATTACTCTGTAAAATACTCTTTATACGCTTTACTTTAAAATTATCATTAACAGCTACTATTTGAAAAAGACCTGTCACCAATAGGTCAGTTTCATTTTTATTATTTATAAAAGCTTTCTGTTCAAGAGTTATACTAGAGTTTTTGGCATATTTAAGGCAGGTCTCTATTAATAGAGTATCATTTAATTTAGCTGGCTTGTGCCAAATGATATCGCCTTTCCTAACAACTAATTTTGTATCATGTTTTTGGCTTAATTTTATTTGATCTATTTTGAGTAAATTTAATAATGAGGTTCTAGCTCTTTCAAAATATTTCAAATAATTACTATGATAAACAATACCTCCAGCATCGGTGTCTTCGTAAAATATTTTTATAGGATAATAATGTTTATTATTTATTAATTTGCCGTCTAGGTTGTTAAATTTAATAAGCATAAAATTATATTAAATCCTAGATTTTAATTATCTGATTGATCCATCATATCAGTTTGCTCATCTGCATTCTTTGGAGGAGTCAAACCTAGATGCCTCCAACCTGAAGCAGAGACTATTCTACCCCTAGATGATCTCTGGATTAAACCACGTTGTAGTAAATATGGCTCTATAACTTCTTCTATCATATCTTTCTGTTCTGACAAAATTGCTGATAATGTATCAAGTCCAACTGGACCTCCTTGATATTTTTCTATTATCACGTTCAAATACTTTCTATCTACAGCATCTAAGCCAGATTTATCTACATCTAACTGAGACAATGCTCTGTCAGCAAACTTATTATCAATCACTTTTAAGCTAGACACAGAAAGAATATCTCTTACTCTCCTTAGTAACCTTCCGGCAACACGAGGCGTGCCACGTGAACGTTTAGCAATTTCATAAGCCCCACCCTCGTCAAGATTAACGTCTAGTTTTTCAGCTAACTTTAATAGAATTTTAACTAAATCATTTGAGTTGTAGAATTCCATTCTTATTTGAATACCAAACCTATCTCTAAGAGGAGTTGTTAAAAGTCCAGATCTAGTAGTTGCTCCTACTAGTGTAAAAGGAGGTAAATCAATTTTTATTGTTCTGGCAGATGGACCCTCACCAATAATTAAATCTAATTGCAGATCTTCCATAGCTGGATAAAGAATTTCTTCAATATTAGGAGCAAGTCGATGAATTTCATCAATAAACAAAACATCTTTAGGCTGTAAATTAGTCAGCAAAGCTGCTAAGTCACCCGCTTTATTTATAATTGGGCCAGAAGTAGACCTAAAGCCAACACCTAACTCATTAGAGATAATCTGAGCAAGAGTAGTTTTACCAAGCCCTGGTGGGCCGAATAGTAAAGCATGATCCATAGCTTCTTGTCTTGAGCTAGCTGCTGATATAAAAGTTGAGAGATTTTTTTGTACTTGAGGCTGACCAATAAATTCAATTAATTTTTTTGGTCTTAAACTCAAATCAAAATTTTCTGTTTGTTCACTATGCTCAGCATCTATTAATCTATCAATATTCTTTACCTGATCATTCATTTAACTACCTTTGACAATTCTTTAAGAGCTAACGGGATAACAGAATTTACAGTAAAATCTATATCAACTTTTTTAAGATTAAAATCTCTCTTAATATTCATAACAACTGAAAAAACTTCACTTCGCGTATATCCTAAATTTATTAAAGCAGAAATACTATCTTCAACCACATCCAAAAACTGCTCTTCCTCATTGGTGAAATTATATTTTGAGGAATTAGTATTGCTTTCTTGATATGTATTATTAATATCTTTTTTTCCAAGAATTAATTGCATATTAGTCACTTTTTCTGATAATTCAGAGGCAACCCTAGCAGCAACTTTAGGCCCAACTCCTTCAGCTCTTGAAATCATGGCTTTATCACCCGATGATATAGCTAAAATTAATTCATTGATAGTTAAAGCAGAAAGGATAGAAAGAGCAGCTTTAGGACCAATACCTTGAACTGTCTGCAACAATCTAAAAAAATCTTGATCAGCTACTGTTGTAAAACCATACATTAATATTTTATCATCTTTGATTTGCAAATCTGTAAAAACTGATAATGTTGATCCAATTTCTCCTAAAGTGGAAATTAACTTTGAGGTAACATTTAAAAGATAACCAACTCCATTAACCTCTATAATTATTTCAGATTTACCTATTGAGGTTAGAATACCTGTTAAAGAAGCTATCATTTGAACTCATCTAATAATTTCAATTAGATTATTATACATTTTTTTCTTTTAATAAAGCTTTTGCAATAGCTAATTCTAATCCACTCTTTTTATTAGTAAAATCTGAAGAAATGTCATTATAGCCAATGTGTTGTGCTGAAATTGCAATAGCTAGCGCATCTGAGCTATCTTCATTTTTTGGATTAATTCCCAGTAGCTTTGTAACCATTGCCTTTATTTGTAATTTTGAAGCTGAGCCATAACCTGTTACAGTTTTTTTTACTAATTTTGGTGGTAATTCTTTAATTTTCAAACCTGCCTCAGCTAAAACTAAAACTGAGACACCTCTTGCCATCCCAAGCTTCAAACTGGAACCCATTCCAGAGCCCACAAATATTTGTTCTATAGCTGAGATATTTGGATTATAATTTTCAATAATCTCTTTTAAATTGTTTTTTATTATAAGTAGACGTTGACCATCATCTAAAGTTGTTGAAGGAGATATGCTACCATCGTCAATATGAAACAATTTATTATTCTTAAGCTCGATTATCCCCCACCCAGTATGCCTTAATCCAGGATCTAATCCAATAATACGCAAAATTATAGCCTTATTTAAATTTCAATTAATTTCAAAGTTTCTTCATTAATTTCAAAATTACCATATACCCCTTGAACATCATCACAATTATCTAATGTATCAATTAACTTTAAAATTGAGGTAGCTCTTTGTAAATCATCAACAAGAACGTAATTTTCTGGCTGCCAGACCAATTCTGCCTGCTCCGGCGCGCCTAATAAATCATCGAGTTTTTCCCTCACATTATTGAACTCACTAATAGATGTTATAATTTCATGAGTTTGTTCATTAGAGCTAACATCATCAGCTCCTACATCAATTGCAATCTCAAGAATTTCTTCATCGTTTTTTATTTCATTTTTATAAACAATATATCCTATATTCTTGAACATAAAAGACACTGAACCTGTTTCACCCAAATTTCCGCCAAATTTTGTAAAAGCAGACCTAACTTCAGCTGCTGTTCTATTCCGATTATCTGTGACGGCATCAACTATTAGTGCAACTCCACCAGGAGCATAGCCTTCATACCTTATTTCTTCTAAATTAGAGTTTTCGCCTGATTCAGCTTTTTTAATTACTCTTTCTATATTATCTTTTGGCATATTTACTGCTCTACATGCCGCAAGTGCGGATCTTAACCTAGGGTTACTTGAAGGATCTACTCCTCCTCTTACTGCCACTTGTAATTCTTTTGTTAATCTCGCAAATTTCTTAGCTCTTTTAGCATCTTGAGCACCCTTGCGATGCATTATATTTTTAAATTTTGAATGACCAGCCATTTAACTTACCCCAAAACAATACTATAAACTAATTTACATTGATTTAGTTTGCTCTAGTCTACCACCTAACCTGATAGGCTTTATTGATTTACTTAAACCATTTGAATGAGTGTCGATAACCACCCCACATAGTGTAGGTTCTCCCAGAGAAACTTCAAGTCTAGATTTTTTGTTATTTGGAAACTTAAACCTATTTAAAGCATCCTCCTTGTTCATTCCTATTATTGAGTTATAGTCTCCACTCATCCCAACATCAGTGATATAAGCAGTTCCTTTTTCTAAGACCTGATGATCCGCTGTAGGAACATGAGTATGTGTTCCTACAACTGCAGATACACTCCCATCTAGAGCATACCCAATGGCCATTTTTTCTGATGACGCTTCTCCATGAACATCTACTAGGGCAAAATCAACATTTTCTGATAATTTAAATCTATCAATAATCTCAGGAATTTTATCGAATACCGGATCAGTTCTTGACATAAATAAATTTGTCATAACATTTGCAACACCAATCCTACCTGCATTTGTTTTAATTGAAGTTATTCCAGTTCCCGGGGTGCCATCAATCATATTCATTGGACGAAGGAGTCTTTCATTTTTGGATATGTAAGTAATTATTTCTCTTTTATCCCATACATGATTTCCTGTTGTAAGCACATCTGCTCCTGCATTAAAAAAATCATCACAAATAGCTGGTGTTACACCAAAACCTCCTGCAGCGTTTTCAACGTTAACGATAATTGCATCCAATTGTAATTGTGATTTTAAATTTACTATTTTTTCTTGAACAAAATTTCTTGCATTTCTTCCAACTATATCTCCAACAAATAATACTCTCATAATTTTCTTCTTTTTAATTAGATATTTTTGCTTTTTGACAACAGCTCTTTTTCAGTAACTATAAAGTCTAATCTCATATCATGGCTTTCGTGAGGTAAAAAATCTATCTCTTGTGAGCTATGCGCAAGTCCAATGGTAATAAAGGGCTTTTCTTTTTTTTTAAAGTACTTTTTGTGTTTGTTTATTGATTTATCGTAAAAACCACCCCCATAACCTAATCTAAGGAGGGATTTATCAAACATTAACAAAGGAACCACCATAATTTGAGGAAAGATGTTTTTTTTTGATTTTAGAGGTTCCATATTTCCTAAAGGCCCCTTTGTGAGTTCTTCTTTATAAAACCATTCCTTAAAAGTAATAGAATTACTCAATGTGTCTACAACAGGTAAAGATAGGGTTATATTCTTAGTTTCAAAATATTTTATAAATATTTTTGGAGATACTTCATTATGAACTGGATGATACAAACTGGCTGTTTCAAAATTTGTATGAAGTTTAAAAATGTCATTCAGACAAATTTTTATATTTTTTTCAATTTTTTGATAAAAATTTAAATCAAAAATTAATTCTGATCTTTTTTTTTTTGCAATTTCTCTAAGCTTACTCTTCATGAAAATCTCTTAAAGAAAGCCAAATAGCCGTCGGATAAGTTATCCTCTGTTGCCTGTTATACAGGTGGGAACCATATACTCTAACCACGATTAAAGAAGTGACAGTCCCCTAGGAATACTTATGGCCCCAGGGATTAAAATTCCTAACGCACTACTCAGCTTTCAGCTTACTAATTTATTTATTTTCCAGTAATTTTGCAACTTTATTCATTCTTGTGGCAATCTTACCAAACCAATTGATAAACTCTGTAATCTCTTTGTTATTAAAGTCTGTATCAATAGGCTTTTTGTTATCAATTAACTTATCCGCAAGTATTAAAGACGTCATTGCAAGTAATCTGCTTTCTCCAACCATTCCAGAAACGGAACTAAGGTCTTCTATAACTTTATTTACCTCCTTGGATGACTCAATTAGTCTATCTTCTTCGCCCTTAATACATGTAACAGGATAGGTGGTTCCATTGATCGTTATTTTAACAGTAACTTGTTCTGCCATTTGATTAGCTAACCTAAACTAATTTAGTGTGTATTTTATCTTCAAAATCTATTGAGTTCTTTAACTCATTAAGATGTTCCAATGCTTGATTAAATTTATTATTAGCTTCAAGTAAATCTTTTTTTATTAACGTAATTTCATTTTTATTTGAAATACTCTCCGCAACGTATCTTTCAATTACCTTAATACTTTCTTCAAAAGGAGGTTTGTATCTCTTTTAATTCTTCAAAGTTTAATTTTAGGTTATTTTGTTCCATAAACTTTTTTCACTTATAATTTTCGAACATACATATCGATAAATTTATTTAATTTTTAACAGATAATCTATTGTAATTAATAATATTTAAATTTATACCTACTTTAAAGTAAAGTTTAATTTTCAAAAGGATATTTTTGATTATGAGAATGACTAATAATGTTAAGAAAATTTTAAGTAATTATGAAAGTGACAACCCAGGTGTAAAAGCAAACTTAGCCAGAATTTTAATGTCTGGGAAGTTGGGTGGGACTGGCAAATTAGTTATTCTTCCAGTGGATCAAGGATTTGAACACGGACCTGCTAGATCATTTGCAAAAAATGAAATTGCTTATGACCCTCACTATCATTTTAAACTTGCTATAAATGCTGGACTATCTGCTTTCGCAGCACCCTTGGGAATGCTTGAGGCAGGGGCAAGTACTTTTGCAGGACAAATACCATTAATTATGAAACTAAATAGTTCAAACTCCTTGTCTCGAGAAAAAGACGCACCATCACAGGCTATAACTGGTTCTGTATCAGAGGCAGTAAGACTAGGATGTTCAGCTGTTGGTTTTACAATTTATCCAGGTTCTGATGATGCTTTAAACATGATATCTGAAATTCAAGAAATTGCTCTAGAAGCAAAAGATTCTGGACTTGCTGTAGTTGTTTGGAGTTATCCAAGAGGAGGAAATATTAGCAAGGATGGAGAAACTGCTATTGATATAGTTTCATATGCCGCACATATGGCAGCTTTAGTTGGGGCACATATAATAAAAGTCAAACCCCCAACTTCACACATTGAATTAGATGAAGCAAAAAAAGTTTATGAATCAGAAAATATTCCAATTGAAAAACTGAGTGACAGAATAAGACATGTGGTTCAATCATGTTTTCAAGGAAGAAGACTTGTAGTGTTTTCTGGTGGTACTGCAAAAGATGAAGATAGTCTATTAAATGAAATTAAGGACTTATATTTAGGTGGGGCAAGTGGATCTATTATAGGTAGGAACTCATTTCAAAGAGAATATGATGATGCTTTATCTTTATTAAATAAAATCACAACTATTTACAAAGGCAAATAAATTGAAAGTTAATGGTAACACAATAAAACCAGGCAATGTCATAGAGCACAAAGGTAGTTTGTGGGTTGCAACAAAAACTAGCCACGTCAAACCCGGAAAAGGTGGTGCTTTTGCTCAAATTGAACTAAGAAACTTAAAGGATGGAACAAAACTAAATGAACGTTTTCGTTCTTCAGAAAATATTGAAAAAGTAATTTTAGAAGAAACACCTCATGTATTTTTATACAAAGAGGCAGATAATCTAATTTTTATGAATAATGAAAATTTTGAACAGATAAATATAGATATGAGTTTGATAGGAGACCAATCAGCGTTCTTACAAGATGGTATGAATGTGATCATCAATATGTACAATGATGAACCAGTCTCTGTGATTATGCCTGAGACATGTGTTGAAGAAGTAGTGGAAGCAGATGCTGTAATAAAAGGACAAACTGTTTCTTCTTCTTTTAAACCAGCAATTTTAAAAAATGGTATAAAAGTCATGGTTCCTGGACATATAGAAACAGGTGCTAAGATAGTGGTTAGGCCCTCAGATTGTACATATATAGAAAAAGCTAAAAACTAGAATTATTAAAAGTACTTTTTTGGGATAATAATGAGTAATAAATCACCACTGCTAAACATTATGTTTCAATCTTTGAATAAAATTACTCGAAATATTCTTAGAGATTTCGGAGAAATAGAAAACTTACAAGTTTCACCCTCATCTATTGATAATTTTGTGTCTAGAACAGAAAAAAAATTATTTGCATCTTTGTCTTATGATTTAACAAAATCTAGACCTGATTGGGGTATAAAAATAAATGAGAATTTTACAAGTGACCCAGATAAATATTATTGGATAGTTGAGACGTTAAATGGAAAGTATAATTTTTCACACGGCTTACCATATTTCTCAATAGCTATTTCAGTGGAATATAATAATGAAATTATTTCTACAATTATTTTAGATCCATTAAGAGATGAAACTTTCTTTGCAGAAAAGGGTAAAGGTGCTTTTCTAAATGATAAAAGAATTAGAGTTTCAAAAAGAAATTCTCTTAGCAAGAGTATTTTTTCTATTCATGACGATAAAAAAAGAAAAACTAATTCTCACCTCAGTAATATAAGAACATTAGCAAATGATCATTCAAGTTTAACAAGAGAATTTGGGTCATCAGCATTGAGCTTTGCATGGTTAGCGTGTGGTAAAATAGATTGTTTGTTTGTTGATAATTTAGATAAAAATCAAATTGCTTGTGGTGCACTATTAATAAAAGAGGCAGGTGGGTATTTAACTAATTTAAAATACGTTGACGGCTATAATACTCCTTTTGAGTTAGTGATTGGAGCAAATCCAACTCTTCATAAAGAAATCATAAAAAAATTAAATAATATTATTTAAATTTTAATAGATTAAATTTAATAGTTTATGACATCAAAAAGTCATGTTTTAATGTTCTTAATTACAAAAATAAGGAAACGCCATGACAGATCCTAACAAATATGCCCTTAGAATGTTGTTTTTACTAATAATAGTGGCTTTTTTAATTTTCTTTTTATTCGATCCATTAAAAAATGCTTTTGAAGGAAATACAATTTTAAACAGTGTAATTGTAAGCACTTTTATATTAGGTGCTATCTTTGCGTTCCGTCAAACTTATAGATTAAGTAATGAAGCCAAATGGCTTAAGTTTATCAAAAAAAAGAATAGCTTAATGCCTGCAAATATTGCGCTTAAGATAAAGCCTATTCTTTTAGCACCAGTAGCTGCAGTTCTTTCTGAAGATAGAAAAGATAACCCATCGCTTTCTGCTAACTCTCTTAGCACTATCTTAGATGGTGTTTCATCAAGGTTAGATGAGAGCAGAGAAATTTTGAGATATATGATTGGTCTACTTGTATTCTTAGGCTTACTTGGAACATTTTGGGGTCTGTTGCAAACTATTTCATCAGTTTCTGGAGTCATTAATACAATTGATCTGAACATTAACAAGAGTCCAGAAGAAGGAAATGCCCTATTTATGGGTATTCAAAAAGGCTTAAGCGCACCTCTTGATGGTATGTCAACAGCTTTTTCTTCTTCACTTTTTGGGCTGGCAGCTTCTTTAATTCTTGGTTTTTTAGATCTTCAAGTTGGCCAAGCAAGTAATAGATTTTTCAACGAACTTGAAGATTGGCTATCCCAAATGGCTATTTTTACAACCAGTGAAACTGGTAATACTGGCCTTAGTGAAGCTTCTATAGAGAGTCTTGCTATTGTTGCCAAAAGAGCAAATCAAAATGAAAATGAAAAAATTAGAATCAATGAAAATATAAATGAGCTAACCATTGTGCTTAATAGATTGGTTGAAAAACTTGATGAAGATAGAAGTGTAAAAGATCATTTGATTGGAATATCATCAATTTTAAAAAATTTAGGTGAACAAAACATAGATAAAATTTCTGAAGTTCAAAATAATTTAACAATAGAATTAAGAGCGATCTCTAAACAACTCTCTAGTACTGAAAAACCTAAAAATTAATTCAGTTATGATTAGTTTCTATTATTCTTTATAGGGTTTATGATGATAGCAAATAAAACAAGAAGAAGGCAGGTGGATTATACATGGCCTGGGTTTGTAGATGCTTTGTCAAGCCTATTGATGGTAATTATATTTGTTTTAATGATTTTTGTTCTGTCACAGTTTTTTCTTTCTCAAAAGATGAGTGGGCAAGATGAAGCATTAGTTAATTTAAGAAATAATTTAGCTGAACTAGGAGAACTTCTTTCACTTGAAAGAGATACAACAACTGAATTAACCTCACAATTATCTATACTAGAAGATAAAATTAAACAGGTTAAGAATGAGCTTGAAGATGAAAAAAAGCTTACTAAACAGTTTAATAATGATCTCATCTCAAAAAATGAAATAATAAACTCAAATCAAAATAAAATATTAGAATTACAAAAAATAATTGATGAAAAAATTCAAAATACACTTCTTCTTCAAAGTAATATCAATAATTTAAATAAAGATGTTGAAGAAAATAAATTAGAATTAGTTAAAAAAAATAAAGAATTAAAAGCAAATAAAGAAGAAATAAATACATTAATTTCAGCATCTCTAAAGTTAAAAAATAAACTTACACAACTCCAAGCATTGTTAGCAGCCTATAAGGCTAAAGATAAAAAAGAAAAGGTTAAAACCATTAATCTTGGCAAAGGTTTAAATAGTGCATTGGCAAGAAGAGTTGAAGAACTTCAAAAGTTTAGATCAGATTTTTTTGGAAGAGTAAGAGAACTTATAAAAGGAAGGAAAGAAATTAGAATTGTAGGAGACAGATTTGTTTTTCAATCAGAAGTTCTTTTTAGCCTTGGCTCAGATGAGTTAGGCGCCAAAGGTAAAATAGAAATGAAAAAACTTGCTACAACCTTAATGGAAATTGAAAAATCACTTCCAAATGACATTGACTGGATTCTTCAAATAGAAGGTCATACTGACAGTCTTCCAGTCAAAAAAGGACAAAGCTACGCTGATAATTGGGAATTATCTACAAAAAGAGCATTATCAGTTCTCAGATTTTTAATAAAAGAAGGTATTAATCCTAAAAAATTATCTGCATCAGGTTTTGGTAGTTATCAACCAATCGATTCTAAAAATACAGAAGAAGCACGAATGAAGAATAGAAGAATAGAGATGAAAATCACCCAAAGTACAATTTCAAAATAAAGTTTTTATGTTAAGAAAATTAGTTAAAAAATTTAAAGCAGATTCTATTAAACATCTACTATTGATTTTTACTATATTTGCTTTGAGTGGTTCAGGTTCTTTGCTGATTTCTGATCCTATTTTAGTCGCATTGGATTTAAAAAATTTTGTAACTTTCTATCCACTTTACATCTTTATAAGAATTTTAATTATCATTCCAATCTATCAACTTATGCTAATCATCATTGCTACGATTTTTGGAGAATTTAAATATTTTTGGCAATTTGAAAAAAAATTTTTACAGCGTTTACGTATAATAAAATAATTGAAATTACTTGTACTAATAACAATTTAATTGTAAGTATGTTAAAAATTTAAAACTAGAGAGTTCCTATGAAAAAAGATATACACCCTGATTATCATGAAATCACAGTTATTATGACTGATGGCACTGAATATAAGACTAGATCTACAATGGGAAAAGCTGGTGATACTCTTAAACTTGATATAGACCCTAAGTCACATCCTGCTTGGACAGGACAGCATAGGATTCTTGACTCAGGGGGACAAGTTGCACGTTTTAACAAACGTTTCTCAGGATTGGGTGTGAAAACAGATTAATCTGCAATCATTTCAAATTTTGCAAATCTTTTTATATTTTTAGATAACTTGTTTAATAGAGCTAATCTGTTGGATTTTAAATTCTTATCTTCATGATTAACAATAACGTTATCAAAGAAATTTCCTATTATTTTTTCTAAATTAAGAAATTCATCGATAATTTTTTGCTGATTGTTTATTTTACCCTCAAATTTATTAATTTCATCTTCTAATAGTTTTATTATTTTTAATAATTTATGCTCTTCTTTTTTTTCTAACAAAATTTCATTAACTTCATTTTTGTTATGTTTTGATAAATCACTACTATTTAGAATATTATGAATTCTTTTAAACCCAACTAAAAAGTTTTTAAATTTCTCATCATCTCTTATCGTTTCTAATAACTTTATCCTTTGAACAAGGATTGGTATTAAAATGTGAGGACTGTCTTTTAAAGACATAACTGATTCAACTATGTCACCGCTTTGATTTTGCTTATTTAAAATAAATTTTATTTTATCAATAATGAAATTATTTAAACTATTATGAGTTTTTTCTGAATAATCATCATATGATTTAAACGCTTCAATAAAAATATCATTAACAGATATACTTAGATCATGAGTTATTAATATTTGAACGATGGCAAAACCAGTTCTTCTTAATGCAAATGGATCTTTCGATCCAGTTGGTTGTTTGTTAATAATAAAAAAACCAGTTAAAGTATCAATTTTATCTATAAGAGATAATACACAACCCAGTTTTGTTTGGGGTAACGTATCTAAAATTCCTTTTGGTTTGTAATGTTCAAATATTGCATCTGAAACTTCTTTAGGATGACCTTTTAATTTACTATAATATCCTCCCATAATTCCTTGAAGTTCAGGGAACTCTCCAACCATTTCAGAAACCAGGTCAGCTTTTGATAATATAGCTGCCTCTTTGGCAAAATCTTTATTGACCTGAAAGAGTTTTGAAAAAAAAGGAGAAGTCTTTGACATTCTCTTTGTTTTATCGTGCAGAGAACCTAGACCTTCATGAAACTGAACATTTTTTAATTGATCATTCCAATTTTCAAAGTTCTTAGATTTATCAGCGTTCCAAAAAAAGTTTGCATCTGACAATCTTGCTTTTAGAACCCTCTCATTGCCTGAAATGATCACAGTATCTCTGTTTTTTTCTTGTAGACTATTTGAAATAAACAAAAACTTTGGTAATAAATTTTCATTTTTATCAATAAGAGAAAAATATTTTTGATGAACCCGCATGGCAGTTGACAAAACTTCAGGCGGCAAGCCCATAAATTCAGAACTTATTGAACCTTGTAATACATTAGGATATTCCGCTAATCCTAAAACTTCGTTTAACAATTGTTCGTCTTGAAGTATATTTGTTTCTTTATCTTTTGTTAATACGCTAAAACCTTCAAGAATTTTCTGTTTTCTTTTTTCTCTATCTAATAATACATGATTTTTTTTGAGTAATGATTCATATTCGCTGATACTATTAATTATAATTTTTTTATTATTATGCCTATGACCAAAAGTGTAATTATTAAAATTTAAAAAGCTGTCATTACCTAAATCAAACTTACCCTCAACCACTTTATCATTTAGCAATAATAGTATATTTCTAAGAGGCCTTGCCCATTTAAATGTTGTATCTGACCATCTTTGACTTTTAGGCCAAACAAATTTTTTTAAAACTTCTTCGATTATATCTGGTAGCACTTCAAATAATTGCTTGCCTTTTTCAATATATGAAAAGAAATAGAACTCAGCATTTTTAATATTTTTTATTGTAGTATCAGAAATATTGATATTTTGTGATTTTAAAAAGCCGTTAAGAGCTTTTTCATTTGAACCCACTCTTGGGCCCCTTACCTCAATTTTTTTATCTTGTTGTATTAATTCAATATTATTAACAATTAAAGATAAATGTCTTGGCCCACTATAAGTAAAACATATTTCATAATTAATACCCCTAGAAGAAAGAGAAGATGTGAATAAATTTTCTAATTGCTTTTCAGAGTCTGCTTGCATTCTCGCAGGTATCTCTTCTGAGAACAATTCTAATAACAAATTTCCTCTGTTGTTTTCATGATTATTCATACAATTTTCCCATCCATGCTAAACAACATGATCTTGCCATATTCCTAACTCTTAAAATATATGACTGTCTTTCAGATACTGATATTATACCTCTTGCATCCATAAGGTTAAAAATATGGCTTGCTTTAACACATTGATGGTATGCAGGTATAGATAATGGTTTAGCTTTATCACCAAGCAGGTTATTACACTCGTTTTCTGCATCGTTAAAATGTTCTAATAAAGAGGAAGGGTCTGATCTTTCAAAATTATATTCAGAAAATTCTTTCTCTTGCTTTAAAAAAATATCTCCATAATTTTTGCCTCCCTCTGACTTTGAGATACCATCCCAATCAATATCATAGACATTTTCAACTTTTTGAATGAACATTGCCAATCTTTCAAGCCCATATGTTATTTCACTAGCAACAGGCTTAACCTCTATACCACCAACTTGCTGAAAATAAGTGAATTGACTTATTTCCATACCATCGCACCATATTTCCCAACCTAATCCTGATGCTCCAAGTGTTGGACTCTCCCAGTCATCTTCAACAAATCTAATATCATGATTTTGTGGATCTAATCCAATCGCTTTTAAACTTTCTAAATACAATTCTTGAACATTCTCTGGTGATGGTTGGATTATAACCTGGAATTGAAAATAATGTTGAAGTCTATTTGGATTTTCCCCATACCTTCCATCAGTAGGCCGTCTACAAGGCTGAACATAAGCAGCTCTCCAAATTGGATCTGGGCCTAAGACCCTTAAAACAGTGGCTGGATGAAATGTACCTGCGCCTACTTCTAAATCATATGGCTGCAAGAGAACACAACCTTGATTCATCCAATATGTTTGGAGGTTCATAATAATATTTTGAAATGAAGATTTTTTTTGCATTTTCTAAGTTTTCGGTTAATCCGTATATAAAAATTGATTTTTAAAAATTTTGATTATAGATAGTTAAGATATCGTTAGTTCTAAATACATTCTTTATTATTACATTTATCTCCAGTACTCCATAAACCACACTTTTCGCATTTATAAGCATCTATACCTTTTCTACTATTACTTTCACCGTTAGCTTTGCTATTACTTGAATTAACTTTTCTTTTTTCAATAATTTTGAATAAATACCAAACGCATAGTAAAATTATAACTAACCAGAAAATTTTGCTTAACGAGAGCATCATTCTATAATCCAAATCTTTTCAAAAGACTTCTTTCATCCATTTTGAAAATAAGCATTTCTATTGCTCCAGATAATAAATTACTAAAGCCAAAAAATTTTTTCTTTGGTGCAAATTCTTTTATCTTAACACTATCTCCAAATCTCTCCTTAAGAGTAGCCTTCATCTCACCAAAGCCGTCTATTAAACCAATTTCTAGACTTTCTTCACCTGACCAAAAAGCTCCTGTAAAAATTTCTTTATTTTTATCATCTATTTTGCTTCCTCTTCTAGACTTTACAAAAGAAATAAACTGCTGATGAAGTTGTTTTTGAATATTTTTTAATCTTTTCACTTCATCTTTTTTTTCAGGTAAAAAGGGATCTAAAATGGCTTTGTTGTCACCTGATGTATACAGACGACGATCAACTCCAATTTTTTCGATTGCTTTGTCAAAACCAAATCCAGAGGAAACAACACCTATTGATCCTACTATCGAAGCTTTACTAGCAAAAATTTCATCTGCTGCACAAGCTAACCAATAACCGCCAGATGCAGCAACATCTTCCACGAAAGCTAAAACAGGAACACTATTCTTTTCAGATAATTCCCTAATGCGTTTTGCGATCATTTCAGATTGAACTGGCGAACCACCTGGGGAATTTATTTGCAATGCTACAGCTTTTAAATTTTTTAAAGAAAATGCCTGCTCAATATTTTTATCTATTTCATGTAAATTCAAACCTTTCCTTCTACCCATATTTGGAGCAATGACACCAGTAAGTGGGATAATTGAAACGTTATTAGACTTTCTGAAAATAGAAAGAAAACTCATGTTAAATACCCTTTATTATAATAAACTGAAAGTTAATATTTATGCTAAACTAAATACTACAATTATTTAATTACTTAAATAAATTGTTTATATAAATTAAAGATTCCTATTTCACTCGGGAGTTTTGCTTTTTTTGTCAATTCACCCTGCTGATTATATAATATTAAGCCTGGCATCAATTCAGTAGGGCCGTTACCTCCCTTTTTTGCAAAAATTATAACTCTTTTAGAAGGTTTTTTACTATCTGGCCAAAAAGGAAAAATTTTAAAAGAACCAGCTTTTTCTGATAAATGATTTATAATATCATCTAAAATATCAGTTGAAGTAATTAAGAAAATTAAACCTTTATCTTTTAGTAATTTTAATGAATTTTCTAGCCATTCTTTTAAATTAACAATCCTCTTAGAGCTATCCTCTAATTTATTCTTAGATTTATTATTTTCTCTTTTGTAAAAAGGAGGGTTTGAAACAACAACATCAAAACTATTTTTTAAATTATTATCTAAATTAAAAATATCGTTATTTATCGTTTTGATTTTATCCTGGAAACCGTTAATTTTAATATTTTCTTCAGCCAACATTAAATATTGTTTTTTATTATCAATAGCTAAAATATTAGTATTAGAGTTTCTAAAAGCGATAATTAAGCTTACAGTTCCAATCCCAGAACCAACATCAGCAATTAAAAAATTTCTATTTTTTTTGTTTTCTAGAAAAGTATTAACGAATGAAGCTAAGAAAACTGAATCAGATCCAAATCTAAAACCTTTTTTAGGTTGGATAATTGATATTCTGCCATTAAGAATATTATTATACGTTTTTTCATTAAAGGACATTAAATCCTCTCTAAATTTTATAACATAAATGTTTAATATAATTTATTACCAAGTTATATTAAATAATTTGAAATAATTGGATGTTTAAATGACAAAAACACAAAAGATTAACACAAGTTCAAGTATAGTTAGTCTAAAAAACACTCTAGAAAAAAATTTAAAAGCTGTCGATGAAGAAATAATCTATAGACTTGATAAATCTATACCCATGATAAATGATATAGGCCAACATTTAATCAAAGCTTCTGGGAAAAGAGTTCGGCCTTTGTTAACATTGGCCTTTGCAGCGCAATTAAATGATTTTTCAAGGAAACCAATTGTTTTAGCTGCAGCAGTTGAATTTATTCATACAGCAACACTGTTACATGATGATGTTGTTGATGAATCAGATTTAAGAAGAGGAAAAAAAACAGCAAATATTATTTGGGGGAATGAGTTTAGTGTTTTAGCAGGTGATTTTCTATTTGCTCAATCATTTGAGTTAATGGTTGAAACTGGTTCTTTGGAAGCGTTATCAAGTTTAGCAACAGCCTCATGCAAAATAACTCAAGGGGAATTTCAACAAATGCAGATCGCAAATAAACCAGATACTAGTATTGAAGACTACTTTGATGTAATTGGTAAAAAAACAGCTGAGTTATTTGGCGCATCTTGTCAGAGTGGTATAATTGTAGCAGGTGGAAATCAAAATCAACAAATAGCTGCATATGATTATGGCTTTAATCTTGGCCTGGCATTTCAAATTATTGATGACTTAATGGATTTTTCTCAAAGTTCAAATAAAATGGGTAAAAATTTAGGTGATGATTTCAAATTAGGTAAGACCACACTCCCAATAATTTTAGTATGGCAGAAAAGTGATGAAAAAGAAAAAAGTTTTTGGAATAGAACTTTGGTGGATTTAAATCAAAAACCTTCTGATTTAAAAACAGCATTAGAAATTCTTGATAAATACAATGTATTCACAGAATGTAAAAATATAGCTATTGAATTCGTAAATAAATCATTAAAATCAATAGAAATTTTCCCAGATAATATAATCAAAGACCATTTAAAAGGTCTGGCTAGCGAGAGTATCAATAGATCTAAATGAGTTTTAAGAAATGAATAGTAAATCATCTAAAAATCAAAATGAAGCAAAAGAAAGAGCTATTCATGATGCTAGAGAAAAATTAAAAAACATAATAAAAAAAAATAATAAATTTAATCTAAGAGATTTATCAAGAATTCTAAAAAAAAATGATGCCTACCTACAGCAATACTTATTCAGAGGCACGCCCAAAATTCTTCCCGAAGAAACCCGTTTTAGGCTGTCACAAATATTAGAGATCAATATAGATGAAATTACTCCTAATTGGTATGCACAAAAATCACCTAAAGATAAATTAATTTCATTAGAAAATATCGATACAAAAGATCAATCCCTATCAAGAAAAATAAGTATTTCTGAAGAACTATTATCAGATGTGCTCACAGAAAATTTAGAAAAATTATATTATTTTCAAGCTCACACACCTAAATGCACAATTACTACTATTGTCGATACAAACATAAATAAATATATCGGACCAAACCTTTATTTATTAAATGACAATGGAGTTTTTTTTCTAGCATATGTTAAAAAAAGCGATCTAAAAGATGACAAAGTTAACGTAAAACCATTTTTAGAAACGTTTCATTCTTTTCATATTCCAACCAAACTTTTAAAAATTAGTGCAAAAGCTTTGTGGCAAAGCTCTAAAATTACTTATGAATAATAAGAAAAAAAATTTATCTCGTAATTTTAATCCCTTAGCTTTGGAAATCAATACTATTGGATCTAAAGGCGAAGGAATTGCAAAATTATTCACAGAATTAAATTTTCAAGAAAAGAATTATAACTTTATTGTTCCTTTCGCACTGCCTAATGAAAAAATAATTGCAAAACCAACTAAAATTTTTTCAAAAAATGTTAGAGCTGAGTTAATTGAAATTACAAAATCATCTGATGAGAGAGTTAATCCACAATGCGAACATTTTTTTAAATGTGGTGGCTGTTTACTTCAACATTGGAATTTTGAAAAATATAAAGATTGGAAAATGAATAGGGTAACTTCATCAATAAATGAGTTATCCTCAAAAACCAAAATTAAGAAAATGATTAGCTCTTCTTTAAATACTAGAAGGCATGCAAAATTTACAGCTAAAAGAAATAAGTCAAAAGTGATAATAGGTTTTTATGAACACAAAAGCCATTTCGTTACTGAAATTCAAGAATGCCTTATACTAGAAAAACCTCTCATTAAGTTAATTAAAGATTTGCAGAAACCTCTTGAAGAAATACTCAATATTGGTGAAACAATACATATACATGCAAATTTGCTTGACAATGGCATAGACCTATTAATAGATGGATTAGCTGATTTATCTTTTATAAATCTTTCTAGTCTCAATGAAAAATTAATAGAAAATAATGTAGTAAGAGCACATCGAAGGCTAAATAACAAAATACTAGATCTGCTTTTTGTTACAGACAAAACAAGTTTATCTAACAAGAATTTCTCTTCTGTAATTTACCCACCTCCAGGTGGTTTTTTACAAGCAACATTATGCGGAGAAAATGCCATTATCAAATCTGTTATTGAAGCACTTAAAAATTTTAATAAAAAAAAAATTATTTGTGAATTATTTTGTGGATCTGGAACTATAACTTTACCCCTTCTTTTACAAAATTTTAGAATTAATGCGTTTGAGCTAAATGCTGAATCACTCCAGTCAATAGATTTGGCTAAAAAGGGAAAACCCTTTAAAAATAATATAAAAACAGAAACTAGGAACTTGAAATCGAAACCTCTTACCGCAAGTGAGTTGAAAGAATATGGAGCAATTATAATTGATCCGCCAAGATCTGGTGCCCAATCACAATTTTTAAATATTGCAGAGTCAAAAGTTGAAACTGTTGTTAGTATTTCTTGCGATATCAACACCTTTGTCAGAGATTCAAAAATTTTGACAGAAAATAATTATAATTTAAAATGGATTCAACCAATCGATCAGTTTCTTTATTCACCTCATCTGGAAATTGTTGGTTTTTTTCAATTAAATGAGATAAATGAATGTTAATAAAAAAATCAATTAGCTTAAAAAAACATAGAACATCATTATCTTTAGAAAAAGAGTTTTGGGATTCACTAGAATTAATTGCTAAAAAAAAGAAATGCTCACTTCAACAATTAATATCTGAGATTGATGTTGAAAGAAAGTCATCTTTAGCATCTTCAACAAGAGTGTTTGTGTTAGAAAGTTTTAAAAACTTTAACCCGTAATTCCTATTTGCCAAGGTGCAAACTCGTGTCTACCTAGATTAAGTATTTCACTTTTAGTTTGTTTACCAGACGCAAAAAGGATAAATTCTTCAAAAATTTCAGCTCCCATCTCATCAATATTTTTTTTACCATCTATAACTAGCCCACAATTTATATCCATATCTTCTGTCATTTTGTTGTATAAATTAGAGTTTGTTGCAAGCTTAATAGATGGAGCAGGTTTAGCTCCAAAACACGAGCCCCTTCCGGTAGTAAAAGCAATTAAATTAGCTCCGCCAGCAATTTGGCCTGTGGCAGAAACAGGATCAAACCCAGGTGTATCCATAAATACAAATCCTTTTTGAGTAACCTTTTCTGCATAATTATAAACTTCCATTAACCCTGTGGAGCCTCCCTTCATAGCTGAACCCAGAGATTTTTCTAAAATATTTGCCAATCCACCTTTTTGATTTCCAGGACTAACCGTTCCATTTATTTGGACATCCCTTCCTACAGAATAAACATCTTTCCACCAATTTACTCTATTCATTAATTTATCTGCTACAGTTATATTTACAGCTCTTGCTGTTAAACTATTTTCCACTCCATATATTTCAGGTGTCTCTGATAAAATGGCCGTCCCTCCATGACTTACCAATATATCAACAGCTTTACCCAAAGAAGGATTAGCAGATAAAGAAGAAAAAGAGTCTGATCCACCACATTGAAGACCAACTGTTAAGTGAGATAAAGAAACCTCCTCTCTCTCAATATCATTAGCGTTTTGAAGCATTTCCTCTATGCACTGAATACCTGCTTTAATTGTTGCTGATGTTCCTCCATTATCTTGCATTACCAAAGTTTTTAAGTTCTGGTTTTCTACCATTCCTTGATTTTGAAACAATCCTCCAACTTGGCATCTTTCACAACCCAAACCCACCACTAAAGAAGAAGCAACGTTTGGATGATCAATATAACCTCCAAGTGTCCTATAAAGTAAATTCATTGGTTCACCAGATAATTCCATTCCACATCCTGTGGAATGACTAAATGCTGCAACACCATCAACATTTGGATAAGCTTTTAATTTTTCTGGTGTAAAATAAGAAGCAATTTCATGAACAACAGTCGCAGAACAATTTACTGTAGAAACTACAGCAATGAAATTTCTGGTACCAACACGCCCATCTTTTCTCTTAAAACCCATAAAAGTCCTTTGGGTTGAAGTATTAGCAAAGTTTGTAGGTTTATATTTCGAACAATACTCATGTTCTCTATTGAATTCTTTAAATACGACATTAGAGTTAATTAATACTTGTCCTTTTTTTATATCAGAATCTGCAAAACCAATGATTGTTCCATATTTATAAATTGGTGCATCTTTAGAAATATCAACTTTAGCAATTTTTTGGCCTGATAAGATTGGAGCATCTATTTTTAATCCAAAATCTTTTAAGTAATCTCCCGCATTCATATTTCTCAAGGCAATGATAATATTGTCATTCTTATTTAAAATTATTGCATTTGGTTTAGTATTTATTTCTTTATCTGCCACTATACTATCCTATATTTAATTAGTTTGAGTTGGGTCTTGAATTTATCCAACTTTCAAATTTATTTTTTTGTTCTTCATCTGTAAGTGGGTATAAACCCTTAATAGTTGATCCAGCTTTAACTTTGTCCATGACATAATCCTCATATACAGTCATTGATTCAACTTCTTCAGATACTTCCTCTATAATTTTATTAGGGATTACAATAACACCTTCTTGATCACCTACTACCAAATCATTGGGCCATACAGCAACATCTCCACAACCAATTGGTACATTGATATCAATTGCTTGATGTAAAGTAAGATTTGTAGGAGATGAAGGTCTAGTATGATAAGCAGGAAATTCTAGGTTTTTTATTTCGGCAGAATCCCTAAAACCTCCATCTGTAACTACACCCGCACAACCTCGTACCATTAATCTTGTTACTAAGATAGCTCCAGCTGATGCTGCTCTAACATCCTTACGACTATCAAAAACTAAAACGTGATCCTTAGGACATTTTTCTATTGCTACACGTTGAGGATGTTCAGGGTTTTTAAAAACATCTAGCGTATTTAGATCCTCTCTTGCAGGAATATACCTCACAGTAAAAGCGTATCCTACCATATTAGATAAATTAGGATTAAGTGGGCTTACTCCTTGTATAAATTGATTTCTGTACCCTCTTTTAAACAATGCCGTTGAAATGGTTGCAACGCTTGATTTTAAAAAAATATTTTTAATATTTTCTGTCAACATGATATTAGCCCCTAAAAAATATCTGGTTCTTTTGCAGATTTTCCAAAATCAGTTTCTAAAAAATCAAAATCACAACCGTCATTTGCCTGCTTTACATGTTGACTAAACATCCAAAGCCAGCCTCTACCTGCCTTTGGTTGTTTTGGCTGTATTAATTTCTTTCTAGCAGATAATGTTTCATCATCTACCAACATATTGATTTTTCTTAAATTTACATCAAGTTCAATAATATCACCTGTTTTGAGAAGCGATAAAGGACCACCTATAAAACTTTCAGGAGCAACATGTAAAATACAAGCACCATAGCTAGTTCCACTCATCCTTGCATCAGATATTCTAACCATATCCCTTACTCCTTTTTTAAGAAGTTTTTTAGGTATAGGCATCATTCCCCATTCAGGCATGCCTGGCCCTCCTACGGGACCAACATTCCTAAGTACAAGAACATGGTTTTCAGTAACGTCTAATTCATCACTATCTATAATATCCTTCATTTCCTGATAGCTATCGAATACAATTGCTGGACCTTTGTGTTTTAAAAATTTCTTGTCACAAGCAGCTGGCTTAATCACACAACCATCAGGTGCTAAATTTCCCTTTAATACAGCTAATGAGCCCTCCTGATATATTGGGTTGTCTAAGCTTCTAATGACATCGTTATTAATAGTTTCTTTCTGAGATATGATTTCTTTTAATTTTAATCCAGAAACTGTTATTTCTTCTAAATTAAGTTTTTCAGATAAAGAAAACATTAAGGCTAAAATACCTCCTGCGTAGTAAAAATCTTCCATCAGATATTCCATACCTGAAGGTCTAATATTAGCTATTAAAGGAATTTCTCTGCCCTTTTTATCTAAATCATCCATAGTCAAATTAATACCAGCTCTTCTTGCCATAGCTATTAGATGAATAATTGCATTAGTTGAACAACCCATTGCCATAGCAACAGTAACAGCGTTATCTATAGATTTTTCTGTAATTATATTTGACGGTTTTAGGTCTTCCCAGACCATATCAACTATTCTTTTTCCTACATTTGCTGACATTCTTATATGATTTGAATCGGCTGCTGGAATGGAGCTTGCTCCAGGCAAGCACAGTCCAATAGCTTCTGCTATTGCAGTCATTGTACTTGCTGTACCCATAGTCATACAATGACCGTAAGATCTAGCAATTCCAGCTTCTACTTCTGCCCAATCATTGTCTGTTATATTCCCTGCTCTTAATTCATCCCAGTATTTCCAACCATCTGAACCACTCCCAAGATACTTTCCTTTATAATTTCCCCTTAACATAGGACCTGCGGGTAAAAATATCATTGGTAGATCCAGACTAATAGCACCCATTATTAAAGCTGGGGTAGTTTTATCACAACCTCCCATTAACACTACACCGTCAATAGGATGTGACCTAATTAACTCTTCAACTTCCATAGACAGCATGTTTCTATATAACATTGTAGTTGGCTTCACATACATTTCTGCTAGGGAAATAGCTGGCAACTCTATTGGCATTCCACCAGATTGGTATACACCCTTTTTAACATCCTCAACTCTTTGTTTAAAATGTTGATGACAAGGTTGTATTTCTGACCAGGTGTTAATTATGCCTATTATTGGTTTGTTCTCCCAATCATCTTTTCCAAGACCCATTTGCATAGCTCTAGACCTATGACCAAAAGATCTAACATCGTTAGGAGAAAACCATCTTGAACTTCTCAAATCTTTATATTTTTTTTTATGCATTTCAATTATCATAATTTAATCAATTAAAATTAAAGCTTAATAAAAATTTATGAAAATACATAGTGATTTTTTTGGTAGGCCTGGAGGGACTTGAACCCCCAACCACTCCGTTATGAGCGGAGGGCTCTAACCAGTTGAGCTACAGGCCTATATAGAATTCTAATTTCCATCTTATACTCATACATTCTGAGGATGTAAAGTGGAAGTATTAAGATAAAAACTTAATTTTCTAAAAATGATCTAAGTTTTCTTGATCTAGTTGGATGCTTCAATTTTCTAAGCGCTTTGGCTTCGATTTGCCTGATTCTTTCTCTGGTAACGCTAAATTGTTGACCGACCTCTTCAAGTGTATGATCTGTATTCATACCTATTCCAAACCGCATCCTTAAAACTCTCTCTTCACGAGGAGTCAAACTGGCTAAAATTCTTGTTGTTGTCTCTCGTAAATTAGCATGAATAGCAGCTTCAAGTGGCTGGACAGCCATTTTATCTTCTATAAAGTCACCTAGATGACTATCATCTTCATCTCCCACAGGAGTTTCCAATGAAATTGGTTCTTTTGCTATTTTAAGAACTTTTCGAACTTTATCTAGAGGCATTGAAATTTTTTCAGATAATTCTTCTGGTGTTGGCTCTCTTCCTATTTCATGAAGCATTTGCCTAGACGATCTTACTAATTTATTAATAGTCTCAATCATATGAACAGGAATTCTTATTGTTCTTGCTTGATCCGCAATTGATCTAGTTATAGCTTGCCTTATCCACCATGTTGCGTATGTTGAAAATTTGTATCCTCTCCTATATTCAAATTTATCAACAGCCTTCATCAAACCTATGTTTCCTTCTTGAATAAGATCTAAAAATTGAAGTCCTCTATTTGTATATTTTTTTGCTATTGATATAACTAATCTAAGGTTAGCCTCAACCATCTCTTTTTTAGCCCTGGCAGCTTCACGTTCACCTCTTTGGATGATCTGAATAAGTTTTTTATATTCTTGAACGGGCATGCTGACATTATTAACAAAATCAAACACTTGATCACAAATTCTGACTATTTCATCATTATTTTCAGATGTAAATTTTTCCCAATTTTTAGCTTTTACAGGTTTTAAAATCCAATTATGATTAATTTCATTACCAACCCAACTGTTGATAAAATCTTTTCTATTCACACCTGAATTTTCAGCTAGCCTTAATAATGACCCTTCAACGTTTGTAATTTGTCTATTTAGACCATACATCTGGTCTATTAATTCTTCTTGTCTATTATTATTTAAATAGATTTTTTCCATTTGCTCAATCAAGAGTATTCTTAACTCAGAGAGTCTATTCTCGGATCTTGGAACGAGAGGTTCTCCTTTTCTTAATCTAGCAATTCTTCTTTCACTAAGAGTTAAAATTTCTTTAAAAGTAGCAGCGACTTGATCAATGATAGATAAAATTTGATCTTTTATTTCTGTTTCCATAGCAACGAGGGAAAGATTAATTTCTTCATCTTCAGAGTTGTTTTCTGAATCATTTTCGTTTTCGTCATCAGACTCCTCATCATCAGACGTCTCATCATCAATTTCTTTATCATTAGTCTCATCTAAAGAATTTTTAGAATTAGTTTTTAAAACGACATTTAAGTCATCGAATTTTATTTTATCGATATTATCATTAGCAATGTCTGGCTCATTAGCTCCACCATTAATACGGGCGTATGTGGTTTCTAGATCTATAATATCTCTAAGTAACATTGTACCATCATCTACCTCATCTCTCCACTTTAAGAAGGCTCTCATAGCAAGAGGTGATTCATAAATTCCACCAATCATTAATTCTTTTCCAGCTTCGATCCTTTTTGCAATAGAGATTTCACCTTCTCTTGATAATAACTCTACAGACCCCATTTCCTTGAGATACATTCTTACAGGATCATCAGATCTGGCACCCTCATCATCACTTAAATTTCCAGCGTTTTTGTCTTCGACCTCCTCATTCGATGACTCATCTTGTTGATCAATTATATTTAAACCCATGTCATTTATAGCTGAATGAATATCTTCTATTTGTTCAGAAGAATATTCCCCTGGAGGTAGTGCCGAGTTTAGTTCATCTAGAGTTACAAAACCATTTGCCTTACCCTTTTTAATAAGAGATTTGATTGCTGAATTATTAAGATCAAGAACCGGACTATCATTGCCAGATTTACTTTTAGTTTTTTTATTTTCAGTATTTGCCAGCATATTAACTCTCACTTAAAAAAATTTATTTTCACTCGATATATTATTTTATAACTATTAAGGCTATAATTTTTTTGAAGTAACCAAACCTAAGAGTTCTTCAAAAACATCAGATAAATAATCATAATCATTATTGAGGTTTAGCCTTGTAGAATAATTAGTATTTAAAACCTTTTTTATTAGAATAGCGAAACCTTCATTGATTAGAATATCTTGCAAATTTTGAGCCTTTATAACGGATTGTTTACTTGCATGCAAAAGAATTGCTTCTTTAAGATCATTTAATTCCTTATTTTCAAAGGTTAACAAAGATAATTTTTCATCAAATTTAGAACATAATTCGGGATATTCTAACATCATATAAATAATCGCTCCAATTTTTATTTCAACTCCAATCTTTGGAAGAATTTTATTTTGAGTGGTATATTGATAGCCTGATCTTTTTGAAAATTTTATTTTTGAATAACCTCTTGTTTTATCTCTGAAGATTTTTATTCTTTTTTCAATTTCGTCTTTATAAGCTAATTTTATATTGATATCTTCAATCTGGTTTACTTTATTCCTTAAATAACTCCAAAAAAGAGCCTTTGTTTCTGGTTCGTTTTCTCTAATAATTTTTATACCTTGTAACCAAATCATATCTATCATACTAACTGCTTTATCTAAAAGTTTTTCAAATTCATTAACCCCATTTTGATTAATAAACTCCTCAGGGTCTAAATTACCTGGTAGAAAAACAAATTTAAGTTTTTTATTAAATTTTAATTTAGGTAGATATTTCTCATAGACCTTTAAGTGTCGCGTTTTTTCCTGCAACATCTCCATCAAAGACTAAATAAGCTTCATCTGTGAGATTAAATATTTTATCAATTTGTTCATCAGTTAGGGCTGTTCCAAGTGATGCTAAAGCAGGGTAGCCATATTTATGCAATGATATTACATCCATATAGCCTTCACAAATTATTAACCTCTTTTTATTTAGTAATTTTTTGGCATTTGTTACACCAAATAACTGTTTACCTTTTTGAAATAATAAAGTTTCAGGAGAATTAATATATTTTGGGTTACCTTTTTCTAATACCCTGCCGCCAAATGCTATGACTTTGTTTGTATTATCTAAAATTGGTATCATAATTCTTTGTTGAAAATAAAAAACTAATTCTTTTTTATAATTCTGTTTTGCTAAACCAACCTCAATTATTTCATCTAAAGAAAAACCTTCTTTGATCAAACATTTAACTAAGTATTGATTAGACTTTAAATTACCTGCATAGCCAATCATGAAATCTTTTATGATAGTTTCGTCGATACCACGAAAATGAAGATAATTTCTTGCATTTTCTCCTAGCGGAGCATTTAAATTTTGAACGTATGAATCAGAGATGCGTTTAATAAGATTAATACTGTGTTTTAATTTTGGGTTTATAGTGAAATTGTAGTTAGTATTTTTTAAACCAGCTTCCTCTGCTAATTTTTTCAATGCTTCAAGAAAAGTTTTATTTTCCATTTCCATTACATAATCAAAAATATCGCCATGTTTTCCACATCCAAAACAATGATAAAATCCTTTATCATCAGAAATGTTGAATGAAGGGGTTTTTTCCTTGTGAAATGGACATAGAGCAACAAAATTGGACTTGTCTCGTCTTTTCAGAGATAGATTTCTACCTGCCAAATGAGAAAGTTTGATCGAGTTTTTAATTTCTTCTTTTAAATCCATCTTAAATTAATCAAAACTAATTATTAATTAAATTTCTGAAAGTTTTTCTTTTATTAATTTACTAGCGACGCCCAAGTCGATTCTACCTTCATATTTTTCTTTAATTAATTTTATAACATCACCTATATTTTTAATAGAACTAGCTCCAGAAGATTTTATTAATTCATTTATAATTGTTTCAATTTCTTGCGATGATAATTGCTCCGGCAAAAAATTTGAGATTATCTCAATTTCACTCTCTTCTTTTTTAACCAAATCTTCTCTATTCCCACTCAAATACATGTCAATAGATGCTTTTCTTTGCTTTATCATAGTTTGAAGAACGGAAATGATCTCTTGATCAATAATCTCACCTTTTCCGTTTCCTTTTGCAATGATATCCTTATCTTTAATTGATGCCTTAATTAACCTTAGTGTGTTTACTAAATTAGTATTTTTGTTAATCATAGCATCTTTCAATTGATTTGTTATTTCTTCTCTAATACTCATTTTTTTCCTTATATTTTAATTGAAGAATAAATTAAATTTTATATCCCAGAAAACAAAAACTTAAAAATCAAATTAATTATCTTAAAATTTATTGACGAATTTTATAATACATTCTATGAACCTTTTTAATGAAAAAAACTATTTACCATAATTTTTTTTTAATCCCTAAAATTACTAAAATTTTCATATTTCATCTTCTTTAAGTTTTTGAATAGAATTAAGGCGTGTAATGAAAGAGACAAATTTAAAAAAGAAAGAACTTAAAAATGCTTACATACCTTTTAATATAGATAAAATTGATAAAGAAATAACGTCAGATAGTATACTAATTTTAGACGATGGGACTTACTTTATGGGAAGATCCTTTGGATCAAAAAGAACAAGTATTGGTGAGATTTGTTTTAATACTTCAATGACAGGTTATCAAGAAATTATAACCGACCCCTCATATGCTGGGCAAATTATATCTTTTACTTTTCCTCATATTGGAAATATAGGAACTAATAATTTTGACAATGAAGGTCAAACAAAATCAATTGCTGGTATTGTGGTTAGACAAACTCCCACCAATCCCTCAAATTGGAGGTCAGAGCAAGCATTTGATGACTGGCTAAAATTAAATGATATATCCGGCATTTCAAGAATAGACACAAGGATGCTTACAAAAATAATTCGTAAATATAAAAGTTGTAATGCTTTGATAGCTTACAATGAGTTAGGTAAATTTAATATTGAAGAGCTTACGAGTAAATTAAAAAATTATCCTAAAATGGATGGGTTAAACCTATCTTCATCCGTGACCACTGAGAAAAGTTATAATTTTAATGAAAGACCTCATAAGTTAATTTCTTCTAATAAAGATATCATTGGCAAATTCAAACCTAGGATAGTGGTAATTGATTTTGGTGTTAAAATGAACATTCTAAGGCATCTTGTTAACCTCGATGCAGAAGTGACGGTCTTATCTGAAAATGCAACAATAGAAGATATAAAAAAAATTAAACCACATGGTATTTTCCTCTCAAATGGTCCTGGTGATCCTTCTGCTACTGAAAAAAAATGTAAAGATCTACTCCAAGCTATTATTAGCTTTAAGATACCAGTTTTTGGTATTTGTATTGGTCATCAATTGATAGGTCTTTCATTTGGGGCTAAAACTAGTAAAATGTCTCAAGGACATCGTGGTGCAAATCACCCTGTTAAAAACTTATCAAATAATAAAGTTGAAATAACAAGCCAAAACCATGGCTATCAAATAGATAAAGCAACACTTCCTTCCTGTTTTGAAATTACACATATTTCTTTATTTGATAATTCTATAGAGGGACTTAAACATAAATCACTACCAATTTTTTCTGTACAGTATCATCCAGAAGCATCACCAGGTCCAACAGAATCATCATATTTATTTCAAGAATTCTTAAATTTAATAGAAGTATCCCAAAATGCCAAAACGAAATGATATAAAGTCAGTTCTTATTATTGGAGCTGGCCCCATTGTAATTGGTCAAGCCTGTGAGTTTGACTACTCAGGAGCTCAGGCATGCAAAGCCTTAAAAGAAGAAGGTATCAGAGTAATTTTAATCAACTCTAATCCAGCAACTATCATGACAGATCCAATGATGGCTGATGCAACTTATATTGAACCCATTGAAAAAAATACGATTGAAAAGATTATAGAAATCGAAAAACCTGATGCAATTCTTCCAACAATGGGCGGTCAAACTGCCTTAAACGCTACTTTAGAGTTGTTCAGTGCAGGTATACTAAAAAAACATAATATTGAAATTATAGGAGCCAAACCAGAATCTATAAATAAGGCAGAAGATAGAGAACTTTTTAAACAAAGTATGACAAAAATTGGACTAGAGTCAGCTAGAGCAAAAATAGCTAAGAATATTGAGGAGGCTGAATTAGCTCTAGATTGGGTAGGTTTGCCAGCTATTATAAGGCCCTCTTTTACCTTAGGTGGAGAAGGAGGAGGAATAGCCTATAATAAGGAAGAATTTTTAAATATCGTTTTAAACGGGTTAAAGTTATCCCCAACCTCGGAAGTGCTTATTGAAGAATCACTCCTTGGATGGAAAGAATATGAGATGGAAGTTGTTAGAGACCAATCTGACAATTGTATAATAATTTGTTCAATTGAAAATGTTGACCCCATGGGGGTGCATACAGGCGATTCTATAACAGTTGCTCCTGCCTTAACTCTTACCGATAAAGAGTATCAAAGAATGCGAAATGCTAGTATTGCGGTTCTTAGAGAAATTGGAGTAGATACTGGAGGATCAAATGTACAATTTGCAGTAAACCCTACTGATGGAAGATTAATTGTTATAGAAATGAATCCTAGAGTTAGTAGATCCTCAGCACTTGCTTCAAAAGCAACAGGGTTTCCAATAGCTAAAATTGCAGCTAAACTAGCAATAGGATACACTCTAGATGAATTAAAAAATGATATAACAAAATCTACCCCAGCTAGCTTTGAACCAACTATTGATTATGTAGTAACAAAAATACCTAGGTTCACATTCGAAAAATTTCCTGGAAGCGAAAATTATCTGACAACTTCAATGAAATCTGTTGGAGAAGCAATGGCAATTGGAAGATCATTTCAGGAATCACTTCAAAAAGCACTCCGTTCATTAGAGATAGGTCTTTCAGGATTAAATGATGCTTCAAATCTAACTGAAGTAGACATGTTTAATAATAAGGATAAAATGTCAGGCTGGTTGGGTGAACAAGTACCAGAACGTATTTTAAGAATTGCAACAGCACTAAGAAATAATATAACAGTAGATGAAATTTCAAGAATTACTGGATGGGACGATTGGTTTTTACAACAAATATCAGGTATTATTAAAGTTGAAGAAAAAATAAAAAGCCAAAAATCATCAATAAACTCAAATTTTTTAAGAAATATTAAATCTATGGGTTTTTCTGATAAGCGCATATCAGAATTAACGGGTTTAAGTCCCCAACAAATTAATGACTTAAGATATCAATATAAAATTTTTCCGTCCTATAAAAGAGTTGATACATGTGCCGCTGAATTTTATTCAGAAACAGCTTATTTATACAGTACCTATGAACAAGATGAAAATAATGAATGTGAAGTTTACCCATCACATAAAAAAAAGGTGATTATCCTTGGAGGCGGACCAAATAGGATTGGGCAGGGTATAGAATTTGATTACTGTTGTGTTCACGCAGCTTATAGCCTCTCTGAAGCAGGCTACGAAACAATAATGGTTAATTGTAATCCTGAGACTGTGTCAACAGATTATGATACCTCAGATAAATTGTATTTTGAGCCACTTACGCATGAAGATGTTTTATCTATTATAAATAAAGAAAATGAAAATGGAGAAGTTTTAGGAGCTATTGTTCAACTAGGTGGCCAGACCCCTCTGAAAATTTCAGAAAGTTTAAGTAAAGCTGGTATAAACATACTTGGAACTTCAGTAGATGCTATAGATTTAGCAGAAGATCGGGAAAGATTCAAAGAATTACTTCAAAGACTTAATTTAAAACAACCAGAAAATGGAATAGCTAGCAGCAAAAATGAGGCCATTAAAATTACTAAAAAAATAGGTTTTCCAGTTGTTATAAGACCAAGCTATGTACTTGGAGGAAGAGCTATGGAGATCGTTCATAATGAAGAACAACTTCATAAATATATTAATGAAGCCGTAAGTGTTTCTGGTGATAGCCCAGTTCTTATTGATAGTTTTCTTAGAAATGCAATTGAAGTAGACGTAGATGCAATATCAGATGGGGTTGATACATTTATAGCTGGGATCATGGAACATATTGAAGAAGCAGGCATTCATTCAGGAGATTCGGCATGCGCATTACCACCTCAAACACTAAAAGATAGTATAATCAACAATATTATTACCTATACTAAAAAACTTGCAAAAGAATTAAATGTTATTGGCTTCATTAATATACAATTTGCAATTCAAGACGAAAATATTTTTGTTTTAGAAGTAAATCCTAGAGGAAGTAGAACTATACCATTCGTTGCCAAATCTATTGGGATACCTCTTGTTAAGATAGCCTCTTTAATAATGACAGGTAAAAAATTGTCAGATTTTCAACTTAACAATTCTAAAATGAATCATATATCAGTAAAAGAGGCAGTTTTTCCATTTGCAAGATTTCCAGGAACCGATGTTATTCTTGGCCCAGAGATGAAATCAACTGGAGAAGTTATGGGTATTGGGTCAACCTTTGGTGAAGCTTTTGCTAAAAGCCAATTAGGTGCAAGTGTGAACTTACCCTTAAATGGTCAGGTTTTTATATCTATAAAAGATGATGACAAAATCAATATTATTCCAATAGCTAAAAACTTCTTTGATCTAGGATTTACCATTTGCGCTACTTATGGGACAGCTAAAGCCTTAAATGATAATAATATCAAAACTAAATACATTAAGAAAGTCATCGAAGGTAGACCAAATGCTGTTGATGCAATGTTATCAAAAGAAATTCAAATTGTTATTAACACTGCTGCTGGAAGTAATTCAATTAAAGATAGTTTTTCTCTTAGACAAACAGCTCTTTTAAATAAAATTCCATACTATACCACCCTCCAAGGCGCCAACGCAGCCAGCATGGCTATAAAAGCTATGAAAAACAAGAAATTGGATGTTAAATCACTTCAATCATATTTTGAATAAATTATTTAAATATACTATATTTTAGTTAGATTTAATATTTGAAAGCAAGGATATGGAGAAAATACCTTTTACATTGTCTGGTCTTGAATTAGTAAAGTTGGAATTAAATAACTTAAAAAAAAATGATCGCCCACAAATAATACAAGCTATAGCTTCAGCTAGAGAACATGGTGACCTTAAAGAAAATGCAGAATATCATGCGGCTAAAGAAAAACAAGCTTTTGTGGAGGGAAGAATTACAGAGCTTGAAGATGTAATTAGTAGATCCGAAGTAATTGATTTAAGCAAACTTAATGGTGATAAAATAACTTTTGGTGCAGAAGTTAAAATTTTAGATGAAGATACTGACCAAGAGACTGTCTACCGCATAGTAGGACCATATGAGGCTAATTTAGAATCTGGGCTAATATCAATAGCTTCACCTATAGCTAGAGCTTTAATTGGTAAAGAAGAAGGTATGTCTGTCGAGGTCAGAACACCTAGCGGAATTAAAAATTATGAAATATTATCTATTACAATACCTAAATAGTTTTTAAAGAGGTACGCCTGGTAAACTTTTTGTGCTTCTAATATTAAGTGACGTTTTTACGTTACTAACTTTTGGAGCTTGAGTTAGGTTCTGTGTTAAAAATTTTTGAAAATGATCCCAATCTTTAGCCACAATTTTAAGAAGAAAGTCTATTTCACCAATTAACATATGACACTCTCTTACTTCTGGAAATAGTGAAATATATTTTTCAAATGTTTGAAGATCACTTTCAGCCTGACTTTCTAAACCTACATAGGCAAAAACTGTTACTTTAAAGCCCAAAAGTTCTGGATTTAGAATTGCATTATAACCACGTATAAAACCCTTTTCTTCAAGAGATTTTACACGTCTTAAACAAGATGGTGGCGAAATATCAACAATACTTGCTAAATCAACATTACTTATTTTACCATCATTTTGTAATTCATTTAATATTTTAAGGTCTAGATCATCTAACTTGAATTTCTCATTTTTCATATGTGAGTTTTCTTTTTCAATTAATTAATATCTAATTTAACATAATTTGATATATATTGTAATTTTATTTCATAAATTGAATTTAAATTAAAATATAATTATGTTTATTTAATTTTCTAGGAGCAGGCAATAACTAATACTTGGATAATTAGTGATGGAACGGTGGGAATGGAAAAACAATCTATTTCCCTAGCAAATTTATTAAAAAAAAAATACGAAATTATAAAGTATAGTCCACCATATTTTCTACAAAAATTACCCTTATTGGGAAAATTCTATATTTCAAAAAGTTTAGAAAAAACTTTTTTAGATAAAACTACTCCTAAATATGTCATCACTTGTGGAAAAAGAATGGCGGGTGTCTCAATCTATTTGAAATCAAAATTAAAAAATAAAATTAAAATACTTCATATTCAAAACCCTGGAATCGCCAAATTTTGTTTTGACTTGTTACTAATCCCCGAACATGACCACGTCAATGGAATAAATGTTATAAAAACTAAAGGAGCATTAACATTTTTTAAATATGATGAATTAAAAAATAGATATGAATTTTTAAAACAAGATAATACAAAATTAGTTTTATTGATGGTAGGAGGTGAAAATAAAAGATATTCACCACATAGTATAGATTATTTCAATTTAAGTATGAAAGTTATTAAGTCTCTTAAAAATTTTAATGCAAAACTTCTAGTTTCCTTTTCAAGAAGAACTCCTAAAAAGGCTATTAGAATTATAGATAAATCATTTTCTAAATATCTAAAAAATTATGAAATATTACCTATGTCTGAAAACAATCCATATCCAGATATTTTAAAAAACATAGACTATGCAATTGTTACCAGTGACAGTGTTAATATGATTTCAGAAATATCCACTACGCCAATTCCACTTTTCATTCATAAATTCCCAAAAGAAAGTGGTAAAATTTTATACTTTTTAAATGATTTACAAAATTTAGGAATAATTAAAATTTTTGAAAATGAATTATTTCAATTTAATAAAAAACAACTCAATACAAATAGAACGACACTCTTAAAAGTTAACAAGTTTTTGGGACTCTAATAAATCTCCTAAGTTTCTTATTTTTTTAATTTTTTTGTTAAGCAATTCCCAATTATCATAAAGATCTATTTGCTCCCAAATTTTTTCAACTTCTGAAATCAGAAGATTTTCTTTACTATTTTTTATTAAGCTAATTTTATCCTTATGAGAATCTCTTGCTACTGTATCTTTAAGTATTTCAGTGATTGGTAAAAAATTATCAAATTTGTATTTTTTTCCATAAGTTGTATTTAAGCAATCTTTAACAGAATTTTTACCACCATAAAAATCATGGAAAAATGATACATAATTAATTTTATTTTTTTCACTTTCTTTTAGTAAAACTTTCATAATTGTATTTAAATCTTTATCTTCAATGTCCTTAATTCCCATTCTCCAGCAGAAATGATTTTTCATTGAGACATTAAAATATTCTGAAAATTGATTTAAAATTTCAATAATTCTTTTTTCAGAGATAAAATCCTCTAAACTTTTACCTAATTGAGACAAAGCCCACAAGGCTGCTTCTGGTTGCCTTCCAAATGAATATCTACCATTATAATCAAAATAAGCTGCAGTAAAATTTGGATTTGCAAATTCTATAAAACGCCAGGGACCGTAATCAAAAACTTCTCCAGTAACATTAAAATTATCTGTGTTTAAAACCCCATGAACAAATCCAGCGATAATAATTTTACCCATGGAGGCGGCGATATTTTTTACAGATTCTAAAAATATTTCTTCTGTCAAATATTCAATTTTAGATTTAATATTAATATGTGGAAAATAATTTTTGGCTACATGATGTAATAAAATTTCAATATTTTCTTTTTGATTTAAGTAGGCAAGTCTTTGAAATGTCCCAATTCTGATGTGACTATTACACCTTCTTACCAAAACCGCAGATCTTGTTGGCGATGGTTCATCATTTCTCTGTAGTTTTTCAAATGTTTCTATTATAGATACTGTTTGACTAGTATTTACCCCTAAAGCTGATAAAAACTCTGTGGCTAGTAATTCTCTAACTGCACCTTTTAAAGTTAACCTCCCGTCTCCTTGTCTACTATATTTAGTTTGTCCAGAACCTTTTGTACCTAGATCCCAGAGGATATTTTTTTTATCTAAAAGCTGACATAATAAAAACCCCCTTCCATCCCCTAGCTCTGGATTATATTGTCCAAATTGATGTCCATGGTATTTTAAAACTAATGGATCATGAACCACATCAGGAAAAGCATGAAACTTTCCAAAATGATTTATCCATTCATCATCACTTAATTTATGGAGGCCAATTCTTTCAGATGCTCTATTATTTCTAAATCTAAGTTTATGATTAGGAAATTTTGCAGGTATGGCTAATTCAAAAAAATTTTCACCCAAAGCATAATGTTTATCTACAAAACTTGGGTAACTTTTCATTAATTTTAAAACCTTAATTTATCTGAATAATTTATCTTTCAATTTATCTTGTAAATTATGATAAAGGCTGGAGACTTGTTCTGCATAACCATTATATATAACAGTTGGAATTCTATCATCACTCCCTAACTGTTGTTCTGTAGCTTGAGACCATCTAGGATGCGAAACTTCTGGGTTAACATTCGCCCAAAAACCATATTCTTGAGGGGCTATTTTTTCCCACATACTAATGGGTCTTTCTTTAACAAAACTTATTTTCACTATAGATTTTATAGACTTAAAGCCATACTTCCAAGGAAGAACTAATCGAAAAGGAGCACCATTTTGATTTGGTAATTCTTTACCATATATTCCTGTTGCCATAAAACTAAGATCATTATTTGCTTCTTCAATAGTGATTCCCTCTACGTAGGGCCATGGGTACCATTTTTGTTTTTGTCCAGGGGCTATGTCAGGATTGTAAAAAGTTTCAAATTTAATAAATTTAGCATCAGATTTTGGCTCAACAAGTGATATAATTTTGCTCAATGGAAAACCTGCCCAAGGTACAGTCATAGACCACGCTTCTACACACCTAAATCGATAAACTCTCTCTTCTATTCCACCCACTTTTTTAATTAAATCATTTATGTCTATTTTTAGAGGTTTGTTTATCAAACCTTCTATGCTTATCAACCAAGGTTTAGTTTTAAGTCTAGCAGCTTTTCTCCAAATATTTTTGTTAGACCCAAACTCATAAAAATTTGTATAGGTGGTAGCATAACTTTCTTTTGTTAACTCTCTATTAACTTTATAAATTTCATTAATTGGGGGAGGATATAAAGGGTCTGTCAATCCATAAGCAGAATAAGTTGATAGAGTTGATCCTGCAAAAAGAAAAGAGCTACCAGCTAATTTCTTTAATATCTCTCTTCTTTTTTGAAATAATGTTTCATCAGTAATATGATTTTGTCCTAAGGACCAAATTTTCTTTTTATGAATAAAAGGCAAATAAAACTCCAAAATTTATCAAGATAAACTTAAAACTGCTTTTTCAATCCTATTCATTGCTTCTTTAAGTAAATCTAGGCTTGTTGCATAAGAAACTCGAAAATAAGGCTCCAAACCAAATGCAGCACCAGGAACTGCTGCCACCTCCGCTTCATCTAAAAGCCATTCCACAATCTCAGTATCATTAGTTAAAATTTTTCCATGTTTAGTTGTTTTTCCTAATAAACCCTCAACATTTGGATATGCATAAAAGGCTCCTTTTGGCATAATACAACTTATTCCTGGAATAGAGTTAAGTTTATTTACAACAAAATGTCTCCTCTCATCAAATGCATCAAGGCAAGGTTTCAAAAAATCCTTACTTCCACCTATCCCTGCCATAGCAGCATACTGAGAAATTGATGATGGATTAGATGTTGATTGCCCTTGAATTTTAATCATAGCTTTAATTAGCTTTTCAGGTCCAGCAGCATAACCGATACGCCAGCCAGTCATACAATAACTTTTTGATACACCATTAACTGTTAATGTTCTATCCTTAAGATCAGGTGCAACTTGCGCAAAAGTAAAAAAATCATAATTGTCATATATAATATACTCATAAATATCATCAGTCATTACATACAAATTATCATATTTTCTTACTACCTTAGCTATAGCTTCAAGCTCTTCTTTACTATAACAGGACCCAGTCGGGTTAGATGGGCTATTTAAAATTAACCACTTACTATTTTTAGTAATAACCTTTTCTAGAGCTTCAGCTGTTAATTTAAAATCTGTTTCAGATGGACAATTTATTATAATTGGTTTTCCACCAGCTAGCAAAGTCATATCAGGATAAGATACCCAATATGGTGCCGGAATAATGACTTCATCAGTCTCATTTAAAGAGCTTACTAAGGCATTATATAAAATTTGCTTTCCACCAGTGCCAACTATAATTTCATTAATATTATAGTCTAAATTATTATCTTTCTTGAATTTTTCAACAATAGATTGTCTAAGTTCTGGAATACCTTCAATGTTAGTATATTTTGTGTGCCCCTTATTTATAGCTTCTATTGCTGCTTCCTTTACGTGTTTAGGAGTATCAAAATCAGGCTCACCAGAAGATAGCCCTATAACCTTTTTTCCTTCTCTTTTTAGCTGTGCAGCTTTAGCAGTAATAACCATTGTTGCAGATGGCTTTATTCTTTTTAAAGTATCAGAAATAAATGACATAAATTGACTCCATATAAATTCATAGTTCTAAGATCTACTACAAAATAAAATGTTTAAAAATGTTTTTTGTTAATAATTAATTGAATTTTTGTTATAGAGTAACTTTTAATCGTTCTAAATAATGTAAAATATGAATAACTTAGACAATTTGGCTGATGAACAAAATACTAATTCAGTTTTTTCATTAAATTCTAGTTTTGTTCCAACTGGAGATCAGCCTAAAGCCATTGCAGAATTGATTACAGGTATTAAAAACAAAGAAAAAGATCAAGTACTTCTTGGGGTTACGGGTTCAGGCAAAACTTTTACAATGGCCCATGTAATTAATTCTTTAAATAGGCCCTCGTTAATTATGGCTCCCAATAAGACACTTGCAGCTCAACTATATGGAGAAATGAAAGATTTCTTTCCAACCAACGCAGTAGAATATTTTGTCTCATATTATGACTACTACCAGCCAGAAGCATATGTGCCTAGATCTGATACTTATATTGAAAAGGAATCGAGTATTAATGACCAAATTGATAGAATGAGACACTCTGCAACTAGAGCTCTTCTTGAACGACAAGATGTTATTATAATTGCTTCTGTATCGTGTATTTATGGAATTGGATCGGTAGAAACATACTCCAAAATGATTATAAATTTAAAAATTGGCGAAGAAATTTCTCGTCAAAAATTACTAAGACAATTTACTGAACTTCAATATACACGAAATGATATGTCTTTTGTAAGAGGAACATTTAGAGTAAGAGGAGATAGCATTGAAATTTTTCCAGCTCATTTAGAAACGACTGCCTGGAGGATAATACTATTTGGTGATGAAATCGAAGAAATTTATGAAATTGATGCCCTAACAGGTGAAAAATTAGCAAAGTTAAAAACTATTAAAATATATGCAAATTCTCACTATGTAACTCCTAGGCCAACATTAAATGAAGCTATTAAGTCCATAAAAGAAGAATTAAAAGTGCATTTAGAAATTCTCTACAAAAATAATAAATTAGTTGAAGCACAAAGATTAGAGCAAAGAACAAACTTTGATATTGAAATGATGCTGGCAGCTGGAACATGTCCAGGAATAGAAAACTATAGCAGATATTTATCAGGAAGAAATCCTGGAGAACCTCCACCAACTCTTTTTGAATATTTGCCAGATGATGCACTTGTTTTTACAGATGAAAGCCATATTACTGTTAGTCAAATTGGTGCAATGTATAAAGGTGATTTTCGAAGAAAATCTACATTATCAGAATATGGATTCAGGTTGCCATCATGTTTAGATAACAGGCCTTTGAAATTTGAGGAGTGGGAAGCTTTCAGACCACAAACTATACATGTATCAGCTACACCAGGAGATTGGGAATTAAATAAAACTAATGGAGTTTTTATAGAACAAGCTCTCAGACCGACTGGTTTAGTGGATCCAGAAATAATAATTAGGCCAACCAAAACCCAAGTTGATGACCTTATTTATGAAACGAAGGAACAATCAAAAAAAGGAAATAGAGTTTTAATAACTACATTAACAAAAAAAATGGCTGAAGCATTGAGTGAGTATATGTTTGAAGCAGGTTTAAAAGTAAGATACATCCACTCAGATGTAGATACCCTTGAGCGTATTGAAATAATCAGAGATTTAAGACTAGGAGTATTTGATGCTTTAATAGGTATTAATCTTCTCCGAGAAGGTCTTGATATACCAGAATGCGCACTCGTTGCTATATTAGATGCCGATAAAGAAGGTTACCTACGTTCAAAAACTTCACTAGTACAGACTATTGGTCGAGCAGCCAGACACGTGGAAGGCAAAGTTATACTTTATGCCGACACAATAACTGGTTCTATGAAATACGCAATTGATGAAACAGAAAGAAGAAGAAAAAAACAAATTGAATATAATAAACAAAATAACATAACCCCTAAAACAGTAATAAGTAAAATTTCAGATATACTTGCTGATCTTAATAATGAAGAAGAGGATGAACAAAACAAAAACTCTAATAAAATAGGTAAAACTATAAAACAAACAATAGAAGAACTTGAGGTGGAAATGGACAAAGCCGCAAGCAATCTTGAATTTGAAGAGGCAGCAAAAATAAGAGATGAAATTAAAAAATTAAAGCAAAAGGATTTAGGTTTAATATTTATCCCCAAATGAGATAATAAATTTAATTTAAATATATCAAGTGAATTTGATGTTATTATAAAATCCAATTAAAGAGATACTTAAATGATAAAAGATAACAAATCTCTCAGTAATGGAATTCAAATAATTAAAAATGAATTATTAACTATACCCAACAAGCCTGGCGTATATCAAATGATAGGTGCTAATGAAGAAAAACTATATATTGGGAAAGCTAAAAATCTTAAAAATCGAGTAGTTTTTTACACTCAACCTAAAAGATTGAATTCGAGGCTGACATACATGGTATCCAATACCATGAAAATGGAAATTATTATAACTTCTTCAGAGATGGAAGCTCTATTACTAGAATCCAATTTGATAAAAAAATTTGAACCAACATTCAATATTCTACTAAAAGATGATAAAAGTTTTAGCTCAATATTTTTTAATTTAACTCATCCATTTCCTCAAATCTCTTCTCATCGTGGTGTTAGAAAAATTAAAGGTGATTACTTTGGTCCCTTTGTTTCTAAAACAACTGTCCAAAAAACTATAGAGACAATTCAAAAAACATTTTTACTACGGACATGTAATGACAATATTTTTAAAACAAGAAAAAGACCATGTTTGCAATTTCAAATAAAACGTTGTAGTGCGCCTTGTGTAAACTTTATATCAAAAGAAAATTATGATGAGAGTGTTTTAGAAGCTAAAAATTTCTTGAGTGGTAATTCTAATAAAATTAAACAAAAATTAATTCAAAAGATGTATGACGCATCTGACAAACAAAACTTTGAGGCGGCTTCCATTTTTAGAAATAGAATCAAGGCTTTGACAGATATAACAGCTACACAAAATATTAATATACAAAATCTTAATAATGTTGATTTGTTAGCCCTAAAAAAGTTGGATAATAAAGTAGTTATTCAAATGACGATTATTAGAAACGGTCAAAATTATGGTTCAAAATCATATTTCCCAAACACAGGAAAGAACGGAATAGATGTTAAGGAAGATGAAATAATACAAGCTTTTATTTGTCAGTTCTTCGACAAAAATATTCCGGCTGAAAACATACTCGTTAACCAACACCCTAAAGAAACTCAATTAGTTGAAGAATTATTATTTAGAAAACATAATTTTAAAATTAAAATACAAGTACCTAAAAAGGGTAAAAAATTGGATATTTTGAACTCAGTTATCAAAAATGCCGAAGAAAGCCTTAACAGAAAAATCTACGAAAAATCATCTAACCAAGAAAATATCACAAAATTAAAGAATATTTTTGGCTTAGAAAAAGAGATAAAAAAAATAGAAGTTTATGATAACTCTCATCATCAAGGTAAAGCACCTATTGGTGCTATGATAGCCTTTAATGAAGATGGTTTTATTAAATCATTGTATAGACGTTATAATATAACTTCTAAGAATAATGAAAATTTTAAAATTAAGGATAATGACTTTAATCTAAATAATAATGATTATTTAATGATGGAAGAGGTTCTTAAAAGAAGGTTTTTGGGGAAAAATTCTTCTAATTTCCCAGATTTAATTATCATAGATGGTGGGAAAGGCCACCTAAATACAGCACTTTCAGTATTGAATAATTTAAAAATTGAAAATGTCGAAGTTATTGCAATTTCTAAGGGAATTAAAAGGGATAGTGGAAGAGAAAATTTTTATACTAAAAATATTGAAAAACTTAGTTTTGATAAAAACGATCCAACATTATTCTTTTTACAAAAATTAAGAGATGAAGTGCACAGATTTGCTATTGCAGGACATAGATTAAAAAATAGAAAAATTATTTTTAAAAATCCACTAGATGAAATAGAGGGAATTGGATCGAAAAGAAAGAGAGCTTTACTTAATGAATTTGGTTCCGCAAAAGCTGTTAAAACAGCAAGTCTTAAAGACTTAAGTAAAGTTGAAGGAATTAATGATTCAATAGCAAAAAGAATATTTAATTTCTTTAATTAATATTAAATACTTAATTATAATTTCATTTTCTTTAGTATAGTAAATGATAAATTAAGGTTTATAAATGTCTGACAATAATATAAAAAAAGCTATACCAAACACACTTACATTATTTAGGTGTTTAATTTCAATCTTATTACCCATTCTTATCATTTATGGAGGAGAAACTGGCGCAATCCTTGCTGCTCCTTTGTTATTACTAGCAGGCTTAAGTGATTATTTTGATGGTTTTTTTGCTAGAAAATATAATGTAGTATCTATTTTAGGAAAAGTATTAGACCCGATTGCTGATAAGCTATTAGTCATAGGCGTTCTTTTATCACTAGCGAGTGAAAATTTGTTAGATTTTTATTTTGGATTTATTCCTTCTTTAATAATAATTTTAAGAGAAATATTTATTTCTGGACTAAGAGAAAGCGTGTCCTCTTACAATTTTACTTTAAAAGTTTCTGTTTTGGCAAAATGGAAAACTACAATCCAGTTGATTGCTTGTGGAAGCTTTTTAGTTTGGAGAATGAATGAGTATTTTTATAACATCGACTTTTTGGGTTTCATTTCGTATTGTTTGCTATGGCTAGCCAGTATTATTACTCTAATTACAGGGTTTCAATATGCAGTAAGCGTGATTAATTTTTTTAAAAAAAATAATGAGAACTCATAATGGTTGTAAAATATTTTTCCTGGATTAAAGAACATATTGGTAAAGCAGAAGAAGTAATAGATCTTCCAGCAGATATAACTACCATAAAAGAGCTGATTTCATATTTAGAAAATTTAAATGATGATTACAGGTTAGCATTCGAGAAAAAAAATCTTATTAAAATCGCTATTAATAAATCATATTCTTCTCTAGATGACAAAATAGACAATAATGATGAAATAGCTTTCTTCCCTCCAGTAACTGGAGGATAAATGATAGATAAATCTATTAAAGTTAATATTAAAATTCAACATGAAGATTTTGATATTTCAAAAGAGACCCAAAAGCTTCACGACAGTGAAAGTGGAGCAATTGTTAATTTTATAGGTTTAGTAAGAGAACATAATGAACATAATAATGAACAAATAACATCAATGACTCTTGAGCATTACCCTGGCATGACGGAGTCAGAAATTGACAAAATTATCCAAAAAAGCATAAAAAAGTGGGAACTTACAGGCATTACTGTAATTCATAGGGTTGGGAAATTATTGGTATCTGATCAAATTGTATTTGTAGGAGTAGCTTCAAAACACAGACAAAATGCTTTTGATGCATGTAACTTCATTATGGATTGGCTAAAAACAAAAGCTCCATTTTGGAAAATTGAAGAAAGTAAAAGTCAAAGAAAATGGGTTGAGTCCAGGCAATCTGATCAAGACGCAATTTACAAATGGGAGAAATAAGACCTATTTAATGGTTATTAACTAAATCAGAATAAGCTTTTGTAAGTTTTAAGCAAAGTTCGCCAGGCTTAAATTTGTAATCTCCTATTGATTGGACGGGCGTAACCTCAGCTGCTGTTCCTGTTAAAAAACACTCTTCTGCTTCCGCCATCTCTTCAGGCATTATTTTTCTTTCAACAATTTCAACACCTAAATCTTGAGCAATTTTCATAACTGTCCTTCTTGTAATCCCATCAAGGAAACAATCTGCTAATGGAGTATGCAATTTACCATCAGGCATTTTAAAAAATATGTTTGCACCTGTAGCTTCTGCAATTTGGCCACGGTAATCAAGCATAAGGGCATCACTATATCCTTTAGCTTCTGCTTCATGTTTAGATAAAGTACAAATCATGTATAAACCAGCTGCTTTCGCATGAACTGGACCACACTCAGGGCTTGGTCTTCTCCATTTAGCAATATCAAGCTTTATGCCTTGCATTTTTTGATCAGGATCAAAATAACTAGGCCATTCCCAAACAGCGATTGCTACATTAATTTTTGTTGATTGTGCAGAAACAGCCATCATTTCACTACCTCTCCAAACAACTGGTCTTACATAAGCATTTGAAAGGGAATTTTTCTTCAATAGAGTGTTTTTTGCTTCTAGGATTTCTTTTTGGGAAAATGGTATTTTCATATCTAGTGACTTTGCTGAAAAAAATAATCTTTCAGTATGTTTTTCACTTTCAAAAATTTTGCCATTATAAGCTCTTTCACCTTCAAAAACACAACTTGCATAATGAAGTCCATGGTTTAAAACATGAATCTCAGCATCTTTCCACTCTACTAAGCTTCCGTTTTGCCAAAGGTATCCCTCACGGTTATCAAATGATAAGCTAACCAATTAATATTCCTCCAATGTTCAGCACTACTCATAATCCACAAAATTTTTAAATAATCAAACATTAAGAAATATGTTTTGTATTTCATTAAGTAATTGATTATTTTGCTCTATATGATTTTAATTAATAAATAATATTTAATAAGTGTAAATAACTTTATTTACTAAATGAACAACTTAGATCTTAAAAAATTTAACTTCCATATTCTGATCATCGATGATGATGAGAAAATAAGATTATTATTAAAAAAGTTTTTAGAAAATAATGAATTTAGAGTTTCTGACGCTGAAAGCACTGAAGAAGCAAAAAAAATTATGGAAAGCTTAATTTTTGATTTGCTTGTAGTGGATATTATGATGCCAGGACAAAATGGGCTAGATTTCTTAAAGGAAATTAGAAAAACAAGCCAAATGCCTGTACTTATGTTAACTGCCATGTCAGACCCAGAAGACAGGCTTGATGGTCTTGAAATTGGTGCTGATGATTACATGACAAAACCTTTTGAACCAAGAGAGCTTTTACTTAGAATACAAAATATTTTAAAAAGATTTACATCTAATGTGATTGAAACAACTAAGAATGATGAAACTAAATTTGGCCCTTTTTCTTTTAATATAAAATCTTCTAACTTATATAAAGACAGTGTACCTGTCCACTTAACAACTTCTGAACAAAAGTTATTAAGCTGTTTTTGTAAATCTCCAAATCAGTCTTTTACAAGAGAAGATATTAAAAATGAACTTGGAGGAAATATCGAAAACAGATCAATCGACGTTGCTATTGCAAGAATAAGACGCAAAATTGAGATTGATCAAAGATATCCAATATATCTTCAGACGGTAAGAGGTGTTGGTTGGATGTTACAAACACATAGTGATAAGATTACTTAAGTTAATTTATAAAGCAGTATAAAGCATGAGATTACGAGACATAACCCCCAAAAGCCTTTTTGGTAGAATGTTAGCGATAATTCTAGTGCCCATTATACTTGTGCAAATTATATCTGTTATTATTTTTTACGAAAGACATTGGGACTGGGTATCCAGACATATGTCAAAAAACTTAGCTAAAGATGTTGGATTATTAATTGATGAGCTTGGTAACGAGCCTTCTAAAGATCAAAGAGCTCTGTCTGCAATAAGAGCAAGACAATATTTTGATATAATATTTTATTGGTTAGAAGGTGGAATCTTACAGCCAAACCAGATAATTGAGCCTCAATTCAAAAATTTTAGAAATTCTCTACAGGCCAGAATAAAAGAACCCTTTTACCTTTCAACGTTAGAAAATTCCAGACAATTTTACGTGGATATACAATTAGGTAATGGAATAGTAAGGATGCATATAGATGATAAGAGATTATTTGTTCCTACGGCTTTAACTTTTATTATGTGGTCAATTGGTGCTTCTGTAATACTTTTTTCTATAGCTATTATTTTTTTAAGAGGTCAAGTAAGACCTATATTAAGATTGGCAAACGCTGCTAGACAAATTGGGTTTGGAAGAGATGTAGATAGTTTTAGTGTTGAGGGTGCTACAGAGGTTAGAATTGCTGGAAGAGCTTTCCAGGCAATGAGACATAGAATAAACAAACAAATTTCAGAGAGAACAGCGCTACTTGCAGGTGTTAGCCATGATTTAAAAACACCTCTAACAAGGATGCGCTTACAACTTGCCGTAATGGAGATACAAAACGATACTAAAATTGAGTTTGAAAAGGAGTTAAAAGAACTAGAAGAAATGATCGATGGTTATCTTGAGTTTGCTAGAGATGATAGAGAAGAGCAAATGGTTGATGCTAGCCTATTTAAATTATTGCAACAGGCGTCAAAAACATCTGACCCTAGTGGTGACAAAATAAATATTCTTCCACCTAATGATAATATTCCTATATTTCCTATCCAAGTACAATCAATCAGAAGAGCATTGATAAATCTGTTAACCAACGCTATCAGATACGCTGGCAAGGCAACTGCTCAGATACAAATTTTTGATGATCATAGTGAAGTAATTATTGATGACAATGGCCCTGGTATACCAAGAGATAAAAGAGCGGAAGTAATATTACCATTCACAAGATTAGAAAACTCAAGAAATAGCAAAACGGGTGGCACTGGGCTTGGTTTGTCAATAGCAAAAAATTCAGCTCTAAACCATGGGGGAGAGTTGATACTTGAGGATAGTCCTCTGGGTGGGTTGAGAGTACGTTTGCTTCTCCCTTTATGATTCCTTTTTTAAAAAACCGAATAAAAATCCCAAATCTTGTACTTCAGTAAGATATTTATCAATTAGTCCTATGATAGAATCAATATCTTGATCTTGAGTTTGCAAAAATTTTTCTAGCACTTTTATAAAAACTAAATTTAACGCAAAAGACTTAACATTTTGCAAAACACAGTTTTGATTTTGTTTTTCTACTAATTTAAGAAGATTAGTCATAAAAGAAAAATTTTCGTTTAGAAGTTTAAAAAAAATGTTTATTTTTTTATCCAAACCTTGACTAAGAGTTTGTATGGCAATTTTATACACTATAAATTTTTCAAACCTTAATGTCATACCCTCTAATATTTTATCGTAAACAGTTGAAACATCATCATCTATGATTTCAGTTTTAAGTTCATCTAAAACTTCATTGTCAATTTTTGAAATTAGAATTTTTAAAAAAAAGTAATTTTCGATAAAGTTGGCAGGTATAATCTTTATAGCATTATCGTAGGAAACTTTAGACTCAGAACATAATTCTTCCAATGAAATATTAAATGTCTTTGTTTTCTTTATAATTGAAAAATATGTTTCACATAATTTCAATTCTAATTGTCTATCAGTTAAGTCCATAAACTTACTAACCATTTTTATTTAAATCTAAAGCTCTTTTTTTTGCATTTTTAATAGTTAAATCCAATAATGGATACAATCCTGTTTCCATAGATTCTAAAATTTCAAGACCTGCCTCAGTTGTACCACCTGGACTTGTTACATTTTTTTTAAGAATTTCAGCATCCATTTTAGATACCTCAAGAAGCTTTGCTGAACCTATTAAAGTTTCTAATGCTAAAGTTTTAGAATCTTGTTCTAGTAATCCATTTTCTTTTCCAATTTTTGACAACACTTCAACTAAATAAAATATATAAGCTGGTCCTGAACCAGAAATTGCAGTGACAACATCTATTAATTTTTCAGATGAGAGATAAATTGCTTTTCCGAAAGCACATAATAAATCATAAGCATTATTTATATCTTTATCTGAAAGATTGTTAGTTTTACAGTAACCAGTAACTCCAAAGCCAATAGAAGCAGGTAAATTTGGCATTGTTCTTACTATTTTGGCATTCTTATTAATTTGGTTTTGAAACCATGAAATGGATAAACCAGCTGCAATAGAAATATAAATAACATCTTTAAAATTAAATTTTAAAAAGGGCTGAATTGACTCTTTCATTTGTTGAGGTTTAACCGCCAAGAAAATTATGTCACCACTATTAACCTTAACAAATTGTGTTAAGTGGTCTAGATCCTCATATGCGCTAAAACCATCTTCAAAAGCAATTTTTCTTAAACTAGAAACTTTTTCAACTACAAAAAAATTAAAATTTAACTTTTTGAGTCTCCAGGCTTTTGCAATAGAGGAACCCATTTTTCCATATCCCAAAAGTATGACATTCTTCATTTTTTCAACCATATTTAATTAATTTAATTTATTATTAATATTTTATGCGTTACCTTCAGCATTTAAAAATAAAAGCTCAAAAGTGTTTTGTTCTATAATTTCTCCATAAATCAAATTATGTATGGCCAATGCAAATTTATGAAATAAAGAGTTTATATGAGATAAGTTTTCCTCCAAAACATATTTTAAATTATTTTTATTATATTTCTTTTCTTGGAAAATTTGATTGGCCTTGAATTTGATTTTTTTATCAGAAAAATCATAAAAAAAATAACCATTATCTGAAATCTTATTAATGCAATTTATCATTTTTAATAAGTCAAAGGTTTTGTTTACAGGAATTTGAAAATCTAAAATATAATTAAAATTAATTAATTCATCTCTAAGGTTTATTTTTAAATAATAATCTGCAATTTCTCCTCTAAAGCAGAAATCATATTTTAGATTAGTATCTAGATTTTTAAACCAACTATGCTTGAAAAAAGTATAACTAATGTCATAAGAATAAATTAAACTTTTAATATTTTGAGTCATTTCACAATATATAGTATTTTAAATGAGTATTTATATTATATTATACTATATGTTGTTTTACTAAAACTATAATTTACTTTTTAGTTTTTGATTTTTTTTCTAATTTTGCTTTTAAAAGATTAAATTCAGAATTTAATTTTTCATGCCTGTCTAATAAAGCTTCAAAATCTTCTCTACTAACAATACCTTGAGTATTAATAAATTTCTCAAACTTAGTTTTGATAATATTATCAATTTCATTTTTTAAATCAGAAAATGTTGATAAGGCTCCATTAATAACAGAGGCAGTATCTTTTAAAAAAAAGTTATTTCTTTTCATTTATTTCCCTCTAGTAGAACTAAGAATGAGTTTAAACTATATTTAATAGTATAATTTGTATATCTTAAATTATTTAAATATATAGTAACTTATGTTCGAATTTCCAGATATCAGTCCTGTAGCCCTGGACTTTGGTATAATAAAAATAAGGTGGTACGCGTTATCGTATATCGCCGGTATTCTAATGAGCTGGTACCTAATATTAAAAATAATTAAACTTAAAAGAATTGATATTAATACCAAACAAGTAAGCGATTTGGTTGGTAATTCTATGATTGGGATCATAATTGGTGGTCGGCTAGGGTATGTTTTATTTTATAATCCTGAGTATTACTTCAATAATTTGATAGAAATTTTTAAAATTTGGAATGGTGGTATGTCTTTCCATGGTGGATTTCTCGGAGTAGTCTTTGCTATTATTTATTCGAGTAAATTGTTTAAAGTGCCTCTACTAACTTTTTCAGACTTAATAGCTCTGGTTACTCCTGTAGGTTTGTTTTTTGGTCGTTTAGCTAATTTTGTAAATGGAGAACTTTACGGCAGAATAACAAATCATCCCTTTGGCATGGTTTTTCCAACAGGTGGTGACCTACCTAGGCACCCTAGCCAACTTTATGAAGCTCTTTTTGAAGGCGTAATTCTTTTTATTATTTTGTGGATTATGGCGTCAATATTTAATCTATTAAAGAGACCGGGATTAATAACTAAGTTATTTTATATTTTTATACGGTTTATTTAGATTTTTCATAGAATTCTATAGAGAACCAGATGAGCATATGGGTCTATTATACTTCGAACTTTCAATGGGACAAATTTTATCTATACCCATGATTTTGACAGGTTTATATTTTTCAATTATTTTTTTCAAAAAAAATGAAAATTTTAAAGATTAATTTTCACTCATTAGAGTTAATTTATGACAATAAATAGAATACTACACAATTTCTTAGACCAAAATGATATAAGTTACGGTTTTTTTACAAGAAATGGAGGAGTATCCAAGAGCCCATTTAACTCCTTAAATTGTAGCTTAAATGTCAGTGATCAAAAAACAAATATACAAGAAAACCTTAGGTTAGTTGGCAAAGAGCTTAAGTTAGATAAGATAGTAAAATTGAACCAAACACACTCTTCAAAAGTTCATACTGTCATTAACTCAGATGATCATACAAAAATTATAAATGCTGATGGATTAGTTACGAATTTAAGAGGTGTTGGCTTATCAATACTAGGAGCAGATTGTGCTCCTATTTTATTTTATGATAAAATGTCTAAAACTATTGGAGCATGTCATGCTGGATGGCGAGGAGCTATAGACAATATTGCTGAAGTTACAATTGCATCTATGGAAAGTATAGGAGCTAAAAGAAAAAATATCATATGTATTATTGGTCCAACGATTCAAAAAAATTCATATGTAATAAAAGAGGACGTCGCAAAAATTATAAAAAAAACTCCTTTTTATAAAAAAAATAATTCTATTTTACTTTTAATTTCAAAAGGTGAATATTTTTTTGATCTCCCCTTACTTATAAAAGAAAGTATAAAAAGTGCCAAAATTGAAAAGGTTGGTGATATAAGTCTCGACACATACAAATCTTCTAACCTATTCTTCAGTCATAGAAGAGCAACTCATCAAAAAATAAATTCATTACCTTCAACTGGTAGACAAATTTCAGTTATTGGGTTGTGTGAAAAATAGTCAAATGCCACATTTAATAATATTTTTTATAGTTATAATTTTAGGAATAATTATTTTAATTTTTATTTAAAAATATGATTTTTTTTATGAAATTTATCTTGCTAAAAGTTTAGCAAGACTGCTATTAAATATTTTTAAATTCTTGGGGAAAATATAATGAAAATACTTTCTTGCAATTCTAATGTTGATCTTGCAAAAAGTATTTCTCAAAACCTTAATTCAAAACTTGTTAAAGCAGAAGTTAAGAGATTTTCTGATATGGAAGTTTTTGTTGAGGTTCAGGAAAATGTAAGGGGCGAGGATATGTTTGTTATCCAGTCAACGTCTTATCCTGCAAATGACCACCTAATGGAATTACTAGTTTCCTTGGATGCCTTAAGAAGAGCTAGTGCAAGAAGAATTACAGCTGTAATTCCATATTACGGATATGCTAGGCAAGATAGGAAGTCAGGTCCAAGAACTCCTATATCAGCAAAACTTGTTGCAAATTTAATCACAAAGGCTGGCGCTGATAGAATCCTCACCATGGATCTTCATGCAGGTCAAATACAAGGATTTTTTGATATACCTACAGATAATTTATTTGCAGCTCCTGTATTTGTTAAAGATATTGAAGAAAAATATAAAGGAAAACCTCTAGTTATTGTATCTCCAGATGTAGGCGGTGTTGTAAGAGCAAGAGCCATAGCAAGACGAATTAATGCAAACTTAGCAATAATTGATAAAAGAAGAGAAAAAGCGGGATCGTCTGAAGTTATGAATATTATTGGAGATGTCAAAGACCATCATTGTATAATTGTCGATGATATAATAGATTCTGGTGGAACTATATGCAATGCAGCTCAAGCATTAATAGATGTTGGCGCTTTAAGCGTAGACTCATATGTTACACATGGAGTTTTATCAGGCTCAGCAGTAACCAACATCAGTAATTCGCCTTTGAGTTCTCTAGTAACAACTGATTCTATAAAAGCAACAGAAGCTGTTAAGATGACCAGTAATATTAGACAAATTTCAATTGCACCCATAATTGGAGAGGCTATCCGTCGAGTTCATATGGAACAATCTGTTTCAAGTCTATTTGAATAATTTTTATATTATTTTCTTTATATTTTTTGATTATGGGGTTATGTATTCATAATTCTTTTGCACCCCTGGAGGCAAAGATTTTTACAAGGAGATCATTTAATGGAAACTATTGATTTTAAAGCAGAAGCTCGTAGTCAGGTTGGTAAGGGGTCTGCCAGAGCTGCTAGACGTGCAGGTTTAGTTCCTGCTGTAATTTATGGGAATAAACAAACCGCAATTCCCATAACGATTGATGCTAATAAATGGCGCCAGCTAATGCATAAGCCGGGCATATTTAGTCAACTTATGAATATTGAAGTTAATAATGAAAAACATTTTGTTTTACCTCGTGATATTCAACAACACCCTGTTTCAGAAGAAGCAGAACATGTTGATTTTTTAAGAGTTACTAAGAATGCTACTGTTGCAGTAGGTATTAACGTTGAGTTTATTAACGAAGATAAATGTACTGGGCTAAAACTAGGCGGTGTATTAAACGTGGTTAGAGCACAAGTAGAACTAAATTGTCCTGCAATATCAATACCTGAAAAAATTACTGTCGATCTAGAAGGTTTGAATGTAGGTCACACAATACATATTAGTTCAATTCAACTTCCTGAAGGTTGTACTCCAACGATTACAGATAGAGATTTTACAGTAGCGACAATTGCTGCTCCTAGAGGTGGTTTAGGAGACTCTGATGAAGAAGAAGAAACTACAGATGAGACTGAAAATAAAGAAGAAACTGAAAGTGATAGTTAGAAATAACTATCACAAAGTAAATTTTAGCTTTCAAAATGTTTCTAATTGTAGGCCTTGGTAATCCAGGAAAACCGTATATAAATAATAGACATAATGTAGGATACAAAATTGTTGATGCATTAGCTGATTTTTATAATAAAAAATTATTTTCTAAAAACTTTAAATCTGAATTTTTAAAGTTAGATATAAGTGATAATATCGTATTTCTCCAAAAACCAACTACTTTTATGAATAACTCTGGGCTAGCAGTAAAAGAGATAAAAGATTTTTATAATATCCCAATTAATAAAATATATGTGATTCATGATGAAATTGACCTCGACCAAGGAAGAATAAAGTCAAAGATTGGCGGAGGACATAATGGACATAATGGTTTAAAAAGTATAGATCAGTATATTGGTAAAGATTATCATAGAATTAGAGTTGGAGTGTCTAGACCTTCTAAAATCTATGAGAAACTAAACCAAGAAAACATTTCTAAATGGGTTCTATCAGATTTTACTTCAAACGAGGAAATAAATTGGCTTAATAAAACCCTAGATAAAATTACTGATGAAATTAATCTATTAATCACTAATCAAATAGAATCATTGAATTTTAAGTGAGGTAACATTAATGGGATTTAAATGTGGAATAGTCGGTTTACCAAACGTTGGCAAATCTACTTTGTTTAATGCTCTTACAGAAACAGCAACTGCTGAAGCTGCTAACTATCCTTTTTGCACAATTGAACCTAATACTGGCATTGTAGCGGTACCAGATACAAGGTTAAAAAAACTTTCTGAATTAGCTAATTCTCAAAAAGTAATTCCGGCGCAAATGCAATTTGTAGATATTGCAGGCTTAGTTAGTGGTGCCAGTAAAGGAGAAGGTTTAGGAAACAAATTCCTATCACATATTCGAGAAGTAGATGCTATTGTTCATGTTTTAAGATGTTTTGAGGATACTGAAATTACTCATGTTGAAAACACAATAAATCCTTTACGGGATTGTGAGATTATTGAAACAGAATTAATGTTAGCAGATTTAGATAGCTTGGATAAACAAATACAAAACCTTTCTAAAAAGGCAAAATCTAACGATCCAGATGCAAAAAAAGACTTAGCTTTAATGAAGGATTTACATGTTTTATTATCAGAAGGTAAACCAGTAAGGTCAGCTAGTTTCGATTATGAAAAGATGAAAAAGATTAAAACATTCAACCTACTAACATCAAAGCCAGTTTTATATGTATGTAATGTTAGTGAAAAAGATGCTGCATTGGGTAATGAATTTTCTAAAGTTATTTCGGAAAAGGCTAAGCAAGAAAATTGTGTAGCTGTAATAATTTCAGGCGCAATTGAAGCTGAAATTGCTTTGTTAAACGAAGAAGAAAAAAATGAATTTCTTATTGATTTAAAGTTAGAGGAATCTGGTTTGAATAGGCTGATAAGAAAAGGCTTTGATTTACTTGGTTTACTAACATTTTTTACTGTAGGACCAAAAGAAGCAAGAGCTTGGACACTTAGAAAAGACTCAACAGCGCCTGAAGCTGCAGGTACAATTCATACGGATTTTCAAAAAGGCTTCATAAGAGCTGAAACAATTTCTTATGATGACTATTTAACTTATAAAAGTGAACAAGCCGTAAAAGACTCAGGACGAATGAGAGTTGAAGGTTCTGATTATATAGTACAAGACGGAGATATTTTTCATTTTAGATTTAACGTTTAAAAGGAGATGAAATGAGTGAATTTTTAGAAATTAAATCATTAGATGATCATTTGTTTGAAGCTTATTTATCACAGCCTAAGGGCAAACCAAAAGCTGGACTTGTAATCTTACAAGAAATATTCGGAGTCAATACTCATATACAAGAAATAACAAATTTTTTGCAGATCAAGGTTATCTTGCAATAGCACCTTCCTTATTTGATAGAAGTGAAAAAAATGTAAAACTTGGTTATGATGAAAAAAGTATAATAAAAGGAAGAAACTTAAAAAGCCTCTGTGATAAAAACGCGCTTAAAGATATAGAAGCTGCAATTTCAGTAGTCTCCTCAGCTGGCAAGGTCGGTGTAATTGGTTATTGTTGGGGAGGATCACTCTCATGGAGAATAGCTTGTGAAAATAACAACCTGTCTGCAGCCATATGTTACTATGGTGGGGATATTCCAAACCTAAAAGAATTAGAACCTAAATGCAACGTATTGACCCATTTTGGAGAATTAGATCAAGGTATCCCTATAGAGAGTGTAAGATTATTTAAGGAAGCAAAACCTAAAGTAGAAACCCACACCTACCCAGCTGACCATGGGTTTAATTGTAATCACAGAAAACAGTACAATGAAACAAGTTCAAAGGTAGCTTTAAACAGAACTCTTAAATTTTTAGAAAAGAATCTCTCTTAATTATTTATTTTTAATTGGTGCCCAAATTTGTTTCATAGCAAAATAAGATAGCAGAGTTAGCACTAGTAAAAATAATATAACGGAAATGCCTAATCTTTTTCTTTCCTCTAATTCAGGTTCTGCTGCCCATGCTAGAAAGGCTGTTACATCTTTTGCCATTTGTTCAGGAGAAGCCTTTGTTCCATCAGCATATGTAACACCATCGTCGTATAAAGGTTGTGGCATCCCAATCAGATTACCAGGATAGTATTTATTATAATACATGCCATCTGGAACTTTCTTACCAGTAGGCGCTTCAACATATCCAGTAAGTAAAGCATGAAGGTAATTAGCACCATCAGCCCTTGCCTTAATTATCAATGATAAATCCGGTGGATATGCACCTCCATTAGCTACTCGAGCAGCTTGTTCATTTGGGTAGGGAGACACAAATTTATCACTAGGACGTGCAGGCCTCTCAACAGTTTCCCCTTCATCGTTAACTGTATTAACACTATTTTCTGCAGCAAAAGCTTTAATTTCATCATCGTTATATCCAATTGCTTTGAGGTTTCGATAAGCTAAAAGCCTCAAACCATGACAACCAGAACAAACCTCTTTGTAAACTTGAAGACCTCTCTGCTGAGAAGCACGATCAAAAGTTCCCATTACACCAGAAAAAGACCATTCTTGCTTAGGATATTCAATTTTATCTCCAGCAGAAAAAGCGGAAAAAGGAGCCAAACACATAACGGTCAATAAAATAAATTTACATATGCTCATAGAAAGAAAATTTATTAATTTATTTAACATTTATTTTTTCTCCCTAGCAGCGTAAGCCGAGGCAGTTGCCCCTCCACTTAAAACAGGTTCAGAAATAGAAATCGGTAGAGGTTTAGTTTTTTCAATGTAAGGAAGTAATGGAAACAGAACCAAGAAATGAAAAAAGTAATAAGCTGTAGCTATTCTAGATAATGTTACATAAATACCTTCGGCAGGCATTGCGCCTAAATAGCCTAGCAAAATACAATCTAACAAAAGTATCCAAAAGAAAATTTTAAAAATAGGTCTAAATTGAGAGGATCTAACTGGTGATCTATCTAACCAAGGTAATATAAACAATACTGCTATGGAACCAAACATAAACAAAACGCCACCAAGCTTATCAGGAATAGCTCTTAAAATTGCGTAAAATGGTAGAAAATACCACTCAGGAACAATGTGGGCTGGAGTTACTAGCGGGTCAGCTTCTATATAGTTATCTGGATGCCCCATAAAATTAGGAAAGAAAAATACTGCAGCCGCAAACAAGGTTAAGAAAACACCCAGGCCAAACAAATCTTTAATGGTATAGTAAGGATTGAAAGGGAGTGTGTCTTGTGTTCCCTTAACATCTATTCCAATTGGGTTATTAGACCCAAACCTATGTAATGCTACAAGGTGTAAAATAACTACACCTACGATAACAAATGGAAGAACAAAATGAAGGGAAAAAAATCTATTCAAGGTTGAGTTGTCGACAGAAAAACCACCCCACAACCAAGTCACGATACTTTCACCTACCACAGGAATAGCTGAAAACAAATTAGTGATAACAGTTGCACCCCAAAAACTCATTTGTCCCCATGGCAGAACATAACCCATGAAAGCAGTTGCCATCATTAATAATAAAATCAGAACACCTAAAATCCATAATAGTTCTCGTGGTGCTTTATAAGAGCCATAATATAGACCCCTAAATATATGAATATAAACGACTATGAAGAAGAAACTTGCTCCATTCATGTGTATATATCTAATTAACCATCCATGGTTTACGTCACGCATAATCCTTTCAACAGAGTCAAAGGCGTAATCTACGTGAGGTGTATAGTTCATTGACAAAACTATGCCAGTTATAATCATTGTTACTAATGCAATTCCTGCCAATGAACCAAAATTCCAAAAATAATTTAAATTCTTGGGGGTTGGATAATGATTAAGTTCATGATCCATAAAAGAAAATATTGGTAATCTATAATCAATCCACTTAACTACAGGGTTCTTGAATTTAGATTTTGACATTAATTACTCCTAGTGAAATTTTTTAAGTGTTTACTATAAGGTTTAACCAATTTTAATGATGGTATCTGATAAAAATTTATAATTTGGAACTTCTAAATTAGTTGGTGCAGGGCCTTTTCTAATTCTACCTGAATGATCATAATGAGAACCATGACATGGGCAAAACCAACCACCATATTGCCCTTTAACATCACCAGATTTTTGTCCGAGAGGCACGCACCCTAAATGAGTACAAACACCTACCAAAACAATATATTTTTCATTACTTACACGTTCCTCGTCCAACTCAGGATCTCTCATTTCTTCTAAAGAAACTTCTCTAGCTTTTTTGATTTCTTCGGCTGTTCTATGACGTACAAAAACAGGTTTACCTCTCCATTGAACAGTAATAGCTTGACCTTCTTCTAAAGAAGATAAATCTATCTCTGTAGATGCTAAGGCTAGAGTGTCAGCTGCAGGGTTCATTTGATCAATTAATGGCCAAGCGAATGAGGCTGCACCTACCCCAGCCATTGCATATGTAGAAACGATAAGAAAGTCTCTTTTGGACTCATCTTTGCTGCTTTTTGAATTAGATTTAGTAGACATGAATATCCTTGTAGAGTGTTATAATTTATATAAACATTCTTTGAGAAAAATTCTAGTCTTTTTCTGTTCTAATTATAATTTTTTGACAATTAAATTAATGAGATATTATTTGAAAATATTAGTGACAAATATAACTATTTCCAACTTACATTTGGAGGCAAACTCATTAAAATTGCTTCAGTATTTCCTCCTGTTTTCAAACCAAACATCGTACCACGATCATACAAAAGATTAAACTCAACGTACCTTCCCCTTTTTACCAACTGATCTTCTTTATCTTTGTCATTAAATTTCGTTAGAAAACGATTTTTTATAATTTGACAATATGATGATAAAAAAGTTTTTCCTATATCTTTGACAAAGGCAAAGTCATGATCCCAATTATCATTATATAAATAGTCAAAAAAAACACCACCGACACCCCTAGCCTCATTTCGATGTGGTAAATAAAAATAATCATCACACCATTTCTTAAACTGGGGGTAATATGAGAGATTATATTTATCACAAGTTTCTTTAAAGCTCTGATGAAATATCTCCTTAGATTCTAAATCTTCAAATATAGGTGTGAGATCTCCTCCTCCGCCAAACCACATTTTTTGGTTTTCTCCTTCACCTGTAACAAGAAATCTTGTGTTCATATGAGCGGCAGGAACGAAAGGGTTAAACATATGAGAAACTACAGAAATACCTGAAGCCCAAAATTTACCATTTTTTTCAGCACCTGGTATCTGACTTCTAAATTCTTTTGAAAACTCTCCATAAACTGTAGAAATATTGACACCAACTTTTTCAAAAATATTACCTTTCATGACAGAAATAACACCGCCTCCTCCTCCTTCTCTTTTCCATTGTTTTTGGTCAAAGGAAGTTTTTTCATTATTAGAAGAGGTGTTTTCAATCTCTTCAAATGATCTACATATTTCATCTCTAAGATGAACAAACCATTTAGCTGCCTCTTGTTTTTTGAAATTTATTTTTTCTAACTCATGACATGATTTTTGATTTTTCAATTTTAAAAGCATTTCTGATTTAATATTCATCGGCATTTATTTCATTTTGATAATTTGGTGACAAAATTTAAAAGATCTTTATTTGAATTTTTAAAATCATTCTTAACCCAGAATTCTTCTGATTTATACAATAAATTATTTTCTTCTTGATGATTAAGTCCAGGTTCCAATAATCTAATTTCTTGCCTAGATAATGGGAAAGTTGGCCAAACTAATTTATTAAAATCTAATTGATCAATTATTTTGACTGGTAGAATATGAAGTAAAGCTAATTTATACCAATTAAATGGTATTCTATCATTCTTAAAAATAGTTTTATTATTAAAATCCCCTTTACCCTACATTCCCAAACAAACTGTAAAATTTTAATTTCTTTTTCTTTCAAAGTCATTTGTTTAAAGTAATTATGGTCTATAAAAAAATTAAAATTCTTAATTATTTTAATAAAATTCAAATATTTAATTTTTTGTTTATTAAATTGAAATCTATCAATAATTATATCCTTCAGCTTTAAGTCATATAAATGAGGAATTAATACACAGTTTAAATCAAGCTTTTCATATTGAAGTACTTCTTTGGCATATAACTTTATTTGCTTAATTTTTGAAAAGCTCTTGATTTTAAAACCAGTATGTTTTCTGATTCTTTGATTATTTTGAGTATTTATAAAGATATACTTATCTAAATCTAACTCTTTCATTTTAGCTAAACAATAGTCAACATTGTCTTCTAAAAGAATTTTTAAAAATTCATCTATAATTCTTTATTAGATAAAATTTTAATATTATTTACTAATTTTAATACCTGATGTCGTGACTTATTTAGATCATCAAACCTTGAGTATTTACCATAAAAACGACAATACCTAAAAAGTCTCAGGTAATCCTCTTTGATCCTCTCAATTGGATTACCTACAAATTTTAAATTTTTATTAATTATATCCTTATAACCATCATAAGGGTCTACTAAATTACCCTCATAATCTAAATATAAAGCATTTATTGTAAAATCTCTTCTTTTAGCATCAATGCCAATAGAGTTTACAAAACCAACAACAGCAGATCTCCCAAAAGTTTTAACATCTTTTCTTAAACTGGTTATTTGGTATTCGTTATTATCCAAAATAATAGAGATTGTATGGTATTTGATATTTTTTTTATGAACTTTAATTTTCTTGTCATTAATTTTTTTTATAAACGAGTTGATATCAATATTAATGACAAAATCTATATCTTTTACTGGATAATTTGAAAGATAATCTCTAATCGCTCCTCCAACAATCCATATTTTTACATCAATACTTTTTACAATGTTAAAAATCTCTTTAACATTTTTATTTTTAAGAAAAAATTTGATTATGTCTTGAGGTATAACTTAAAACCTTTGTCATTTTATTTTGAAAAACTTCCATCTTTAACTTTGCCATCTATTATTGATGGAGGACTATAAGAATAACTTGGATCAAAAGCATTTGACTCAAGATATAAAAAACCAAATAGAAGAAAAATACAAAAACCTATAACACTTGTTAAAGAAGCAAAAAAAACTGAATTGTTTACGGTCATTCTCTGTAAAAGATACTTTGTTAGAAAAAAAAGAATAACTGAAAATATTACAGCTAAAAATATTATTAAATATCGTCGCATGGCGGAAACTCCCTTAAACCTAATCCAGCAGAAATTGTTACTAATACTCTAGCTGTCAATCCCCATATATTTTCAGTACCATATTTTATTTTCCAAGTCATGAGCATGCTTGAATCTAGAGGAGGCTTTTCTCTAATCTGGTATTTAGGAGATAACAAAAAATTGGCTTTTACAAACAAAATTTTTTCTACCTCGTCACTATTAGGTTTTATTAATTTTTGTGGTTCGACGTCTTTGTCCATTATGCCTAAGAATGGTGTGACGACATATCCTGTTCCAGTATAAAATTTTGGAAAATGGCCAATAATTTCATATTTATCTCTTGAGATATTAACTTCTTCTTCAGTTTCTCTCTGGGCAGTTTCTTCTAAATTTTTATCAGTATTTTCTCTTCTTCCACCAGGAAAAGCTATTTGCCCCGCGTGCTTTCTAAGATTACTTTTTCTTTTTATTATAAGTATTGAATTATTTTTTTCCTCTTCATTATTTGTAAATAACACCATTACACTTGCTTCAGAATAATGACCAATTGAACGATCTCTATCACCAGCATTTCTTACATTATAAACACAATTTATAAGATTATTTTTTGTTATAAAATTGATCAATGGTTTACTCGAATTAATTATTTTTAAAATGTAAATAATGTACTATTATAGATATAGTAATTATAAAGAAAACTCTATGTATATATATCTCCCAATAGCTGAACAACCCATTCACTCATTAGCAATTTTAGGGGTTGGCACTTTCTTAGGCCTTATTATGGGTTTGGTGGGCGTTGGTGGAGGTTTTTTATTAACACCTATTTTAATGTTTTTAGGAATCCCACCTCCAGTAGCCGTTGCTTCTGTCGCCAACCAACTTGTTGGACCTTCAGTTTCTGGTGTCTTGTCTCATTGGAAAAGAAGCAATGTTGATTTTAAAATGGGAAGCGTACTTTTAGTAGGTGGCGTTGTAGGTTCTTCTATTGGAGTAATTCTATTTAACTTTTTAGGTAGAGTAGGCCAATTAGATTTCGTTATTAAAGTTTCTTATGTGATTTTTCTGAGTTTAATAGGCGGATTAATGTTATATGAGTCCTCGAGGTTAATATTCAGGAAAAGAAAAGGAAGAGTCTCACGAGGTAAATTACACCAACATAATTGGCTTCACGGTCTTCCATTCAAAACAAGATTTAGAAAATCAAAATTATATATATCTATACTACTTCCAATTTTAATTGGTGTAATTGTAGGAATACTTGCTGCCATTATGGGCATAGGAGGAGGTTTTATTATTGTTCCTGCAATGATTTATCTTTTAGGAATGCCAACCTCATTAGTTGTTGGAACCTCTTTATTTCAGATCATATTTATTGCTGCAAACACAACAATTTTACAAGCATCACAGAACCAAACTGTAGACATCGTTTTAGCAACAATACTCTTATTTGGTTCTGTCATAGGAGTTCAAATCGGTGCAAAGTTTAGTAATATTCTAAAAGGTGAGTACTTAAGATTAATATTATCTATGATTATTATTTTAGTTAGTCTTAAGTTGTTATCTGACCTAGTAACTGTACCATCTGACCTTTTTTCAATTACTATTAGTAGGTAGGATAATTGTGAAGCATTTAATATTCTATCTCTTTTTAATTTCTTTAACGCTATCGATACCATTTGAAGCTAAAACTGAAAATGAAATTGTAGCAGATTTATCGCAAGGAAATGTTGAAATTTCTACAAACTTTTTAGGGGCTAAAATACTATTATTTGGAGCTTACGATGGCAAAAAGGGTGATGATATAATTGTAGTTGTTACTGGCCCTAAAGGATTAGTAACTATCCAGAAAAAAGAAAAAATTTTTGGAATGTGGATTAATACTAAGAAAGTAAATTATATTAATACTCCAAAATATTTTAGCATATCATCAAACAGACCTATAGATGAAATTTTAGATAAAAAAACTCAAAAATTGTCTCAAATTGGTCTAAATAACTTAAATGTGAGGATACAACCAGGAACGAAGATTGTTGATGATAAAACTTGGCGAGAAGCATTAACAAGAAATATGATTAAGTCTAAATTATGGAGTATTAATGAAAACTCAGTAACTCTGAATAAAAACGCCTTATTTAGATCATATTTAAGATTACCTTCTAACGTTGTTGTAGGAGAGTTTGATGTGAAAATATTGCATTATAGAAATGGTGAACTTATATCTAAAGAAAAAAATACTATTAATGTTTCTAAATCCGGATTTAGTGCCGAGATATATAAAATAGCAGATAATTATTCAACTCTTTATGGTATTTTTGCAGTTTTATTAGCTGTTTTAATCGGTTGGGGTACAAGCTTGATTTTTAGAAGATTTTAAGAGTGAATTAATGAGCAAAAAACAAAATATTAATAAAAAAAAGAATATTAAAAAAAGTAATAGGTTGTTTCTAGTTGTAGCAGATGATTCTAAAGAATTACATCAAGCGATATACTACGCAGCCAGAAGAGCAGCAACAGCTGGGGGAGAACTTGCCCTATTTAGGTGCATTGAACCTGTTGAGGGACAATTATGGGGTGGTGTTACAGAAATTATGGAAAAGGAAACTGAGCAAGCCAGTAAAGAATTACTCCAAGAATTAAGTCAATATTGTGAAACATTGGGCGCTCCTAAACCTAAGACATTTGTCAGAAAGGGCATTATTCATGAAGAGTTATTTAATTTAATCAATACAGAAGAAGCCATAAGAGTTTTAGTTTTAGGTGTATCAACTGAGCATGGCAACCCGGGGCCACTTATAAATTATATTATTAATAAAGGAAGTAATTTATGCAGGGTACCAATTACAATAGTTCCAGGAAATTTATCCGATGAGCAGATTGACGCATTAATTTAAGAAATTTGTTGATTTAAATCATTCAAACTTTATATGTAATTGTAATCAAAAGAGAGTGTCATGTTTAAAAAATTTATAATCGTTATTTTAGGGGTAATGTGTGTAACTATGGTAAAACCAGTAAAAAAAGCTTCAGCAAATAATAGTAAATTTATTACTATAGAAACTTCGCAGGGAAATGTAATTATTGAAACGCTTCCCAAAATTGCCCCTAACCACGTCAAAAGAATTAAAGAACTTGTAAAAAAAGGTTTTTATGATGGGATCATATTTCATAGAGTTATTTCTGGTTTCATGGCTCAAACTGGTGACCCAGATGGGAATGGTACTGGAGGTTCAGGAAAAAACCTAAAAGCAGAATTTTCAGATTATGAGTATAAATATGGTACTGTTGGAATGGCTAGATCTATGAACCCGGATAGTGGTGATAGTCAATTCTTTATCTGCTTTGATGGATGTAGTCACCTTACAGGGCAATATACTGTTTGGGGACAAGTTGTATCTGGAATGGAAGCAGTAGAAAAGCTTGCAGTAGGAGAACCACCAAGAAATCCAGATAAAATGATCTCGGTTAGATTAGGTAAAAAATAAGCAACTATATTTCTACAACTCTGATTGAATTAGTAGAGCCTGAAATACCAAAAGGCATACCCGCAACAACGACTATACTGTCACCAGTTGTAGCTAGTTTTTCTTCAGTAATTATTTCTCTAGCTTCTTGAATGGCTGCTTCATAACCTTGGACTTTACTTAAAAATGGATAAGCTCCCCATAAAAGAGATAACTTTCTTTTAACATTAACTTCAGGCGTCATGACAACTAATAACAAGTTTGGTCTTTCTCTTGCCATTCTATAAGCTGTATTTCCTGAAGCTGTAAAAGCAACAACTGCTTTTGCTTTCACAGATTCTGCGAGGCTAACAGCAGAACGAGATACAGCGTTGTAAACGAAATTCTCAGCCACAAGACTTTGAGGTCCATCACCTGGATGTTTATGTATGTGTCTTTCCGCAGAAGTAATAATTCTATCCATTATATTTACAGTTTCGATTGGGAAAGAGCCAATTGCGGTCTCCGCAGATAACATCACAGCATCAGCGCCATCAAATACTGCAGTAGCTACATCTGAGGCTTCTGCTCTTGTTGGCGCCGGTGATTCAATCATTGATTCTAACATTTGAGTGGCTACTATTACCGGCTTGCCAGCTTGCCTACATTCTAAGATTATCTCTTTTTGAATTCCCGGAACTTTTTCAGGGGGCAGCTCTACACCAAGATCGCCCCTAGCCACCATAATACCATCACAAGCATCAACTATTTGCGAAAGTTCTTTTAATGCAGAAGGTTTTTCTATTTTAGCAATTATTAAAGCTTTATCTTTTATATGTTTTTTAACTTCTTGAACATCGCTTAACTTTTGAACAAAAGATAAAGCTATCCAATCAATTTCTTGATTAAGTATAAACTTCAAATCATCTATGTCTTTTTCTGTTAAGGGATTTGTATTTAAAACTACATCAGGTAAATTTACACCTTTATTACTTTTTACTACCCCTCCTACTAGAACTTCTGTTTGTATTTTTTCATTAGTAATTTCTTTAACTTCAAACTGAAGTTTTCCATCATCCATTAATATTTTTGAGCCAACTGATAAACTTTCAAATATTTCTTCATGCGATAAATAAACTCTCTTAAAATCACCTATCTTCATATCTTTATCAAAAGTAAAATTATTTCCTTTTATGACTTTAATATCCTTTTTCATCTCTCCAATTCTAAACTTTGGCCCTTGGAGATCTGCAAGAATAGCTACATTGATATTTAACTCTTTTTCAGCGCCTCTAATATAAGTTATCCTTTTTAAATGATCACCGTGATTACCGTGGCTGAAGTTTAAACGAAAAACGTTAACACCTGCCTTAATCAAAGATTTTATATTCTCATAATCATCAGTTGCTGTTCCAATTGTAGCCACTATCTTAGTCGATCTAAAAAAATTTGTATTACTCACATTACAGTCCTCAATAAGATGTAATAAGTTTATACATCAAATATTAAAAAAAGATTAAAATTATTTTTTAAAATTTCAAAGTCGGCAAGCTATTTGCAAACTCTTTTTTGTTATAGGAGAATTATTAATGGCACAGATCGTACCCTTTCCGTTAGATAAAGTAAGAAAGTCTAAAAACGATAATATTTTTGAAGAAAAACACATCCTTCATATGATTAAAAACATTAGACAAAATTATCCTCCTTCGCTTTGGAATACTGTGTATCAACTCACTAAGCATGGTCATATAGACAACATCATCCTAAACGAATTAGATCATAACCCTAAAAAATAATCTTAATAAATTCTTTAGACAAAAAAATATTTAATCTTCTTTAAATTATAATTAAGATTAAATCATGACAAATAATATAAAATATCCCATTTTATATACTTTTAGAAGATGTCCATACGCTATAAGAACGCGTATGGTGATAAAATCATCTCAAATTACAGTAGAGATAAGAGAAATAGAATTAAAAAATAAGCCAAGAGAGTTTTTGGAACTTTCTCCTAAGGGAACAGTTCCTGTTTTATTGACAGATTCAGGACAAGTTTTAGAGGAAAGTTTAGATATCATTAACTGGGCATTAGATAGTAATGATCCAAATAATTTACTGTCGGAGTGTAATTTGTCTAAAAGTCAGTTTAAGGAACTTTTAAAAAAGCTTGATGATGATTTTAAAATTAATTTAGATAAATATAAATATCCAAACCGTTATCAAGGAGTTGATAGAAATTTTAATAGAGATGCAAATTTGAATTTTCTAGCAAATCTAGATAATTTATTAAAAAAAAGTAAATATATAAATTGCAATCATTTAACCTTGATAGATTATTTAATTTTTCCATTTATTAGACAATTTAGGAATGTAGATGAAAATTGGTTTGATTGTTTAAACTTTAATTATTTAAAAAAATGGTTGAATAACTTAATGGAAAGCGAAGATTTTAAATCAATAATGAAAAAGTACACTGTCTGGAATTCTAATCAAATTCCTATTTACACAAATTTTAACAATAATTGATTAACTTAGGAGAAACTAATGACAGAGGCATTTGTTTGTGAAGGCACTAGAACACCAATTGGGAAATTCGGGGGAAGTTTGTCATCAGTTAGAACTGATGATCTAGCTGCAATTCCACTTATTTCAATTAAAGAAAAACTTCCCAAAAGTGACTGGGATAACTTAGAAGAAGTTTTTTATGGGAATGCCAATCAAGCAGGTGAGGATAATAGAAATATAGCAAGAATGGCTCTGTTATTAGCAGATCTGCCACACACTGTTTCTGGCATTACCCTTAATAGACTTTGTGCTTCAGGAATGGAAGCTATATCCGCTGCTTCAAGAATGATTAAATCTAAAGAAGCCGATTTCACTATAGCTGGTGGAGCAGAAAGCATGAGCAGGGCTCCATTTGTTATGCCAAAAGCAAGTACACCATTTTCAAGAAATGCTGAAATCTATGATACAACAATTGGGTGGAGATTTGTAAATCCTAAAATGAAGTCAAAATTTGGGATAGATTCGATGCCTGAAACAGCTGAGAACGTCGCTGAAAAATATCAAGTCAGTCGTGAAGATCAAGATAAAATGGCTTTAGCAAGCCAACAAAAAGCTGCTGAATCTATTTCTAATGGAAGACTTGCAATTGAAATTACCCCAGTTGAAATTCCTCAAAAGAAAGGTGATGCAATAATTTTTGATACAGACGAACATCCAAGAGGTACATCTATTGAAAAACTTGCAGCTCTTCCCACCCCATTCAGGAAAGATGGAAGCGTTACAGCTGGAAATGCAAGTGGTGTTAATGATGGAGCAGCTGCTCTTGTTGTTGCAAGTGAGGATGGAATTAAGAGAAATCACTTAACCCCTATGGTAAGAATAGTATCTGCTGCTAGCTGCGGTGTTGAACCTGCATACATGGGAATTGGACCAGTGCCAGCATCCTTGAAAGCTTTGAAAATTGCCGGATTAGAAATAGATGATATAGATATCATCGAAATAAATGAAGCCTTTGCGGCTCAAGGATTGGCAAGCCTTAGATCGTTAGGTGTTTCTGATAATGACGAGAGAGTTAATCCTAATGGAGGAGCTATTGCTCTTGGGCACCCACTTGGTATGTCTGGAACAAGATTAGTTTTAACAGCGGCTCATGAATTAATAGAAAAAAATAAAAAATATGCTCTATGCACTATGTGTGTTGGGGTTGGTCAGGGAAGTTCAATTATATTAGAAAAAGTATAATAAAATTTTAAATTGATTGGTAGGCCTGCCTATCAATAGATACAGAGCTAATATATATGAATACTCTAGAATTTTTATTTAAATTCATCTTCTCATAATTATAAGTTGTTACTCTAGCTCTAATTTTCTGGGCCAGCTCACTTGTTTTGGGATCGACTAACGCAATTACAACTTCTGTAAAGGCTGTATTGTTCTCTTTTTCAACTTTTAATATTAAACCTTCCAATTCGTTTTCAACAACTGGAGAGGTAAGCTTATTTGGAGAAACTAAAATGTCTCTAGATCTTATTCTTACCCTTACATTATTACCTTCAGAAGCAGGGTTGCCTGGAACAATAAGATTTTGACCATTTATATCTAAAGTAGTTATGTTTAAGACATCATTTGAAGAAACTACAGATCCTTCTAGAACAGAACTTGACTCAAACCTACCAATTAAACTTTGAAATGATTTATTATTCAACATATCTGGTAAAAGACCACAATCTATTTTTTTTCCCTCATTAATAAGAATTAATTCGTCAGCAATTTGTGATATTTCTTCTAAAGAATGAGTAATATATAAAATTGGAATCTTATATTTTTGATTTATCATTTTTAAGAAAATTAATAATTTTGCTTTGTACCTTATATCAATTTCTGACATAGGTTCGTCTAAGAAAAGATAGTCTGGTTTTGTTAAAATAGTTCTAGCTAATACTACTCGTAATTTCTCACCCCCAGACAAATCTTCGGGATACCTATCTAATAACGAAACTAAATCAAGGTGATCAATTAGTTCTTTTTTTGGAATTGTTTTATCAACATTAATGTTAATTTTTTTTCTTTTTTCGGCAAAAGCTAAATTATCTTTGATTTTTAAGTGTTCAAATAAAATAGGGTTTTGGAACATAATACCAAACGGCCTTTTATAGACTGGCACTTTATTAGGACCGTCAAAATCAATATTTTTATATCTAATTGTAGTTTTTAAATTTTTATTAAACCCTGCTATTGCTGAAATAATAGTGCTTTTGCCAGCGCCGTTAGGTCCATATAAAACTGTTATTCCTTTTGAATTAAAACTATGCTCAAAATTAAATAAAATATTTCCAACTTTTCCTTCTATTCGTGCATATAAATCTGTCACTATTTTATCCCCACTACTCTAGTTCTGTTTGAATAGAATAAAATAAGTAAAATAATAAAAGATAAAATGAGCATGCCAGCGGCAAGAAAATGTGCTTTACCAAATGATAATTGCTCAACATGGTCATAAATTGAAATGGCTATTACTTTAGTTTTACCATGAATACCTCCACCAACCATCAAAACAATACCAAACTCTCCCATTGTATGTGCAAATGATATGATGAATGATGTTAAAAAACCTCTTTTAGATAGAGGAACTATAATATTTTTAAATGTATCTAGTGGGCTCGCTCCAAGTGTATAAGCAGTCCTAACAGTATCTTTGCCAATTTTTTCAAATGATGATTGAAGAGGTTGAACCCAAAAAGGTAAGGAATAGATAATGGATGCTAACACAAGCCCATAAAATGAAAAAATAAGTTGTTCTCCTGTTAACATAATAAAAAACTTACCTAATGATGTTTCAGGACTAAAAAAAATGATTAAATAAAACCCTATGACAGTTGGAGGAAGTACTAATGGAAGAGTAACAATTGCTTCTAAAAAGGATTTTGATTTTTTAGACACAAAAGCAAGATAATAAGCTAATGGGGTACCTATTATAGCAAGGAAAAAGCAAGTGATAAGAGCCAACTTAAAAGTAATAAAAATGGCAGAAATATCTGAACTTAAAAGATTATATATTTCCATGCATAAGCCAATTGTGTTTGGTAAAATTTAAACTATTATATACTTAACAAGTTATACCTAGGAGAGAAAAATGTCATTTATAAAAACTGATGATAATATTAATCTTTTTTATGAAAGCACCGGTAAAGGTGAACCTATAATTTTTGTGCATGAATTTGCCGGTGATTATAGAAGTTGGGCTCCTCAGGTGAACTATTTTTCAAGATTTTATCAATGTATTACTTACTGTGCTAGAGGTTATTATCCATCTGATATTCCTCAAAATGAGGATCAATATAGTCAAAAAAGAGCATGGCAAGACATAATCAGCGTTATGGATAATTTAGAAATTGATAAAGCACATATTGTAGGTCTTTCAATGGGAGGATTTGCAACTCTTCATTTAGGTATAAATGCTCCAGATAGAGTTTCAAGTTTGGTTATAGCTGGATGTGGATACGGCGCCATTCCACTTGATAAAATTGATTTTAATAAAGAAGCTGACTTTTCTAATGTATCATTTGAAACAGCTGAAAATATTCGAAATAAAGGTATGAAAAAAGTTGGTTCAGAGTATGCACTTGGCCCATCTAGAGTACAGTTTGAAGTTAAAGATCCTAATGGTTGGCAATTATTCCATGACCAGTTAATTGAACATGATCCTATTGGATCGGCTAATACTCTTCTAGGAGTTCAAAACAAAAGACCTAACTTATATAAACTCGAAAAAGAGATTAGCACTATCAATGCACCTACATTAATTATTAATGGGGATGAAGATGATATGTGTCTTGAAGTTGGTTTATTTCTTAAAAGAACTATAAAAACATCCGGTTTGTTAATTGTTCCTAAAACAGGTCATACAATCAACTTGGAAGAACCTGCAATATTTAACAATCACCTGTTAGAATTTTATTCCCGAATTAATGCATCAACTTGGAATGAAAGAGATGAAAGAGCGCATATAATTAAAGTTTAATCTCGAAAATTTTCATATTGCAATGGATGCTTTAAGTTTAATTCTTTTATGAGTTGAATTGCGTTTTGAAGATCATCCCTTTTTTTACCTGATACTCTCACTTCATCACCTTGTATTGAAGTCTGCAATTTAGTTTTAGATGCTTTAATTGCTTTTATAATTTTTTGCGCTGTTTCTCTATCAACTCCTTGTTTAATCAAAACAGATTGGCGAATAGAATTACCAGTTGCTGCTTCAGGTTTTTCAAACTCCAGTGCGCCAGTATCAACTTTCTTCCTAGTTAAATGAGTTACAATAAGTTCCTCTACCTGTCTTCTTTTAAGCTCATCATCAGCCTTTAAAATTATTTTATCATCCTGGAGTTCTACTTCACACACACTACCTTTGAAATCATACCTAGTATTTATTTCTTTTTTAACACCATCAAGAGCATTTTGAACTGAGGGCATATCTATTTTGCTAACAATATCAAAACTTGGCATATAATTTTTCCTCTTATCAATTATCATTTTTTTAAATTGATTTTATTATAACAAATCAAATAAAAGTTGATAGAGGCGATGTTAAAATATAGATTATAGCTTTAACAATAAGTTTAAAATTAAATGGATACTGTATTCAAAATACTTTTATTGATACTTTTAATAATAAGTTCTTATTTTCTTTTTATTAATTTTAATTTGTTATCAATAATTCCTATATGGATAATATGTGGTTTAATTGATGTCTCAAGACATAAAACAATGAATCCCAAACTAATCAAAGAATATTTTTTAGGTAAAGGTTTTTTAACATTCATATTGTCACCACTAAATCTTTTTTCAGATTTATTATCTTTTAGAAACCTTCATACTTTTAAGATTGAAGATCTTCCATCAGGTCATCAAAATGAAATTAATAAAATAATTCAACTATTTGATGAAAATAAAAAAAAGATCTCAGAGCGATTTGAAAAAAATAAAGAAGATAATAGGACAATGTTATTTTACCAGTGGTATGGATATAAACTAGATGACACCATTCCCGAATTTAATAACGATTATAAATATATAAAAACAATTGGGGTATCATTGTTTAGGGAAAAAACATCAACATCTAGGCATTTTGGTCCATTGAGGATGACCTATCGTATCTTATATAATTTTAATAAAGTTAAGAAAGAAGGTTCCTTCATTGAAGCTGATGGTCGAATAAATAAATGGAGATATGACCCTTTATTTATATTTGATGATACGTTAATTCATCAAAGTTTTAACGAAGAAGATGATTTAAGATACTGTGCTTTTATTGATATAATAAGGCCATCCTATTTTGAAAATATAATGAAATTAATACTCAATGGTATTGGTCTTGTTTTGAAAAATACCAAGGGTATATTTTATAAGAATTGGAAAATGATTTAAGTTATTAGCCGTTAGGCACCAGTATCTGTCTTACAACTTCACCTTTAGATAACTTATCAAATCCTTCATTTAAATTATCAAAGCTAATTTTACCATCAATTAATTTATCAACTGGTAATCTACCTTGAAGATATAGATTTAGAAATCTGGGAACATCTCGAACAGGAACACAAGAACCCATATAACTTCCTAAAATAGATTTCTCTTGGGCGACTAAGTCACTATGGTTAAAACTAAATTTAGTATTAATTGGCGACAAGCCTGCTGTGACAACTGATCCTCCATACCTAATTATTTGATAGGCTGTGTCCATTGCAGCTATAACACCTGCTAAATCTATAGCAAAATCCACACCGCCATTAGTTAAATCTCTTATAGCCTCAACTGTATCATTTTTTCTACTATCAAAACAATGAGTGGCGCCAAGTTCTTTGGCCCTAGAAAATTTTGATGGGTCAATATCAATAGCTATTATAGTCTCAGCTCCAGCTAATTTTGCTCCTATTATCCCGTTAAGACCTACCCCGCCTAAACCAATTATTGCCACAGAATCTCCTGGTCTTATCCTGGCAGTATTAATAACAGCACCTACTCCAGTCATTACAGCACAGCCAAACAAAGCTGCATCTTGAATATTAATACTCTTGTCAATTACAACAACAGATCCTCTATCAACAACATTGTACTGAGACATACATGAAATACCTGTATGGTGATTTAAAACGTTTCCATCTAAATCGGAGAGCCTACTGCCCCCAGACATCAACTCACCCTTACCCTTTGTTGCTGCAGCAAGTTCACATACTTGAGGCCTTCCTTCCAGACATCTTCTACACCTTCCACATGATGGAGAAAATTGAAATGCTACATGATCCCCTACTTTGATATCTTTAATGGCACTTCCTAATTCAACCACCTCACCAGAACCTTCGTGACCAAGTACTAATGGTAAGGGCATTATTCTAGATCCATTGATAACAGATAAGTCAGAGTGGCAAAGCCCTGCGCCCATGACTTTTACAAGTATCTCATTTTCTAGTGGTGGCGCAATTTTAATTTCTTCTATAGATAATGGTTTGGATATTTTATATGGTTCGCTTAAAGTGTTATCTCTTATGACAGCAGCTTTACATGTAATTGTCATTTAAATGCTCCTTTGTTTTATTTTGACTGGATCACCATGAGGCGTGGATAGATAAGCATTAATCCAATCCTTTTTTAAAACTGATAAAATTTTTGGATCTCCTATTTCTTTTGATACAATAATTTCTTCTAAGGCTTCTAACCAACAATTAAAATAATCATCATTACCATCTAAATTTTCTTTTTTAATTCTAGCTCTATTTAAAGATTTTCCAAAAACATCAACAAACTCTTTCCAGGTAAAATTTCCTGATTCAGATAATTGCACAGTTATAGCAAATAACTGACTATGCCATGGACTTTGAAAAACAATTTGATCGTCTGTATTTGAAGTGAAAGGTAACTTATAATTTGGTTTATTTTTCATTTTGATTTCGAATTTTACTTAGTATTTAAAGTGAAATATGGTTCCCATAAATCAAGGTAAACCAGGTCATTTTCGTTTTCAGAAGATGCACCCCATAATTCCACAGCTTTAAATTCAACGGTATATAAAGGTGTTGGCATTTCTCCATTGCCATGAGCATTTGTATCAGGTAGGACATGTGATCCATTATATGAATAGACTTTACCCATTTTCCCCATTGCATATGTAGGTAGACGAGTATGACCACCTTTTACATCCTTGTTAGGATTATGTTTTAGTGTAATTACATTATCGCCAATTTTGTAAATTGGTTCATTTTTTGTTGAACGCAGGGAAGGACCTCCCCAACCGAGAGTTTTCTGGACATCCTTTGCCAACCAAGTTCTTTCATCAAGTTTAATATTTTTTATTAATTCTGGATCTAGGTTATTATTTTCAGCTAAATCAACAAATTTTTTGATTTCATCAAGGGAAACCAATTTTCTGTCAACTAGAAGATTAGTTAGAGCTGCTAACCATTTTTCATAATATGAGAAGTTCATATAATCCTTAGGTGGTAGACATTCCCTATAATGTCGACTTATATCAAGGTTCCATTGACCAAGAGCACCTGCAGCAAGAGTTACAGCCCAGGCTTTAGCATGCCAATCATATTTAAATGTTGGTTCATTATCTTCAACTTTATTATTTTCATTTTTATGCAATGGGATAGGACCGTTACCAAAACGTCCTCCCATATCATGAAGTCTACTCATTTAACATTCTCTGGCAACCCAGTGCCGATCATAGAGTTACGTGTTACTAACTTTGCTAATTCAGCCTCGCTCATATTCTCTGATCCTGAAGGCCTCATAGGTAAAACCAAATATCTTAGCTCTGCGGTTGAGTCCCATACCTTAATTTGAACTTTAGAATCTATATTTAGTCCAAATTCTGAAAGAACTTTTCTTGGCTCTCGAACTGCCCGTGATCTATACTCATCACTTTTATACCATGTTGGAGGTATACCTAACACAGGCCATGGGTAACAACTACAGAGAGTACAAACAACTACGTTATGGGTTTCAGGTGTGTTTTCTACAACAACCATATTTTCACCCTGCCTACCTTGATAACTTAATTCTCTAATAGCTGATGTTGCATCCTCCAAAAGTCTCTTTTTATAATCCTCATCAACCCATGCCTTAGCAACAACCTTAGCTCCATTTTGAGGTCCAATATTATTTTCATATGTATCAATTAATTCATCTAGAGTATTAGGGTCTATTAATCCTTTACTTAATAGTAATGTCTCAATTGCTTTTACCCTTAATTCGGGATCTGATGGCAAATGTGAATGTGCGTGATCATGTTCATGATCATGATGAGAATGGTTGTGTTCTTTAGAATTCATTTTATTTCTCTATTTTAGTTATAATGATCATATATTATTATTTAGGAATAAGAACTATTCTGCCATTAACTTTTCCAGCCCTCAAATCTGACATAGCTTGATTAGCAGTTTCTAGATCTTGTTTTTTTACTGGTATCAATTCAACTTTTCCAGATTTAATAATGTCAACAAGCTCCTTTAATTCTCTAAGTTCACCTACATAAGATCCTCTTAAAATTGTTGACCTCATTGGAATTAATGGAAGGGACATTTTTAAGGAACCACCATAAAGTCCAACAACAACAACCATTCCACCTTTTTTAACTAGAGATAAACCAAGGTCTGTAGTTTCTGGCATTCCTACAAAATCAATCGCTGCTGCTGCACCTATACCTATTATATTCCTAATATTTTCAGAATCTTCAGGAGAAAATGCTTCAGTGGCACCAGCCTCAAGAGCCTTTTCTCTTTTTTCTTTATCTTTATCAATTACTAAAACCTTAGCTTTATGAACAGCTGATGATAATAAAACACCATTGATACCAACTCCACCTGCTCCAATGACTATAATCCAATCATCTGATGAAGTTTGGGGTATTTTTTTTAATGCGCTGAATGCTGTCAGACCTGAACATGCATAAGGTGCAGCCATTGCAGGATCCATATCTCCATATGAGACCAAATATTTACTATCTGGAACTATTATGTGATCTGAATACCCTCCATTTAAGACGGGCACCTAGATATTTAGGAGCTTCACATAATGTTTCATTATCCTTTTGACATTGCTCACATTTACCGCAACCAATCCAAGGAAAAACAATGCCTGTGTCGCCTATTTCAACACCCTCTGCATCGTCCCCCTATTGCTACTACAGAGCCAGTAATTTCGTGACCAGGAGTGAAAGGTAATTTAGTACCCCTATCAGCTAATGTAATTCTTTTACCTTCTCCAAGATCAAAATATCCATCAGCTAAATGGAGATCACTATGACAAACACCACAAGCAGAAATTTTGACTAAAATCTCTTTACCTTGAGGTTTTGGATTATCATATTCTCTGAGTTCAAGTGGCTTTCCAAAATCTACAACCTGGTAACTTTTCATTTAAAAATCTCTCCATTCACTTTAGTTAGTTTCTTTTTGATGTTTCATATTTACTGGATATCTCATAATAATCGTTAAACCCAACTCTTTTTCTTAGATCTGTAAAATCAATTAGTAAATCAGACCTTTCTTCATCTTTCATTAATAGATCTAAAGATTTAATCATGGCTTTCATTGCTGAACTCATTACTGTCAATGGATAAACAGCCATTTTATAACCTATATCTGATAACTCTCTCATAGATAAATTAGGAGTTATACCACCTTCAACAATATTCGCAATTTTGTGACCTGGCACCTCTTCACAAATGGTTATCATTTCTTTTTCATTTTTAGGTGCCTCAATAAATAAAATATCAGCCCCTAACTCATAAAATTTTTGTGCTCTTTCAATAGCTTCGGTTAACCCATGAGTATGATTAGCATCCGTTCTTGCCATAATTAAGATATCATAACCCTCATTTCTCATATCATTTGCAGCCCTAATTCTATCAAAAGCCTCATCTCTTCCTACCACATCTTTACCTGGAGTATGACCACATCTCTTGGGTGCTAATTGATCTTCAATTAAAATTCCAGCACACCCAGCTTTTGAACATTCTTTCAATGTTCTTCTTACATTCATAGCATTACCGTAACCAGTATCGCCATCAACAATCATAGGTATATCAATAGCATTGCAAATATTATTAGCTTGATCCAAAACTTCAGAAAAAGTCATAAGCCCAAGATCTGGTGATCCAATTCTGGAAGCAGAAGCAGCAAATCCAGACATAAAAGTAACATCAAAATTGGCCTGTTCAATTAATTTAGCTGATAAAGTATCAAAACAAGATGGAACAGGAATAAATTTTTTTTCTTTTAAAACTTCTCTTAATTTTTCAGTTTGGTTTTTTCTCATTTTCATAAATTTAAATACCTTCTTTTAATAATAGTTTCATAAAAATTTATAATTTAAAAGGGATGTAGAGTGCTAAATCAGGCCAAATATACATTATAAAAACTGTAAAAATCATCATCACTATAAAAGGGAATACTCCTTTAGCTACCTCTCCTAATTGTGTTTTTGCCACAGACTGTATTACATAAAGATTTAATCCCACAGGAGGTGTGATCAAAGCACATTCAACCATTATGACCATAAAAATACCAAACCAAATAGGATCAACACCTATTGCCATTGCTGCTGGCAAAAGAACTGGTACCATTATTATAACCATGGACAAAGTTTCAAAAACCAATCCCATAGCAACTAGAATTATACATACAACAATCATGAAAAGAGCTTTTGTATCTATAGTAGAACTAATGAAATAAGATATATCCTGAGGAATTCTATATAGTGCGATTGCCTTTCCAAATGTCTTTGCACATGCAACAATAATCAAAATAGCAGCAGTGGTTACCATTGACTCGAAAACAGCTTCTTTAAAATCAGTCCAGGTTAGAGTTTTTAAAATAAGTACTGTTATAATTAACGACAAAGAAAAACCTATTGCAGCAGCCTCAGTTGGTGTGAATACGCCAGTATAAATTCCGCCAAGTATTAAAACTGCTAAAATAATTGTTGGAATTACTTTTTTAGAAGTATTCTTTTTAACCTCCCAACTGCTTGGTTCTAATTTTTTAAAACCTCCAAAAAATTGTGAGAATATTATGGAGTAAATAATAAACAAAGATATTAAAAATATTCCTGGACCAATACCTGCAAGAAATAATGCAATTACAGATTCCTCTGTTATGAAGCCATACACAATCATTGGTAAACTTGGAGGTATTAATATTCCCAATGTTCCACCAGCAGCTAAAAGTCCATAAACAAAATTTTTGTTATATCCCCTTTTTATCATTTCTGGGATTGCAACAACACCAATAGTGGCTGCAGTTGCAACAGATACACCAGAAATAGCAGCAAAAATACCACACGAAATAATTGTTGCTACGGCTAAACCACCAGGCCAGTGACCAACCCAAGCCTGAACAGCATTGAACAAATCTTTACCACATCCTCCTTTTAAAAGTACATTACTCATAAGAAGAAAAAGTGGTACAGCTAATAAAATAAAACCATCAAGAGTAGATAAGATTGCCTGAGGTGCCATCAAAGGTGAAAAGCCACCAACAATTAACATTGAAAGGCCAAGAAAACCAAGAGAGAAAGATACTGGCAGACCAGATAAAAGTAGCACAAACATTAAAGTTAAAACTAAAAGTATAGTCATATTTAATGATCACTTTCTGGTGGTTCTATATTTTTTAATAATTTTATAATTTCAAAAATTGACTGTATGAAAAGTAAAAAAAAGCATAATGGAACTGACAACTCAGCAATCCATGAAGGTAGGTTTAATAAACTTCCAGTTGTCCTACCTCTAAAAAAAGAATCATAAAAAATTTCAAAGCCAAAAATCATAACATATGAAGAAAAAATAATTAATATTATCATTATTAAAATATTTATTATTTTTTTATTGGTCTTGGATAATCTATTGATTACTAAATTTATCTGAATATGCTTTCTTGATTTTAATGCCCAAGGCATAGCTAATAAGGTACCATATATAAGTGAGAGTTGACTAAGTTCAGCAGCCCACGATGTTGGTGCTAAAAAAAAGTATCTTGCTACAACTTCATATGAAAGCATAAAACCAGCTATGCAAAATAACCATGCTGATAACCAGGCAACTAAATCTATAATTTTTTCAAAATAAATCATAATAGGAACAGAGAGAGTTTAAAACTCTCTCTTTTTTAAAATTTATAGTTTAGAGGCTGCATCTAAAAGCTGAGCACCAAGTGATCCAGCATTTTTCTTGTAATCGTCATAAACTGGTTTAGATGCAGATTTAAAAGCATCAATATCAGCTTTACTTGGAGTTACAATTTTCATTCCTTTAGATTTTGCCAAATCATATGCCTCTTGTTCAATTTTAGCAACGTTGTCACGCACATCTTTTTCAGCAATTTCTGCAGATTTAATAATGATATCCTTGTGTTTTGAAGATAGGCTATTGAACCATTTTGTATTAGCAACAACAATAAACTCAATTACACCATGATTAGTTTTTGTAATAGTATCCATAACTTCAAATAGTTTTCTTGACTTCACACCTGACACACCTGTCATCCCAACATCAACTGTACCTCTTTGATAAGCTAAATATTGTTCTGAACCAGAAATCAATGTTGGCGCACCTCCTGCAGCTTTCACAAAAGTACCTAAGGTCTTTCCAAAAACTCTTACTTTTTTTCCTTTCATATCAGAAGGATTTTTAATAGCTTGGCCTTTTGAAAGCATTATTGCATTACCATAGGCTTGCCACCATAATACAGTTGAACCAGTATTTTTAATTGCATTGTCTATAGGTCCTCTAATTGAAGATCCTTTTGAAACAGCTTTTCTAACTTTTTTGTCAGTGTTTAATAAAAATGGCTGATAAAATAAATCAACTGCTGGAATATCACCAACATATCTTGTTAATGACGCCACACCTGATTCAATCGATCCAGAACCAACTGCTGCAGGCACCTCTTTATCTTTATAAAGTTGCGCAGAGTCGTAAATTTCAACGTTAATTTCTCCATTTGATCTACTTTCAACTTCTTTTTTAAAGAGTAATAAATTTTGACCTAAGTGACTTTTCATAGGCAACTGCAATGATATCCTCATTGTTACATCTGCAGCGAAAGCATTAGCAGTGAAAAATAAGCTCGTAAAACTTATCATTATTATTTTAATTAATTTATTCATCATAACTCCCCTGTTATTATTATAAAAATTACTTAGGCAAATTTAAAGCCTAAGTTACTTATGTTACCAGAGTCAATTGCAAACTCTGTCAAAAGTTCTTTTACATTTCCAGTTTGCCCAAAACGATCAACACCTAAGGTAATAGTTTTGTGACCATATACCGAACCTATCCATGAAAGAGTCATGGGATGACCATCAATGACTGTAATTAACTTTGTATCCTTTGGAACGGAACTTAAAAGAGTTTCAATATGACTATGCGCTTTCTGAGAAGAAAAACTAGAAGAAGTATTTTTCCAATCATGAAATAAATTATCAGAACTGGTAACACTTAGTACACCAATATCTTTAAACCTTTCACCTAACATAGAAGCTGCCTCAATAACCTCGTTTGCAATAACGCCTTGATAAATGATAATTATATGAGGGTTTGCTCCAGGTTTTTTTAACCAATACCCACCTTTTAAAATATTTTCTTTTAATGATTCGTCTATTTGTCTGTGTGGCTGTTCAATTGATCTAGTGCTTAGTCTTAAATATACTGAACCACCATTTTCCATTTGAAGATAATCAAACCCGTAGTTCATGATAATTGATAATTCATCAGCAAAAGCTGGTTCAAAGCTCAAAAGCCCAGGTTGACTTATTCCTATTAGAGGCGTTCCAATCGATTGATGCGCACCTCCTTCAGGAGCAAGAGAAATACCAGAAGGAGTACCTGCAAGCATGAACCTAGCATCCTGGTAACAAGCATAGTTCATCGCATCTAAACCTCTGGCTACAAATGGATCGTAAACGGTACCTACTGGAAATAATCTTTCCCCAAATAATTCATGTGACAAACCAGCTGCACCCAACATCAAAAACAAATTCATTTCAGCAATGCCGAGTTCTATATGTTGTCCCTCTTTTGAAAAAATCCATTTTTGTGCTGAAGGAATTTTTCTATCTCTAAAAGTATCTGAACTTTCTACTCTACTAAAAAGACCTTTTCTATTTATCCATGGTCCTAAATTTGTTGAAACAGATACGTCAGGAGATGTCGTAATAATCCTTTTACTAAACTCAGTGTTATTTTTTGCATATTGGTCTAAAATTTTACCAAAAGCATTTTGAGTAGAAATTGAAGTATCTGTGATTAAAATATCATTATCTACTTCAATTTTTTTACTTTTGAATCTTCTATGTCCAGCCTTTTGAAAGGGTAAATTTTTAATATATTGATCTAATTCAATAGTTTCTTCTTGATCTGAAAAACTATTCCACTCATTACCATCTAATATCCCAAGCTTAGCTTTGAAAGTCTCCATTTGAGCTTTTGTCATTAAACCAGCATGATTATCTTTATGACCAGCTAAAGGAGTACCCCAACCCTTTATAGTATAAGCGATAAAAGCAGTTGGCTTATCATCCTTAATATTTTTAAAGGCGTCGCATAAAGTATGAACACAATGCCCACCTAAATTAGCCATCAATTCTAAAAACTCTTCATCAGATCTTTTGTTGATTAGTTTAGAGACACTACTTTGATCACCAATATCATCTAAAACTCTTGTCTTAAAATTTGCACCACCTTCATAAATAAGAGCTGAATAAAGTTGATTGGGGCAATCATCAATCCATTTTTTTAATTCTTCACCGCCAGGTTCATTAAAAGCTTCTTCCTGTAATTTTCCATATTTTAATACTATAAGATTCCAGCCAAAAGCTTCAAAAACTGAACTTAATCTCTCCGACAAACCCTCATGAACAACACCATCCAAAGATTGTCGGTTATAATCAATTATCCACCAAACATTTCTTAAATCATGCTTCCATCCTTCTTGAAGGCATTCATATATATTTCCTTCATCAAGTTCTGCATCTCCAACTAACGCAATCATCCTGCCTTTAGGTAAATCTTTTCCAAATGTTTTGTTAGCAATATAATCTTGTGTCAATGAAATGAAACTTGTCATCGCCACTCCTAACCCAACTGAACCAGTTGATATATCTACATCATCAATATCTTTTGTTCGCGAAGGATAAGATTGTGCGCCTCCAAAACCTCTAAAGTTTTCTATATTTTCTTTAGTTTGAAGCCCAGATAAATATTGTATAGCATGGAATACAGGGCTTGCATGTGGTTTTACTGCCACCCTATCTTCTGGTCTTAATATATCAAAATATAAAGCAGTCATTATTGAAACTATTGAAGCAGAGCTTGCTTGATGACCACCTACCTTTAAACCATCATCATTAGACCTGAGGTGATTTGCATTATGAATCATCCAACAGGCAAGCCACAAGATTTTTTGTTCTATTAATTTTAATATCTTATTTTTATTCATCATTATTTAAAATTAACATAATTCAAATAGAATGAATGACTAAAAATTATAAATTTATTTTTATTTTTAGCATTATATGCTAAATTTATAGATATATAAAAATTATATTCTTAAAAGGCATTATTTTGAGCAATATTGATAGAATAGATCAAAAAATTATTTTTTTCTTACAGCAAGATGGTCGACTTACAAACTTTGAGTTAGCTGAGAAGGTTGGTTTGTCACCTTCTCCTTGTTTAAGAAGAGTAAAAAACCTCGAAAAGAAAGGACTAATTTCTGGTTATACCGCTATCATTGATGAAGTTTCTTATGGATTTCCAGTTACTGCATTTGTCTCTGTTAGATTAGAAAATCAAACGGATAATACTTTAAAAGCATTTGAAAAAAATATTACTTCTTTAGATGCCGTTATGGATTGTTGGCTTGTAACCGGAAATAGAGATTATCTATTAAGGGTTGTGGCCGCTGATCTAAAAAATTATGAAATATTCATGCGGGAAGAATTAACAAAAGTTAAGGGCATAGCCTCGATAGAAACAAATTTTGCGTTAGGTAGAGTAAAAACTAAAAATAATCTTCCTTTAATTTCTTAATGTTACCAAGGCAAATGTATGATTAAATATTTAAAACAGGTAAATGCAGGTGATCTTAACATAAGTTACTATGAAGCAGGTCCAGCTAATGGTATCCCTATCATTCTGCTCCATGGTTTTCCTTACGACATTCATGCCTACAAAGATGTATCAACTAAATTAAAATCTTCTCAGCATAGAATATTAATTCCTTACCTAAGAGGGTATGGAAAAACAAAATTTCTTAAAAAGGAAACCTTAAGATCAGGGCAACAAGCTGCATTAGCGTCAGACCTTTTAAACTTTATGAATTCAATTAAAATTGAGAAAGCTATTTTAGCTGGTTATGATTGGGGCGGGAGAGCAGCTTGTATTGTTTCTGCACTTTATCCTGAAAGATCTTTGGGATTAGTGTCATGTAATGGATATAACATTCAAGACATCAAGAACTCCTCAAAACCATCAACACCATATGTGGAACATAAATTATGGTATCAATATTTTTTTCACAGTGACAGAGGACAAAATAGCTTAGAACAAAATCGACATGAATTTATTAAATTTTTGTGGTCAACTTGGTCACCATCATGGAATTATGATGATGCTACCTATAATTTAAGCTCTACTTCTTTCGAAAACAATGATTTTACAGAGGTCGTAATTCACAGCTACAGACATAGGTTTGGATTAGTAAATGGAGATCCAAAGTACGATTCAATAGAACAACAATTAACTAAACAACCTCCAATTAAAGTACCTAGCATCACAATAGATGGAGCAAGCGACGGTGTCACAGGATTGTCAAATCCAAAAAAACTTGAAGAAAAATTCTTGCATCATAAAAATCATAAAATTTTAAAGAATATTGGCCATAATGTACCCCAAGAAAACCCCAATGAGTTTGCTAAGGCAATTTTAGAGTTGTTAAACTAATTAAATTTTATTGATTAGCAATTTGCTTAGGCACACCAAATTCTTTTTGACATATTTCTGCTAAAAGTTTTACACCTTGATCAATTTCTTCAATAGTTGGGTTTCCATAACAAAGCCTCATTTTATGTTTACCGCTTGGGTTAACAGACCATTCATGACCAGGATTGATGGCAACTCCTTGTTTTATTGCAACATCGTATAATTTGGAAGTATCTACATTCTCTGGCATATCTACCCAGATAAAGATACCTCCATCAGGCTTTTGATAATTAGCTGTTGAACCAAAGTATTTATCTAATGCATTACAAATAACGTCTGACTTCTTTTTTAGTTCAACCCTAAGCTTAGTTACATGATCATTAAATTCATTTTTACAAAATTCAGCTAATGCCATTTGTTCTAAGGAACCACTGCCCGCATCAGTTTTATTTGGTAAAATTCTTGAAAGAATATCCCAATTTGCAACCAAGTACCCAACTCTTAGAGCAGGCGCTATCGATTTTGAAAAAGAACCGCAATATATAACATAACCTTCATCATCAAATGATTTAATAGCAGGTGGTCTTTGCTTTTCATACAATAAGTCTGCATAACAATCATCTTCAAAAATAGGAATTCCAAACTTTTTTGATATTTCTATCAGTGCCCTTCTTTTTTCGACTGACATAACAGTGCCTGTTGGGTTTTGTATTGTTGGGATCGTATAAATATATCGAGGTTTTTTGTTTTCACTCTCAAGTTTTTTTAGCTCTTTTTCTAAATAATTTATATCCATCCCATCTTTTTCAAGCGGGATTCCAATCATATTAACCCCAAGCTTTTTTAGTCTGGAAATAGTTCCACCATAGTTTTCCTCTTCTATTATTACGGTATCACCTTTCCTAAGAAATGTTGTATTCACTAGATCCAAAGCCTGCAATGATCCAGATACAATCAAAATCTCTCTTTCGGCACAATTTATAGCAGCACTATTTTTTAATTGATTAGATAAAAAAGTTCTTAGTGGAAGATATCCTTGAGGACCACTTTCCAGGCCGTACTTTGCTAAAGTTTTACCTTCTCTTAAAATAACCTTATCTATAGATTCTTTTAAAGAGATAACCGGTATATTTTCATTATCATTGTGCCCTCCAATAAAATTAAATTTTGGATAACCTTTCCATTCTATTGCCGGACCCAAAGCATCTGAATGAAGAAAACTTTTTATATCAAACATAATATCTCCCTAATATAATTAGAATATATTAAAGAATTTTTTTGTAAAATAATAAGAAAAGTTTAAAATTTTAGAATGGTTAGGTCTAAATGAAATCAATTGATGAATGGATAAATATTGTCAACTCAAACAAAAAGTTAGTTGATAATGGTAAATGGTTAAATCTTACTTTCACTTTTGGTTATGGGAATAATGATTATTTGTTTGAAATAAACAATGGTCGAATATTATCTATAAATAGACGAGATCTTCAAACTAAGAGTGGTATTTTTAAGATACATGCCGACACTAAAAGTTGGGAAAAACACTGGCTTACAATACCTCCAAGAGATTATCATGACATTTTTGCGATGTTAGCCAAAAAGATAGTTACTATTGATGGAAACCTAATTCCTCTCATGCAAAACTTACAATATTTCAAAGATATCATTGCTTCTAATAGACAGATAAAAACTAACTAAGGCTTAAAATGAAAAAAGATACAATTGAATTTGAGGATATAATTGGAAGATACTTTAATCTAAAAATTAATAATCAAAATTATAGAATATATGTTGAGGAAGCAGGGTCTGGAATACCTCTAATATGTCTTCACACAGCAGGCTCAGATGGAAGACAATTTAGACATATATTAAACGATAAAAAAATTACTGATAAATATAGAGTTATTGTTTTTGATCTTCCATGGCATGGAAAATCAAATCCCCCAGAGGGTTATGAAGATTCAGATTATAAACTTACAACTGACTTTTATAAACAAATCATAATGTCTTTTTGTAATAAATATGAACTTATAAACCCCGTAATAATGGGTTGTTCTATGGGTGGTCGTGTTGTTTTACATCTAGCGTTAGAGCAAAATGAATATTTTAGAGCTGTCATTGCACTAGAAGGATCTGACAAACTAGAACCTTATTATGATTTAGATTGGTTATATAGACCAGATGTGCATGGGGGAATGATTCAAGCTGCTTTTGTATCCTCACAAATTGCCCCGCAAAGTCCAAATAAATTTAGACATGAAACTTTGTGGCATTACATGCAAGGTGGACCAGGGGTATTTAAAGGAGATCTTTATTTTTACTGGCATGATGGAGATTTTGACAATAGATCAAGTTTAATAGATACATCAAAATGCCCTGTTTACCTATTATCAGGAGAATATGATTGCTCATGCACGCCTGAAAGAACAATGGAAACAGCTAGTAGGATAAATGGCGCAAAAGCCAAAATTATGGAAGGGATGGGTCATTTTCCAATGTCTGAAAACCCAGAGCTATTTAAATCCTATATCTATCCTATTTTAGATGAAATTTCAGAAAAAGTTTAGCCAGCTTTTTCAATATTTCCACATACGCTTATAGCTTGCCCAGATATATTTTTTCCAAGAGGACTACAGAGAAAATGTGCCTGTTCTGCTAAATCATCATGCGTAACAAACCTATTAAGCGATGCCCCAGATAATATTTCGTCTTTCATTGCATCAAATGAAATATTTTTTACTTTAGCTTTTGCTTCTATAACTCTGTTTTGTCTTTCACCTTCAACAATACCTGGCAGAAGTGCGTTCGCCCTGATACCCCTTGGACCAAGCTCAATAGCTAAACTTTTAACCATACCTATTACAGCCCATTTGGTTGCAGCATATGGTAGCCTGTAAGCAAAACCAACTCTACCTGCAACTGATGAAACTGAAAGAATAGAGCCTTCATCATTCATACGTGGAACCAGAAGTCTCATTGTTTCAAAATGACTAGTCATATTTACTTGAAGACATTCTTGCCATCCGCCAAGAGTTTGGTCACCTACTGCAGCTGTTTCTCCTGCAATCCCTGCATTATTAACAATAATATCAATCTCTTTTAAATGATCTAATCCTTCTTCAACCATAGAGGAGATAAGCTGAGTTTGCCTCAAATCACAAACGGTAGCTTTGATATTATCATCAACACTATTGGCTTTATTTACAGCTTCTTCGTTTATATCACAAACAAAGACGTGGGCGCCTGCCTTTTCAAACCTTCTAGCTATTGCATAACCAATACCATCGGCTCCAGCAGTGATTATTGCCTTTTTGCCATCAAGAAGTTTTTCATAATTCATTTGTAAGCCTTCTACTTAATGTTAGTTTTATCTTTACCTTTTAAGCCTAACATTTGCCTTGCCTCATCTGGGGTAGCAACCTCTAATGATAATCCATTAAGAATTTCTACAACTCTCTTAACCTGATCTGCATTTGTTTTTGCTAAATTACCAGGACCATCCCAGAGAGAATCTTCAAGACCAACTCTTACATGTGATCCTAATGCAGCTCCAGTTGCATTAATTCTCATTTGAGTTGCACCAGCACCTACGACTGACCACTCATAACCAGCGTCTCCAAAAAGCTTGTCTGCTGTTTTTTTCATATGAAGTAAATTGTCAGCATCAGCTCCAATTCCACCCATAATTCCCATTACAAATTGGATAAAATATGGGCCCTTTAACATTCCTTCTCTATGAAAATAATGAAGATTATATAAATGACCTACATCATAGCACTCAAATTCAAACCTTGTTCCATTTTCATATCCTAAGGTCATGATATTTTCTATATCCTCAAAAGTGTTTTTAAAAAGAGAATGCTTACTTCTTTCTAACATTTCTTTTTCCCATGGATATTGTAGTTGATTATGTTTTTTTAACATTGGAAAAAGACCAAAATTCATAGATCCCATGTTTAAGGATGCAAGTTCTGGTTTGAAGTGCATTGCAGGCTTCATTCTTTCTTCAACAGACATTTGAGGACCACCACCTGTTGTAATATTAATAACAGCATCACAAGAGTTTTGAATTGTAGGAAGAAATTTTTGGAACTCTTCCGGATCTTGTGTTGGGTGTCCATCCACCTCATCTCTTGCATGCAGATGTAAAACAGCTGCACCAGCTTCATGAGCTGCCAGGGAATGCTCTATAACTTCATCTGCTGTAACTGGTAAATACTCAGACATTGACGGTGTATGTATAGCACCTGTAACTGCACAACTTATTATTACTTTTTTATTTTTGGCCATCTTAGACATCCTCCCCTAGCTCAATTTTTAATTTTCTTATTAATGCGATCATCTTATTACGTTTTTCTATTCTATCAGATCTATCATGATAATCTAATCTTTGTCTTTGTTCTTTATCTAATTTGTTTAAATACTCATCTGAATATGATGGAACGGTATTTTGTTGTTTAGCAAGATTTTGTATACCAGTTCTATATCTACTAAAAGAATCTTTAATTCCTTCTGGGGCATTTAAATCCATTATCTCAAACGGACCCATAAAAGCCCACCTTATTCCAAGCGCATGTTTTAGAGCAACATCAATATCTTCCATAGAGGCAAAACCTCCTTCATGAAGTCTAACGGCTTCATTTAAAAGAGCTCCTTGAAGTCTATTTAATACAAACCCCTCTGTTTCCTTTTTTACTAAAATTGCAGCATAGTTAGCTTTTTTATATATATTAAGTGCCTCATTTATTATTGCTTCAGAAGTATCCTCACTTCCTGCAATCTCAACAAATGGAACCACATGAGGTGGCAGAGCAGGATGAGCATTGATGCATCTATGTTTGTGCTCTACAAACTCAGAAATTTTTGATATTACAAGATACGAAGATGATGAAGCCAAGATGGTGTCTTTAGAAGCAAGTTTATCCAATTGCTTGTAAATATCCTGTTTTACTTTTAGATCTTCAACAACACTTTCCTGAATTAAAATACTATCTTCACAAATCTGCTCCATAGAACAATTAAGTTGGATATTGCTCTTAATTTTTTCTGCATCAATATTAGGACTGATGAGTTTTATGTCTTGAATAAGCTTATCAAAAATCTTTTTAAAATTTTCAGAACTATTTGGATCATTATCATAAACAAGAGACTTATAACCTGCATTTGCAAAACCAATTGCCCAACTAGCTCCAATAAGACCAGCACCACAGATACCAACTTTTCTCATTTTAAACCCTTTTAGAAAAAAAACCGCATCTAAAGATGCGGTTTTTATAACGATTATCTAGATCAGCCGCGGAAGCCATAGAGCCATTTCTGGTTCGTAGATGACTATAGCAAGTCCAATAAGCTGAATAATAACGAAAGGTATAACACCTCTGTAAATACTTAAGGTAGCCACTTCTGGCGGCGCAACACCTTTTAGATAGAAAAGCGCGAAACCAAACGGTGGCGTTAAGAAGGAAGTTTGAAGATTTATCGCCATTAAAACCAAGAACCACACAAGAGTTTCTTTACGTCCGTCAAGTCCTGTTAATTGAGATACATGGTCACCAAAATCTAGTAAAACAACAAGCGGTGCAAAGATTGGAAGAATAATCAATGTAATTTCAACCCAATCTAAGAAGAAGCCAAGCATAAAAGTCATACCCATAAGTAAGAACAATAATCCCCATGATCCCAAGCCTGCTTTTTCAATCAATTCTTCAACAATATAGTCTCCGCCAAGAGATCTAAAAACATAAGCAAAACAAGTTGCACTTAAAATAATCATGAAAACCATAGATATAGTGAGACCTGAAGAGTGCAAAACACTTCTTAGCATTGGGAAAGTAAATTTATTTCCAATTATAGCTAATAATGTTGCACCAAAAGCACCAACTGCTCCAGCTTCACTAGGAGTTGCCCATCCCATTAAAATAGAACCTTTAATAAGAACAATTAGAGCAACTGGTGGTAAAAAGGCTTTTAATACCATTTGAGGTAATTTTCCTTTTTCATAAACTAAATCACCTTCTTTAAGTGCGGGAGCAACATTTGGGTCAATAGAGCACCATACAAAAATAAAAATGATATACATTATTGCTAATGTTAAACCTGGTATAACAGCTCCCATAAATAAATTACCGACTGAAACCTGCATAATATCAGCCATGATAATTAACATAATACTTGGTGGTATTAAGATCCCTAATGTACCTGAAGCCGCGATCACTCCAGTTGAAAGAGCGTGACTATATTTGTTTTTAAGCATTGTTGGTAAAGCAAGTGCAGTCATCATAGTAACAGATGCACCAATAATACCAGTCATAGCAGCTAAAACAGTTCCCATTACCGTAACGGACATAGCTAAACCACCAGGAACTTTTCTAAGTAAAATTTGTGTTGTCCTCAATAAGTCGTTGGCTATACCACTTCGTTCCATCATCGTTCCCATAAACACAAAGCTCGGTATGGCAACAAGAACCAGGTTTTCCGCAGAAAATCCCCACATTCGAGGAACAAAATTAAAAAACTCAGCAATTTTGAAAACCCCAAAAAGATAACCTATAAATCCATAAGTAATAGCAACACCACCAAGAATGAAACCAACGGGATAACCAATAAATAACAGAACACCCATCGTCAAAAACATAAAAATTGGTAAATATTCTACAATAATATCAACAAAATCCATAACTGCTCCTATACCTTTGGATTATTACCTAATTTAATTTAAATTCACCTGTATATCTTTGCCAGGCAACTATTCTTGTTACTCTCCATCCATACTTTAAGGATAAAAGAAAAAAACAAACGAAAATCGTTAATGTTACAAAAGATGCACTCTCAACTATACCATCGTATAAGCATATCCCCACAATTAATGCTGGGGCTAAAGAGATTACGTAAGATGAGATAACCTCATAATTCTTTATCACGCTAAAAACACTGTATATGACTCCAACAGAACCTAGTAACCATAGTAAATAAAGGGGGCTTGTATTTTCAAAATAATTTAAAAATGCAGCAAGTCCTATGATAGCGTATATAGTTCCAACAAAAACACCATAAGCAACTAATTCATATTGTGATTGAGCTAATGAAAGTTCATTGGCCTTAGTTAGGTAAGGTGTTTTTTGTTTATCAAATAAATAACCTGGAACTTTAGAAAACCACATAGTTTGTCTCATATGCCTATCAGATAATTTTACTTATCATTATATTCTAAGACCATCAGATCTAACTTTTTCTTATTATCTCCCCAGATGACAGCTATTAATTGTATCATTACTGCCATACCACCAAGGAATAGGAAAAAATATCCAATAGGAAGAAACGTTTTAATTATCCAACGATTACTTAATCCAACTAAAGAAGCTGATACTTCATTAATTACGTATGAATCAACCATGTAAATCCATGAAAAATAAACACAAATTAATGTGAAAGGTAACATGAAGATGATATTACCATAAAATTCTATTTTGGCCTGCTTCTTGAAGTTAAAATTCTCTCTTAAAAAATCAACTCTAACATGTCTGTTATGAGTATATCCGTAACCTAAAACCAAACAAAAAACGACTGTATGAAGATGCCATTCCATTTCTTGCATTAAAGTTGACTCGAAGAAAGAGCCAAAATTTTTAACCATGAAAATTTGAATCCAAACCAATTTCCTTGCAACAACATCCCACATTGTAATTATAACCAGAGGTACCAACATCCACGTTGCTGCCCTACCAACTCGATTCACTATTTCACGTAGCTTTTCACTAACAGATACAAGTCCTGCCATATTCTGCTCAGTTAGTGCCATTCTTATTCCCCCGGTCTATAAAAATTCTAAATAATATTATAATTTGAAAAAATTGAAGAACGGCACACTCCCATTAAGGAGTATGCCGTTTAAGATAGTATTATTAGTACTTCTTAGCTTTTAAGTAAGCTCTTGAAGACCAAATGCTGTAGTCCTCTCTGAACTTATTGTAGCTAGCAGTAATTTCTTTGAAAAGTGGGTCAGAAGCTGACTTTTCTTCAACAACTGCATCCCAAGCTTTCTTAAACTTAGAAATTTCTGAGTCAGGCCATGTTACAAATGTAACACCTTTTTTCTCAAGTTCTGCCATAGCTGGAACCTGCTTAGCGTCAGATCTAACAAGTGCCCACCACATAGTGTCACGACATGCTGTGTTGATAACAGCCTGTTGAGTCTTTGTTAAACCGCCCCAACCTTTAGTGCTCATTAGAAGCTCACCAATTGAGGTTTGCTGGTGCCAACCTGGGAAGTAGTTAAACTTAGCTAACTGGTAGAAACCATAACTTAAGTCGTGTGTAGGCATTGAGAATTCTGTTGCATCAATAACACCTTTTTCTAGAGCTGGATAAATATCTCCACCTGCTAGTAACTGTGTTGACACACCAAGCTTACTCATAACCATTGCACCAAGACCAAAGAAACGCATCTTCATTCCTTTTAACTCTTCAACATTATTGATTTTCTTTCTAAACCAACCAGATGTCTCAGGAGCGTGTGTTAAACAGTTAAGAGCTTTAAGACCATACTCACCATAAATTCTGTCTTTTAACTGCTGGCCTCCGCCATATTCCATCCAACCATGGTACTCACTAGCACCTGGTCCAAAAGGAACAGCAGTAAAGTATGAAACTGCAGGGATTTTACCAGCGTGATAACCAGGTGTTGTATAACCTGCATCTACTGATCCGTTCTTAACAGCATCCCAAACTTCTAATGAAGGAACAAGAGCGTTTGGCTCATGGAACCTTAATTGAACGTCACCACCAGAAATTTCTTTAACTTTGTTAGAGAAATAAACAGCAGCTTCACCGTTAATTGCTACCTGGCTACCCCAAGTACTTTGCATTTTCCAACGTAGCTTATCAGCGTTTGCTGAAACAGCTACTAAACTAGTTGCAGCTAATGCTACAGCGCCTACGAAAAGGCTAGATTTGAATTTCATAAAATTCCTCCCTAGTGTTTAAAATAAAGGCTAAAATCAAGTTAGTTTATTATCCCCCGAAAATAACCCACTTAAAGAAAACAAAAACTGTTTCCAATTGATTCACATCTTTCTCAATTATTTTGAGAAACGCAAGGAAAAAATAATAAAATTTCAATATATTTTCTTAACAAGATAAGAAAAAAAATTTTGTTGCAAAAATTTTAAACTGTAAAAATACTTGAAGGGGCATATTGATCAATTTTTGACCAATCTTTTTTATTATTTAAGATAAAAAATTACTGAATTTTAATGAATTAAAAACAAGCGTTAATTTAGTTTTCATCATCAAAGTGTCCAGCAGACACAAAATATCCTCCATGTGTAGTTACAAGAGGATCTTGAGAATCAATAAATCCAAATTTTTCATCTAATTTTTTTCTATAGTCTTCTGCATTATCTTTTGGTTTATATCCAATATGTTTTGCATACTTATCATCAACTAATAATGAATCGTTATTTGAAACTCCAAAAATAACAGAATGTTGTACATTTGAGCTATTCATACATGCTAGAATCAAACTTTTTAAATCATCATAACTTAACCATGTTGAGAGCATTCTATGATCTTTAGGTTCAGGAACACATGAATAAATTCTTACTGATACAGTTTCTAGTTTATATTTGTCCCAATAATACTGAGCTAAGGACTCACCGAAAACTTTTGACAAACCATAATTGCTATCTGGTCTAGGCATTACTTTACTATCTATAACTTCGGATCTTGGATAAAAACCAACTGTGTGAACTGAACTAGCCCAAATAACTCTTTTAATTTTATTTTTTCTGCATGCCTCGTATAGATTGTACATGCCTATGATGTTTGAATTTAAAACATTATCCCATGAGCCTTCTATACTTTGCCCACCCATATGAACAATACAGTCTATATCCTTTGTTAGTTTTAATATTGATTCTGCGGAAGCAAGATCAGCAATTTGAACTTCCTCATTATCAAATTTCTTTTCTAAATTTTCCTTGTCAGAAATTCTAAGCAAATCACATTCCTTAGATAATGTTTCTCTTAATTGATTTCCTAGAGCTCCAGCGGCACCAGTTAAAAGAATATTTTTATATTTATATTTAGACAATTAATTCATCCCCTCACTAATCTGATTTTTTATATATTCTCGCCAAAAAGTGAATAGTCCTGCTGAAATTACAATTAATGATCCAATGACTATTTCACTCTCTAATTTCTCATTAAATATTAACACACCAATCATAGAAACAAAAACTAACTGCAGATACGTAAATGGCTGTAATATTGAAGCCTCACTATGTTTGAAAGCATTTATCATCAAAAAATGCCCTCCAGCTCCTAGCATGCAAACTAATAATAACCATATCCAATGCGCGTTTTCAACTGATGTATAAAAGAAAGGCCCTACAGAACCTAATATTACGAATCCTGTAATACCAGTATAAAAAAGACTAGTATCAGGACTATCTTCACTAGACACATATCTTGTTAAAATTTGATAGATAGCGAATGCAATAGCGCAGCCCAATGCTATTAGAGATAAGGGGTCAAAGACTTTTGTGCCTGGTCGAAGCATAATTAAAATCCCTATAAAGCCTATCAATATTGCACTCCACCTTCTCCAACCTACTTTTTCTCCTAAAAAAATTACTGATAATGCTGCAACAATTAGAGGACAACTTGCAAAAATAGCGTGTGTCTCTATAAGGCCAATTTTTAAAAAAAGATAGTGAGCAAAACACATCTCTACAGCAAGAATAGTACCTCTTAAAATTTGTATGAGTTTAAACTTACTTTTTGAAACCAGAATAACACTTTTGTTTCCTGTACTGTTAATTGAGATTACAAATAGAAATAAGAAGAAATATCGAAACATATTAATTGCTATTACGTTATAATAATCTGTTAGGTATCTTGTAACACCATCCATTACAGACAAACATGATACAGCAGCAATTATAAATAATATGCCCTTTGCATTTGAAGAAATATTTAAAGGCATAATTTGTTTTTTCTTTCTAAGTTTTAATAAAAATCGATTGTCCTTTTAATCCCATCTTCAAGGGAAGTATACTTAAATTTTTTAAATATATTAGAGGGCTCATTTCCTCGTATTTCATCTACTACACTTAATGGATTACCTTTGATACCTATACTCGCCAGCGGTATGTTTTTTTTAATTAAATTTATGAAATGGCTAACATCGGTTGTTATTCCGTTTATATTAAGAGTTAATGCACCTGAGGGAATTTGAGCTATTGACATTTCAACTAAATCTGCAACATCTTGAACATAAACAAAACCTGCCTTGCCTGAAAAGTTTACAGTGTAACTATCTCCTTGTTTTGCAGCCTTACAGGCTAAGGTTACCCCTGCAGTTCCCCCAACTTCTCTTCCTGGCCCGTAAATTACATATGGCCTAATTCCAACACTTGAAATACCAGATTCGTTAAAATACGCCCTTGCGACTCCCTCAACCGCCAACTTATATGCACCATAATGGGTTTCTGGAAATGGGTAATAATGATCTTTTAGCCCAAAAACACCTGCACTGCTTGCATAAACTAAAAACTTAATATTATTTTTTTTCAAAGCTTCAAAAACATTAATTGAACCGAGGAGATTTACTTTGGCACCTAAAATAGGATTTGAACTACAATCTGGGGTCATTAACCCAGCTAAATTTATAACATGGTCCATATTATTTGTTGCTTCTTGGACCTGATCATAATTTGTTATATCACCATTAATAAATTTGATTTTATTAATATCCTCACCAACAACAAGGCTGACTAATTCTTTTTTGATTTTTAAATCAAAAATTGAAACACTATAACCCTTTTTTAAAAATGCTCTTACTATCCAGCTTCCTAAAAAACCACATCCTCCAAAAATAATGACTTTTTTCATTTAACCTCTCTTATTCAATACCATTGAATTAGCAGCTTTTCCTATTTCTTTTATACATTCAGCAGCTTTAGGAAAATGTGCAGAATTGGATAAAAAACCATGAATCTGACCAGGATATAATTTATAAGTCACTTTATTACCAAAGGCCTTTAATCTATTTGCGTAAGCCAATCCTTCATCTAGCAAAGGGTCCAATCCAGCCGCAAAGATAAATGTTTCAGGTAGATTATGTAAATCCTTGGCAAAAAGCGGTGATGCTTCCCAGTTAACTGCATCATTACTTGAATTAAGATAATGTTTAACGAAATAGTCCATAGTATCAAAAGTTAAAGTCATGCCTTCTAGAAAAATATCCATAGATCTCATCGTTAGCGTTAGATCGACACAAGGATATACTAATAACTGTCCTCTTATTGGAATTACCTTTTTATCCCTTGAGTTAATACTCAAAACAGTTGCCAAATTACCACCAGCGCTGTCTCCACATACGAAAATATTTTTAAGATCAATAAAAAAATCTTTTTCAAAATTAACAAGGCTATTTAGAACATCCTTTACCTCTTCTACCGCATAGGGAAACTTATGTTCTGGAGACAAACTATAATCCACAGCCACAACAATCATTTGAGACGCCAAACAAATTGATCTGCATGTAAAGTCATGAGTATCTAAATCTCCCATGACAAATCCACCTCCATGAAAGAAAACTATAATTGGAATTTTAGTTTTTTTATCAAAGTTATTTGGAAAATAAAATCTTAATTTAACATCTTTGTTAAATCGGTTTGTTATTTTTAAATTTTCTACGTTATAAACTTTTGGAGGTGTTAAATTATCTTCCCTTAACTGTCTCAAACGTTCAGTTCTTAATTGTACAGGATCTAATAAATGATGTAATTTTGAATTATTTTTAATACGATTTTTTAAAAAAATATCAGTTTCTTTATCAATTATCATTGATTTATATTTTCCTATACTGATTTATTGTGTTCTTTTAGCTTTATATTTTTAATAAAGTTTATTTATAATAAAAAATCTAGTGAATTTTTTTAAGGAGAAAAGCATGACTGCATTAAAAGGAATTATAGCACCTTTTACAACTCCATTTAAGGCAAATGGAGAAATTGATCTTACTTTGATAAAGCCACAAGTGGATTGGTTAATTGAAAATGGTGTTCATGGTTTAGCTGCTGGAGGTAGCACAGGTGAAGGTCATGCTTTAAGTCGAGAAGAGTATTTGTCCTTAATGACGGAAACCGCTTCATCTTTAAATGGCAGGGTCCCTTTGGTTGCTGGTATTATTGCGAATTCGACATCTGAAGTAATTGAAAGAGGTAAGTCAGTAAAGTCTCTTAACGTAGCAGCCCTTCAAATAACACCACCAAGCTATTTATTTAGGCCTGACGATGACGCAATGGTAAGACATTTTAAAGAGATACATGATGAATGCCAGATACCAATATTAATTTATAATGTTGTACCTTGGTGCTATTTATCACCAGATTTACTATTAAGAATTATGGATGAAGTCCCAGGAGTTTTAGGGGTAAAACAAAGCGCTGGTGATATGAAACTTTTTGCTGACCTAATTAGAAGAGCAAACCCTAAAAATATGATTTTTAGTGCTGTTGATGCTCTACTTTACTTATCATACAAATTGGGAGCCCCAGGATCAATTGCAGCGATTTTAACTGCTGCGCCTGGTCCATCAGTCAAATTATGGGATGCTGTCATAGATCAAGATTGGGAAAACGCAAAGAATCTTCATGAAAAACTAATGCCTTTATGGGATGCAATTGGCTTAGATAATATGCCATCTCTATGTAAATATGCTCAAAGTTTACAAGGTCTTGAAAGTGGTTATGCCCGAAGACCAACCTCTCCTGCAACCGATGATCAGAAAGAAAAAGTGAAGGAGGCCCTAATTAATCTAAACCTCATAAAATAAGATTGGGAGGATAAACATGAACCTTAATTATCCAAAGCCAACAGAATCAATAGAGGCTGCAAAAACTGACTTAAAAAAATGGGGTTATTGTTTACTTAAAAACGCTATTCCACAAGATCTAAATAGCAGGGCTATGGAAAGATTAATTGAACAGGCTAATGCAGAAAAAGAATTAAATCTTGCATACGAGGATGGCAGTGAAAAAAAGAAATGGGGTGATTTCAATGATAACACGGATGCTCCTGGGGTAAACCAAAGAGTATGGATGTTGCCAAATAAAGGTAAAGTATTTTTAGATATTTTAGCAAAACACAATTATGTGGATTGCGTAAAAGAAATTGTTGGAGATGAATTCCTAGTTTCAAGCTTTGGAGCAAATATTGCAAAGCCAGGCGGCGTTGCTATGGATCTTCATACTGATCAATGGTGGTTTCCAGATCCAGTTAATCGAAATGATGATTTTCTACCTCCAGGATCTATTAAAAGAAATAAATTTAATATCAAAATCAATGAAAATATTAGTACCAACAACGAACTTATTTCAAGGCCAGCTGTAACTAATGTTTTAATAATGCTAAATGGAATGAGTAAAGAAAATGGTGGTACGCGTATTGTCCCAGGATCTCATTTATTTGGACGTCATCCAGATAAAGTTTTAGATAAAGATATAGAAGTTATATCTGCTGAAGGCCCTCCAGGTTGTGCTATTATTACTGATGGCAGGGTATGGCATGGAACAGGTGCAAATATTACTAAGGATAATAGGCTTGCGCTATTAATAACTTTTTGTGGTCCACAATTTAGGCCTCAAGAAAATTTTACCTTGGGTATTAAAAAAGATGTTTTTTCAAATTTAAATGATTATCAAAAAGAATTACTGGGGTTTAAAGTTTGGAATGGTTATGGAAGAATTGGAAACCCTACTGATACATTTCTTGATATAGAAAATCATGAAATTGGTGAATTAAAAATTTAAACTATTGCCTAAACTTTATTTAAGTATCATAAAATCTAGCTAACGATTAGATTGGTACCTTATGAATTTTATAATTGAAAATGCTAGATGGTTGTTAGCAACAGCTCTTTTGTATTTTAGTTCCTGTTTTGGACAAACTTTTTTTATATCATTATTTGCTGGTGAAATTAGGCAAGCGTTTGATTTATCTCATGGTGATTGGGGTGCCATCTATTCTGGAGGAACATTAGTTTCTGCCATGGCAATGTTAGTTTTTGGTGGGTACGTAGATAAATATAAAATTACATCAAATATAAAAATTGTAATAATTTGCTTAAGTCTTCTTTGCTTAAGCATGACATTTATTGAAATTGTTTGGCTTCTTCCATTAATAATTTTTGGTCTCAGGTTTTTTGGTCAAGGAATGCTAATACACATACCTGCTGTAGCTATAGGTAAATGGTATGGTAAAAACAAAGGTAAAGCTCTGTCTTTGTCAATAATGGGATTTTCAATTGGAGAGGCAATTTTCCCAGTAATATTTGTAAGCTTGTTCACAATTATTGGCTGGAGAAATAGTTGGATTGTGGGGATGATTATTCTATTATTATTATTACCAATAATATTGAAATTATTATCCAATGAAAGAATTCCTAATAGCAAACAAGAAAATATTTCTAATCAATTAGGCATGCAAAATAAGCATTGGACGAGAAAAGAAGCTCTTAATCATTGGGTATTTTGGGCTGTAATAGTCCCCTTTTTAATTCCTCCAATTTTTTCTACTGCCTTCTTTTTTAATATGGTTCACTTAACAGAAATTAAAGATTGGTCTTTGATTTCTTTTACTGCCCTATTCCCATTTTATACATCAATGTCTATTTTGACTACCTTAAGCTCTGGGTGGATCCTAGACAAATTTGGTGTTGAAAAAATTTTACCATTCTACTTACTACCAATGTCCTTAGGTTTATTAATATTTTCTTTTGGCAACACATACCTTCATGCAATGATTGGACTTGCTTTTCTAGGAATGACCCAAGGATTGGCAATGACAATTGGAGGAACTTTTTGGCCAAATTACTACGGAACAAAAAATTTGGGATCTGTTAGATCTTTATCAACATCTACAATGGTGTTTGGAACTTCATTAGGTCCAGCAATAGTAGGTATGTTATTAGATTTTGAACATAATTATAATTCTATTTTATTAGGAATGTGTATATTAGCTATACTTGCTAGCATTTCTTTAGCTGTAACCATGCAACATGCACCAAAACTATTATCAAACAATATCAAGAAGGGAGCTTAACATGTTGAACATTTATCTTTCAGGAGAAATCCATACTGATTGGCGTGAAGAAATAATAAATTTATGTAAAAAAGAAAATTTAGATGTTTCCTTTTCTTCTCCAATTACAAACCATGATGCATCAGACAATTGCGGCGTTGCCATTTTAGGAGATGAAGAAAGTAAATTTTGGAAGGATCATAAAGGTGCAAACATCAATTCAATTCGAACAAGAAAATCTATAAAAGATTGTGATGTTGTAGTGGTAAAATTTGGAGAAAAATATAAGCAATGGAATGCCGCCTTTGATGCTGGTTACGCTGCAGCTCTAAATAAATCAATAATTGTAATCCATAATGATGATCATCAACATGCTTTAAAAGAGGTAGATGCAGCCGCATGTGCTGTTGCTAAAGATCAACACCAAGTTGTAAAAATTCTAAAATATGTTTTAGAAGGGACCTTAAATTAAAAACAAATAAAAAAAGACATCATGTTTCACATCATTTTATATAACCCTGAAATACCTCCTAATACGGGGAATATAATGAGGTTAGCTGCCAATACTGGTATTAAATTACATTTGATTAAACCATTAGGCTTTATTCTTAATGATAAATCACTTCAAAGAGCTGGCCTAGATTACAAAAAAGATGCAGATTTTTTTTTGCATGACAGTTTTGATTTATGTTTAAAATCAATCAAATTTAATGAAATTTATGCATTAACCAAATTTGCTAAAAAAACTTTTACAAATGTAAAATTTAAAAAAAATGATTGTTTTTTATTTGGAAGCGAGACTAGTGGTTTACCAAAGAATATTTTAGAAATTATAAAGGATTCAAATAAACTTAGAATACCCATGATTCCAAATAGTAGAAGTCTTAATTTAAGCAACTCTGTAGCAATAACAATTTATGAAGGACTTAGACAAAATGAATTTGAAAATTTAGTCTAAGACATAGATATAAATGACTATTTACGATTGGCTAACAATATCCCTGATTTGTGTAGCAGGTGCAACTACACCCGGACCAAGTTTGCTAGTCATTGTCTATATAAATAATCGTGAAGGAATGATATCAGGTATTATAGCTTCAATTGCACACGGCATTGGCATTTTTATCTATGCTTTAATATCTATTTACGCCATTAGTTTCATTAATAAAAATTTACCAACAATAACTCCAATTTTGCAGTTAATAGGAGCATTGTTTCTTATTTTTATTAGTTACAAAATGATAATTTTTAAGTCTTCACAAAATATATTTCAAAATAATTTACAACTATCAAAAAATTATTCAGGAAGTTTTCTTTTAGGGCTTACAACATCTATAATTAATCCTAAAATTTTAATTTTTTTAACATCTGTCTTTAGTCAATTCATTAATGATGAATTTAGTAATTATACCAAAATAGGGATCGGATTATTGGCAGGAATTATTGATGCAGTCTGGTATATTTTAGTTTCTTACTCGGTTAACCTAAAAAAACTGAGAGACTACATTATTCTAAAACAGAAATTGGTTTTTTTTATTTTTGGAATAATATTGATTACTATTTCAATTTATTTATTTCATGTATCAGTTAGGTATTTTATTTAAAAATTTATTATCTAAGGGCATATTAAATCTTGGCAGTTTCAAAACGTCACTGTTGCTAATACTACTCATTTTAATCCAATCTATAGTGCTAAGACTATTACAGTTCGGGCAATGTAATTCCCATTTTAAATTTTTATTCCCACAAGATGAACAAAAATAATTAAATCCCTCATCCGCATTTGCAGCTTTAGCTAGATATTCCTTAACCATATTAGAATTATTTTTAGAGCTCTCTATATCAGCAAGTGCTTGAAAACCTTTTTTAGTAAGTTTATTTTCATCAATTTCAGACAATATCTTTTCTGCTTCACCCCATATCTTTTCTTTAATAGCATAACACGCGATCTCAATTTTTAAATCTATCTCTATTTTAGGTGAATACTTATTACTGAGAAGTTTAATAGATTTAGCAACTCTAGCCCCTGGCGTTTTATCACCCCATTCTTTTGCCAAAGCATCGAGGACATCAGGGTGAGACGTTAATAAAAAAGCCTTTTCCAAATGTTTAATTGATGTAGATTTTGAGCCAATTCCAGTAATAATTTCAGATAACTTTATTGAAGCCAGGATATTATTAGGTTTATGTTTAATAGCTTCTTTTAAATTATTAACTGCTAAGCTTTTATTTTCTTTATTATCATTTTCTAAAGCTAATAAATAATTGAGATTGGAGGCAATATTTTTGTAAATTTCGTTTGTAATGAAATTAAAACTTTTAAGTTTTTTTAGATATACAATTGATTCTTTTATATTGCCCTTTAGGGCATGTGCATTAAATAAGACTTCTAAAATTTGCTTTGATTTTGGTTCATATTTTAATGCATTTTCTCCCTCTTCAATAATTATATTATTATCAGCATTACTTAAAATTGCCTGTTGCATTAAACCTAAATGCCCTACGAAAGCGGTAGACTTTTCATTTGTAAGCTGTTGAAAATATTTTTGAGCAATCTCCTTATTATTTCCATCATTGTTATTAATATTATTAATAACTTCCAAATGTCTGCTCAATAATTTTCCAAGACTTTTATCTTTTGTATTTTTAGCTACTAAAGATGCTTCCTTGGCTGCTGAAATAGTTTCTCCATGACTTGCAAGCAAAAATGCCTTTATTAGTTTTTGTTCGACTTTTCTATTATTTTTATTTTCATATCTTCGTAGAGCAGATTTAGGCAAATTTAAAAACGCCAACCATAGTCTATCAACAAATATTATAAAAATTGAAAATAATAATAAGATTAGTACAAGCCTATCTGTAGGTATTTCAATACCCCATCCCATCCAATTTATAGTGGCTAGGCCTTCGTTATTCCTAAAAAACTCAGACAAATACCATATAAGCAGGATAAAAATTAATAATTTTAGTGTCTTAAAAATCAACTACTGAGCCTCATTATTTATAACTTCAAGAGCATTCTCGGTTTTAACTATAAAATTATTTATGGGTATTTTCCAATTATCAGGAAGTTGCTTAATAATATTTATAAAATTTTTTAAATTTTTATTATCCAACTCTTTTTCAGCTTTTGTAATCAATGAACGAGGAGATAAATCATCAGAAAATTGTCTTAACTTAAAAAAGCCTGCCAGATAATTTTTTATTTTATTATATGCATCAAGTTCACCTTCATTAAACTCTTCTTTGCTTAATGATCCTAAATCTTTCCTTTTAAGGAGTTTTTCAATTATGGCTCTTGCCTCATTTATTAATTCTTCTTGAGACTTATTAATCGTTTCTATTTTTTCAATTGTCTCAATCGAATTTGATTTCTTACCGGTTTCCGATGTTTCACTCAAATTATCTACCGTATCTGAGCTTGACTGTTGATTTTTCTGAATTTCTATAATTTTTAGTATTTCATTATTTAAAAGTGATATTTTTTGTTTGAGATTTTCTATTTCTAATGATGATGAATTAACTAAATTTAAATCTATCTTATCAATTTGACTTCTCAGACTCTGTATTTCTGACTTTAGGCTATTTAGTTCTTCGTTATTCGGAGCTTTATTTAAAGTTTCTAAATTAACAACTCTGTTGGTTAAATCTTCAATTATATTATTTTTTAATTGGTAGGAATTAGGTAGGTAATAAAATATTAACCAAAGAATTGAAATTATAGTTATGATTAAACTTGAAAATATAATAATAAAATTAGAATTTTTTAAAAAATTTTTTTTGTGCTCTTCCTTAACTGGCTCCATATCAATGATAGTTTCTTCATCACTCTTTGTTTTCTGAGTTTTTGATCTTACCATATCAATTTCCCATATGTTTAGATAAATTTATAATATGATTTAATATATCATTAGTAAAATTCTTCTTAATAACCTCTATCCTGGACCAACCAATTTCTTTGGCCGTTAGAGCAATATTTTTACTATTAACAAATAAAGTTGATTTTTTGTTTACTTTTTCAAATAATTTATAATTTTTTAATAAATCTGTAGCTATAGAGATATTTCTTGAAGAAAAAACAATTAGATCAAGTTGATTATATTGTTCTAGAAAACTTTTGATAGGCTCAGATAAAGTTAGCACTGGATCAGTTTTATAACTCTCTAGTATTTCAATATATCTATGATTTAATTTTAACATGTTTTGCAGATCTACTTTTCTATCTCTTGCAGCCACCCACAATCCATAATCTTCTTCATTAGTGTTATTTAGGACTAAGTCATTAAGTGATTTTGAATTATTGCTTGCACTGAGAACATTAACAAAACCAACTTCATTTAGTCTTTTTTTTGTCTCGAATCCAATACTAAAAACTCGAGAGGTTTTTAAAAGAGTGTTGTTTGTATTTGATACTATATCAACTAATACTTTGATAGCTTTAGGGCTAGTAATAATAGCGTAGTTAAATTTCTTTTTAAGAATTTCTGTGTCAGTGTAAGTATTATAATTTAGATTGGTTATAGGAAATGGTTCTGCATTTATACCATTTTTATTTAAATAATGAGCATTGATTTGGGCATCATTTTTTTCTCGAAGAACTAATGTTATTTTATCTGATTGAGTATCCAAAATAAAACTCTTTAGTTAAAATTACTTATATATAGTTTCACCATTTGATTTTATCATTATTTCTTTACCAAGCTCTTGCCCTAACAATACTGCGTCTTCTTTAGGACCTTTAATTTCTGATTTTATAACCCTTGTACCATCAAGATTAGCTACTGCACCATGTAATGATAAGTAATCATTATCTATAATATAAGCGCTTGAAGAAATTGGAGATCTGCAGGATCCATCTAATTCACTAAGAAAACTTCGTTCTGCAAGAGTTTCATAATATGTATTCATATCATTAATATCGGACAAATAATCGTTTAAATCTTTTTCATACTGATTTTCTTTATTTTCAGTAGACTGAATTGCAATTACGCCCTGGGCCGAAGCCGGTGGAATAATTTCTTTGGGTATTAAATTACCCTCAAAAATATTTAGCCTATCAAGTCCCGCTTTTGCTAAAATAATGCCATCAAACATTCCATCATGTAATTTTTGAATTCGCGTTTCAACATTTCCTCTTAATAGTTTTATCTCTAAGTCGTGTCTGTAAGATTTTACAAAAGCAGCCCTTCTCACAGAACTAGTTCCTATTATAGCTTTATCAGGCAAATCATCTAGAGAACTGTAATTACCTAATAAAACATCACTCCTATCACCTCTTGGTAAGACAGCTGCTATTCTTGTTTTAGCAGCGACTTCAGTTTCCATATCTTTCATTGAGTGAACAGCTATATCCGCTTTATCATTTAATATATAATTTTCTAATTCTTTAATAAAAAGACCTTTACCACCGAGGTCAGACAAGGATTTATTTAAAATTTTATCAGCTGAAGTAATGACCTCGACTGTCTCTGTTTGAATTTCTTTTCCTAAATATGTTTTTAAAATTTCAACTTGACGCAAAGCTAATCTAGATTTTCGCGTAGCTATTCTTATTTTTAATGACATTATAATTCAATTTTATTGCTAATTAATATTTACCAAACTCAAACGATTTAATACTCATAAAGTAAATCTTAAAACTTACAATAATAATTTATATTTGCATTAGTATGTTTTGAAACTATTTTAAATTATGACCAGATACTCTTGGAAAACTATATGAATAATAAAAATCATTTAAACATTATTGGTATTGAAACCAGTTGTGATGATACCGCAATAGGAATTGTACGGTCTGACAAGAAAATCCTTTCAAACGTAGTGATCAATCAAAATTCTAATTTGTCTAAATATGGTGGAATTGTTCCTGAAGTGGCTGCGAGGGATCATTTATATAATATTGACTTTGCAATTGAAGATGCATTGGAGAAAGCAAAACTAAAAATAGAAAATATTGATTTAGTAACGGCCACAGGAGGTCCAGGATTAATAGGCGGTGTAATTGTAGGAACAGTTTTTGCTAAATCCTTGGCTCTGTCTTTAGAAAAACCCTATGTGGCAGTAAATCATTTGGAAGGCCATGCATTAACCGCTCGTTTAAGTGAAAATGTTAGTTATCCATATTTATTACTTCTTGTTTCAGGAGGGCACACTCAAATAATTGCAGTATTAGGGTATGGAAATTATAAAAGAATTAGTTCTACTTTAGATGATGCGGCAGGAGAGACATTTGATAAAGCTGCAAAAATACTGGGGATTGGATTTCCTGGCGGCCCTATGATAGAGAAGATGGCATTAAATGGAAACCCAAATAGTTATAAATTGCCACGACCACTATACAAATCTAAAAATCCTAACTTTTCATTTTCTGGATTAAAAACAGCTTTTAATCAATTAGTATCAAAAACTAATCTAACTGAAGAAATCATCTATGACTTGTCTGCAAGTATTCAAAAATCAATTTCAGATTGCCTTGTTGATAGAACAAAAACAGCAATTAAATTATTTCAAACCATGCTAAATGTAGATACAAAGATTAAAATAGTTGTGGCTGGAGGCGTTGCATCTAATAAGTATATACGTAATGAATTAGAAAAGTTATGTTTAGAAAATGACGCTGTTTTTTTTGCACCTCCAATAGAATTATGTACTGACAATGGAGCAATGATTGCATGGGCAGGTTATGAAAAATATAATTATGAAGGAAGCACAAAATTAGATTTTAAACCTAGACCCAGATGGCCATTAGACCCAGAAGCACACTTAAAAAACCCAATACAAACAGTTGTTGGTAAGGGTGGAGTTAAAGCATAAATGTCTCTTTATTCGAATATTTATTTTTATGGTGGTGGCGCATGGGGTCAAGCGCTCGCAATTTCACTTGCTTCAATAGGCCATGGATCAACATTAATAGTATCGGACATAAGTCGAGAACAAGAAATTAATAATCATATTTCAAAAAGATTTCCTGACATACGACTAAGCCCACTCATAAAGGCATCAACTGAAAATAGAGAGGAATTAGGTCAATCAGATCTAATATTTATAACAACAGAAAGTCAAAGAGTTATAAAATCTATAAAAGAAATTGTATCATTCAACAATAAAGCAAATATTGCCATTACCTCAAAAGGTTTTGCTGATAATTCCGGTAAATTATTTAATGAAATTATAAAAGAACAATTCCCTTCTATAAAATTATCAGTACTGACTGGACCTACTTTTGCTGATGAAATTGCTAAGCACCAACCTGCTGCAGCGATCGTAGCAAGTGAAGACTTAACAAACGCTAGATCTATATGCGAATTATTTCATAATTCAAATTTAAGACTTTACCCTAGTGATGATATTAAAGGTGCATCAATAGCTGGAGCTGTGAAAAATATTATAGCTATTGGTGCAGGTATTATCCACGGCCTAGGTCTTGGAGATAATGCAAAAGCAGCTCTTATCACAAGAGGTATTTCAGAAACATCATCATTAATAGAAAAGTTAGGTGGCAATCCTCAAACAGCATTTGGTCTTGCTGGAATTGGAGATATGTCATTAACCTGTAGTGGTCCTCATTCTAGAAATATGTCTTACGGCATAGAAATTACGAAGAATATAAATAGCAAACCACGGGATTTGGTGGAAGGATTAAACGCTATTGAAGCTACTATTAATTTATCAAAAAGATTTGATTTAGAGCTTCCTATAATATTTGCTATTAGCAAATATATTAACAAAGAAGCTAATATTGAAGAAACAATAAAAGAATTATTTTCAAGACCTATAAAAAATGAATTTGAATAAATTCAAATAGTAGTTTTCAAAATATCAGAAAAAAAACTTATTAAAATTACTTAGGTAAATCTACTTTATTTTCTTTTTTCTCTCTGTTGATGAAATATAAATTTCTTGCATATATAAATACCCCAACAGACTGACCAGCAATAATGACAGGATCCTTTCTCCAAATTGCATAGGTAAGAAGAACAAGTCCACCTGAAATTGAAAAATACCAAAAAGCAATCGGAATAACAGACTTACCAACACTTTCGCTACTTAACCATTGTATTATAAATCTAGCTGCAAATAATGCTTGGCCTCCAAATCCAATAACAATCATTATTGTCTCAGGGTAATTATTTAAATAAGAAGCAAAGAAAGGAAACAAAGTTATTATTATATCATTTAAGAAAAATGCAAACTTTTCAATTTGAGCAGATAAATAAGATATGAAATTCATTTGCTATACCTAATCATTAAAAATCTCTTTGGATTTATTATCTTTGGGCATCCTTTTAATTAGCCACATTACTCCTAACATATCAAAAATGCCTACAAGCAACCTTCCTAAATTAGTATAGTTAGATTTTCCTACTATTCTTTGTCTATGGTTTACCTCAACATCTAAAACAGTTCCACCCTCTCTAAGTACTAAAGCTGATAAAAACCTATGCATATGATCAAAATAAGGTAGCCTTAAATATAAGCGTTTATGAAAAACTTTAATACCACAACCAGAATCAGGATGTTTGTCTTTTAAAAAAATAAAACGACAATTTTTTGCAAAAGAAGATGCCCATAATCTTGCTATATTATCCTGTCTTTTAACTCTAACTCCTCCAACCAATACCATTGAATTTTTTTCTTGGTTAATTAACTCAATCATCTTAGGTAAATCTGAAGGGTCGTTTTGACCATCACCATCAAGTGTTCCAACTAAATCTGACTTAGAAGCTAATATACCAGAACGTAGAGCGGCTGACTGCCCTAAACTATTTAGATGTGAAATCACTCTTAATTTTTTATTTAATTTTAAGTTATTCTTTAATTCTGATGAAGTATTATCAGTTGAACCATCATCAACATATATAATTTCATAATTAAACTTTTTAAGAGCTATCTCTATTTCATTAATCAAAGCATCAATATTACCCGCTTCGTTTTTTACAGGCACAACAATAGATATATCTTTTGATTCAACCATTATTAGCTTTACTATTTCTAATTAAATGCAATCAATAACTACTTTAATTTGATTGGTCAAATGTTTGATTTGTAAAAATATGAATTTTGATATGTTTCCCTTTTGCTATGTTGAATCCCTTAACTGTTTCTTTGTTTATGACTTCTAAATTTAGATCTTTAGTAAATTCTAAAAATTCATTTAGAGAGCTATCTTCAATTAGACCAATATTATTTGGTCCTTCTGCCATAAAAATAGCTACTTCATTAGGGGTAGATAAGAGAACATTTCCATTTAGAATAAACACCAGGCTAGGTTCATGATATCCAGCTGAAGCTACTGAATCATGTTTAATTTTTTCAATCTTATTAGCAATAATTTTACTAGGATAAAAATAATCTAGATTTGGGAAAATTAACTTGAAATTTATTATATGAAAAAAAATACCTAAGGTAATAATAATAATAGGGATATTTAAAATAAAATTCTGATACCTTACAAACATACCCCTTGCATTAAATATTGATATAGTTGAAAGCACAAAAATAGTAATTGTAATTATGAAAACCAAAATTGATGGAAAGAACAAATTATGATTAGTTTCAGTTTGAAAATTATTAGAAATATATAAGATTGTTACACCTAATAAAATTCCACCTAATCCCAAAAAAATAGAAGAAAAGTAAATTAAGTTTTTAAGAATGGAACTCTTTATTTTGTTTATATTATGTTTGAACTGAAATAATCCTCCAACTGTCAAAATTGTAAGTGCTGGCAAAACAGGTAAAGAATAATGTATTAACTTTGTTGGGGTTAACTCAATCATGATCCAAAATGGAACAATCCAACTAATCAAAAATCTAACAACTAAGTTACTTTTATTTTCAATACAAAATAAAATTGAGCTTGGCAAAAAAGATGCAATTGGCCACAAGGCAATAGAAAGTAATAGTAAATGCGTTCCTGGCCATGCACCATGACCTTCTTGACCACCTTGTAATTTACTAAAAAAATCTTCAAAGAATGCTTTTTGAAAAAAAAGCCCATTAGTTGCATCTTGAATTGCCAAAAACCAAGGAATAATAACTACTGAACATATTAATATTCCTAAAATTGGCTTAATAGATTTAAAAAGACTAAAAGACTTCTGAAATAAACAAAATGAAACAATAGTTGAAAAAAGAATTGCAAGTGAAACTGGCCCTTTTACCAAAACTCCAAATGCAAAAGATAACCATAAAAAAGATGGATATAAGTATTCGGTCTTAAAAGATTTTGTTTTAGCTAAAATAATTTTCAGCAATAAAAATTGTTGAATGCATATCAAACTTAATAACGTAGAGTCGGTTTTGGCCAAGTGTGCTTCGCCAATAAAAATAAATGAAGAAGCAAAAAATAAGGTGATTAATAAGCTTTGTTCAAATGAAAAAATTAACCTAGTTATCAAAGTTAAAAATATAATTGTAATAAAGGCACTTAAAAAAGAAGGAATCCTGTAAGAACTTATTTCTTCCACGCCAAAAGTTTTAGCCGCAAATGACTGAAGCCAATATATTCCTACAGGTTTTTTTGCTCTAATTTCATCCTGAAACTTAATGTTAATAAAGTCATCGCTTAAAACCATCTGCCTACTTGCTTGAGCAAAACGAGCTTCATCTCTATCTATTGGAGGAATTGTTTTTTGGCCAGAGAAAAGCGCTGTGAAAATTAAAAGAGACAAAATACCAAAAACTAGTATTTTCAACTTATTAATATTCTGAAAAAACACTTTAGTTATCCTTAAAATTTTTAAAAATTTTATCTCTATTAATTATTTAGAAATAACATAATTTCATAGTAATGTTATAATTTTATGGTTTGAAAAGGTTTTAAAATGATGTTGAGTAATTTAGATGATCAAATTAATGGATTTTGTAAAAACAAAAAAATTAATTCTATTCCACTTTATCTTGTTAAAGATATTTCTGATTTAGACTCTTCAGATTTAATAACTAATGATCAAAAAAAATTTTTAAAATCTGCTTTTCAATTAGAAACTGATAACTTTGGTTTTTTCCCAGATATAAATCTTAATTTAGCAGGAGCTGTAGCTATAATAAAAAGCTCTAAAGAGCCAAGAAAATCTATAATTGATCAATCAGCTGCCATTTCAAAAAAAATTCCTAAAAAAAAATGGGCGTTAAAAATAATAGGAAAATTTGAAGACAAAGAAATTTCTGACTTTATCCTTGGCTGGGGTTTAAGCTTTTATAAATTTGAAATAACCAAACCTAAAAATAATAAGCCAACACAAAATCTATGTTTAAATGAAATTCAAAGTCTCGTTAATAAGAAATTATTAGAAAAATCTATTGCAGAATTAAAAAGTATTTTTTTAACGAGAGATTTAATTAATTTACCACCAAATATTTTAACACCCCAAAAATATATTGAGATTGTTAAAACTTCTTTAAAACGTTTTGGTACTAAAATCACAATTTATGAAGGAAAAAAATTAGAAAAGAATTTTCCATTAATCAACTTTGTTGGAAGATCAGCAGAAAACAAACCAGCCCTAATAGATATTAAATGGGAAAATACAAGAAAAGATATTCCCTCAATAGTATTGATAGGCAAAGGTGTGACATTTGATAGTGGAGGTTTAGATATAAAACCTTCAAGTAGCATGCTTCTAATGAAGAAGGACATGGGAGGTAGCGCTGTTGTTTTAGGGATTGGGTTTGCTCTAATGTCATTAAATTGTCCAATTAATCTTAGAATAATTTTACCACTTGCTGAAAATGCAGTTTCTGACAAATCTATGAGACCCATGGATATTATATATTCAAGAAATAAAACTCCTGTTGAAATAGGTAATACTGATGCTGAAGGAAGACTGTTGCTTGCGGATGCACTTACATATTCTCAAGAAGGAAAGAATAAAAACGATTTTATTATTAATTTTGCCACACTAACTGGAGCTGCCAGGGTTGCATTAGGGACAGAGTTGCCTGCTTTATTTTCAAATAATAAAGAATTAGGAGAAAGCATAATTAGATCTGGAGAAGAACAAATAGACCCTATGTGGGAGATGCCTTTATTTTTACCTTATGAGAGATTTCTGGATAAAAGCTACAACGTAATTAACAGTACTGGAAGTGCAGGTACAGGTGGAGCAATAACTGCAGCATTATTTTTAAAAAAATTTATAAACCCAAATACAAAATGGGCGCATGTTGATTTAATGGCATGGAATAACAACTCACGGCCGGGTTTCCCTGTTGGAGGAGAAGCAATGGGACTAAGGAATATCGTAAATATGATATTAAATCATTGTAAGAAAAATTAAGCTTAGACATCTTCTATTTCAATACTGAAAGAGCGCTGTCATAAATTTCAGTACTGGAAGAAACTAAAGTATTATATTTATAAAGGGTATCACTTTCTAATTTTAATTCCTTACTTTCCCAATCAGTTATTTGTATGTTTTGAGATTTTAGTATAGGAACAAGTGGTAAAATATCGTATGAGGAAAGTCCTTCTTCAACAACCAAATCCAATCCACCTTTAAGAACAAGACAGTAATTATGACAATCTCCAGACCAAGTATGGTATTTAGTCATTTCTAATAACTTTTCATATTTTCTTTTACCATCGGCGGAGAACAAGCTTGGACTTGTAGAACCTATGGTGGCTTGAGATATATTTTTAACTTTATTTGGACTTAATTGGTATTCAAGATTGTTTAAAAAACACTTACTTTCATAACCTATCCATCTTTCATTTAAAGCAGGAAAATCAGCCAATCCTATAAGTGGCTTTCCTTTATAGGCAAATCCAATTAGTGTTCCCCACAAAGGTCTTCCTATAACATAGCTTCTTGTTCCATCTATTGGATCAATTATCCATGTAAAATCAGATTGATTATTTACTGAACCATTTTCTTCAGCAACTATGTCATGGTTAGGAAATTTTGAACGTATCTGATCACATATTACTTTTTCAGCATTAATATCAAACTTGGTAACGGGACTACCATCTTTTTTTGTATCTGAGGAAAAATTAGAACCAAAACCTTTAGAAGTTATTTTTTTAGAAGCATCAGCTAAACTATTGATATAAGATGATAAATCTTTTAATTCAGAAAAATTCATAAAAATCTATTTTTCTTATTAGCAGTGATGCGTAGAGTAAAATTATGGTAATGGTACAGGATTATCACTCTTGGTACGTAACCATGCAATTAAATTTGCTCTATCTTTAGTTTTAGATAAACCAGCATAATTCATTTTAGTACCTTTAGAGTACAACTTAGGTTTATATAAAAACTTGTTTAGTTCTTCATAAGTCCATTTACCATTTAAAGCTGCTAAAACTTTAGAATAGGCATAATCTGCCTTACCCTGATCCTTGTTTACGATATCATATAAGTTTGGACCTACTTTATTAGGACCACCAGCATCAAATCCATGACAAGCAACACATTTTTTTGCAATCTTCAAACCACTTTCTAAATTTGCTGTTGCAAGTAAGGCAGTAATTGGTTCAATAACGACTTCTTTCTCTTCCTTAGCCACGGCTGTATTTGTCTCTGGCACTTCTATGGGGTAGGCATTGGAAACATCAGTATTTGGGTTGACTAGAAAATTACCAATTTTACCAAACATCATTATAAGTAAGATACTAGATAAAAGAGCTGCAGCTATTTTATTAAATTTAAGAGAATCCATTAATCAACCAATCAAATTTTTAAGTTTTCGATGAGTAAATATTTACATGCAAGATCGGCTTTCTTCAAGTATAAATATTTAAAACTGGTTATTTATTTTTAAAATTTTATATTCATTTTAAAACTTTGGTGGAGCTTTTATTTTGAACTTTTCTGATACAATTATTTTGATACCTTCAAGGTTGGGTTCTACAAGGTTAAATAAAAAACCTCTTTTAAAAATTAATGGAATACCTCTCATAATTCACGTACTCAATTGCGCTAAAAGTGCTAATTTAAATGTGCCTATTATTGTTGCTACTGACGATCAGACAATTGCCAATGAAGTTAAAAAACATGAGGGATTAGTGACAATGACTTCAAAGGACCATGTAAGCGGTTCTGATAGAATTCACGAAGCACTAGAAAAATTTGATCCAGAGAGAAAATATAAAAAAATTATACATCTTCAAGGTGACCTTCCTAATATTTCAGGAAACTTAATAAAAAGACTAGCAACAGTAATTCAAGATGTTTCTAAGGAAATTGTAACAGTAGTTGTCAAAGCTAAACCTGAAGAATTCGAAGACAACTCTGTTGTTAAGGCAGCAATTGCATTTTCTAACTTAGAACAAAATCAAAATGAAGTTGGAAATGCTTTATATTTTAGCAGAGCATGCATTCCTACTGGTACCTCAACAATCTGGCATCATATTGGAATATATTCTTGGCAAAGAGATACCTTAGAAAAATTTGTTAAATTGAAACCTTCTCCATTAGAGCAATCTGAAAAACTTGAACAATTGCGCGCTCTCGAAGCTGGAATAAAAATACACTCAATAGTCACTGATGAGCACCCTATTGGGGTTGATACAGAACAAGACTTAAAAAAAGCAGAAAATTATTTTAAAGACTTAGTATAAGATTTCGTTTAATGAAATATAAATAATAAGAGATGAATTATGAACAGTAGAAAAACAAATTTAAAAGTTGCTTTCCAAGGAATGGCCGGCGCCTATTCTAACTTAGCTTGTCAAATTTGCTTCCCTAATGCAGATGCTGTTGCATGTAATTCTTTCGAAGAGATGTTACACTCAACCAAGACAGGAGAAACTAACTATTCAATGGTGCCTGTTGAAAACTCAGTAGCTGGTAGAGTCGCAGACATACACCATTTAATTCCTGAAAGTGGTCTGTTCATAGTCGGAGAGCATTTTCAAAGAGTTAATCATTATTTATTGGGTGTAAAAAATTCAAAAATAGAAGATTTACAATACGTAAAAAGTCATGCACAAGGCCTTGCTCAATGCAGGCATTTTATCAATAAACATAATTTAAAACCTTTACAACACATAGATACAGCTGGAGCAGCTGCAGAAATTTCAGAATTAGGTGATCCAAAATTTGGTGCAATAGCCTCAAAAATGGCTGCTGAAATTTATGATCTTGAGATATTAAAAGATAATATTGAAGATGCAGAACATAATACTACAAGGTTTTTAATTATGGCTCAAAAACCAGAAATACCCTCTGTTGATATAATAAATCCCGTAACAACAATCATTTTTGAAGTAAGATCTGTGCCTGCTGCTTTGTATAAAGTTTTAGGTGGATTTGCTACAAATGGAATTAATTTAACAAAACTAGAGAGTTATATTGGTGGGAAAGACATGAATGCTGCAAAATTTTATGTTGATGCAGAAGGACATCCTGGCACAAAACCAATGCAAAATGCACTTGAGGAAATGAATTTCTACAGTGAGCCTAATACCGTGAAGGTTATTGGAACATATAGTAGAAAAAGAGCCAATTAAGCTAAATTAATAGATTTTCTTGCATATTATTGTAATTTATAACATATATGTTTGTGGAGGGTCCCACGGACGTAATTCTTGCTAATCCGGTCAGGTCCGAAAGGAAGCAGCCGTAACAATGATAGCGGGTTGTGAGGCCCTTCGTTTTTATTACTTTAGCAAAGAGATACAAGATAAATACCACTAGCCCAAAAAAAAATTATAGGGTCTTAGCACGGAAATACAGACCTAATAATTTCAATGAACTGATAGGACAAGATAGTCTTGTAAAAACTTTCAAAAATGCTCTCAATAATGGAAGATTAGCACACGCCTTTTTATTAACAGGTATAAGAGGTGTTGGTAAAACAACAACAGCTCGAATTATAGCTAAAGCATTAAACTGTGTAGATGATGGAAATAAAAACGAACCGTCTTTTAACATTTGTGATAAATGCTCGCCATGCATATCTATAAATAAAGGAAATTTTCTTGATGTTATTGAAGTTGATGCAGCTAGCAGAACTGGGGTGGATGGAATAAGAGAAATAATCGATTCAGTTATGTATTCACCTAATAATGCACGTTTCAAAGTGTATATTATAGATGAAGTTCATATGTTATCCAACGCTGCTTTTAACGCGTTATTAAAAACTTTAGAAGAGCCTCCTCAAAATGTTAAATTTATATTTGCTACTACTGAAATAAAAAAAATTCCAGCAACTATAATTTCAAGATGTCAAAGATTTGATCTTCAAAGAGTTGATTTAAATACTCTGACATCTCATTTAATAAAAATTTGTGAAACTGAAAATATAAAATACGAAAAAGATGCAATTACCCAAATTTGTAAAGCAAGTGAAGGATCAGTCAGAGACGCATTATCATTATTAGATCAAGCAGCATCTTTATGCGATGACGATATAAAGAATGAGACCGTTCTAGACATGTTAGGACTTAATGGTTATGAAAAAAATATTGAGATATTTGAGCTATGTCTTCTTAATAAATGTAGTGAGGCTCTTAAGACCTATGATTCAATTATACAAAATGGAGTGCAACCTGGTCAGGTTATTTCTAATTTATTAGAAATCTGTCATTTAGCCTCTAAAATGAATGTAATTAAAGAAGAAGTTAGCGAGAATGACCATTTCCAAAAGAGAATTTCTAACTTAGCTACTAATAATCTAACTAAATTAGTTAATTTTTGGCAAATTTTAATAAAAAGTATTGAAGAAATTAGATATGCACCCAACCAAGATCAAGCAGGGTCCATGGCAATAATAAAGCTATGTTATGGCGCATTACTTCCTGACCCTTCTACACTATTAAAAAAGCTCTCGAATTCACAAGGATCTGATCAAGAAAGTGATAATGTAGCTAATGATCCTGTTTTAAAAATAAATGAACAAAAAAAAAGTGACGAAGAATTCGATAACGTAAACAAAGATCAGGATACGCCCCATAAAAATCCTGAAAGTTTTGAAGAAATGTTAGAATTATTGCTAACTCATAAAGAGTTTTTACTCCATGCTCAAATTGTCAACAACATACATCTCGTTTCTTTTTCTAAAGGGTTGATTAAAGTTAGACTAAATACAAACTCAGACATAAACATACCCAAAAATTTATCAAACACCTTAGAAAAGTTAACAAATAATAAATGGGTTGTTTCCATATCTGAAGAAGAAGGGGAGCAAACTGTAGCAGAAAAAGAATCTATGAAATTAGATGAAAGGAAAAATGAAATTAAAAATAATCCAGAGTTTTCTGAAGTTTTTAAACATTTTCCTGATGCTAAAATAATATCTATTGAAGACAAAAATTAATTTATAAAGTGCTAATCAATTAAATGTCAGAACAAATTCTAGAAAAATTAATTAAAAAAATCTCTAAATTACCTGGCTTAGGGCCAAGATCTTCTAGAAGGGTAGTTCTACATTTACTTAAAGATAAAGAAAGATTATTTTTACCACTTATTCAAGATATGAGTGATGTTGTCTCTAAAGTTAAAACTTGTGTTGAGTGTGGAAATTTAGATGAAACAGATATTTGTAATATTTGCAATGATACATTAAGAAATAAGAATATTTTATGTGTTGTAGAAACAGTTGCTGACTTATGGGCTATGGAAAGGTCAAATGTTTATAATGGTCAGTATCATATATTAGGCGGAGTTTTATCTGCTATAGATGGTATAAATCCAGATCAATTAAATATAAACTCATTAGTTAACAAAATAAAAAGTAAAACATTTTCAGAAGTGATCATAGCTATATCAGCTACTCTGGATGGCCAAACCACAGCCCATTATTTAGCTGACAGGCTTGATAATCTTGATGTTAAAGTTACTAGGTTAGCTCACGGAATGCCTGTGGGTGGAGAGTTAGATTTTTTAGATGATGGCACTATTGCTCAGGCCTTAAAAGCAAGAAATGAATTATAGCCTCTTTAGCTAATTTGTTTTTTATTATCCACATCTATTGAAGTAATAAATTCGCCTCTATTCTCAATTTTTCTATGAGAAATTTTTATATCATCCAGATCTTTTCTAGCTAGGTCAAAATGTTTATCAAGTTTGAAAATTCTTTCTGACAATAAATTTAAATCATTAATTAATTTATCAACTTCAACTTGTATTTTTCCTGCAGTTTGACTCATACTAGCATCTCTTAATATTGCTCTGACAGTATGCAATAAAAGCATTAAGTTATCAGGACCAGCCATGTAAACTTTCTTATTTCTACTTTCATTTACTAATTTAGGAAATCTTATATTGATTTCAGAATAAATTGACTCACTTGGTAGAAACATAATTGCTGAATCAGCTGTCTCACCAGGTAAAATATATTTTTCAGCAATATCTTTAATGTGTTTTTGAACTGCATTGTGAAAAAGTTTCAAATTTTCTTTTTTATCTAGATCATTTTGGGAACTAACAAGTTTTTTATAATCTTCAAGAGGAAACTTTGAATCTATACAGATTGACCCAGGTGGATCTGGCATTTTCACGATACAATCAACTCTACTGTTTGATGTTAATGTAAATTGAAATTTGTATGCATTTTGTGGAAGAGCATCCTTAACAAGGTTTTCTAGCTGCACTTCTCCAAAGGCTCCTCTTAATTGCTTATTAGATAAAATATTTTGTAAATCGCTTACTTGATTAGATAATGAACTTATATTCTCTTGTGCCCTATCAATGACTTCTAGCCTAGCATGCATTTCCATTAAAGATTTTTGTGTATTCTGAGTTTGTTGACTAATACTATTCCCAATTGATGAACCAAAATTACCTAACCTTTCTTCGATTGTACTACTCAGCTGAGCAACAGCACCTTTCAATTCTGAAATTTGGTTCATTTCCTCTTTTTGAGAATTTGTTAATTCATTGGTATTATTTTTTTTCTCAAAATATAATTTTAATAATAAAAAAATAATTAAAATAGATATTAAAAGAGATATAAAAAATATTAGTAAATATTTGAAATCCATTTTAACTCCAGTTGCATTTGGTATATTAATAATACAAATTGATATCAAATTAACTACCAATAAAAAAAATATTATTAGGACAAACAATAAAAATGAGTCTCTATGAAATTATTAAAGTACCAAATCCATTTCTAAAAATTACGGCTAAACCAGTTATTGATATTGATGATAATATATTAACTATTCTTAATGACATGCTAGAAACAATGTATAATGCGAATGGTATTGGTTTAGCTGCAACTCAAGTAGCCATAGATAAAAGATTAATTGTAATGGATTGTGGGAAAAGTGATTTTGAAGAAAGATGAGATGTCTGAAGAAGAGTACAATGAAAAAATTAAAAATCACAAAATAGAGCCCAACCCTATAAAAATGATTAACCCAGAAATAATAAGTTTGGGTGAAGATTTATACGAAAGAGAAGAAGGATGTTTATCTATTCCTGGATACAATGCTAATGTTAAAAGGCCCTCATCATTAACAGTAAAATACATTGATGAAAACAAACAGAATGTAACACTTGATGCTAAGGGTCTACTAGCAACTTGTATTCAACATGAAATTGATCATTTAAATGGAATACTTTTTATTGATCATATCTCAAAATTAAAAAGAGAGATAATTCTTAAAAAAGCTATAAAAGAATATTCTAAATAAAGAGGAATTTTTGAATATAATATTTATGGGCACACCAGACTTTGCCGTCCCAAGTCTTAAATTATTAGCAGAAAATCATAACTTACTATGTGTTTTTTCTCAACCTGCTCGCCCAAGTGGTAGAGGTATGAAAATAAAAGAGTCACCTGTAGAAAAGGTAGCTAAAAATTTAAATATCAAAACATTAACGCCTTCTTCTCTCAAGAATGAAGATGTTTTTTATAAGTTCAAAGAATTAAAACCTGATTTAGTTGTAGTTGTGGCGTATGGATTAATATTGCCTGAAAAATATTTAAGTATTCCTCAGTTTGGCTGTATTAATGGCCATGCTAGTCTTTTACCCAGATGGAGAGGAGCTGCTCCAATCCAAAGGTCAATTGAAGCTGGAGACAAAAAAACTGGTTCTTGTATTATGGTTATGGAAAAGGGTATGGATACAGGCCCAGTTATTTTATCTAAGGCCATTGAAATTAACCAAGATGACAACGCTCAAATTATTCATGATAAACTATCAAATATTACAGCCGAATTACTTATTGATGCCATTAAAGGTTACACTTCAGGTAATTTAAATCCTGTCCCACAAGAAAATATCGGGATTAAATATGCAAATAAGATTGATAAAACTGAGGCAGAAATTGATTGGGAACAAAGCTCTAAAGATATTCATAATAAAATTAGGGCATTTGACCCTTTCCCAGGAGCATATACATTTTTAAAAAATGACATAGTGAAAATTAATTCTGCCAAGCCTATCAATAACACTCATAACAGTGAACCAGGAACAATAATTGAAGTTGAAAAAAAAATTTTAGTTGCTTGTGGTAATAAAACTGCCATAGAAATTATTTCCTTACAAAAACCTGGAAAAAAAATTATTAATGCTATCGAGTTTTTAAATGGAACCAAAATTATGATCGGTGATAAGTTTGGAACTAGAGAATAAAGTAAAATACGCATTATTAATTGAATATAATGGTAATGGTTTGGTTGGATGGCAAAGACAAGATGAAGGTATATCTGTTCAAGGAAGCCTTGAGAAAGCTGCAAAGAATATTTTTAATGAAGATTTTGAAATACAAGGAGCAGGCCGCACTGATGCAGGTGTACACGCACTAGGTCAAGTTGCTCATATTCATTTACCCCAAAATCATAAATTAACCACAAGTCATCCGTTTTATATAATTTCAGCATTTAATGCCATGTTAAAGGATACTGAAATAAGAGTTATTTCAGCAAAACCTGTTAAGTCTGAATTCAATGCACGATTTAGTGCAATAAAAAGGTCTTATAAATATAGAATATTATGTCGAGCTGCTCCTCCCGGATTAGATAAAGGTAAAGTATGGCATATTAGAAGAAAATTGGATTTAAAATTAATGGAAAAGGGGGCTAAATATTTATTAGGACAACATGACTTTACAAGCTTTAGAACAGTTAAATGTCAGGCTAAATCTCCTGTAAGAACCTTGGATGAAATTATTTTTTCAAACGAGGGAGATGAAATAATTATAAGAGTTATTGCGAAAAGCTTCCTCCACAGCCAGGTTAGAATAATAGTTGGAACAATTGTTAAAGTTGGAGATAAAACATGGGAACCTGAAAAAATTAAAAGCATACTTTCAGATAAAGATAGAAGTTTAGCTGGTCCAACTGCACCTGCTGATGGTTTGTATCTAGAAAATATAGATTACCCTAGAGCCTTATTAGATAATAATTGGCCAATTATATATGATGATAAAATCTACAATTAATTTAAAGAGCTACTGATAATGACCTTGAAAACATACCTAGGCTAGCTTCAATAACAACTGATAAAAATATCATACCTGTAGCTCCCCACCCAGATAAACCAACTTCTTCTTTACCAATTCTCCATAAAGAAAAAGTTATCCAAATCACGACTACAATCCCTAAAAAAACAAAAATTGAAGGAGGGAGTATCAACCCTAACATTGCAAAAGTAAGCATTATAATTGCTTGGAAAGACTGTATCCAATTAAAAGGGATGATAAAATTATAAAACAAATTAGCCTTACCAATTTTTTCAAAAATCATATTAACAATGATAGAAAAAAGACAAATATCAATAACTGTAATTAAAAGTAATCTTGGTAAAACTCCACTTTCAATATCACCTTCTAAATTTGTTTTAAGACCATAGGCTGCGAGAGATGATACAACAGCGTTTACAAAAAAAACTATCCAGCAACTATCCCAAAAACTGTTTTTATTTAAAGTAAATGCTCCACTTACATTATCTTTTTTGGACATGAATCTAAAGGCAGAAACAAAGCCATCTTTTACAACAAAAGGACTTGGGGGAGGATTAATCAAAACTATTAACTCCAAAATAATTAGATAGAAAGAAACTATAAATACTTACTAACTTTGTTATGTCCTCAACATCTACATTTTCATCAATTTTATGCATAGTTTTACCCACTAAACCGAATTCTATAACAGGACATATCTTTGAAATGAAACGAGCATCAGAGGTACCACCAGATGTAGATTGGTTTGGTTTAATATTAACGACATTTTTGATTGATTTTTCAATTGTTGATTTAAGAAAATCATCACTAGTTAAGAACGGTTCTGCATTACAATAATAATTAAATTCATAGTTTTTAGTAATTTTGTCGAATTGATTTTTAATCATTAATTCAAGAGAGTTTATAGTGTGAAGATTATTGAATCTAATGTTAAATGTTGCTCTTGCTTCTGCAGGTATTACATTTGTAGCATCATTATCAACATCTACACTTGTAACCATAACAGAACTAGGCTGAAAATTTTCTGTACCCTCATCTAAATAAATTTTAACAAAAGGTTCTAACATTTTAATTAGAGAATTGATTGGGTTTTCAGCTAGGTGAGGATAACCCACATGCCCTTGAATACCTTTTACTTTTAAGAAGCCTGTAAAACTACCTCTTCTGCCTACTTTGATGGTATCACCCATTTCATTTACATTAGTAGGTTCACCAACAATACATGCTGTTATTTTCTCTTGCTTTTCTTGTAACCATTCAACAACTTTTTTGGTGCCATTAATGGCTTTACCTTCTTCATCACTAGTTATTAAGAATGAAATACTTCCAACTTGTTCAAATTTTTTTTCTTTAGCTAGGAATTCAGATACAGAAGATACAAAGGCAGCTATACCTGACTTCATATCAGCAGCGCCTCTGCCCCAAATTTTTCCTTCTTTAATCTCACCACCAAACGGATTAATGGACCATTTTTCAATATCACCAGTTGGAACTACATCCACGTGACCAGCAAAACATATATTAGGATCTTTAGTCCCCAACCTTGCGTATAAATTCTCTACTTTTTCAATACCCTCACCAAAACTAATTTTTTCACACTTAAAACCTAGAGGTTCTAAGTACGAAATTAATAGTTCAATAGCTCCAGCAGAATTAGGCGTAATACTTTCACACCTAATTAATTTAGTAGTTAACTCAACCGCATTTATAATTTCAGACATTAGAGGCCTTAATTAATCCCTTAGCAATTCATTTACAGACGTTTTAGATCTAGTCTGAGCATCAACTTTTTTTACAATCACTGCACAGTATAAGCTTGGGCCTTGAGATCCGTCTGGCAATAATTTTCCAGGAAGAGAGCCTGGTACCACTACCGAATAGGCTGGCACTCTTCCCACATAAACTTCACCAGTATTTCTATCGATAACCTTGGTTGAAGCACCAATAAATACGCCCATAGATAGAACTGCACCTTTTTCTATTACAACACCTTCTGCAACCTCAGATCTTGCACCAATAAAACAATCATCTTCTATAATGACAGGTCCGGCCTGAATTGGCTCAAGGACCCCTCCTATTCCAGCACCACCAGATATATGGACATTTTTACCAATTTGAGCACACGATCCAACAGTAGCCCAAGTATCAATCATACTTCCAGAATCTACATATGCACCTATATTTACAAAAGAAGGCATCAAAACCACACTCGGGGCAATAAAAGCAGAATGTCTTACAACACATCCAGGGACAGATCTAAAACCGGCTTTTTTGTAATCTTCTTTAGTCCACCCAGAAAATTTTGAAGGTATCTTATCCCACCAATTAGCTGGACCTTTATTTGGGCTCTCAGGTCCACCTGAGATCACATCCATGTCGTTTAACTTAAATGATAAAAGCACAGCTTTTTTAAGCCACTGATTTACTTGCCATTGGCTATTGCCTAAAGGTTCAGCTACTCGTAATTCACCCCTATCTAAATAATTTAAAGCAGTTTCAATAGCGTCTCTTACTTCACCAGATGTTCCAGGATTAACATCTTCATTATTATCAAAAACCCTCTCGATAACAGATTTAATATTTTCAAAGTTCATTTTGTTTTCCTCAATTTAAGTTTTATAATTATCAATCTTAATTTCTTAACATTTTTGCCAAGATAGTTTTAATATCTGACCCACTGAAGTTAATATATTTTTTGAGTTTGTTTGCTTCATCTTTGTTAAATTCATTTTCAATCCAAACAGTACTCATACCCAACTCACTAGCTGGTTTTAAATTTTTAGCAGTATCTTCAAAAAAAATACTCCGTTTTATACTTTCATTATCAAGCCCAAACTTTTCTTTCATTATAAGATAAGAAGTTTGGTCTGGTTTAGCTACATAATTTGAATCCTTAATATCAAAAATTTTTTCAAACTCTTCAAAAATACCCATCGATGTTAAGATGTTTTTTGCATGTTTATATGAAGCATTTGTATAAATTAATTTCTTTCCTTTTATTTCTCCTAATAATTTCTTTAGTTCATAATCTATTTTCAAGTCATTAAAATTAACATCATGCACATATTCTAAAAAAGGTTCTGGATCTATTTCTCTTTCAATTATTAAGCCTCTTAAAGTTAAACCATATTTCTTATACATATCTTTTTGAAGGTTAAGAGCATCTGAATGGTTTAAATCAAAAAAATCTTTTATGTATTCTGTCATTCTTTGAGATATTCTTCTAAATAAGCCCAAATTAAAATCATATATGGTATTATCAAGATCAAATACCCAATAATCATAGTTATTATTAAAATCTGAAGAAATTATATTAATATTTTGCATTAATTATTTACCTACTTTAGGTATCAATTCGGATTTCTTCGAATAATAGTTCCTACACCATGTTCGGTAAACAGTTCTAATAATAATGAATGAGACATTCTTCCATCCATAATTACTGATGCCTCAGCACCTCCCAAAACAGCATCAATACAGGTCTGAACTTTAGGTATCATGCCACCCTTGACTACTTTGTTTTTGATCAATTCTTGTGCTTGGGCAACTGTTAATTCTGTAATCAATTCACCACTTTGATCAAGAACGCCAGAAACGTCAGTCAACATTATCATTCTGGAGGCTTTCATTGATGCTGATATAGCGCCTGCTGCTGTGTCAGCATTTATGTTGTAGGTTTGGCCGTCAACACCCATACCTACGGGAGCAATTACTGGTATCATTTTTTCACTGATAAGGGCATGAATAACTTTCGGGTCAATTACTTCTGGTTCCCCCACATAACCAAGATCAATAGCTTTCTCTACGTTAGAATCAGAATTGCTATCTATTTGCTGTAATCTTTTGGCAGTTATTAGGTTTCCATCTTTACCAGAAATTCCTACTGCTTTAGCGCCTGCGTTTGAGATTGCAGTCACAATTGATTTATTTGTAACTCCACTTAACACCATCTCAACTACATCTACAGTTGCTGCATCAGTTATTCTTAGTCCATTAATAAATTCTGTTTTAATTTTTAATTTAGATAACATTTCTCCAATCTGAGGACCTCCTCCGTGTACTACTACCGGTAAAATCCCTACTTGTTGTAAAAAAGCGATGTCTTTTGCAAAACTATCAACGTATTCTTTTTTGCCCATAGCGTTTCCACCAAACTTTACAACAATCACTTTGTTCGAATACCTTTTCATAAAAGGCAATGTTTCAGTTAGCAGATTTGCTTTACCTAGCCACTCGGATCTAATTTCTTCTTTATTTTTATCCAATTTAAAAACCATTAAAAATGTAATTTATAGAAGTAATATCATATAATTTTAGAAAAAATTATTATTTTATCCAATTTTTTGTGCAAAGCTTGCGAGGTGGGTTCTTAATAAAACTAAACCATCATTTTTTAAACTAGATGTAACCATTATTTCTGGAAATGAGGCAGGATGTTTTGATATTACATTTTGAGTTGCATCTATAACTTTCGTTAATTCATCTTTTTTTAACTTGTCTGACTTAGTAAGCACCAAAACCCAGCTAACTGCAGCCAAATCCAATTCTTTCATTATAAACCTATCATACTCTCCAATGCCTCTTCTACTATCAACCAACAGGCATACAGTTCTAAGTGATGGTCTTCCTTTTAAATACTTGACTGTTAAGCTGGTCCAAGAATGAATATCTTTTTTAGGTGCTTTCGCATAACCATAACCAGGCAAATCGACTAATCTCAACTTAAATGATTGATATTTTAGATCAAAGAAAATTAATTGCCTTGTTCTTCCTGGTGTTTGGCTGGTTCTTGCAAGAGTTTTTCTATTAGTTAGAGCATTAACTAGAGAACTCTTCCCAACATTAGATCTACCTGCAAAGGCTATTTCATTACCATCTTCAGGTGGAATAGCCTGTTCATTAAGGGCAGCTGCAATAAAGTTACAATCACCAGAAAATAATTTGCGAGCATTTTCGATTTCAGCTTCGTCATAAAACAAATATTTAACTTTCTGTTTTTATTTAGTCTCTTTATTCATTTTATTCATAATTACCCATTGTTGACATATGGAAAGTAAATTATTCCAAGTCCAGTAAATCACTAACCCAGCAGGGAATGTAGCAAGCAAAAAGGTAAAAGCTACTGGCATCCACGCAAAAATCTTTGCTTGAATTGGATCTGGAGGTGTTGGGTTTAATCTTTGCTGTAAGAACATTGTAACACCCATTAATAAAGGCCAGATGCCAATATTCAAGAAATCTGGTAACATGGATGTGCTATAAGGTAATAGTCCAAAAAGATTAAAAATACTTGTTGGGTCTTGTACTGAAAGATCTTTAATCCATCCAAAGAAAGGTGTTTGTCTCATTTCAATGGATACAAATAAAACTTTATAGAGAGCAAAGAAAACAGGGATCTGGACTAAAATAGGTAAACAACCTGCAGCTGGATTTACTTTTTCTTTCTTATATAAATTCATCATTTCTTGATTTAATTTTTGTCTATCGTCACCAACTCTCTCTCTTAATTTTTGAATTTGAGGAGTAAGCACTCTCATTTTAGCCATGCTTTTGTATGATTTATTTGCTAACGGAAAGAAGAGTAATTTAACTATTACAGTTATAGCAAGGATAGCTAATCCAAAATTACCTAAATAATCATTTGCCCAAGATAAGGCATAAAAGAAAGGTTTAGTTAAAAAATAAAACCAACCAAAGTCTATTGCTAAATCAAAATGCTTTATATTATATTTTTGTTCGTAATCATCAAACAAAGCTAGCCTTTTTGCTCCAGCAAAGGTTCTTGTTAAGAACTCACCATTTGAGTTTGGCGCAACTGTTATGGCACTGCCAAGAAAGTCTGTTTGATATTGGCCACCGTTAGAGCTTAATTTTCTAAATGTGAAATTATACTTTCCTTTTTGGTCTGGAAGAAGAGCAGTCATCCAATATTTATCAGTCAAACCTATCCAACCACCTGCTTCTTCAGGTTTTACATTAATTCCATTTTTCCCAGCTTCAGTGAGGTCGCCATAGCTTTTTTCTGACAGTGTCCCGTCAAAAACACCCAAGGGCCCTTCATGTAATACAAAGAAATCAATTGTTTTAGGTTCACCAGCTCTTCTAATTAAACCATACGGATATAAAGTAACAGCCTCCTTAGAATTATTTTGAACTCTTTGATTTACAGTAATCATAAAAGTATCATCAATACTTATATCCTGGTAAAAAATGATACCCTCACCATTATCCCAAGAGAGAGTTACTGGCTTATTCGGAGTTAATTGTTCACTAGATGCCTTCCAAACTGATTTTCCATTTGGAACCTTAATTCCTTTTGGATTACTCCACCCAAATTCGATAAAATAAGGTGTTTGGCCATTAGACTTTAACAACAATTTTATGAGATCACTCTCAGGGTCTAATGTTTCCCTATATTGCGTTAAAGTGATGTCATCAATCCTTGCCCCCTTTAAGGATATTGAACCAGAGGCTTCTTTTGAGAGCATCGAAATTCTTGGTACAGCTTTTCTTTCATCAGATGAAGCTGTGTTATCAACTCCAACTATCCCATTTCCAGTATTTGAAGGCAAAGGGATATTCGATGTGTCTGTATTTTCTTGAACAATATTCTGTTGATTATTTAATTCTTTTTTAGGTTCAACAAATAACAGTTGATATCCAATTAAAACTGACATGGATAAGCAAATAGCTGCAACTAAGTTTCGAGTTTCTGGGTTCATTTTATCTCACATATTTTATAATAATAAATTAAGGTTAAAAAATTATACGTATATAACTATTTAATAGGATCATAACCACCCTTTCCCCAGGGATGACATCTGATTATTCTTTTTAGCCCTAGCCAAATACCATACATTATTCCAAATTTTTTAACTGATTCTTTAGTATATTCTGAACAAGTAGGTAGGTATCTACAATTATTTCCTAATAAAGGGGAAATTAAGTATTTATAAAGGTTAATTAAACTAACTACAAAATTTGTTAAAAACTTCTTAATCATGATTTGCTTAAACACTCTTTCATCTCATCTTTTAAATCTAAAAAAGAGGCCTTAATTAAAGACTTTTTTGCAACTATTATGTAACTACTAGTTTCGTCAAACAATAGTCTATTCTCCTTAAGAAACAAAGAAATTAATGCTCTCATCCTTCTTTTTGCCCTATTTCTTTTAACTGCGTTACCAATTCTTTTTGTAGCAGTAAAACCAAATTTTAAGGATGGTTGATCTTGCTCTATCTGATTATATTTTTGTAGTATGAAATTTTTATTGAAAAATTTTTTTTCCAAACTTGTTAGATAAAACGAAATCTCTTCTTTTTTTTATAGTTTGGAATTTCATTTTATTTAGCTCATATATTTGACTTAATAAAACAAAAAGGTTTAGGACTAAGAACTAAGCTGAAAGTTTTTTTCTGCCCTTGGCTCTTCTGGCACGAATAACGTTTCTACCACCTACGGTTGACATTCTGCTTCTGTAACCATGTCTTCTTTTTCTTACTAAATTACTAGGTTGGAAAGTACGTTTCATAGCTTTTCTGTAATATATACAGTCCCTTGTTTAAATTTTTGTTGTTTTTAGACCCTTTGTTTCAGATAGTCAATATGATTATTTCTGTGTTCTTTCAGAAATAGTAGGTGCTGGCTTCATTTCCATGTCCCAAGGAAAATAAATCCAAGTGTCTTGAGAAACTTCGGTAATAAAGGTATCTACTTGTTCCCTTCCGCTAGGCTTTGCATAAACAGTTGCGTAATGAGCATTTGGAAGTTTAAGTCTTATTGTTTTAATAGTTTCACCAGTATCTACCAGATCATCAATTATTAACCAATCTTTGCCATCCTCTGCAATTAAAGATTCTTTCAGTACGTTTACTTCACCCTTATTTTTTTGGTTATAAGATAATACGCAAACAGTATCTATCAGCCTAATATCTAATTCTCTTGCTACAATAGCAGCAGGAACTAATCCACCTCTTGTAACTGCAATAATACCTTTGTAAGGCTTCATTTCTGACAAACGCCAAGCCAATGCCTTACTATTTCTGTGAATCTCTTCCCAAGATACAGGGAATGATTTATCGTGCATTTTATCTACTCGTAAATTTGTTAAAGTTATTAATGAAATCTATTACACCAAAACTACATTTATTATAATATTTTTTCTTACTTGATTATAATTATTTATAACTATAACTATATAAAACTATTAAATAATATGCGCTCGTAGCTCAGCTGACTAAAACGTCCGTGTAAAAGGATGTGCCATCAGATCACCACATTATTTATATCAAAGAAATGGTATTTATTACTTTACAAGACAGGTGCCATCAGACTTAAAAACAAAATTTAATAAGAATAGAGTTGTAATTTCTCTAAGAACATCGTCAAAACAAAAAGCTATAGAATCTGCTAATAAATTAACTGATCGTCTTGAAACTAAGTAAATTGTTCATTAAAGACACTCAAAAACAGAAATACAAGTCATTAGTTAAAAGTTAAAAGGTAATGGTAAAGGTGAGCTTTTTCATCGAACTGCTTTAAGAAATATCTCATACAATAGAATGCTTTGGTGACGTAGATATCACCTCCTTAAAGTCTATTGATGCTGCAAAGTATAGAGATTTCTTATTTAAAAAAGGATTATCAACTTCTTCTGTTAAACGCATATTTTCGTCTATCAACGCAGTGATCAACATCACTGTAAATGAATTTGGTATTAATATGAAAAATCCATTTTCAGGGACATTCATTCCAGACGACAATAAGAAAAAGATTAGACTCCCGATTCCAATTAAAAATATAAGAAATATTCAAACTGAATGTAAAAACTTAAACGATGACAACAGGTGGTTAATTGCCTTAATTAGTGACACTGGCATGCGTTTATCAGAAGCAGTTGGTTTACTCACAAGTGATATAATATTAAGTACAGAAATACCTCATGTAAATATTATCAATCACCCATGGAGACGACTTAAGACCAAAGGGAGTAATAGAACTATTCCTCTTGTAGGAGCATCTCTATGGGCAGCAAAAAAAATCATAAGTGATAACAACCAATTTGCTTTCCCAAGGTACACAAACGATGAAAAGTGCAATGCTAACTCAGCTAGTAATGGACTTAACAAATGGCTGAAGCCAAGAATACCAGATGATTGCGTAATTCATTCTTTTAGACATAGCTTAAGAGATAGACTTAGAGCCGTCCAATGTCCCTCTGATATTGTTGACGCGATTGGAGGTTGGTCAACAAAAACTGTAGGACAATCTTATGGATCTGGATATACGTTAGAAGTTAAATATGATTGGATGAATAAGATTTAACTAAAGGTCAATGGTCCGTGAAACGTCATTCAAGGAATTCAGACACTTAACCATGGTTCACGGATGTTTTTGGTGCGCTCGAGATGAGGTGTGATGCCTAACCAGAGCAATGGTTTTATCTAAACTCCAACAATATCAATAGCTTAGCAAATACAGTGAGTCCGTCAATGATAAAAAGCTTGTCTACAACCTTGTCTACAGTAAACACAGTCCATGGTCCGGGGTTACTGCACCCTTTTCCTAATCAACAATGGTCAATGGTCAGGGGGTGGTCTGCCCATTGACCGTAGTCCATGGAACACGGACCAGGGTTCATCTGCCAATCGCAAAGAGTGACTCATTTTTTTAAAAGGGAAAGCTAGAAACATTTTGATTAAATTGACCACTAGTCCCGAATTGAAACACATCTCCCGATGGTTATAGAAAGGACTTTAAAAAACGAGCTAAAATGTCGATTAGTTTTTATTTTTTAATTGGGTAGCGGTGAATGACAACGGTCTTTTCATCCCAAAAAAATTCTAGTCCAGCTAGATTTATGTCACCATTCAAGTTTATCGGAACAAGACCAAATGATTTAAATTTAAACAACTTAGGATTTAGATATAGAGGTTTAAATTTGTTTTGTGTTCTTAGCCATACCCTTGGTGCGTAGTCACGAGCCAGACCTCTTTCGATAGAGTGTTGTATGTTACAAATTAAATCACTTTCACCATTACCGTCAATATCAGCAAACGACATTCCGTCACAGAAAGTAAGGTCCTGCTCAGGTGAGTTAACTGCTTCCTCCCAAGATTTTTTATCGAAATGCTTGAAGGTAACGTCTGTCCATATTTTCTTATCATTGTCAAAGGCAAAAACATGCAATCGATTACCTTGAAAAGCTTTTTTATTAGGTGTTTGCACAGCAATTGAAATCAATAATCTCGAGTTATTTGTCCTTTTTGTGGTAAGAAAACCATTTCATCTACAACCGCCTTGCCTGATATTTTGATGGGAAGTGTTTGTGTTTTTGTTGATGAAAATTCTAAACCGAGTTTATCTTTTCCAAATGCGGTCAACAAACGTGCAGAGTTTTTCTTATTCTCGAAAATGACCAAATCTGATAAGCCATCGCCATCAAGGTCACTTGATGATGAAGCATATACGTTTGTATTTTTTTTATCGAATATAGGTTTACCAAAGTTGGATGCTTTAATGGAGATTGGTTGGAATTTTGCGGTTGAACTGCTTTCTAATGAGACTAAGCTTGGGCCAACTACTAACGGATACCTTATATAGCCTTCACAAAATTTTCTATCGGAGTGCCAACTATTATTGAACTCTAGCAAAACATCCTTGTTTTTCACCCTTACAACATTTACGGCATGGGAAAAACCTGATGTTTTTGCCAATAAATTTGAAGCGTCTTTTAGACCATTTGTGGTACCAAGTAGAAGTACACCTCTTCCACCACATGGTGGACCATTGTCAGGGCCTGTATCAGAAATAAAGACATCTAGTTTGCCGTCACCATTATAATCGCCTGTAAGAAAGCGATGTGACCACTGGGTAGGAGCTATAGTTGATTGGAGAGTATTATCTAAAACATAGCGACCACTAGACTTATCATAAAACATGATAACTGGCTTAGGGTATTTTTGGTACTCTTTCGGCTTTGTACCCTGGCTATGGTTGACCCAAATATTCGCACCTAGGATTAAGTCATCATATCCATCGTTATTTAGGTCATTTGAACCTAGAAGATATACTTTATTAACACCATCACCAGAGACAACTTGATAATTAAAACGACCTACTTCTTGTGCTTTATTGAATTCAATTTTTTCAGCAAAAGTAGCACTTGTTATAAATGTAGAGGTTAGAAAAATTAAACCCATTAATGTGTTTTTTAACATTTTTGATCTCATATCAGCTTTTAAATAATTTAATTATAAAATAGAAACAAAAAGAAACAATTAAAACTAATAAAAGACAACTTTCCACTACATTTTTAATAAATATCAATGGTCAATGGTCCATGTTACTTGGTTCAATGGGCTTTAAGTGGTTGGTAGTTTTGTTAAAAATCTTGGACTATTTCAATAGCTTACAAAAAAAAAGAAAAAATTTAAAAAATAGTCTTTACTAACATAGTTACTCCGCGGCATATTTATTAAATCAAATGATTGAGAATTCATTTGTGTGGTTACATAGTCCAATCAAAACTATGCTAAAACTGGCTTACGTATGCTGCCAGTTCTCACCAAAGCGACGCTTCAAAAATATTTTATTAATCAAAAACGGAGCTTTGCTATGAGCAATTTAAATATAATTCCACGTAAAGAAATATGTAAGCAAATAGGTGTAAGTCGAGACACACTTAAAAACTGGATAAGACAAAAAACTTTCCTAAACCTTTAAAATCTTCTGGTAGGGAACCTCTGTTTGATGAGCTTTCTGTAAAAGAATGGTTTTTAAATGAGGGAGGTAACGATGAATAATAAATCTCCTAAAGAATTAGCAATAGATATTGTAAATCAATTTGGTTTCCCAGTGTTCCCATGTAAGCAAAACAAATCACCGTTAACTCCTCATGGATTTAAAGATGCAACAACAGATCTAGATACAATTGAAAAATATTGGAACAGACATCCCAACGCATTAATTGGAGTTCCTACAGGAAGCGTTAGTGGCTTGTTTGTTATAGATATCGACAATGGTAATGGAAAAACAGGTGAAGAAACTTTCAAAAAACTAGGATACTCTGACCCAGAAACTATCCAGACCAACACCCAAAGTGGGGGCAGACACTTATTATTTAAATACGACAGCTCTATTCCACAACAAAGCAAACCAAACGCTCTAGGTCAATTTATAGATACAAGAGGAGACGGTGGGTATGTCATTTGGGCTGGTTCTAAAGGCTATACTTATAGAAACGGTTTTGACCCATCATTAAAAAAATAGCTCCAATTCCAGAGAAAATAAAATTAGACCTTATTGGAAAAAACCTTTGATTCCAGAAGGACAGAGAAATGAAACTATATTTAAACAATGTGTAAGTTTGGTTAATAACGGGGCCTCTGATAAATCTATAAAGGATGCAGCTTTTCAATTAAATCAACATTGTACATCTCCTCTTCATAGTAGAGAATTAGAACAGATTTCTAATAGCGCTATTAAATATAGAAAAAATGATTTTCTAGAATCTAGTATATCTAATTCTTTGTTGCCACTTACTGACCTGGGTAACGGGAAGAGGTTTGCTAGGAGAAACTCTAAAAAAGCCTTATTTTGTATTGAGCATAATAGTTGGTATGCCTTTGAACAGGGTCGTTGGTCAAAAGACACAATGGCTGTTAATAAAATGGCTGAAAATACAACTAAAGAGATAAAAGAAGAAGCTATACAATCATTTGAGTTTATGGATCAAATTAAAAAATGGGCTAAAACTTCTGAAAATATTTCTAGACAAAAAGCAATGCTAGAGGCAGCAAAACATCATCTTGATTTCAATGCTAGTGAATTTAACCAGAATAAATTTTTATTTAACATGAACAATGTCACTTATGATTTAAAAAGCTTCTCAAGTAAAAACCAGGATCATAAAGACCACATTACTTTAAAATCAAATATAGACTATGACCCAAAAGCTAAATGCCCTTTATGGGAAAAATTTCTTCATGAAATAACTATGGAGGATGAAGAACTTCAAATTTATCTTCAAAAGCTTTGTGGATACTCTCTTATCGGTGAACGAAATGAGCAATTCATTATCTTTATTGTTGGCTCTGGAGCAAATGGTAAAAGCGTATTTATCAATACTTTATCTTATGTGTTTGGAGAATATGCAGGTATAATTAGCGCCCGACCATTAATAAACGGCAATAATGGTTCCATACCAAGCGATATTGCAAATTTACATGGGAAAAGATTAGTAACATTGTCTGAGTTTCCAGAAGAAACTGTTTTAAACACAACCCTTATCAAATCTATAACTGGAGGAGATAAACTTACAGCAAGACATCTATATCAAAGTTGGTTTGAGTTTAACCCAGAATTTGTACTTATCTGTGCTATGAATCAAATGCCAGAAATAAGAGAGGATGATCTAGCCTTTTTTAGAAGACTAAAAATTATAGAATTCAAAAAATCTTTTTCTAAAGAGCAAATGGATAAAAACCTTCCTTCAAAGTTAAAGTTAGAAGCAAGTGGTATTTTAAATTGGTGTGTTGAAGGTTACAGAAAATATTGTAAAGAAGGCTTAGAAGATACAAATTCAATAAGAGGATCTGTACAAGGATTCATACAAAGAAATAATCCCCTAGTTGAATATTTTGAAACTCAAATCAAGGTTACTAACAAACAAGCTGATTATATTACCCTTCACTCATTAAGAGAAAGCGTAGATAATTTTTCTAATGAGCTGTTTGGTAAAGAAGTTACACCTACTCAAATCAACAAATTTTTCAAGACCAAAGGTTTACATCCCAAACAAAAACGACAAGGTTTATATAGAATTAGGTTGTTATCTTAGGTATTAAATTTGTAGAAGAAGAACAATTGGAGATTTATTGATGTCACACCTGTCACAAGCATTCACAGGACTTTTTTATATAAATTTTTTATTGTAAAAAGTTATAAAATAGGTGTGACAGGTGTGACA
>JAYPPH010000004.1:0-54798 GCA_038131365.1 Candidatus Marisalimonas marina | reverse complement strand
TTGATGGTAATAAGATGAAATACAAAAATCTATTAAAAGGAATTCCGTGGCGTTTTGGTCCTAATTGGCCAGGGAAAAGATGTGAAGCAAAAACAAGAAAAGGGACACCTTGCCAGAGACCTGCAAAACTACCTGTTGGTAGGTGTAGAATTCACGGAGGTGCAAGCACAGGACCTCGCACAGAAGCCGGTCTTGCGCGCGTTGCAGCTGCTAATACTAAACATGGTCGCTATACAAAAATCGAAAAAGCAAAAGCAAAAGCCCGAGCTCAACGAGTAAGAGAAATTTGGAAAGAACTTAAAGAAATAGAAAACTGGGGTATTGAACATGGATATTTGAAAAAGAACTGGCGTAAAGATTTTTATATTTAAATAATAGACTCTTAAACCAGTAACAATAGATTTAAAACCGTCATTATTCTATTTTCGTCTTTAAATTATCTTATTCTTTCTAATATTGAAACATAATTAGCTACAGATGCACCACCCATATTAAAGATACCAGCTAAGTTAGCGTTCCCTATTTGCATATCTCCTGCTTCACCAGTCAATTGCATTGCTGACATAACATGTTGAGATACTCCAGTTGCACCAACAGGGTGCCCTTTTGACTTAAGCCCTCCAGATGGGTTTATAGGTAATTTACCATTTTTGTGAACCCAGCCCTCCTCAATGGCCTTATAGCCCTCACCTATTTTAGTTAACCCCATCGCTTCATATTCAATTAACTCAGCGATCGTAAAACAATCATGAGTTTCGACAAATGATAAATCATCTAAGGTTATCTTGGCATCTTGAAGAGCATGCTGCCATGCTTGACGTGCACCTTCAAATTCAGTTTTTTCTCTTTTACTAAGAGGAAGTATGTCATTCACATGCCTTCTTGATCTAAACGCAATCGCTCTTTTTGCAGAAAGTGCAATATCAATATCTTGGATTATTAGAGCTGCAGCACCATCAGAAACCATAGAGCAATCAGTTCTTCTTAAAGGCTCAGCTACATATGGGTTTTTTTCTGATACGGAATTACAAAACTCGAAGTCTAGTTTTTTTTGCATATGTGCAAACGGGTTTGCACATCCATTTTCATGATTTTTTGCAGCAATTTTTGCCAAAATATCAGATTTATCACCATATTTTTGAAAGTAGGATTTTGCGATTGTAGCAAAAACGCCAGTAAAGCCACCTTTTGTATCGCCCTCTTCTGGTCTATAACTGGCACCTAGCAATATATCACCAACTCTTTCAGAAGATACATCGGTCATTTTCTCAACACCTACAACAAGTGTCGTTTTAGCTTTTTTTGCCTCTATTGCATTCATCGCAGTATGAATAGCTGCAGAACCAGTAGCACATGCATTTTCTACCCTCATTGCAGGTACGTATCTCAAATCAGATTGTGAAACCGCAGGCAATGCACCGTGAAAATCTTGTTTTTGAAAGCCATTATTGAATGTTCCAACAAAAATAGCGTCTATTTCCTTAGGTGATATTTCTGCGTGTTCAATAGCTTTTTCAACAACGTCTGCAATCATATTTTCAGATGTTTGTTCTGAATTCACTCCAAATTTACTATGAGCCCAGCCTGTAATACATGATGACATTTTTCTCTCCAAAAATATTATTTACAAATTTTCATTAATAAATTTAATGTTTCCTGTGGATGTGTAAACATCGCATTATGACCTGATTTTAATTCAAATATTGGCCAATTCATTTTTTTTACAATCTGCCTTGAACTCTCTAAAGATTTATAAATTGGATCAGTACAAACAATATAACTTAGAGGTAATCCATTACCAACTTCATTCTTCAAAATCAATTTTGATCTAAAGGTGCTTATTGGATGTGGTGTTAATTTGCTTTCTAAGGTTATGGCTTTTCTAACATCAAAAACGCCAAATGCTTCAGCTTTAGGCGGAGGAATTGATAGTTTCCCTTCTGATTTTTCTGCAAGAGCAGTTCTTTCTTTAACCACCTCATCGGGTGCAATATCAAAAGGAGACTGACCGTTTAATAAAATAACAGCATCTAAATAAATTAATTGTTTAATTCTATCTTTTAATCTATCAGCCACGCCACTTATGGTACTTCCAGCAAAGCTGTGTCCAACAAGTATAATATTATGTAAATCTTCTGAAATTATATGATTTACGATATCTTCTATAAATACTTCTAGAGAGATATCAGAAGAAATTAGATGTTTTCTTTCTCCCAAGCCAGTTTGAGTTGGGCAGGATACACTGTAACCTTGATATCTCAGCAAATCAGACATTTCTTTCCAAACCCATCCACCGTGCCATGCTCCATGCACTAATAGAAAATGGGGTTTATTATTTTTCATATTACACTCTTTATATTTTTAAGCATGCTGATAGTATATACCATTATAAAAAAAGTACATTAATCAATCTGATTGTATATTTAGAAATCTAGTTATTAAAATGAAACCATTAAATATTGCCATATTTGGAAGTTCTGGTGCAATTGGAGAAGCCTTATGTATTGAGTATGCAAATAAAGAAAATATTGAAAATGTTTTTGCATTCTCCAGAAAAGGAGACAATTTAAATCAAAGAAATATTACTTCCAAAACTGTCAATTACTTAGATGAAGATAGTCTTCAAAAAGCATCATTATCAATAGATGTTAAACTGGATATTGTGATTGTCGCTATAGGTCAATTAGACAACCCTGAAAAGTCTATTAGAGAGTTATCTGCAAAGAAGTTTATAGACATGTTTAACGCTAATACAATACCCACAGCATTAATCGCTAAATACTTTTTACCTCTCTTTTATAGAGATCGTACAACTAAGTTTGCTTCTATATCAGCAAGAGTTGGAAGTATAGAAGACAATCACTTGGGAGGTTGGTATTCCTATAGAGCATCTAAATCAGCATTAAACATGATACTTAAAGGATTATCTATTGAACAAAAAAGATTAAATCCCAATAGTATCGTTTTTGGACTTCATCCTGGTACTGTGGACTCTAAACTTTCAAAACCTTTTCAGAAAAAAGGGAAAGAATATTTTTCTCCTGAATTTTCTGCTAAAAAATTAGTTGGTGTGATTGATAACAAAACAACTGATGATGACGGCAAAATTTTTGCATGGGATAACAGTGTAATCCCATACTAACCATTTGGTTTATATTCTGGTATGTTTGAATTTGTAAAATGCTTAAGCCAAAATTCTTCAGTAAATTTTGCACCTAATCTCATAAAAACATACACAATGCATAAGGTAATAATAGCTCTTAAAAATAGAGTTATAATTATATTAGCGCCAATAAACGAAACAACAAAAGTATCCTCAATTATACTGTGAAGCATCCCTACTAAAACTAAAACACCAAAAACATCTTTGTAATGGAGTTTTCCAGTTTTTACTTCTTTTATTAAAAGACCTGCGCCAAAACCAATACCGAGAGTAACTCCAACTACTGCAATTGTTGACGCTTTTTCTCCAACCCCTAAGAAGTTAAGGAATGGTTTTAAGGCTTTTTCAATAAGTTTCTCAACACCTATATATTTTAAAAAATCTAAAATTATAACTAGCGCCACAATAATGATGAAAATCATTCCAAGACCTTTTAGCTGTGCAATTCCCCAACTAAGAAGATCTGATGTAGTTTCTAAACTTGGTAATAAAATAGTAGCAGGATAATTCATGTAGCCAGTAATTTGAAAAAATAAGTTTAGAAAGTAACAAGAGATAATACCTAAGCCTAACCTTATAAATATCATTGCTCGTGCCCTGACGCCTGCCTTCCTGCAAATAATTATTTCTATGGGTAATGAGTGTGTGAACAACATAAGAAGACCCAATATACTTGCTTGTGCTGCTGTAAATGGAATGTCTGCAGGTAGTCCAGAAAAAACAATCAACCCTGCGTAAGGACTTGTAAGCATAGAGGTTGTGAACACCAAAGACATTTGTTCTGGCAAGCCTAATATAAACATCAATGGTGCAAAAAATTTATTTAGTATTTGAACAAAGCCTAATTCATCTAGTATTTTCACGACTATAAGAGTAGGGATCATTATGATGAATAATTCATAAGTGATTTCAAGACTTGATTTTGATAGCTCTTTAATTTTATTCATCAAAAACTCGTATTCTAACTGTAAATTAACTTATCTTTTTGAAAATAAATCTTCCACATAATAAACGTGACAATAAGTAAATTAGTTAAATTCCAAAATATACCATTAACAAACGCAAGTTTGTAAGATTGCGTAATATCAAAAATTTCTCCTGACATCCAACCACCTAGCCCCATACCAACAATGGTTGCCATGATGACTAGTCCAACTCGTTCACCTACTTCTTTAAGTGGCAGGTATTTCCTAACGATCATTGCATAAGCTGGAACTATTCCACCTTGTGATAAACCAAACATTAGAGAAACTATGTATAGTGATAATTGACTATCAAATGGCAAAAAGAACACAAGAGAAATCATTTGCAGTAAAGAGCCTATAAATAAAGTATATACCGGACCAATCTTGTCAGACAAAAATCCAAAACCAACTCTACTAATCATTCCAGAAAAAAGCATTACTGCTAAAATTTCAGCTCCTATACTTAAACCAAACCCTCTTTCCACACATAATGCTACGATATGCACCTGAGGCATTGCCATTGCAAGACAACAACCAACACCAGCTAGAATTAATAATGTTTGCAGTGTGCTTGGTGATAAATTCGTTAATTTAGAGTTACTAGCTTCAACATTTGTATTAGCTTCATTTTGAGAAATATTATTTTTTAAAAAGAATGAAATTGGTATCATTATAATTATACATATCAAAGCTATATATAAATAGACATCCTTCCAAGTCGTCGTCTCGAGGAAATAACTTATTATCAATGGCCAAAAAGCTCCAGCCACATAATTTGCACTAGCTATTATAGCTACAGCTAACCCTCTCCTTTTTTCAAAAAAGTTACCAATATCAGCCATTGATGGGCCAAAAAAAGTAGAAGCAGCAGTCCCCATAAAAATTTGTAAGATTAGTAAATGCCAGAATTCAGTTGAAACCGTTCCAATCAGGTATGAAAGCACTAATGTAATTGTTGCAACGATAATTGGTAATTTTAACCCATACTTATCAATTATTTTACCGATAAGAAAATTACCAAGTCCAAAACCAACCATTGTGGTTGCATAAAGTAAACTCGCTTTTCCTCTATCAATATTGAAATCACTTTCAATAGCTGGCATCACAACAACAACTGACCACATACCAACAGTACCAGTGATGCCTAGAGCAAATAAAAGGATGAGCCTAATCCAAGAGTTTAGGCTATCATACTCAATATTTAAGATAGTTTTATCCAGTTTAATTTATACCCACATTTTATCTAGGATGAGTAATAGTTATACTATACCTTCATCCTTTAATTTTTTAATTTCACCCTCAGACAATCCTAATGATTGTGATAAGACTTCATCCGTATGCTCACCTAACATAGGCGGAGACAATCTATAGGATGGAGGTGTGTCCTCCATTTTTATGGGATTAGCTATAAGCTTTAATGGAGCATTTCCAGTTTTTTTATGATCCATTTCAATTACCATTTCTCTTGCCTTAACATGAGGATCGGAAAATACTTCTTTTAAAGTGTTAATCGGACCACAACCAATTTTTTGTTTTTCTAGTTCAGTTAACCACCAAGAAGATGTTTGTCTTTTAGTTATTTCATTAAGTGTCTTGGTTACAAAATCTCTATTAGAAACACGATCTGCATTTGTTTTAAATTTAGGATCATTTATGAGTTGCTCTTCTCCAGCCAACTTACAAAATCTTTCAAATGTTGGGTCATTTCCAATTGAAAGAACAATATATCCATCAGAGGTTGGCATAACCTGATAGGGAACAATATTTGGATGCTGGTTTCCAAGTCTATCTGGATTTTGCTCAGTTGATAAGTAATTCATTCCCTGATTTGCTAGCCAGGCAACATGAGTGTCTAACATACCAATATCAATAAACTGACCTTTCCCAGTAGTGATTTGATGCCTTACGGCTGCAAGAATTCCAACAGAAGCAAACATGCCAGCCATTAAATCGCCAATGGGAACACCAACTTTCATTGGTTCACCATTAGGTTCCCCTGTCAAGGCCATGACCCCACCCATTGCTTGAATTAAGCCATCATAACCTGGCCTTGCAGCGTACGGTCCTGTCTGACCAAAACCAGTAATAGAGCAGTAGATTAATCTAGGAAATTCAGACTTCAAATCATTGTACCCAAGACCATATTTTTCTAGAGTTCCTGTTTTAAAATTTTCTACTAAAATATCACAATCTTTTAGTAATTTTTTTACTAATCCTTGACCTTCTTTGGTACTCAAATTTATGGTTATTGATTTTTTATTTCTATTAGCACCGCAGAAATATGCACTTAAATCAGTTTCATCACCTTTTTCATTTTTTACAAATGGAGGTGCAAATCCTCTAGTATCGTCTCCAGCTCCCGGTCTTTCTACTTTTATTATATCAGCTCCCAAATCTCCAAGCATTTGGGTACAATAAGGACCTGCTAATACCCTAGTTAAATCTAATACTTTAATTCCATTTAATGAATTGTTCATAATATATTCTCTTATTGTTTTATAAAAATTTTTAGAAAATTATCTAATTATATCTATTAACATCGTTTTAATTAAATTTTAGATTTACTAGAACTTAATTAAGATTCATGTATATTCTTAACATCTTAAATAATAATTACCAACAAACTTATTTACGAGATTTAAATGACAAAACTAGAAGTTACCAAACCTAAGTTTGGAGAATTAACTCAAATAGCCAATGATTTATACTGGGCGCATTTTGAACTTCCCTTTAGATTAAATCATGTCAATTTATTTCTCATGGATACTCCTAAAGGTATTTTAATTTTAGACGCTGGCCTGAAATCTGATCACTCAGAGGAACATTGGGAAGTTCTAATTAATGGCCCACTAAAATCTAAAAAATTTGCTGGATTACTAATTACTCACTATCACCCAGATCATATTGGTATGGCAGGATGGTTACAGAATAAATTAGATATAAAATGCTATACCAGCAAAAAAGAACTTTTTACTGCTAAAACTTTTAGAGCTATGCCAGATGACGAATATTCTAAAATTTTTAGAAATGTATTTGTAAGAGCCGGTATGAGTGAAGAAGATATTATAGCCAAAGGACCTGCCACTAGATTATATAAGAATAGAGTTCATGAATTACCTGAATTTGAAATCATTGAGGCTGGACATGAAATTGAATCAAATGAAGGTATGTGGATAGTTAGAACGGATTCAGGACATTCTCCAGAGCATATTTCTATGTTGGATTCTTCAAGAAATTTATATTTATCAGGAGATTTTTTGTTACCCAGAATATCTCCAAATATTTCTGATAATTTTTTTGATCCTTTAGATGATAGACTTGGTGGGTATTTTAAATATTTAAATGACATCCAGTCCATTGGGAATGATACAAAGGTATTTCCATGTCATGATTGGCCTTTTCAGGATGGAGCTGAACGAGCTAAAAATTTAGTTAAGCACCATAACCACAGATTAAGCCTCATACTAAATGAATTAGAAAAAAGAAGCATAACAATTATGGATTCTATTGAAATTATATTTGATAGGAAAATTGGTGATGAACAAATGCATTTTGCTATTGGTGAAGCAAGAGCTCATTTAATTCATCTTGATGTTACTGGTCAAGCTAAGAGCCATGTTGATGAACGAGGAACAGTTCATTATATGAAAAATTCCTAATTATAATATCAACTAGGTGAATTAATTATAAAGTTTTGATATAAAAAAATTAGAATAAATTAAGAGAGTTCTTAGCTTTTGAATGTGATTAATAAAGAAAAATTTCAAAGGGCTCATGGTGATATTAACGTCGAAATAGATAATGACGACATTAAACGTTTTTATCAATCAGGTTCAGCAAAAGTTTTTTATCACAAACATAATCAACCAATTAAAGAGTTAGTTTTAGTAAATACTGCAGGAGGATTAACAAGTGGTGATAACTTTAATTACAATATTGATATCATCAAAAATTCACATACCTTTGTGACAACTCAAACCGCAGAGAGAGTTTATAAAGGTTTAGAAGACAATGCCAAAATTAATATAAATCTAACAGTTGACAACTCAAGCAAACTGTTTTGGATTCCCCAAGAATTAATCTTATTTAACCTTTGTAATTTCACTAGAAATATTGAAGTTAATATTCAACCGAACTCAAATTTTTTAATGGCAGAGTCTATGATATTTGGACGAACTGCAATGGGTGAGATTTTAGAAAAAGGTTTCATAAAGGATAATTGGAAAATCTTTTTAAATGAAAAACTAATACATGCTGAAGCAATTTGTCTGAGCGATAATATAAAAGATAATCTATCGAATATTGCATCTGCCCAGGATGCTGTTGCCGTGAGTAACATTTTCATATACGGCAAAAAATTTTTCTCTAAACAGAATAATCTCATAAAATTAATAAAAAATTCAGATGATGTTTTGTTATCTCATTCTATTTGGAATGATAAAATTTTAGTCAGAATAGTTGCAAAAGATGCCTTCGATTTGAAAAAAATACAAAAAAAATTAATATTATTATTTTCTGACAATATTCTTCCTAAAGTTTGGAATAATTAAGGAGTAAATATGAAGTTATCACCTAGGGAAAAAGACAAACTTTTAATCAGTTTAGCAGCCATAGTTGCTCGAAATAGGAAAGAGAGAGGTGTGAAGCTTAATTACCCAGAAGCTATTGCTCTCATTAGTGATTTTGTTGTTGAAGGAGCACGTGATGGTAAAAGTGTTGCTCAACTAATGGAAGCAGGAGCTCATGTAGTAAAAAAAGAAGACTGCATGACTGGAATTCCAGAAATGATACACGAAGTTCAAGTAGAGGCTACATTCCCGGATGGAACTAAATTAGTAACAGTTCACCACCCTATAAGATAATGGAGACTATTATGAAACCTGGCGAAATTATTACAAAAAGTGAAGAAATTATTCTCAACGAGGGCTCTCAAGCTATTACTTTAAAAGTCTCTAATACTGGAGATCGTCCTATCCAAGTAGGAAGTCATTATCACTTTTATGAGACTAACGAATTTCTTTCTTTTGATAGAGAAAATAGTAAGGGAAAACGTTTAAATATCCCTTCGGGTACTGCAGTAAGATTTGAACCAGGTCAAACGAGAGAAATCGAATTAATTGACTTTAAAGGTAAAAGAGAAATCTTTGGGTTTAATCAAAAAATAATGGGAGCACTGTGATGAGTTCAAAAATTCTTAGGTCATCATATAGCGAAATGTATGGTCCAACTACTGGCGACAAAGTTAGATTAGCTGATACCGATTTATTTATAGAAGTGGAAAATGATTTTACCCATTACGGTGAAGAAGTAAAATTTGGAGGTGGGAAAGTAATTAGAGATGGCATGGGACAATCTCAAGTTACAAGAAAAGATGGAGCTGTTGACACCGTGATCACTAATGCCTTGATAGTTGATGTTGGCGGAATTTATAAAGCAGATATTGGAATTAAGGATGGTTTAATTCACAAAATTGGTAAATCAGGAAATCCTGATACACAACCTCAAGTTGATATTATAATTGGACCTGGAACAGAAATAATTGCTGGCGAAGGTAAAATAATTACTGCAGGTGGTTTTGATTCACACATTCATTTTATTTGCCCACAGCAAATTGAGGATGCTCTTCATTCTGGTTTAACCACAATGCTTGGAGGAGGTACTGGACCAGCTCATGGAACGTTAGCTACCACATGTACTCCTGGCTCTTGGCATATAGGAAGAATGATACAAGCAGCAGATTCTTTTTCTATGAATTTAGCATTTGCCGGTAAAGGAAATTCTTCAAAGCCAGATGCATTAATTGAACAAGTCAATGCAGGTGCATGCGCCTTAAAACTTCATGAGGATTGGGGTACCACACCTGGCGCAATAGATAATTGTTTAGATGTTGCAGAAAAAATGGATATTCAGGTAATGATCCATACCGATACTTTAAATGAAAGTGGTTTTGTGGAAAATACAATTAAAGCAATCAAAAATAGAACTATTCACGCTTTTCATACTGAAGGTGCAGGTGGTGGTCATGCACCAGATATAATAAAAGTTTGTGGTAAAGAAAACGTAATTCCATCATCAACTAATCCTACAAGACCATATACTGTAAATACTCTCGAAGAACATTTAGATATGCTTATGGTATGTCACCACTTAGATAAATCCATACCAGAAGACGTGGCCTTTGCGGAAAGCCGGATTAGAAAAGAAACTATAGCAGCAGAAGATATTCTTCATGATATGGGTGCTTTTTCTATTATAGCTTCAGATAGCCAAGCTATGGGAAGAGTTGGTGAAGTCATTATAAGAACTTGGCAAACAGCACATAAAATGAAAATTCAAAGAGGAAGACTAAAAGAAGAAACTGGGGATAATGATAATGTAAGAGTAAAAAGATACATTGCAAAATACACAATTAACCCCGCAATAGCTCATGGTATTTCTCAACATATTGGTTCTATAACTGAAGGTAAGCGAGCTGATATTGTGATATGGGACCCTGCTTTTTTTGGCGTAAAACCTGAAATGGTTGTTATAGGAGGCAGTATAGCTTGTGCACAAATGGGAGATCCAAATGCTTCTATCCCTACCCCACAACCAGTATATACAAGACCTATGTTTTCGAGCTATGGAAGATCATTAGAATCTTCTTCTGTAACTTTCGTGAGTAAAGATTCTCTAAAACTGGGCAGTCTGGAAAGTTTAAAAATAGCAAAAAATACCATAGCTGTTGAAAATACTAGAAATATATCAAAGAAGGATATGGTATTTAATAATTATTGCCCAGACATTTCAGTTGATCCTGAGACTTATGAAGTTACAGCCGATGGAAATGTCTTGACCTGTGAACCTGCAAACGAGCTTCCATTAGCACAAAGATATTTTTTATTTTAGTTGGATAAAATGTTAGTTGAAAAAGTAATACAAAAACCTACCAATAAAAATGTAATAGATACAATCACTCTTAATTATAATGATAGATTTATTAGAAGAAAAAAACTTGTATCTGACAACAAGCTTGAATTTTTAGTAAATTTGCCTGAAACAATTTCTGTTAATAAAGATGATGGTTTTTTATTAGATGACGGTAATGTAATTTTAATTAAGAATGCAAAAGAAACCTTAATTGAAATTAAAAGTGAAGACCTAATAAAACTCGCATGGCACATTGGTAACAGACATATACCATGTCAAATTGAAACTAATCGCTTATTAATTCATGAAGATAAAGTTATTGAGAATTTAATTGTCAGGTTAGGTGGTTCAATAAAAAAAATATCTGAAGAGTTCTCTCCAGAAGGTGGTGCTTACGGCTTAGGAAGAACACATGGACACAAACACTAATAAAAACAATTATGATTTTGATTACCATCAATTATTAGCATCATGGTTTTCTCCTAGCTTTCCCATTGGTAGTTTTAACTTCTCTCATGGTTTAGAAGCAGCAATTGAGATGAACTTTATTAAAGACGAATTTAATTTAAAAAATTGGATTCATTACTTAATTACTTATGGTTCAGGCAAAACAGACTGTATTTTACTAGTAAATTCATACAAAGGTCAGGATGTAAATGAACTTGCATTTGCTCTATGCAGTTCAAAAGAACGCTGGATTGAAACAAAAAATTTAGGAAATGCTTTTTGCAAAAACATCAAAGAAAATTGGGGATATAATATAGAAAATAATTTAGCCTACCCTGTTGCCGTTGGCCTAGCTGGTTTACATTTCAAAATCCCATTAGAACAGCTTGTAATGGCGTATTTACAAAGTTTTGTTGCAAATCTTGTTAATATTGGCGTTAAGCATATTCCGCTTGGTCAAAGTGCTGGCCAAAAAATTCTTATTGAACTAATTCCAATTGTTAAAGATCAGGCTCTTTTATATAAAGAATGCCAAATAAATGATTTAGGAAGTTCTGCTTTTATATCAGATCTCTCAAGTATGTTTCATGAAACTCTTAAAAATAGGATATATCAAACATGATTAATAAATACGGTCCTCTCAAAGTTGGTATTGGTGGTCCAGTTGGCGCTGGAAAAACAAGTCTAACAGAAGCTCTATGTAAGAACTTATCTAAAAAAATTTCAATGGCAGTAATTTCTAATGATATTTACACCACAGAAGACGCAGAATATCTTATGAAAGCACAAGCCCTTCCCTTAGAGAGAATTAAAGGTGTAGAAACCGGGGGGTGCCCTCATACAGCTATTAGAGAAGATGCTTCTATAAACTTACTTGCTGTTGACGAATTAAAAGAAAAATTTCCTGATTTAGATTTGATTTTAATTGAATCGGGAGGAGATAATCTAGCTGCAACTTTTAGTCCAGAGTTAGTCGACTTATCGATATACGTTATTGATGTTGGAATGGGAGCTGATATTCCTAGAAAAGGAGGTCCTGCCATCACACGATCAGATCTACTTTTAATAAATAAAACAGATTTAGCTCCATATGTGGGTGTAGATCTTACGCTTATGAAGAAAGATGTTGAGCAAGCTAGAAACTCCCTGCCCTATGTATTTGGCCAAATGAAAAATAACGAGGGAATAGAAAAAATTTCAGCTTTTTTAAATGATAAGGGTGGATTACACTATAATTTTAAAACAATTGATTATTCAGATTTAAAATTTGTTATCCAAATAGTTTGGTATGGTTTTAGTTCAATTTGTTCATTATCTTGAAAATTAGTCTCAGGGTTTAATAAATCGAACCATTTTTCATCATCAATTAAATTTATCATATTAGTGTTCAAAATAAATTTTGATGAGGTAACATTTGTAATTGCAAAGATACTTTGTTTTCTATCTCTACTTTGTCTCCAAACTGAAAAAATACTTTTATCTATATTCAAAGTAAATTGAGTTGCGTTAGGATGGAATGCAGGCTGAGACTTTCGTATGTGTATTAATTCTTTTAAAATAGAAAAACATTTATTTTCTAGTGAATCACCATTATTAATTCGTGAAACTAAATCTGAATAATTCCATTTATGCCTATTAAGATCTCGTTTAATGCCATTTTTTGAGTATGATGCTTTATCATTTTTAGTTGCAAAAAATGAATTAAAATAAAAAGCAGGCACACCTTCAATAGCCAGAATAATACAGTGTGAAGCAATAAATCTTTTTAAAGCGAAGGCTCCTGAATTATCATTGTCTGTAAATTCAAGCGCACTAAATAAAGATATATTTGCCTCATATACCTTATCTTCATCCGCTTGTACTTTTCTCATTGAAAACTCGCTACCATTCTTTTTTAAACGTACAAGCATATTATCAATCTCGTTATCAGACAAAACTCCCTCGGCAGGTCTCATGCCTATACCATCATGACTGGCTATGAAATTAAGGTATGCATTTCCAAATTGTGCAGGAGGCATTTTCATACTCCATTTGGTAATGGGCGAGGAGTCTTCAAATAAAAATGTATAAATAATCAGTGGCGGTAGTGGAAAATTATATATCCAATGAGCTTCATCATTTTTACCAAAATAACTGAGGTTTTCATTCTTAGGTAAATTTGTTTCTGTTACTATAACAATATTTTCATCAAGCTGATCCACTATATCTCTAAGTAATTTAATTATTTCATGTGTTTCTGGTAAGTTAAGACAAGTAGTTCCAGTCTCTTTCCAGATAAAGGCCACAGCATCTAGCCTAAATATTTTGATCCCATAACTTGAGAATTTAATTATTAGTTTAATAAACTCTAATAAAACATCAGGGTTTTTAAAGTTTAAGTCAATTTGGTCATAACTAAATGTACACCATAGAGTTTTACTACCATTTTTAAACTTAACATCTTTTAGAAGATTATGATCTCTTGGCCTAATAACTTTAGAACAATCATAACTTTCATCTACAGTGAAAAAATAATCTTGTCCTGGGTCTTTGTTATCAATAAAATTTTCAAACCATTTTCCCTGTGAAGAGGCATGATTTAGGACTAAATCTGTCATAATATTAGTGTTTTGGGATATTTTTTTAATATCTTCCCAACTACCAAAAACAGGATCTATTTCTTCATGATTTTTCACTGAAAAACCACCATCACTGCTTGACGTAAAAAATGGTAAAAAATGAATAGTATCAATGAAATTTGAAAAATATTTTTTATAAAATAAAGTGAAGTCTTCTAATGTTTTTCCACTGACACCTTTATTAATATTGTCAGCGTATGTTATGAGTAAAATTGTATCTTCAGACCAAGACTCAGATTTTTTTTCAAAAGAACTCTTTGATTTATAATTATAAATCAACTCATTAATTTGTTTTGCATAACCTAGTGTTTTTTCTTCAGTAATTATTGACCCATATATATATCTTAGTCTTTTTAAGATATCTAAATTAATAGAGTTATTTGATTTATTTTGTGAGTTCTGCATTATCTAATTCAACTGATTTTTTAAACCTTTCTAGAAAATCAGGGATAGCACTCAAAACTCTATTCCATGTAGGTATAAAAGGTGTTTCCATAGGGTTTTCAAAAAATGACTCCCCCGCTTTCATAATATTTAAAGCAAAAAGCTCAACAGCTTTTTCTTCAATATGAGAGTCAAATGATAAACCGTTCATCCTTGCATCACTTCTATATATATCAATCATATCTAGTGCAGCACGATAATATGTAGCTTTAATACTTCTAAAAGTCTCTAGGCTGAAGATGTTTCCTTGTGTTGCAAGCTTCCTAATCAATGCTTTTGTAATATCAATAGACATCCTAGATAGACCAGCATTGTCATTATTCTCTGATAAATCTTGGTGCTTGTGGTCATAGGTTTGAGCTAAGTCTACTTGACAAATTTTATTACTGGAATGATTTCTTTGCATTTCAGAAAGGACACCAATTTCCAAACCCCAATCAGAGGGAATTCTTAGTTCTGGTAATAAATTTTTTGTAAATGAGAACTCACCTGCCAATGGATAGCGAAAAGACTTCATAAAATCTAAATACTCACTTCTTCCAATAGTTTTTTCCATTGCTAAAAGTAGAGGAAACACTAATAATCGAGAGACCCTTCCATTCATTTTTCCATCAGCAACCCTTGGATAATAACCCTTACAAAATTGAAAATTAAAAAACGGGTTTGCTACAGGATAAAATAACTTAGCTAACATTGATTTTTCATATGTTAATATATCGCAATCATGTAACGCGATTGACTCAGCTTGTCCTCTGGCTAATGTCATCCCTATGCAATACCAGACATTTCTGCCCTTACCAAACTCACGAGGAGATAAGCCTTTTTCAGAAAGTTCTTTATCAAGCTCCATAAGCCTAGGTCCATCATTCCATAAAACAGAAAAAGGAGTCTTCAACTTAGTAAAAAATTTAAATGCGCTCTTATATTCTTCTTTATTCGCCCTGTCTAAACCGATAACAACATGATTTAAAAATCTTGTTTTATTTATTTCATCGATAATATTAGGCAGTGCTTTTCCTTTTATTTCAGAAAACAAACAAGGGAGGATTAACTCCATTGGGTTTGTGTTTGAAAACTCTATTAGCTCTTTTTCTAACTTTTGATAATTATCATTACCTGATCTTCCATAAGAAAAATCGTGTAAATTTGCTACAATTCCATTTTGATAAAAACTACCCATATTTTTAACCCATCAAATTAATATCTATTTTTTTTAATGACAATCGTATGACTTCTTCCCAACCTTCTGGAGCACACTGCTTTGCTCTTAAAATGTTATTAAATTTAAGATCTTTTAAATTACATTTATTTGGTAATGGCACCACACATGGTTGATTGGCTTCTTCAAGCATAGAGATGTCATTTGGACTATCGCCAACTACAATAATATAAGGATTTAATGAAATATCTTTTTTGATTTTACTAACTAAAGTTTTCATTGCACTACCCTTAGAGCAATTATCACTTATGTTAAAAACTCTTCCACCTTCATGTAATTTTAAATCCAATCTCTCTAAAATTAATTTAAATTCATTAATAATTTGATCAGAGCCATTAAACGTAAAAGGTATTGAGTAATCTCTGTTAAGAGCAAGTGGTATAAATTCTTCACTTAAACCTAAAATCTGCTTTTGCATTTTTCTATTCATATCTTTAATGAATGAACATTTATCTATTAAATGTTTAGGAACTTCCTTCATTATGATTTCTAAAATTTCTTCAACGGTTCGACTAAAAATCAGTGAATTATTAACTTCTTTAAAATCAGAACTAACAATATCAAGGTTATGAATGGCAGAACCATTTTCTACAATGTAAGGTAATCTTTTGCCGAGCTGGTTACAAAAAAAATCAATTTCATTTTTTGTCTTACTAGAATTAGGGATTATCTTAATACCGATTGAGAGACACTGTAATATAAAGCTTTTAATTTTTTTAAAATCAAAATTATTATGATTTAGTAAAGAACCATCTAAGTCAGTAAAAATCATTATATTATTTGTATTCATGATGAAAATTTATACAAAATAATCAATTTTTATAAAGATTTTTGTTTGGCCAACTCAATGTTTGGTTGTTTATTAGGCAAAAGTAATCCTGATATAATTATAGCTATAGATATCAAAGCTAGAGACTCAAGAATAAATGAAAAATTATAGCCATTTTGGAGTAAAAAAGATGTTACCGGTAAGACACTTGCTCCTGCACATAAATTTATCATAAACTTTATTGAAAGAACCCTACCCCTCCAGCTATCTTTAACATATTTAACTAAAATTGCGTCTGTAATAGGAACCTGACCAAAAACGAAAATCATTGCCACGAGCATTATAAATAACAAGTCATAATTAAATGAAATACTTGCAAAATAAATAAAGATTAATTGGCCTAAACCCATTGCTGCTAAAACAAATTTTGGAGGTATCTTGTCTACTAACCAGCCAGTTCCAATTTGAGAAAAAGAGGCCACAGCATAAACAAAACCAGCTAACAAACCAGTAATGGCAACATCATTAGATATCTGTAACATATTAACTTCGAATAATCTTGGTATAAGGAAAGTTAAAGACCCAAATATAAAACCTCCTGAGAGAGTAACAATACTTAGACAAATTAAGACTGTTTGCCAATTAGACGACATTACTGTTTCTGTTTTATTTCTATCATTTGAACTTTTCTTTACAAGAACAGGATCATCTGATTCTTTAAATGCAAAAAATTGTGAAATTCCAAACATTAGACACAAGATTGCAGGCACAATAAATGCCAATCTCCAGTCACTATATGCAATCAAAAAACCAGTTAATATAGGTGCTACAGCAACGCCCATATTCCCCCAAACACCATTAACCCCTATTCTTAAACCAACTTTTCCTGGCCTTTTAATTAGCATAGCAATCCCTACAGGATGATAAATAGCAGCAAAGAAACCCAAAACACCTAAAGATATTCCCAACATATCTGTAGATTCAGACATAGCTGCTAAAAAAGCCCCTAAAGATAAACCTAGTGGATATATAGAAATTAATATCGCTCTTGAAAATTTATCTGCCAACCAACCAGCTAGTGGAGCTGCTGCACCAAATAATACAACTCCCAAAGTTCCATAAACAATAATTTCTTCATAAGATAAGCCAAATTCTCTACCTGCATCGAATGCCGCTTTGGCAAAAATTAACATCATAAAGTGATCTAGGAAATGACCTATATTTAGATATAAGTCAGGTATTGTATAACTTTTGGAACTATCAAGATTAATTATTTTCATAACTGTAAAATCAAAGTAATTAAATGATTAAGAATAAAAAGTCGTAAAATCTTTATAATTAAGTTTTTCAACTCTTAAAGCATTTTCTGGCGCATTAGTATCTTCATATCCAATTGAGACTCCACAAACTAACATTTCATTTTCTTTAAAATTGAGTTGGTCTGCAATTAATGAATGAAATTTTGTAAAAGCTACTTGACCGCAAGAATGAAGTCCCTCTCCTCTAGCCCCAACTAAAATACTTTGGATAAACATTCCTACATCCATAAAAGTTCCAGTAGCTAATCTTTTATCCATAGTTATAAACATTCCTACCGGAGCCCCAAAAAAGTGGAAATTTTCTTGCATTTGTTTATCTCTAGCTTCGTAGTCATCTTTACTAATATTTAGTAATTTATATAATTCAAAACCTACAGCTCTTCTTCTAGATATAAATGGCTCAAACCATTCAGTTGGATAATAATCAAATTCTTGTTTAAATGATTTTGCTGAACCATCTTTTATAGATTCTAAAATAGAATTAGTAATGGCTTCTTTCTTTTTTCCCTGAACCACATAAACATGCCATGGTTGAATATTATGACCACTTGGAGCGAATGTAGCACATTCCAAAATATTGTTAATTTTTTCAATAGGAACTGTTTTGGGCAAAAATCTTCTGACAGATCTTCTAGATGTAAAGGCTTCTTTTACATTCATACTCATAGCCTCATAATTAAGATTGATAACTATAACTATTTACTTTTTTAAATTTTAATCAATAAATTAATTATTCTGAGCAAATATTTTTCTAAAAAATTTTACCTTATCAATTCTCTCATATAAATAAGGTTGAGTTTTTTGAATTATATCAGAAATCACAACACTATTAGATTTTAGGCTATTAGATTTTTTTGAATTTTTAACGATTTGAAATGTTTCTTTATTTTTCCAAAAACTTTTTACTTTTTCAAAGTAAGGTTTATTTTTTTCAGGATCTGAAGAATGATAATGTTTTATAGCTTTATCCCAGGAACCATGCCTGTTTTTTAATTGTATTAAAAAAGATGCCGCGTAAGATATATTGGGCTCTAAGGCAAACATGTCATTAATTTTTTTGAAATAGTTTTTATGCCACTTTAAATTAATTTGCATACATCCAACATCAATATTATGGTCATTTTCCATTACATTTTTTAAAACATATTTTTCCATTTGCCTTTTTGTATTAAAAAATAAACTTTTGCCTGCATGATTTACAGTCCATGGCCAAATAACATGATTATTATTATTTAAGAACCTACCTGACTCAACTTTACCAATTGCATGTAGTAAACCATTTGGGATATCAGTCTGGGTTTCAATTTTTTTGATTGTATTATCACAAGTATCAAAATTTTCATTGGCATTTACAAATGTACAATTGAAAATAACAAAAATTGATATTACTGAATATTTAATTTGTTGCAAAAAAGTCATGCCTGACTTAAGCAATCAACATGCCAGAGGGATTGTTATCTCAATTTTTTATAATCAGGTGCTCTTTTTTCTAAAAAAGCGTCAATTCCTTCAATACTTTCACTATCTCCTTGAGAAACAACCATAAAATCTGTTTCCAGCTTTAATTGGCCTTCAAAATTATTACCATAAGCATGTCTTGTTAGTTTCTTAATTCTTGCAAGTGAGTTTTGAGGAAGCTTTTCAAAATTTTTAGACAATTCTATCGCCGTTTGCATAGCATTCCCTTTTTGTGAAATTCCATTAATTGCACCAATTTGATAAAGTCTAGAGGCATCTATTTTCCCTCCCAGCATTGCCATTTCGGCTAGCATTTGTCTTGGCATAGTTTCAGATAAAAATTTAGTAGCAGCTCCATCAGGAGTTAAACCTATTTTAACATATGCAAGTGAAAAGAAACTATGCTCACTCATGATTACCATATCGCACGCCATTGCTAAAGAAACACCAGCTCCAGCTGCACCACCTTCTACTGCAGCGATAATTGGCTTTGAGCAATTGAATATTGAATTTATTGTTCCATTTAATTGACTTAAAGTTTCATACCTCTGCTCTTCTGTCATAGTTCGTCTGGTTTGGAGTGCATTTAAATCTCCTCCAGCACAAAAAAAATCACCTGCACCATTGACCACAATTGAAAATATATTTGCATTCTCTTCAGCATCTATAATTGATTTTTGAAATTCATCATGAAACCCCTTAATCATAGAATTTCTTTTTGAAGCGTTATTAATTGTAAGTAATAACGTGTTACCAATAACTTTATTTTCGATAATAGACATTTTGTTCCTATGAAATATTTTGTATAGATTAATTTAGTATTGAATATATAAATTTGCTAGTTCAATCTTTATATAATTACCATAGGTCAAAATTGTTATGAATGAAAATGACACTCTAAAACTTATCATGAATAGCGCTTTAAAAGCTGCTTTGCCAAATGGTAAATTTAAAAATCTACCATCAAAACCTAATGGAAAGTTATTAGTTATTGGAGCTGGCAAAGCTGCTGCAAGCATGGCAAAAGCGTTTGAGGAAAGTTATGACGGGCCTCTTGAAGGTATGGTTATTACAAGATATGGACATAGCACCAAAACTAAATTTATAGAAGTCATTGAGGCTTCACATCCAGAACCAGATGATATTGGATTATCAGCTACAAAAAAACTTTTTGAATTAGCAAAAAAATCTGATGTGAATGACCATGTGGTATTTCTTATATCTGGTGGTGCATCATCTTTACTAACATTGCCAGCAGATGGAATTAATTTTGTAGAAAAACAACGTATTAATAAAGAGCTTCTTATTTCTGGAGCGCCTATTGATAAAATGAATATAGTCAGAAGAGCTTTTTCTAAAATTAAAGGTGGTCGTCTTGCTGAAGTAATTTATCCTGCAAAATTAACAACATATATGATTTCTGATATTCCAGGAGATGATCCTTCTTATATAGGATCAGGACCAACTATACAAGCAACTGGCTCTAATAACGATGCTATAAAAATTTTAAATGATTACAAAATTCATATTAATGAAAATTTAAAAGAAGTTATTATTAAAAACCAACTTCCTAAAATTTTAAATTCTCCAACTTATATGATAGCAAGCCCAATGATGGCCTTGAAAAGCGCTTACAATGAAGCTGAAAAATTAGGCTTCAAACCGATAATTATATCAGACACCCTAGAAGGTGAAGCAAGATTAGAAGGAAAAAAAATGGCAGAATTAGCCATTAAAATAAAAAAAGAAAAGAAATTTGGAGATACTCTTTTAGAACATCCCATATTACTTTTATCTGGCGGTGAGACAACTGTCACAGTCAAAGGAAACGGAAAAGGTGGAAGAAATACAGAGTTCATGTTGTCAATGGCAATCCATTTAAAAGGGGCTAATGGTATAACAGCTCTTTCAATTGATACAGATGGGATAGATGGCGTAGAAGATAACGCTGGAGCATTTATATCCGATCAAACTCTAAAAAAAGCAAAATTGAAAAATCTACAGCCTCAAAAATTTTTGGATAATAATGACTCTTATTCTTTCTTCGAAAAAATTGATGATTTAATATTTACTAAACCAACACTAACGAACGTTAATGATTTTCGAGCAGTTCTAATTCAACCATAAAATTATATTTGCTTAAGCAGGTACTGTATCTAAAAAACCAGGAAGTTTGTGAGCTATATCTTGGTACCAAGCTTTAAGTTGAGGTCTGTTATTTTCCCAAACTCTTACTTTTCTAAAAGTCATATAGCCAAGGGCCGCTCCCAACCCAATATTTGCAGCATCAAAACCTGATGGATTTGACCAGTTATTTATATCTTTTTCTATAAAATCTAGAGTTCTATCAATTTTTCCTATTTGTAAATCTAACCATACCTTAGAAGGAACTTCTCCTCCTGCATACCTTTCAGAGTAAACTACTAGTAATGAGGCATCTATCATACCCTCAGCAAGGGCTGCTCTAGTTAAAATTATATCTCTTTCCGACCCTTCTAAGGGTATTAACCCTCCACCTATTCTATTAAAATGATCAATGATCACTCTACTATCAAATAAATAACCACCATCTGGTTTTTGTAATACAGGTATTTTACCAAGAGAGTTTTGATCTCTAAGAGTTTGATTTTCAGCCTCATTTTCAGGGGAAATCAATTCTATTTCATTCCTAATTCCAGCTTTATATGCGGATAATAAAACTTTACGAACATAAGGTGACGCAGGGCTAAAAGTCAATTTATACATATCTTCCTCATTTATTTTATTTGTTTTTAAAACTTCAATAACAATAAAGCAAATTATTTGATTTAATTAGAAATTATTTTAGTGTTAATTGCATGAAATATCTTATTGTCACACAAACATATCCACCTAGAACTGGTGGTATGCAAAATGTTATGAATGCAATTTCTAACAAACTCGCATCTTTAAATGAAACGCATGTTTTTCCAGATCATTACTTTAAGTCAAAAGATTCAAGTTCAAAAATTTTTATCCATAATAATTTTGCCCCTAAGCTCATAAGACCTCTAATAAAAAAAAAATTAGTAAGTTTTATCTATGAAAATGAAGATGTTGTCATCTGCGATAGTTGGAAATCATTGAATGCAGTGCCTTCTAAAGCAAAAAAAATTATTGTTTTGGCTCATGGGCAAGAGTTTCTTTCAATCAAAAAGAAGAGAAAACGAATTGAAAATAATCTCAAAAATGTAAGCTCAATAATTTGTAGTTCATCTTATACATCTACATTAATTAATGATTTGAATATTTCAAAAGTGCAAAGAATAGTCATACCACCTACCTATTCACTTAAGGCAATTACCAACAACAGAAATGATATTTTAAAAAATACAGATAAAGTATTTTTATTGACTATATGTAGGCTCGAAGAAAGAAAAGGTATTATACCAGTTTTGAAATCATTATCAGAAATGAATAATGATAAAGTTTTAAAACCATTTTTCTGGAATATTTGTGGTGAAGGATTACAAGCTGACGAAATAAAAAAGTGCATAAAAGATCTTAACTTATCAAAAAATGTCAAATTGGTTGGTAAAGTCAATACTCAAGAAAAGGAGAGTTTTCTTGAAAAGTCAGACTTATTTGTAATGCCTTCATATAAAGTAAATAATTCAATAGAGGGATTTGGAATATCCTATGTGGAAGCTGCTGCTTACGGTGTGCCTTCTATTGCAGGAATTGAGGGCGGCGTTAAAGACGCAGTTCTTGATGCTAAAACAGGTTGGTGTGTTGATCCATTAGATAAATTAGCCCTAACAGACACTCTCAAAAGTGCTATCAACAATAAAAAACTCAGAGAAAAATATGGTAATAATGCTCAAAAGAAATTCTTAGATTATTTTTTAGGAGAAAAAGTTTTCAGGAAATTTATGGATGTTATCAGCACCTAATTCTAAAGAATATATTTTCTTAGCAGAAGTTGTGTTTATAAAACCATAATAATGTGGAAAAAGATCGCCATTTCTTGCCGGCTCCCACTTGAGATTATTGATCAAGTCATTCGTATCAAAAGCTATAAGAATTAAATCATTTTGCTTTTTAAAATGTTTTTCTACAGTTTCTTTTACTTGTTCTTTAGTAGAAAAATGAATGTAACCATCTTTAATGTCGATATCAGATCCATTATAAAAACCTTGATTGACAGCTTCTTCCCATTCATTTTTTTTACAAACTTTGAAAATTAAATTCATTACTCTTAACTAATTTCTTTAACGAAATCTTTAATCAAATTTATTAATAACTCTGGTTCATCTTCTTGGGAATAATGTCCTGCATTGGGCAATTTAAAAACTTTGGAGTTTGGGAAAAGAGCTTTAAAGTCTCTAATAGCATAGTCTGGTTCAATAGCTCTATCTTGCATGCCATATGCTAGAAAAGCTGGTTTAGAACATAAAGATTTTAAATCACCAAGTTTAAAACCTTCTAAAATATAAGGAACCATTCTATTTAAAAGAGCATCTAATGGGAAATTTATAGCCCCTTTACAACTTGCTCGATCTGGAAACTGTGAGGAATAAGCATTAATCCAATCATCATCTATTACTTCACTATTAGTAAAGTTAGGAATCTTCATTACAGATAAAACAGTTGATCCAAGTTCACCAAGAATGCCGTCTAAAGTTTTGTCATCATAATGTTTTTTTATCCATTTAAACCAAGGTGATAAACTTTGAGGCCTTTCTTCTCTACTATATCCAAAAAGTGTATTAATCAAAAAATAGCTCTTAACATTTTTAATATTTCTAATTGAATATGCGCCTATTATTGGCCCTCCCCAATCTTGGCCAACAAAAGTAATATTTTTTAAATCTAAAAATTCTATTAAATTAGAGAGATTTTCTACATGTGTTTTAAGTGTATATTCTTTGTCTTGAGGCGTTTCAGATTTTCCAAAACCCATATGATCTGGAACAATGATACGATTTTCTTTAGATAAAGCCGGAATAAACTTTCTATAAATATAACCCCAAGTAGGTTCTCCATGAAGCATTATTATCGGTGAAGCATCTCTTGGACCTTCATCAACAAAATGCTGTGAAAAACCATTACCCTTAAAAAAATTTGGTTTAAAAGGCCAAGATCCATTAAAAGTTTCTTTAGCGTCTATCATTTATCTGGTTACCATAAATTTTAAATCTCAGTGCTTGCAGCTTCTTTTTCATATGTAAAAGTACAAACACCCACAAAGTTATTTTCTTTAAAAACCAGACTTCCCTTCAGATCGGCTATAATGTCAATGTAACGACTCTCAAATTTTTTTAATGACTCCGGGTTTCCAAATTTGAATGAAACATTTAGGTCTCCAGACTGACTTATAAAAATATTTAAACCAACAATATTAAATTCAGAAATTTTCGAGCCAAACTTTTCTGAACAAAATGAAGCAGCTAATTTTGCCTCACTTACAGATGAAAATTTAAAATTTAAAATTTTTCCAAACATTATACTTTATATCTGATCCAGCATATTCATTAGTTCATTATCATTATTTGATAGATTCTTCATTCTCTTAAGTATACCAATATTAAGATTTAGTTCATCTTGAACTTTTCTTCCATATTTTGAGATTTCAATATTATTCTCTTTTTTTATTGCAATACCGAGATCTATCATTTTTTGTTTTTCTTCACTTGTAATGACATTGTTAATCAAGAATTTTAGAATAGTGATAGCATCATCAAAACTTATATCTGGAAAATTTGATTTTAACTTACTCATAATATCAATAGCGGTCTCAGCCGTACTTTTCCTTTGATTAACTTGTACTTCAAGTTGGTAAGCTAGTTTTGCGGCCAAATCACTTAAAAGCTTAATTTTATGAGAAGACAATCTTCTTACTTTATTATCACTTACACATAAGGTTCCTAAAATATATCCATCAGAAGTCACGATAGGAAACGCTGCATAAAATTTTACACCAAAATCTTGTACAGCAGGATGAAACATGAACCTTTTATCTTTTGTCATATCATTGATAAGAAGAGGTTTGGTTTTTTCTAAAGCAAATTGGCAAAGTGTTTGATTTCTTGGCATTTCCATTGGAACATCCTCAGGAAAACCGTCCCTAGCCAACATAAACTGGCGTTCAGAGTCAATCACACCAGTCCAACTAACTGGACATCCAGTAATTTCCTTAGCTAAAAAACAATATATTTCATAAAGTTCTGTTGAATTAGTATCTAAAACACCTGTTCTCTGAACGGCTTTTACCCGTTTATCATCATTACTTGGAATATTGGCTGGTTTAAAATTCATATTTTTCTATTCTTTTTTATTTACAATATATGAACATTTTCAAAGACACAACGAGCACGTTCACAAAAATTTGCTGTTTTAGAATTCAAAAGAAAAGAAATATGCATAACTTACAATTATTGCTGGAACACCAGAATATATAGTAGCTATCAAAGCAGCTTTAGGATGTAGAGCTATGGCTGGAAATAAGGCATCACCATCATTTGAAATTGCGTTTCCTATTTGAGCAGCTAATGGTATTATCCCATTTAAGTATAGTGTAGTAACTAAAATTTGTGGACCACAACCTGGTAAAAAACCAATTAGGACTCCTATCAGCGGTATCAAAATGTAATAGGATTGAAATATAGTTTCTAAATTTATGTTACCTAAATGAACTGTTAATTCATAAGTTAAAAATGCTAAAACTACCCAAGTTGTTATGAAATTAGTATCTGCAACAGTCCTTCTTAAAATAGGTTGATCTGGTTTGGAAGGACTGTACTTTAAACCACTGATAAGTGGTATAATCCACATTATTAAACATAAAGTTCCTGCTAAAAAACCGAAGAAAGTTATAGGGTCTTCAATAATATTATTAACAAAATACTCTTCTAAATTAATTTGAAATGCTGATAAAACGCCAAGAATAATTCCAGGAATTAAAAGTATTATCCAAAAAATATCTAATGTTTTTGAGGCTTTATAATCTGAGGTTTTACTATTTAATCTAATGATATCACAACCATTCATCTTCATAAAACTTTTACCATGAATTTTATTTACTAAAACTCCTGAAATAAAACCTACAAAAAAGCCAATTATCATTATTAAAAAACCCATTTTAGGATCTTTAGCTATCAATAAAAATGCAGCGTCTCCCATAGTTGCTGTAAGTGTGGCAACTACAGATCCAAATGAAATTTTACCTCTCGAATATTGTGTTAAAACAATAATAGCTCCTCCACATCCTGGAAGAGCACCTAAGCCAGAACTAATTAAAATCTCTAATTTTGGCCTATTATGAAGTAATCTATTAAGGTCTATATTAAAAAATTTTTCTAAAAAGAAAAAAATTAAAAGGGTCCCAGCTACAAAGCTTGTGACGTTAATATATGCATCAGCTATTGATGATTTAATAATTATCCAGGTATCGTTATCTATATTAAAAAAAAGAAAAGCTGCAATAATTAGAAATGAATAACTCAGCATCTGCTGGTATTTTAATGCAAAAGGAGTAACTAAAATATTAGGACTAATCTGGCTCATACAAACTTCTAAAAATGTCTTTGCAACTTATATTGCACACAGCATATATAACGTCAACTAACTAATAAAGTTAGTTGTGGCTAACTTTTATTTTTAATAAATTATGATTTTTATAACTAATATTTGTTACATATTGTTATTTCTCTTCATTTTTGATTATATAGTTTATGAAAAGCCATTTTGAGGGATCCGCAGATGCAAATTGATAAAGACACACAAGCATTTATTGATGAACGTATAAAAAATAACGCTCCACCACTTGAAAGTTTTACTCCTCAAGAACTAAGAGAACTAAGAGCCAAAATGGCAGAAACACCAGTTGAATTAAGAGTTGAAATTGAACAAGTAGATGACTTATTTTTAGATGGAACTCTTGGCCCTATTAAGGTTAGAAAATATTCTAATAATCCATCAAAAACTTCTAACAAAAAAGATCCCTTAATAATATATTTTCATGGCGGTGGATTCGTAATGGGTGACTTAGAAAGTCATGACCTTGTATGTAGACACCTCTGCAGAGAATCAGAAGCTACTATAATTGCTGTAGACTACAAACTAGCTCCTGAGAATAAATTTCCTGCACCTATTACTGATATGAAGGATTCAATTACAGAGATCATAAAAGATGCAGAAAATTTAAACATAGATAAAGAAAAAGTTATTTTATGTGGAGACAGTGCTGGTGGAGCACTTGCAACAGTTGGTGCTATAATGTCTAGGGACAAATTAATCCCAGAAGTCCATGGTCAAATATTAGTTTATCCTTGGGTAGACTTAACAATGTGCAGAAAATCAATGGATATAGATCTTAAAGGAATGATACTTAATAAAGATTCAATTAAATATTTTGCAGATCATTATTTAAATTCTTTTGAAGAACAAGTTGATTGGCGAGCATCACCAATTCTAACACCTGATTTATCTAACCTACCACCTACTTATATTTATGGAGCTGGTCTTGATCCATTAGTAGACGAAGGAGATGCTTATAGAAGAAGGTTATTATCTTTTGGCAATGAAGTTCACTATCGTTTATTTCCTGGACAAATGCATGCATTTTTAAGTAACTCAGTTCAGTTACCTACTGCATTAATATGTATAAAAGAAATGAGTGACGCGGCTAAAACAATATTCTCTAAATTATGATTTAGAATATATATTATCTAAATTTAAATCATGAACATCCCTTCTTCCACATAAGGCCATAGTCATATCCGCTTCATTTTTAATGATTTCTAAAGCTTTAGTAACGCCCTCTTTTCCAAGAGCGCCCAAACCATACAAAAAAGCTCTTCCAATGTAAGTGCCCTTTGCCCCTAAACACATCGCCTTGACTACATCCTGCCCTGATCTGATACCACCATCTAAATGAACTTCAACTAACTTGCCTACTTTATCTACAATCTCAGGCAAAATATTAATAGTTGAAGACGCACCATCAAGTTGTCTTCCTCCGTGATTAGAGACGATAATTGCATCAGCGCCAGTTTTTGATGCTAATAAAGCGTCTTCAGGATCAAGTATTCCTTTGATAATTAACTTTCCACCCCATCTCTTTCTTATCCAATCAACTTCCTTCCAATCAAGTTTTTGATCAAATTGAGTACCTATCCAAGATCCTAGAGACCTAATGTCCTTTATTCCATCAACGTGACCTACAATATTACCAAAAAAATGATTTTTTGTTGTCAACATCCTTAAGCACCACATCGGCCTTGATAATACTTGATAAACATGTTTTGGAATTAGTTTTGGTGGAGTTGATAATCCATTCCTAATATCTTTATGTCTTTGTCCTAGAAGTTGTAAATCTAATGTTAAAACAAGAGCACTACATTTAGCTTCCTTAGCTCTATCTATAAGACGCTCCATAAATTTTTTATCTTTCATCACATACAGCTGAAACCAGAACGGTTTTTTTGTTTTTTCTGCTACAGCTTCAATAGAACAAACACTCATAGTTGACAAAGTATAAGGAATACCAAATTCTTCTGCAGCTTGAGCAGCTAATATTTCACCATCTGCCCTTTGCATTCCTGTCAATCCAGTTGGCGCAATAGCTACAGGCATTGAAACTTTTTGATCTACCATCTTGGTCTCAAGTGTCCTGTTAGACATATCAATTGCAACTCTTTGCCTGAGTTTAATTTTTTGAAAATCAGAAACATTTTCATTATAGGTTGTTTCTGTCCAAGATCCTGAATTAACATAATCAAAAAACATTTTGGGAACTCTTTTTTGAGCTAAATATTCCAAATCTTTGATCTCTAATATATCCATTTAATTTCCTTACAATTTGATACTCATAATTATTAATTAAAAATAGATTAAAACTCAATGATACATTATGAATATCTTATATGAATTTATTTTGGAGAATACTTTGAATATTTTTGAATTAAGGACATACACCCTTCATGTAGGAAAACTATCAAAAGCTATTCAAGTCTATGAAGAACTTGGCTGGCCTGCTTTGAAAAAATATAAGAAAAATATTGTAAGATATTACATTGGTGACATAGGTGCTTTAAACCAAATCATTCACGTTTGGCAATTTGAAGACGATAATTCCAGAAGAGAAACTTGGAAAAAAATATTCGCTGATGAGGACTTTATAAAATTCGCAAGTGAATTTAGACCACTTGTACTAACCCAAGAAAACAAATTAATGACGGCAGCTCCCTGGACGCCATTTTCTAGTTAATAAGGAATTTAAATGAGTAAAAATAAATATAACATTGCAGTTATCCCTGGAGATGGTATCGGAACTGAAGTTGTGCCTGAGGCATTAAAAGTATTAGAGGTAGTTTCAAATAAATATGGAATAAACCTACAACTTGATCATTTTGATTTTAGCTCATACGAATACTATTCTAAACATGGTCAAATGATGCCAGATGATTGGAAAAATCAAATTGGTTCACATGATGCATTATTTTTTGGAGCTGTTGGCTGGCCAGAGAAAATCCCTGATCATGTCTCACTTTGGGGATCTTTGTTAAAATTCAGAAGAGAGTTTGATCAGTATATTAACTTAAGGCCTGTAAAACTTATGCCTGGTGTACCTTCTCCACTAGCAAACAAAAAACCAGGAGATATTGATTTTTATATCATTCGAGAGAACACGGAAGGTGAGTACTCTTCAATTGGCGGTAAAATGTTTCCTGACACAGATAGAGAAATTGTAATGCAAGAAACTGTGATGTCTAGGGTTGGAGTTGACAGGGTTTTAAAATTTGCTTTTGAGTTAGCACAAAAGACAGAAAAAAAACATTTAACTTCAGCTACAAAATCAAATGGTATCTCAATAACAATGCCTTACTGGGATGAAAGAGTTGAATCAATGGCTAAAACATACCCAGACATTAAATGGGATAAATATCATATTGATATCCTTTGTGCACATTTCGTACTTAATCCTGAAAAATTCAATGTTGTTGTCGCTTCCAATTTATTTGGAGATATTTTATCTGATTTAGGTCCAGCTTGTACAGGAACTATTGGAATAGCTCCATCTGGAAATATAAACCCAGAAAAAAACTTTCCTTCATTATTTGAGCCAGTTCATGGATCTGCGCCTGATATTGCTGGTAAAGGTATTGCAAATCCAATTGGTCAAATATGGGCAGGCGCAATGATGCTTGAACACCTCGGGCATAAAAATGCATCTGATAATATTGTAAGAGCTATAGAAGAAGTTTTAGAAAAAGAGGAATATAGAACAGGTGATCTAGGCGGTAAAGCGACTACCTCAACTTGTGGTTCAGCCATTGCAGATGCTATTTAAAAGTTAGGGCTTATTAAGCCTCTCTTTTAATTTTTGCATACCTCCAATCCAGCGTGAGTAATTATTAGCTTTATTTTGAAAATAACCTATGACTTGATCATGGGGTGAAATTAGGAAATCTTCATTTTTAATTGCTTTAATAACTTCTATGGCGACTTCTTCTGGCTTCATCATACCATCTAAGGCTGAAACCTCGTTTTCTCTTCCTTTGGTCATATCAGTCTCCACAGCTTGTGGGCACAGTACTGATACACCAATACCTTTTTTACCATATGAAATTGCAAGCCATTCTGCCAAACCTATAGCAGCATGCTTAGTTGTAGAATAAGTTATAGAGTCTATATGACTAAGTAATCCTGCAGCTGAAGCTGTATTTACAAAATAACCACTTCCACGTTTTAACATATCTGGTATTAATTTTTTTGCGGCAAGCGCATGAGACATAACATGTAAATTCCAGTTTCTGTTCCAATCTTCAACTGATGCCTGTTCATCACCAAGAGATAAAATTCCTGCATTAGAACAAAAAATATCTATTAATCCATATTTTTGATTTACTTCATCAATCAATAAGTTAATGCTAATTTCATCGGTTACATCACATTTTTTACAAACAAATCATTGTTATTTAATTCTAAATCATCAAAATTTAAATCGACTAAAATGATTATTTTTGGTTTTTCTAATAAAAATCTTTTTGCAAGTGCAAGACCAATACCCCTTGCTCCTCCCGTTATAACAACAACCTTATTTTCAATATTCAAGCGAAAACCCTTTACATTAACTTTTGATTTTTAAGTTCTTTACATACGACGTCCATAAATCGTCCTAAATTTTTAACTTCATTTTTATTAAATGTATGTACTAAATATTCTATATTTTTATCACTTGAATTTAATATCACACCTTTTTTCTTAGAATAGGAAACCCAATTATTTTCCTCTAATTTTTTAACCTGCCTTCTGACAGTTTCTATACTGAGTGATGTTAGATCAGCTATTAGACTATAAGTTAAAACAGTAGATGATTCTAATTCAGCTTTAGATATTTTGAACCACAATTTAACGGCCTCGTCTCTTAGTTTGTGATCGTTAAGAAATGTTATAACTAATACATGATGCCAACATATAACTTGAAACACTAAATACCCATTAGCACTACCGAATAATTTTACTGCTGCTTTTGATCTGTCTATTTCAAATGATAAAAAATGATGCCATAGCTTTAGAAAATTATCTTCAAGAAAATATTGCATTTTTTCCATCAACTAAATCCCCCAATTTAGCTAATAAATCATAAGATATTAAATATTTTAAAAAAAGAATTTTTAATTAACTCATTAAATTTATGAAAGAGAAAATTTATTAAATGAAAGTGAGCTCAGATTTGCTAGTTGGATATAATCTGAGCTCACCCTTATAAATAAGTATAATAATTTATAAAAACACAAACTTTTTATTTCACGAATCGTGAAATAAAAACATAGACATAATATTTCAATTATTGTGTACTAGTTAAAAGGTGGCCGCTCCCTTGTAAAAAAAATGGTGTTTTTTATGTAGGATAAAAATGGCCGAAATTGAATTAAATACCAAAATTTATAAAAAAGATAATCTTGATATTACATTTTCTATATCAGGAAAAAAAATTTTGAATGGTATTCTTCATTACAAACTTAAATCTCAAAACAACGAAGAAATTTATTTAAGTGAATTTGCTGTTAAAGACAGATTTATTACAGAGTCTAAATTTTGTGAACAAAAAGAAAAGCCAGTTTCTAGGCTTTTTAGTAAAATTATTAAAAAAGGATATATAATAGGTAAATCTAATGAAAAATAAATTAATTGTATTATCAACTATTTCAAGTTTTCTTTTTCTTTCAGCATGTGAGACAGCCTCTCAAAAGGTTGTGAGTGGCACAGCTGCAACATCCTCCAGCAGTGGATCTACTTCAGGATCTGCCTCAAGTTCTGTTGATAAAAAACAAAGTTTATTTGCTCAAGCTAAACAAACAGCTGCTGATAAATTAATTGCAGTTGGTGATAGAGTTTTATTTGATTATGACTCTGCAGAGTTAGATTCAAGTGCAAAAATATTATTAGATGCTCAGTCAAGATTCCTAAGAGTTAATAGTGACTTAAATTTTATAATTGAAGGTCATTGTGATGAAAGAGGAACTCGTGAGTATAACCTAGCATTAGGTGAGCAAAGAGCAACTGCTGTTAGAGATTATTTAGTAATACAAGGTATAGACCCTGACAGAATTAAGGTTATTTCTTATGGTAAAGAAAAGCCTGCTGTTGTTGGATCTAATAACATGGCATGGTCAAAAAATAGACGTGCCGTTACCGTTATTGAGTAATTTCATTACTACTGAATTTAGGGTTTCACTGTATTTAAATTTGATTTAAGCCAAGAATTAATACCGTTTTCAGCATTATAAATAGTCATATCCGAATGATTATTTAACATTTTTGATACTAATTTTGTTCGTCTTCCACTTCTACAAATCAAAATAAAAGGTTTATTTATATCTATCAAATAACCTAATTTTCTATACCATGTTTCAAAATTATAACTTCCATCCTTTTCAAAAAAAGTTAACAAAACACTATTTTGAACAATTCCAGTTTGTTTCCACTCCTCCGAAGTCCTAATATCCACAATTGGAACATTATTATTCATTAGTTTGTTAATTTCATCATTATTTATATCAAGAGTTTCAGCAGACATACTAGTTACTAAAAAACAACTTGATAAAAGTATCAATATAATTTTATTTATCATTTCTATTTCTTTAATACTATTATTTAAAATTAATAACCTTTGTTGCAGGTGAAATATTAATTTCATCAACAACTGTATTTCTATCAAGCAAGAGAATATTTGCTGTTGTATTGGCAATATCTCCTAAACTAATAGAGTTTTCTACATCATCACCAGGAGAAAATCTAAGCTTATCAAAAAAACTAGTTCTTACCATTCCTGGATTTATAATACAAACACGTATATTGCTTCCAACAAGGTCTTTACGCAAGGATTGAGACAGTCCTCTTAATCCAAACTTGGCTGTGCAATAGAGACCTCCATTTTTTGCCCCTAACAAACTTGCCTCTGAACCAATAAAAATAATATCTCCTATTTTTATTTTTTTAAAATGAGACAATAAATATTTTGAAATAATTAAATGCGACGTTAAATTTGTTGTAATAAAATCATTAATTTGTTTTACAGAAAAATTTTCTAAAGGACCAAATTGACCATTACCGGCATTACTGATCAAGACATTAATATCTGGATGATTTTTTATTATTAATTTAATAGAATTTTCAAATCTAATTAAATCACTTACATCACAGGTATATTTTATATAATTATCGTTATCAATTTTAATACTTTCATGATCTCTTGCTATCCCAATCACTTTAGCACCTAGCTCTAATAGTTTCTGAGTTATTGACAGACCTATACCCTTAGAACTTCCTGTAATTAAAACACATTTATCTTTCATATTTTAAAACTTTCAAACTAAACCGAACACTTAAAAATTTTACTCTGGTCTACATACTTAATAGTTATATCTTTACAGAAAGAAGTCATTTCTTCTTCAATCTCATAGTCATATGAAACAATACCATCATTATTAGATAATGGTCCCGAAAACAATTTTTCTTCTGGATATAATTTTGTAATGCTTTTAAACATTTTTTTTGGGAACCTCAATGCGCCAAAACTTACAGAATGAATCGAATTTAAAGGTAATGAATTTAAAACAGATTCTAATAAATCTTTATATAATACCTTCCAATTTTTTCCATGTATTAAAGGATCAAAACGAAGGCCTATACTCCAACCTTTTGAAGCTAATTTTTTCATAACATTAATCCGCTTTGCTATTGTTGGTGTTTTATTATCCAAAGCAGATGACATTATTTCAGGCATTAAGCTGTAGGCTAAAATAATATTTTTCATAGGTTTAGATGTGATAAACGGGATCTGTTGCAAACTCTTAGTTCTAAACTCGAGATCAACATCAGTATATTTTCTAAACAATTTTAATATATGGTTTGCGAAGCCAGTAACACTCTCCAAGGCTAAAGAGTCACAATCATAACCAGAAAAAAATGTGATTTTAGTACCTTTATTTTCTTCAATCACCTTTTCAAGCTCAGCATTAAAATCATCAAAATTAACGAAGATTACATAATTTGCCGAAGAGTACATACCTTGTAGAAAACAATACCTACAATCATAGATACAATTATACATATGAGAGAAATAAAAATTTTTTGAATTTCCTATGCCAAAACCCTCAGGAGCAGGCAGTACTAATCCACTACTTTTGTGAGCAAGTATTAGTTTAGGAGAAGATTTTTGAATTCTAAAATTTTGATTACGCTTGTTAAAGATTTCTCCATATTTATCTATTTCGATACAGCGTGCTTTCTTAAATTTCGATAAAATAAAATGAGTTCTAGGATGATTTCTAATTTTTTCTTCAATATAAATTGTTTCAATCAAGAATTACTCCAGTCAACTTCACTTTGCTTAATTTTAAGATCCAAAATATTAAGAACTGAATTACCCTTCTTACAGTCTTTAATTATTTCAAGTACATTTTTATCACATAAAAAAACCTTTATCCTTCTTAACAAATTTTCTAATTTATATTTTTGAGTAACTGTAAAGTGCCAATTAGATGTAATTTGGGTAAATAAATATGTTTTTTGATTATTAAGAAAATCAAGCTGAGATAGTTTTTCATAATAAGAAACAATTTCTTCAATATTGTTTATATTCGATTTAATCAAATTTATAATTTTATCCCTATTTAGAGATTTGATATTATTTTCAGGACCATCTGAAATTACTTTCATTAAACATATTAATTCATTTGAAGTAAACTTACTCACTATGTCATAGAAAGCGATTCCTTCCATATCTATTAATTCTTGTGATGAGTAATCGTTAATTGGAACGTCAGATGTAAACAAATTCATTTTGGGCAAATGTGTTCTAGGCTTTGTAGTTGGATATCTAGATTGCCCAAAATTTTTAGAAATTTTATCAACTAAACAAAGATCCCCATATTTACCTTGGCCACATCCCGCAATTCCAATGTTAATCCATGCAGTATTTTGCATTACATTACTGGTTGAATAAAGGTATGAAGTCGCCGCTGCTGCATTATGTCTACCTATCCCAGATAGAACTAGCCAATGAGTTTCATCAACATTTTTAAAAATTGGAAATAAATGATTTTCATTAACAGGACGCAATTCATAATGATTTATAATAGTTTTAGCTTCTTCTTTTAAGGCTATAACCCACCTAACTGAAAAATTATTTATTTTATTTTTTTTATTCATCAACTTTATTTGTCCAAAAAAGAAGTTTTTCATTATATTTTTTTAAAATGTCTATATTTCCTCTTTTATTGGCACCATTGGTTAATATTTTTAATTTTTTTATTAAGGTTTTAATTACGATTTGTCTTTGTTCAATAGTAAACCAATGACTATTTAGATTTTTTTCCAGGCACTTTATCCTAAACCTATCCATTCCCCAATATTTTTTGGAAAGTTGGTCACTATGTCCTCCATGTTTAATAACCAATGGATCATCTATATACCCAACCTCCTCTTTTGCTGATATTCTTATCCACATATCATAATCTTCACAAACTTCTAAACTCTCATCAAAATAACCATATTCATTAAATATATCTTTTTTTAAAAGGGCGCTACTTGGAGAAACACAACATAAAGACAATGAATTTTTAAATATGTTCCCTCCTGATTTTTGATGTTTCTTATGCTGATTTAAAAATTCACCATTTCTATACCAAATTTCATTTGTATGAATTAATCTATATTTAGGATTATTAATATGAAAGGTTATTTGCTTTTCTAATTTTTCTGGCTTCCAAACATCATCAGAGTCTAATAGGGCAATCCACCTAGATTTAGCACTTAATATACCCTTATTTCTTGCAGCACTAACACCACCTTTATTTTCTTTCAAATAATTAACACAAGAAAACAACGAAGTGACCATTTGGTGAGTATTATCTTTTGATCCATTATCAACGACAATTATTTCTCTTGGTTTGTTAGTTTGTTTTAAAACAGAATCTAAAGCTCTTCTGAGTAATTCACATCTATCAAGTGTTGGGATAATAACAGAAATATCATATAGATTTTTACCAATTATCATCTAAATAAAATGATTTTTATGGTCTTTTATCAAAAGATTTTAAACTACCATCAATATGATGAAATTTTTGCATATCACATGTAAAAATAGCTATTTCTGGTTTAAAGACTGAAGGGTCATCAAAAGTTCCAACTTTTAAAATAATTGATTTTTCTCTCAAAGGACTCTTTGTTCCAATAGCTGTTCCACAATTATTACAAAACAATCTGGTAACAGGATTTTCTAAATCACTTCGTTTAAATTCTTTAGGGTTCCCTTTTGTAAATTGAAAATCATCTAAAGGCAAAATCATTAGAACATTAGGATTACCACCTGTGATATATTGACATTCTCTACAATGACATTGAATTGATGCTTCAGGCTTTCCTGAAGATAAATATCTTATTTCACCACAATAACAACCACCTTGAATTTTCATTTCACTTCTCCATACATCTAATTAAGATAACTTCGTAACTTGTAACTTCTAAAACCTCAATGGATTCTTCATCATATTTTATATCAGTGCCAAAATAATCATGTGGTACTTTTGTTAATTCTTCAATAGGCAATTTATCAACCCAGAGCAGAAAATTAATTTCTACATTTTCTGGATTATCAAATGAAACTTTGTTTTTAATATCAAAACTATCATTTATTATTATAGAATCCTCTTTAATTTCTCTAAAGTTACCTTTTTTTGGATCATTGCCATAAAAAGTTACTTCAAATCTTACCTTCCAAGAATTATTTTTTGATTGGTTCATTTAAAATAATTTTATTCTGGTATTTTTTGTCTTTGTTTTTTTTCTGTAGATCTTGCTAGTGCTGCTGCAGGTATATCTTCAGTTATCTCAGCCCTATTACATTCTAATAAGTTCATAACCTCTTCAGCCTTTTCTCTACTATCATAAGTGTTAACAACCTGATCTTCCAAATCTCTATATAAAAACCAGTCCTTCTCACTTTTCGACAGCCATACTTTTATAGCGTAGACAGACATTTTAAAACTCCATGGTTTTATTTACAATTACATCAACTTATAATACGTCATAATATATATTAATGTAGTTTTTTATATTCTAATTATATTGTTTAAAAAATAGGTGTTTAAAAAAAATAGAGAGAAAAGATATGAATGAATTTGAAAATGTTAACGTAAGCAAAATAGCCAATATTTATTTTGAAGGTAATGTAATTAGTCGAAACATAAGTTTTAGTGATGGCGCAATAAAGACACTAGGTGTCATGCTTCCTGGAAATTATGAGTTTAAAACAGAAAAGAGAGAATTTATGGAAATTTTTTCAGGTGAGATGGAATTTCAATTAAAGGATAGTCAAGATTGGGAAACAATTAAAGATGGTATGAGCTTCTATGTTCCCAAGAATTCTTCATTTAAAGTTAAAATTAAAAAATTAGTTAACTATTGTTGCAGTTATCTTGATGAATAAAATGCTTATCAAGATCAAGCATAATTTACCTTTATTATGAAAACTAATATTACAATAGTTGGGGGTGGTCCAAGCGGGCTTATGGCCGCCTATATTTTGTCTAAAAATGGTTTCCTTGTGACTGTTTTTGATAGAAAACCAACTGTGGCGCGTAAATTTCTATTAGCAGGTAGAGGTGGGCTAAACATTACTCATTCTGAAATACAGAAAAATTTTATAAAAAAATATGGAAATAATTCAGAATTATTTAACAAATTATTAGATGATTTTTCTCAAGATGATCTTAAGCAGTTTTGTAAAAATTTAGGAGAAGAAACTTTTATAGGGTCTAGCGGAAGAATTTTCCCAAAAAGCTTTAAAGCCTCTCCACTTTTAAGATCATGGTTATACAAACTTAGAGAACAAAATGTTGTTTTTAAAACAAACCATAATTGGATTGGTTGGAAAAAAGATAAGCTAGTATTTAAAAATAATGGAAGTGAAGTTTCAATTAAACCAGACATAACTTTATTTGCCCTTGGGGGCTTATCCTGGCCCAAGCTTGGTTCTGATGGCTCTTGGATAAAAATATTTGAAAAAGAAGATATTAAAATTACAAAACCTCAACCTTCAAATTGTGGTTTTCATGTTAATTGGTCTTGCATTTTTAAAAACAAGTTCAGTGGGAAACCTCTCAAAACTATAAGAGTTAATCATAAAAACCAAGAATTTAAAGGTGAATTTATAATGACCTCTGAAGGCGTTGAAGGAGGTTTGATATATACTCTTTCTTCTTTAATCAGAGAAACAATTAATGAAGAAGGTTATGCAGAGATAACAATCGACTTAAAGCCTGATTTGAAAATTGATCAAATTGAAAAAAAACTTTCAAATGAGAGAGCTAAGTTAACTCTTACTAATTTATTACGAAAGGCATTAAAGCTATCTGATGTAGCAATTGGTTTGATAATAGAACTAAAGAATAAAAACAAAATAAAAAGTTTTGAAATAAATAAACTAGCCTACATAATAAAAAATTATAAACTAATTCTAGAAAAACCATTTGCTATAGAACGCTGTATTTCAACTGCTGGTGGTATCAGTTTTGATTCTATTGATGATAATTTCATGACTAAAAACAAGAATAAAACATACATAATGGGAGAGATGCTAGACTGGGAAGCGCCAACTGGTGGCTATCTACTTCAAGCTTGTATTTCTAATGGCGCTTATGTAGCTAAACAAATAATTAAAGAATATTCATAATTATTTGAAATTAAAAGAAACTATGAATTGAGGAAAAAATGAATAGAAATATAAAAATAATTATTGGTTCGGTAGTGGTAATTTATATAATTATGGTCATTTTAAATTTGACTGGAGTTAAATTATTTTAAAAATTAGGCGCTATATTTTAATAAATAATAATAGTTTATTAATACAACTTATGTACTTAAGTTATCAATTTTAATTTGATTTGTTATTTAAAATTGTTAGTTTTAAATATGAGAAATTTTATTGTTACATTTTTTGTTATTATACTTTTATCTAATAATTCATTTGCTGAGATGAAAAATACTAAAATATTAAATAGTATTTTCAATGGATGTATTGGTAATTCACAACAAGTTGATGGTAAAAAATATATTTACTGTGGATGCTATACAACAAAACTTGCTCAAAAATTCACTTTCGATGAATTCTTAAATATGTCTGTAGATTTTCGTCATTTAAGCAAGAGAGAAATGCAAAAAGAATTCTTAAAAAACCCCAAAATAACCTCTAGCATTAATGAGTGTATAGGTTATCTCTAATTATATGAGATATATAATCTATTGTCGGCATATATAATTTAAAATGACAATAATATTATAGTAAATTTCAAAATATTTAATCGAAACTTAAGATATGAAGCAACAAAACTTATTTGTTAGTTTTGCTTTTAGAAAAGTTTTATAAAGAATTAAAATTACTCGAACATGGGAAAAAAAATTTTCATACCAGATATGGAAAAATTATTACATCAAATCCAATTTGTCAGAATTTGATAAAACCAGAAAGCGAATGATGATGAAAGACTCAGAAAAGGTCATACAGGTCTAAAAATTATACCTGAACAATATGACAAAACTATAGGAATACTTGTGAAAGTTTTGACAGACTTCAAAGTTAAATTTGCTGACATAGCGGAGGAGGGACTTGAACCCCCGACACCCGGATTATGATTCCGATGCTCTAACCAGCTGAGCTACTCCGCCAAAATTAATACTAGTTACTAAATATAAATTAAATTTCAGTCAAGATAATAAGAGTATAAATCTAATACTATAAGCTGATAATACTATTTTTTTTCTTATCATTGATAATAACGTTAAATTTAGGATACTTGATTAATGAAAAAGCATCAGTTTTGTCTTTAAATACGAACTGAAGTTTTTCGACATTTCCTAAATAATTTATGTAAGGCTTATATTTCATATGGTTTTGGGTTAATTCAATTTGAATTTTTTCTAATTGGAAATGATTATTAACCATATGGTGTACTGGTTTTTTACTTTTCCAATTTATTATACTTGGGACCAACCCACTTTCAATCAATTCATCATTAATTAGGGTATCATCGCTTTTAGGCATTGCGAACTCCCAACAATAATCTCCTCTACTTGCTTCAAAAAAAGGATTATAAAATTTAAGCATATCCGGATTTTGATTTTCTATTACATATCCAATTATTTGAGGTGATTTTTTTAATCGAGCTTGTTGTCTTTTGTTGTCTAAATTAAACCATCTAAAATGTTTTGGTTTATTTGAGTTAGGGTCTATCGCAATAACTTCAAGATAAATATTTTTACCAATTTTAATCACACGATTGTGAGTTCCCATATGATGGTGATAACCAATTTCGCTTAATGAAAACCCTAATTTTTTTTCTACGTAATCTGTTCCTTCTTGAAGAGTATTGGCTCCCAAAACAATATGATCTAATTTATGCATTTATATAAATTTTAACTAAACATATTTGGTGCTTTAGTAATCCAGCCACCACCCAAGACATGGGCTTCATCTTCCGGATTATAAATAACTGCTGCCTGTCCTGTAGAAACACCATATTGTGGTTGATCAAAGTATAGTGCAGAAGATCCAGATTCTAGATCAACATTAATTTTCCCTGAAATTGGTTCAGACGAATTTCTTAATTTTACCAAAACTTCAGTGTTCATTTTTTTAAATTTATTTGTAATCCAATTACATTCGTTTATTTCTATCTCTTTACATTTTAGATACTCTTTTGGTCCAACAATCACACGGTTTTGATAAGAATCCAATTCAATTACATACAATATAGAATCCTTGTCTTCGACACCTTTCCTACCGCCAACACCAATACCTTTTCTTTGTCCAATAGTATAATCAATTATACCATTATGTTGTCCTAAGATATTTCCTTTAACATCAACTATATCACCCTTATCAATACTACCTGGCCTTAACTTTCTAACTACGTCTGCATATTTACCTTCTGGAACAAAACAAATATCCTGACTATCCGGTTTTTCAGCAACATTAAGGTCACATAGCTTTGCAACATTTCTAGTTTCATCTTTAGTTAGCGATCCAAGCGGAAACCTTAAGAATTCAAGTTGTTCACTAGTTGTAGCAAATAAGAAATATGACTGATCTTTTAAATTATCTATACCTCTATATAAGGCTGGCTTTCCAAATTTTCGTTTTCTTCTTATATAATGACCTGTCGCCATAGCACTGGCACCTAACTTTTTAGCTCTATCAAACATGTCTGTAAACTTTACGGTCTGATTACATTTTACACAGGGTATAGGTGTTTGACCTTTTAGATAAGCATCCGCAAAGTCTTCCATTACTTGATCTTGGAAAAGGGTTTCGTAGTTCAAAACATAATGCGGTATCCCAAGTTTATTAGCTACAGACCTTGCATCATTTATATCAGCCCCGGCACAACAGGCTCCCTTTTTATGAAGCGCTTTGCCATGATCATATAATTGCATTGTTAAACCAATCACATCAAACCCTGCCTTTACAAGCAAAGCAGCAGTAACTGATGAGTCAACACCTCCTGACATAGCCACTACAATTCTATGATCAGAAGGGTTACCTTCTAAGTCCATATCTTCGATTAATTGGTCTATATTGATCATGGAAGTTATTCTTCTGGGATTGAAACCCTTAGACCATCTAATTTATCAGTAATTTCTATTTGGCATCCTAACCTAGAAGTTGGTTTTAATCCCAAAGCTAAATCTAGCATATCTTCTTCATCTGGATTAGGGCTGCCTACAATAGAAAACCATTCATCATCAACAATAACATGACATGTACAACATGAAATTGAACCACCACATGTACCTTCAATACCTAAATCATTATCTCTAGCAACTTCCATCAAAGACAAGCCATTTTCTGCTTCTATTGATTTTTCACTTCCATCCGGCTGTTTAAATATTAACTTAGTCACATCGAGCTCCGTATAATTGAATTATAAATATTATATTTTTGACCAGCATTCCGCCAACCTATCTAATTCTTCTATTGTAATCAACCCTTCTGTGCCTAATATCAAATCATTGGGTGGTAATGATATTCTTATTGAATTCGATGCAAGAGATTTATAACCCATTGCTGCTACAACGTGGCTATTACTTATTTTGCCAGAGCTACAAGCAGATCCAGAACTAACCGAAAAGTTTTCTAGGTCTAACTTCATCAAAGCCAAATCACCTGGAATATTTGGTAAAGCCATCAGTAAAGTATTACCCACCGTCTTTGCTTCTTGAGCAAAGAGAACAGTTTCAGGCCTAAGCTTTCTAATTTTATTAGATAAATAATCTTTAAAAATCTTAACTTTTGAGACATTTTCATCAGACATTTTAGACATAATACTTGCTGCTTCTCCAAAACCTCTAATGCCAAGTATATTTTCTGTTCCAGCCCTCATCCCACTTTCTTGACCACCACCTAACATTTGAGGTAATAGATTGAAACCATCATCATAGACTAATGCTCCTATTCCAGTTGGGGCACCTATTTTGTGGCCAGAAATTGTAAGAAAATCTGCGCCTAAATCTTCAAAATCAATTTTTACCTTTCCTAATGCTTGTGCAGCATCACAATGAATTAAACATCCATACTTTCTTGTTAGTTCAACTACATCTTTAATTGGCTGAATAACTCCTGTTTCATTGTTAACCCACATTACAGAAACTAAAGTTTTTCTATTTTTACTAGAAATTTGTTTTAATAATTTTTCTAAAAAATTTAAGTCAACCAACCCTTGTGAGTCTACAGGAATAAATAAATCTGTCTTTGACGCGTTTAGGACTGCCAAGTGCTCAATTGAACTGACAATTATATTTTCAAAAGAACCAAAGAGTAAGTTTATAGCTTCAGTAGCAGAACTTGTAAAAATTATGTTTTCACTTTTTGCATTTATTAAATTTGCTACGTTTGATCTTGCATCTTGAATAATGCTCTTACCTTTTCTTCCATAATAATGGACTGAAGATGCGTTTATAGGCCCTAAATTCATACATTCTAGCAAGGATGTTTTAACTTCCGATAATAAAGGGACTGTAGCATTATAATCCAAGTATGTTGATTTATTCACGTTCAAAGCTTTATTTTTAGATTTAAGGATAAATTAAGTTTTCTTTATGTTATTTATTTTTGATTTTTCAAGAGTTTTTAATTTTTTTTCTAAACTCTCTACTTTTTTTAGCAGTAAATTTAATGTTTTTTCTCTTGGATCTGTATCGGAAACAGAAATACCATATGCTTTAAAATTTTGTTTTTGAACTGAGCGCGCAAACTCTCTAGCAGGAACACCTGCCACTGTAACATTTGAAGGCACATCTTTAGAAACTACTGAATTAGCTCCTATTCTTGCATAATCACCAATAGTTATCGGACCTAAAATTTGTGCTCCTGATCCAATAATCACATTATTCCCTATAGTAGGATGTCTTTTCTGATTTCTTTGTGAATCACTTTCAATGGAAGGCATTACACCACCAAGAGTAACACCTTGATAAATAGTTACGTTTTCTCCAATTTCTGCTGTTTCACCAATAACTATACCAAGACCATGATCCATAAAAAAATTAGATCCAATCTTTGCTGCAGGATGAATTTCTATACCGGTAATAATTCTAGCAAAATGCATTATTAGTCTTGCTAAAAATTTTAAATTATATCTCCAAAACGCATTACCTATTTTATAAAAAATCATTGCATGAAAAGACGGATAAAGAAAAATAACTCCCCATCTACTTCCTGCAGCTGGATCTCGAGCTATAATAGAATCTATTTCTTTAAAAAAATTATTTACACTCATTTATTTTATCCATAAATAACGATATAAACATATAACATAATATCATAAATAATAATTTAAAATCTAATGGGTAAGCATTGTTAATATAATTCATTAATATTGACATAACAATTTTTAATAATTATTCGATAAGTAAAAAGTTACAAAAATTATATGAATTCTTAGGCTAATTTTTTATGCTAAACTAAAACTAAGTTCAATGGAGGTGATAAATGCCAGAGGTAATCCTAAATGGGCCACATGGAAGAATAGAATGCAGATATCACCGAGGTACTTCTTCTGACAGCCCAATCGCCTTAATTCTTCATCCTGAACCTAATCAAGGTGGAAGTATGAATAACAAAGTCTCATACGGAATGTATCATGAGTTTAGAAACAGAGGATTTACAGTACTTCGTTTTAATTTTAGAGGTGTAGGTAGGAGTGAGGGTATATATGAAGGAGGTGAAAGTGAACTAGCAGATGCAGCCGCTGTTTTAGATTGGGTTCAATCTCAAAATATACACTCTAGATATACTTTTATAGCAGGTTTTTCTTTTGGTTCATGGGTAGGAATGCAATTAATGATGAGAAGACCAGAAATTTCTGGTTTTATTGCAGTGTCACCACCTGCTGATAAATTTGATTTTGCATTCCTTGCACCATGCCCTGCCTCTGGCTTAATTGTCCATGGAGAAAATAATAAGAGAGTTCCAATAGAAGCAATTCATAAAATCGTAGATAAAATATCTATACAAAAAGGAATTAAAATAGATGTTGAATACATTAAAGAGGCAAATCATATGTTCTCTAATCATGATCAAGAGTTAATGGAAATTATAAGAAAATACTTAAATAATGCATTAGATTCTTCAGAATATTTAGAAATTTAATATTCCTAAAAAGAGATTTTAATATGAAGCAAAATTTTAATTCTGATTTTTTGAAGATAATGCACCAAAGAGGCTTTATTCATCAAACTACAGATATAGAAAATCTTGGAAAAACATTAGAAGATGGAACCATAAGTGGTTATATTGGTTTTGATTGTACTGCGCCATCATTACATGTTGGCTCACTAGTTCAGATAATGATGCTACGTTGGTTTCAAAAAACTGGCAACAAACCTATAGTTTTAATGGGTGGTGGGACCACAAAAATTGGTGATCCCTCAGGGAAAGATAGCGCAAGACCAGTCCTTACAAACGAAAAAATACAAGAGAATCAAAATAGTTTACGAACAGTTTTCCAAAAGTACTTAAAATTTGGTGACGCCGGAAATGACGCGATTATGCTTGACAATGCGGATTGGCTAGAAAAGTTAAATTATATTTCATTCCTTAGAGATTTTGGATCATCTTTTTCTGTTAATAAATTAATTAACCTAGAAAGTATTAAAAGAAGACTAGAAAGAGAACAAAATCTATCTTTCCTAGAATTTAATTATTCTTTATTGCAAGCTTTTGATTATTTAAAGCTCAATGAGGATTATTCTTGCAGACTTCAAATGGGTGGCTCTGACCAATGGGGTAATATTATTACTGGCGTAGAGTTAATTAGAAAAAAAACTTCCCAGTCCGTCTATGGACTTACCTCTCCTTTATTGACAACAAGTAGTGGCGCAAAAATGGGAAAAACTGCTAGTGGGGCTGTATGGTTAAATAGCGATCAACTATCTGATTGGGATTTTTGGCAATATTGGAGAAACACTGAAGACCTAGACGTAATTAAATTTATGAAATTATTTACTGAACTTCCAATGGAGGAAATAAATAGATTTGAACAACTTAAAGGTGCAGAAATTAATCAAGCTAAAATAGTTCTAGCTAATGAAGTAACTAAACTATGTAGGAGCAAAGAGGCTGCTGATAAAATATCAGTTTCTTCTGCTAATGTATTTAACAAAAAAGAAAGTGATGAAACTTTACCCTTTGTAAATATTGATGCTCATCAAATTTCACTGATAGATGCATTGAGGATTTTAAATTTTGTTCAAACAAATGGGGAGGCTAGACGATTAATAAGAGGTAATGGAGCCAAAATTAATGATAATGTCATTACGGACGAAAATTACCTATTAAAAATGGAAGACTATCTGAATAATTCAGTCAAAATTTCATCTGGCAAAAAAAAGCATGGCCTCTTAAAGTTATCTTAGTTTATTTATTTTGTAATAATAACTTTCCATCATTAAGCCAATCATCTGCAAAAATATCTCTTAAAATGCCTGGGGCAAATGACATCGGGTTTATTTTAATGTCAGGATCATCTACATTACCAGTCATTTTAAATTGCCCTGCAAATAGACCATCTTTTTTAAAGCCTGTTAATAATTGACCAACAGCTGGAACCAAACTTAAAATTCTTGAGACTAATCTAATAGGAGCAACCGTGCCTGTAATATCTAAAGATTTTGTATCTTCATTTATTACACCTTTTCCCTTTATTGCTAAAGATTGATTAGTTAAAAAAACCTGATCAAAATTAAATAAATTATCTTTTACTTTAATTTTAGCTCTTCCTTTGTCAAATAAAATACCCTCTCCTATTATAATCGACTGTATACCAGCAAAACTTAAAACTGATAGGGAATTTATAATGCCAGGTGCGTTTATTAAACTAAATTTTTCTGATTCAATAATTCCATTATAATGCCTATATGAATTATCTAAAAACTTGATTTTCATTTTCATTTTTCCACTCTTTATATTTTTAGTAAAACCAAGTTTATCAAGTAATTTTCCACCATCAGCGGTATCAAAGTTAATTTCTGGAAATTGATCTTTTTCTTTGAAAATTTGAATATTTGTTTGAGCTCCCCCTACAAGACCTATACCAGTTAATCTAGAGGTTTTATTATTTACAAAGATTTTAAACTCACCACTATCCAACAGAGAGGCTTTTCCGAGATTCATTTTACCAAAAGCAATAGAATTAAATGTATTATTTCTAACATCTCCTTTTAAATTTCCAGACATGGAAATTTTTGAATTCAGTAAAATGTCATCTGCGGTTATATCAAATTCAATTTTTTTATTAAAATTACTCTTACCTAAATTATTTGTTAAACTAGATAAATTCAGTTTTTTTCCCTCAATTAATAAATTAATTTTATTATTACTGTTAGTTAGTAAGATCTTTTTTAAATTGAAATCAGGTGTATTTATTCTCGTAAAACTAATACGTTGAGGATTTTCGTTAGTGAAGGCAATTTCACCTATTTCAAAATTATTATTTTGAATTGTTAAATTTGTATTTGTTAACAATTTTAAATTACGATTTTTAAAAATTATTTCACTTTTAAAAAAAGAAGGAATACCTATTTTTTTTTCCAAGTTAATCGAATTCATCTTAAAAGATGAATTTGTTAGATTTGATTTAAGCTTAAAATTAAAGTCAAAGGTTTTTAAATTGCCTACAATTCTTAACTTGGTATTTGTATTTCCTAATAACTGAATATTTAATTTTTCTTTTAAATAATCAGAAACTTCATCATTATTTTTAAAATTAGCATTTGCCTTTATATTTTTTAATTTATCAATTTCGATATCCTCAAAAAAATAATTTACATTATTAGCTTTAGTTAGAGAAAAACTAGCTATTTTATAGTTTTGATTATTTATTTTGATATTATTTAAGAAATATGTGGATTTATTTTTATTGAATAATTTAACCTCAGATATGTGGAAAACACCTTTGTTAAAACTAGCTTTAATGTTTCCTTTTTCAAACTTAAATTGATTCTGGAATTCTTTAAATGAAAAGGCACCTTTTGATACAAATAAATTTGAAGATATTTTGCTTTGATTAACGTCAAGCTCATTATCCTTGAATTCAAGATTTAGTAAGCTAGTTCCAGAAACCGTTCCAACAATATTTTTAAAGACTTTATTATTATCTTCAAATCTACTATTGCTAAATTTTATATCTGCAAATAGCTTTTTTAAATTGAAATTTTCTTTAAAATCATATTCTAAACTCATATTTAGATTATTCAAATTACCAGCTTTCAAAATATCTTTGTAGTTTTCGTAAAACTCTGATTTTATAAATTGACTATAAAAATTTTTATAATTTTTAAAATGTAGTTTTACTCTATTAAGTGATAATTTTTGTGTGCTGAATTTTATAAACCCTATTTTTCTTTTAAAATTGATCTCTCCTAAACTATTAAGTTTATTACCATGAGAAACTTCATCAAATTTTAAAATATCTCCTTCAGCATTCCAGTGAAAATTTCCATTGATATTATCAATTAATATCTTTTTATCTAATTTTTCATATATATTTACATTAGAATTATTAGAAGAAAAATTAATGTTAAGTAGTTTAAAATTTTTATTGGTTCTAATTTTATAATTACCATTTAAAATAGTTGAAATTTTTTTAGAATTAAGATTAACATCCTCTATAAATTTTTTATTTAATAATTTTTCTAGCTTTAAGTTAACAATTTTTCCTGTGAATAAATTAGTCTCTTCTTCAAGATTTCCATTAACAGAAAATTCTAATTTGTTTTGTTCTTGGCAGTTCATATTTAACTGACGTTTTTTTTCAATGAATTTTGATACAAAAACATTACTACAATTAATTACATAGGATATTTCCTCAATAGGATTTCTAGAATCGCTTATTTTAAAGTCAATTTTTCCAACTTTTATTTCATTTTGCAAAATTTTGGTAAGGGAATTTTTGTTATTTATATTATCCTTAACCGCTAATGAAAAAATATTCATTAATGGGCCTGGTATGAATTTGTCTTGTTCAAATTTGGCATTAAGAGTTAAATCTTTGAAATTCAAATTATCAAAATAAATATCGTCATATAAAATGCTTTTAAAAAGGTTTTGATAATTAATTCCTAACTCAACTTTTTTTATCTTAGATTTTGTTTTTTGTTTTTTGGAAGTTATTTGAATATTATTTAATCTTAGAACTATAATAGTAGGTGATTGTGGTTTTAAAAATTCTATTGTTTCAATTTCAATTGAAATCTCATTATTATTAATTTTTTTTGAAAAATAATTTTGAAGCTTCACGCTTAGTACTTTTGTAAGTTCAAATTTATTTATAATAAAGCTTCTAGATTGCTCTGAATAAATAAATACTAACGCGAAAGATCCCAGAGATAAAAAAACTAAAGCAATGAATAATATTAGAGATTTTTTTAACATCTGAACTCTTCGCTAAATAAATCTAACAAACGTTGTTGATATGTTAGGATAGTTCACTATAAACTAAGAGAAAAATAAATACTAATCATTCGAGAATTAAAAATGTTAAAAATTAATGATCAAATTCCAAATTTTGAAATCTTAACTGACCAAGATGATTTCAAAGTATCTAATTACCTAGGGAAAAAAATAGTAGTTTTCTTTTTTCCTAAAGCTGATACATCCGGTTGCACTGCTGAATCCATTGCCTTTTCTAATTTGCAAAAGGATTTTGATAAACTAAATTGTGTTGTAATTGGAATTTCAAAAGATAAACCACAAAAACAATCTAAGTTTAGAGAGAAATATAATCTAAGCTGCATCTTAGGAGCTGATTTTGAAAATAATGTTTGTGAACAATTTGGAGTTTGGGTAGAAAAATCTATGTACGGCAGAAAATATATGGGAATACAAAGATCTACTTTTTTATGTGATGAAAATGGCATTATCAAAAAGATTTGGGAAAAAGTTAAGGTTCCTGGACATGCAGACGAAGTTTTGCAAGCAGTCATAGATTTAGAAAATTCTTAGTTTACCTTTTCATTCCAACTTTAAGAGCTAGGGCAGATTCTATAAACATATCAATATTTCCATCTAAAACAGATTGGGTATTACCTAATTCAACGTTTGTGCGAAGATCTTTAACCATTTGGTAAGGATGTAGAACATAAGATCTTATCTGGCTGCCCCAACCAATTTCTCCTTTTTCGTTTGCATTTTGTGTATTTTTTTCTTCTCTCTTTTGTAATTCAATTTCATATAATTTTGCTTTGAGCATGGACATAGCTTGCGCTCTATTCCTGTGCTGAGATCTATCGTTTTGACATTGAACAACTGTATTTGTTGGTATGTGAGTTATTCTTATAGCAGAGTCTGTCTTGTTTACATGCTGCCCACCTGCACCGGAAGCACGGTATGTATCTATTCTAAGATCTTTATCTTCTATTTCAATATCTATTTCATTGCTGATTTGAGGGAATACCCATATTGACGCAAAACTGGTATGCCTTCTAGAAGAGGAATCAAATGGCGAAATACGAACTAATCTATGGACACCCGACTCTGTTTTAGCCCAACCATAAGCGTTGAAACCCTCTAAAAGCAAAGTACAAGACTTTATACCAGCTTCATCTCCAGAACTTTCTTCAACATAAGATAATTTAAATCCTTTTTTTTCAGCCCACCTTAGATACATTCTTTGAAGCATTAATGCCCAATCTTGTGCTTCTGTTCCACCTGCTCCAGCATGTATTTCAAGATAAGCATTATTTGAGTCAGCTTCTCCAGATAACAAGCTTTCAATTTGAAGTTTTTCACATTTAAGCGCTAAACTATCTATGCTGGAAATAGTTTCATTCAAAAAAGATATGTCATTTTCTTCTTCAGCTAGGTCTATAAGTTCAAATAGATTATTTTTTTCATTTTCTATTTTGTTTAAACTTTCAATTGTTTTTTCGAGATGTGTTTTTTCTCTCATCACTGATTGTGCTTTTGTAGCATCATTCCAGAAATCTGGATTTTCTATTAAGTCGTTTAACTCTCTAATTCGATTTATAGAAGTGTCCCATTTCATATGTTTTTTTAGTATATTTAACATATTATCTATTTCATTAAACTTTGACTGAATTTCAGACTGCATTTTTAATAATCCAATAATTTAATAAAGAGGAGACAAATTCTTAATAATTTTTTTTGTGCTTTCATTATTATCAAAATCGCTATCATAGCTTACATTAGGTTTTTGACCAATTTTAAAAGCCTCTAAAATGCTTGATTTATTTTTTGAATTAGCTTGAAGACCTGTGCTTGGATCAACTGATATTAGTTTTATTCCTGGTGGTCTTCTAAAAGGTATATCAGGCGTATTTTTAAGTGCTTTACTCATAAAGTCTTTAAAAATAGGTGCAGCAACTGAGCTGCCTGTTTCTTTTAAACCAAGAGGTCGAGGGTTATCAAAGCCAACAAAAACACCAACAACTAAATCACTAGAAAACCCAATAAACCATGCATCAGTGTTCGAGTTTGTTGTACCAGTTTTTCCAGCTAAATTTTTTCCAAGTGACTTTATTATTTTTCCAGTCCCCCTATCAATTGCACCTTTCAACATAGAAACCATTTGATAAGCAGAACCAGATGAAACAATTTTCTCTCTCTCATCCTTAGAAGCTAACTTTGGAATTTGATTTATTTTGAATTCATTTCCATTGCAATCTTTGCAGTCACGCATATCATGTTTAAATAAAGTTTTTCCCCTTCTATCCTGAATGCGGTCAATTAGAGTAGGTGATATCTTTTTCCCTCCATTTACAATCATACCATAAGCATTAGTTAAACTTAGAAGGTCTGTCTCCCCAGCACCAAGTGACATAGACAAGAATGGGGGTAGATTTTCACTAATGCCAAATTTTTTAGCATAATCTTGAATTATATTTTTAGGAGATAAAGACGATATAAGTTTACTAACTTTTTTTACTTCGACATTTGTTATTAATGCTATTTCATTAATTTTTAATTTTTGATTTATATATTTTGTTAAATCATTCTCATCTAAATTATGTTTTATTGAAAAGTCATTAATAATCTTTTGACTTATTTCTTTTTGATATTTCTCTCTCTCAAGAATTTCATTTACTACAAAATTTACAAAATTTATATTTTTATTCATTTTCTCAGCAATTAATAAAGTTGAGTAACCTTGTTCCAAGTAATCTCTAACCAAGGCCTCTTCTTCAATAAGTCTTATAGCTAGCCTTGCAGTCATTAAATTTCTTGATTTTTCAATACCAAGCCTTATTGGACTAGGGCCATAAAATTTTTTAGTATAGTTAGCAGGTTTCCATTTTGGACAACCAGCGCACTGATCATACGCTAATGCAGCATCAAGAATTAATTCTGTTGGCTTGTAAAACCTTTCTAATCCAGCGAGATAAACAAATGGTTTGAATGCAGATCCTGGTTGACGTTTTGCTTGGGTTGCTCGATTATATTTACTTTTTTGAAAACTATACCCTCCGCTCATTGCCAATACCCTACCATTATTTGGGTCGAGTACTACGATGCCACCATTAACAAGGGGTATCTGAGATAAAGAATAAAACTCAGTCTCTTCTGTAAGATTATGTTTAACGACTATAACATCACCTTTTTCTAAAAATTGATTAAAATTTTTATACTTGGGAGCGGAAAAAAAATTTACTTTATCATTTTTATCCTTTTGAAGATTTTGTGGCCTTGCCCAAGAAGCATTTTTAAAATCTAACTTTTTGATTTGACCATTATCTAACATTATTTTTAGTAAATTTTCTTTTACTTCCTCAATAACAACAATTTTTCGCCCTTGTGGTAATTGTGTTTGTAATTTTTGTAGATATCTTAAAACTTCATTTTTAGAAAATTTAGATAAATCGAGATTGTCAACTGGCCCTCTCCAACCTTGTCGCTTGTCTAATTCTTCTAAACCATTGATTAAAGCGTTATCAGCATGAAGTTGCATAAAAGGGTCCAGAGTTGTTTTTACGGAATAACCATCAGTATATAATTTAAAACCAATATTTTTGTTATCTACTAAAAGTCTTCTGACTTCTTCTGTAAAATAAGGCGCATAACCCTCATCAAAACCACTTGAATTACGGATATTTATAGGCTTCAAACTCTCTTTTTCTTGAGTATCATTTGAAATAAAACCGTTTTTTTGCATTTGAGATAAAACCCAATTTCTTCTCTCAAAAGCTTGATTATATTTTTTTATTGGATGGTAGTTATTAGGAGCTTTGGGTAAAGCCGCTAGAAAAGCGACTTCTGCTAGATCAAGATTATCTAAACTTTTATCAAAATAATTTAATGCAGCTGCGGCAACCCCATAAGAACCAAAACCTAAATAAATCTCATTCAAATATAATTCTAGTATTTCATTTTTTGAAAATGCTCTTTCAATTCGGATTGACAATATTGCTTCTTTAATTTTTCTTTCAAAAGAAACTTCTGAGGTTAACAAAAAGTTTTTAGCTACCTGTTGAGTTATAGTTGAAGCTCCTATAAGCCTTTTCTGCGAACCTATATTTTTTATGTTTGTTAAAATAGCTCTCAATGTTGCTTTTAAATCTAAACCAAAATGATTATAAAAATCTTTATCTTCAGCAGAAATATATGCATTAATTAATTTTTTAGGAATGACACTTATAGGTACAAAAACTCTCTTCTCAGTTGCATATTCTGCTAGCAAAGCACCATTGCCAGCGTGAATTCTTGTGACAACGTTAGGATTATATTTTGACAATTCTTTGTAATCAGGCAAATCTTTACCGTAGAACCACAAAATATACAAAAGAACCAGTATTCCAGATAAAGCTATTAGAAATATTGATGTCATTAAGTAAGCTAAAAGTTTCATTTTGATAAATTAAATTTCAAATTAGACAATTTTAGGACATTTTTTATTTTACACTCTTGAAGTAATCTTCAATCGCATTAGACAAACCATCCGTTAACTCGTCTAGATAGTTTTGTTTTAAAAGTTTTCTTTCTTCCTTTTTATTAGATAAAAATCCAATTTCTACTAATATTGATGGAATATCGTATGATTTTAATACTGCAAAACCAGCAAACCTATGCCCTCTATTAACAGTTAATTTAGTTTTTTCTAAATTCAATAAAATTTTTCTTGCCAAAAATGAGCTCTCGTTCATTGCTTTTCTTTGAAACATTTTAATTAAAGAACCATAAATTATTGGATCCTTAGTAAGGTTTTTATCACCTAGAATTAAATCTTCTTTGTTTTCTCTTTTAGCTAACAACTCAGCCTCTTTATCTGAAGCCTTATTTGAAAGACTAAAAACTGAAAGACCCTTTGCTTTCTTATTTTGGCTTGAATCTGCATGAATTGAAATAAAGATATCAGCATTATAATTTTTAGCTAACTTTGTTCTTTTACCCAAAGACAAATAAATATCCTTGTTCCTTGATAATATAGGTATAGTAATTTGATTTTGTCT